>NZ_JBXAWH010000012.1:0-241050 GCF_057291635.1 Pseudomonas sp. 1L-C-7-B-C1 | reverse complement strand
GAGCGTGAACTCGACTGTGGGACCGGCTTTAGCCGGGAAAGCGTCAGGCGCCACACCGCAAAAATGCGGGTGATTTCACTGGCCTCTTCCCGGCTAAAGCCGGTCCTACGAAACCGCGTGAGGTCAGTGAGGTTGAGCGTGAACTCGACTGTGGGACCGGCTTTAGCCGGGAAAGCGTCAGGCGCCACGCTGCAAATATGCGGGTGATTTCAATGGCCTCTTCCCGGCTGAAGCCGGTCCCACTGGCACGGTTCAGGCCGAACGATCTCAGGGTCATCCCCCATCAAAAAATACTGTCAACCACCCCGCCATCCACCCGCAGCGCTGCGCCGGTGGTGGACGACGCCTGCTCGGAGCTGACGTAGATAATCATGTTGGCGATTTCGTCTACATGGGAGGCGCGCCGGATGATCGAGGAACCGCGATGGGCCACGACGAAATCCGCCGCCACTTGCTCCAGACTTTTTCCGGAGCTCTCTACTTCAGGCTTGAGCATCTCGGCGACGCCTTCTGACAGCGTCGGCCCGGGCAGGACCGAGTTCACCGTCACGCCGGTGCCGGCCAGGCGCTTGGCCAGGCCTCGGGAGATCGCCAGTTGCGCGGTTTTGCTGAAGCCGTAATGGATCATGTCTGACGGAATGTTGATCGCCGACTCCGACGAGATGAACACGATCCGCCCCCATTTGCGCTCTACCATTCCGGGCGCGTAGGCCCGGGAGATGCGCACGCCGGACATCACGTTGGTGTCGAAGAACCGCTGCCATTCGCTGTCGGGGATCTCGAAGAAGTCCTGAGGGTTGAAGATGCCCATGTTGTTGATGACGACGTCGAAGTCAGGATGGTGCGCCAGCAGCTGCTGACAGGCGCCCTCCTCGCTTAGATCGCCGGCAAAACCGGTGGCGTTCTCTGCCAACGGGCCCAGCCGCTGCAACGCCGCGTCGACACTGCCCTGGCTTCGCCCGTTGATTACCACGTGTCCACCGGCTTCAAGAAAGCCCTTGGCTGCAGCGAAGCCGATGCCGCTGGTTGAACCGGTGACCAGAACGTGACGGCCCGTAAAATCGATTTTCATCTCATTAACCTCTGCAGTGCACTGAGTGGAAAGGACGTTTCTGTACAACGTATGAACCCGCAGTAAAGAGGCAAATGACGACAACCGCGAGCCATTGTCATTTTTCGCGTCGGACGGGTCAGCTGCCCACGATCAGTTGCTCCTCAACGCCCTGTTCGACAGCGACGTCCCGTCGTGATTGATCCAGCAAATCGTTCAGCGCAGCGTGCAGCTTTTGCAGAGCCCCTTCCTTATCCACCCACCAGTCGGTGGACCACAGTCTCAGCAGATTCCAGCCCAGACCGGTGAGAATCGCCCCGCGGACTTTGTCCCGGTCCCGGGCAGTGGCCGCGCTGTGATACGTGGCACCGTCGCACTCGACACCCGCAAGGTAATCGCCGGGGCGATCCGGGTGAACGATGCCCAGATCGATGCGGAACCGTGACACGCCGATCTGCGGAACGACCTGCCAGCCCAGACGCCTCAGTCCGTCGGCAACGGCTTCTTCAAACGGCGAGTCATAACCGCCCGCCGAGCCTTGGACCGCCTCGGCCAGCGCCTTCGGCCCACGCTGGGCAAATTCGATGAAGTGCTTCAGATCGCGCACGGCCCGCGCATTGGTGCGGTTGAGGTCGATCATCGACGGCTCGAACGAGGTGAACACCAGCATTTCCCGCCGCGAACGGGTGATGGCGACGTTGAGCCGACGCCAGCCGCCGTCCTTGTTGAGCGGCCCGAAGTTCATCGACATCACCGGCGCACCCGGTTCAGTGGGGCCGTAGCCGATGCCGAGCATGATCAGGTCGCGCTCGTCGCCCTGGACCGTTTCCAGATTCTTGACCACCACCGGCTCGGTCTGGGTGTCCTGGAAGAACGGCTCGATCTGCGGGTATTGCTTGCGGGCCGCGTCCAGCAGGTCGTTGATCAGCTTCTGCTGATCCGAGTTGAGTGTGATGATGCCGATGGAATACCCCGCCGCCACGAACGCAGGGTCGGTGAGGCGCTTGACGGTTTCATCGACGATGGCCTGGGCTTCGGCCTCGTTGTAACGCCCCTTGCCTTTCGCATACACGCCCTCGACCTTGCGCCACTCGACCGCACTGGCGCGGGTTTCCGCCGCCGGGAAAGTGATCAGGTTGCTGTCGTAGTACCGGTGGTTGGAGAAGGCAATCAGGCTTTCATGGCGACTGCGGTAGTGCCAGCTCAGACTGTGGCTCGGCACCCCTGCCCCCAGGCATTCGTCGAGGATGCTTTCCATGTCTTCGGCGGTGTCGTCGTCGCCGGCATTCGGGCCACGGTTAAAGAAGTTGGTCGGCGGCATCTGCCGAGGGTCACCGGCGATGATCACCTGCTTGCCCCGGGCAATCGAACCGATGGCGTCCCACGGCGCGATTTGCGACGCCTCGTCGAAGATCACCAGATCGAACGGCGGCTGATCGGCGGGCAGAAACTGCGCAATCGACAACGGGCTCATGAGCATGCAAGGGGCCAGGCAATTCAGTGCATCGCCCATCTCGATCGCCAGCTGCCGGACCGGTTTGTGTCGCCGAGACTTCTGCAACTCATGCTTGAGAATCGCAAAGCCGCTGCTTTTGGGGATGTCGTTCTTGGACGGAATCAGGCCGCAGAGTCTGGCGCGGATATAGCGCACCGTCAGCTTCGCCAGTTCGTCGTCCAGGCGCACGAAGGTGCTGATGTCGCTCATGTGCTCGGCCGTGACGAAATTACGCAGCAACGGTTCGCCGTCGATGCCTTGGGTCGCGAACCAATGGGCATAGGCCGTGACGAAGGTCTGCTCGGTGGCAGACGGCAACAGGCTGCCGATTTCCAGCGCCTCGGCCAGACGGGCAAGGCCTGCTTGCGCCGCCTGTTCGCGCACCCGGCACCAGTCGCACCACGCCTTGAGCTGTTCTTCCTGCTGCTGGATGGCGAGTGACGTCGCCCTAAGTGTCGCCACGCTCGGGGGCACTTCAGTACTTGTGCGCGCCAGCCCGGTGAACAACCCCGTGGCCGCCTCAACGCGGGACGACGCCTGTTGCAAGGTCGAGCAGGCGGAAGCGAGTGGTCCATTCGACGCCAACATGTCATTCGCGTCGATCACCAGACGTGCAACGGCGCCGCGCAAGGCAACCAGGTGTTCGGGGGATTCGGCCAACCCGATCAGCGTTTTGCGCAAATGCTCGGCCAGTGCCACGGCCTGCAGCGTGCGCACCGGGTCGCTCTTCAGGCCCTGCCAGCCAGGGATCGATTGCATGTCGCTGGCCAACCTGTCCAGTTCCACGAGCTGAGCCTGGAGGCGCTCAAAAATGGCGAGGTCGCCGACGGTGTCCGGCAGGCCCGCCGCGCCCCCGAGGGAGGCGAGTTTCTTCGCGACCTTTTTCTTGGCGAGTGTCCCCAGGAACCAGAACTTGCCCTCAGCTTCCTGCCACTCATTGCGCAACTGCGCGACCGGCACACGACGGCACGCCTCATCGGCGTAATCCAGTGACAGGGTTTCTTCGAGCTCCCGATAGCTCTCGAGCAACTGGCAACTGCGCCGGGCCGCTTCGATACGTGCGGCAGCATCGGGGGCAAAGGCAAATGACAGGTTCAGGCCATGGGTTTCAAGGGTCAGGGCGATCAGCTCATTGAGCTGCCGGACCTGATCCACCTCAGCCACGGGCAACGGCACGTGAGTCAGTGCCAGCAGCCGTTCGCTCGCCGCATCCAACTCATCAAGGGCCTGGGGCACCTCGCGGGCAACGCTGGCGATTTGAGCCTGCCAGGCGTTCGACCATTGCGTCTGCGCGAGAGCGCCAAACGCGCCGGACAACTCGCGAGCGGCAGTGCCATTGAGGCCAAGGCGACGGGCGAGATCCAGCAAGCCGGCGTACTCGGTTCCATTGTGTTGCGTGCCGGTTTCCCAGGCCAGCCTTGGCGTCTGCGCACTGTGGTCGCGCACCACCCGACCGATCGACTGGTGCAGGGTCAAGCCGTTATCCCAACGTCGGTGAAGCACATCGACCAACTGATTGAGCCGTGAGCGCAGGGTCTGCAGGCGCGCGGCTTCCCGCTCCCATTCCTCGGCGCTCAACGCTTCACTCACGTCCCAGGCGCGGTCCAGCTGCTTGAGCACTTCAACCTTGGACGCCTTGCTGGAATGCAGCTCCAGACAGAACTCGCCAAGGCCCTTTTCCGCCAGGCGACGAAACACCACGTCAAGGGCGGCGCGTTTCTCGGCCACGAACAGCACACGCCGGCCGAGGGCCAGGTTGTGGGCGATCATGTTGGCGATGGTCTGGGATTTGCCGGTGCCGGGCGGGCCGTCCATGACAAAGCTGTGGGTATTGGCCGATGCCACGACCGCCGCCACTTGCGAAGAGTCAGCCGGCAACGGAGCGAACAGCTGCGCAGGCGTGACGGTCGCATCCAGGCGCTCGGGCCGGGGGAATTCGGCCGAACTGGCAAAGCCTTCTCCTACAGCGTCCGGGTCCAGCAGATGCTTGACCAAGGGGCTCTGCAACAGCTGCGCCGCGTTGGCGTTCAGGTCTTTCCACATCAGGTATTTGGCGAACGAAAAGGTGCCCAGCACCAGTTCGGTGCTCACCTCAAAACCGGGAATATCGCGCACAGCCCGGCGCACCGTGTTCCAGATGCCGGCCACATCAATGCCGCTGCCATCGCTGGGCAGCTCACCGTCCAGCCCGGGAATCACCAGTTCGAAATCGTGGCGCAGCAATTCAAGCAAGGTCAGGTTGAAACGCGGCTCCTCGTCGAGGAGGCTCAGCGTGACCCCGGACATGGCGCTTTTGCGCTCGAGTTTCACCGGCAGCAAAACCAGCGGGGCTGAGTAGGTTTTCGGGTCGTCGGCGCTTTTCTTCCATTTCAGGAAGCCGATGGCCAGGAACAGCGTATTGGCGCCGCCTTCCTCCAGATCGCTGCGGGCCTTGCGGAACAGGTCGATCAGGGTGGCTTCCAGCTTGACCTTCTCCAGACTGGCAAGGACTTCGCCGCGTGCCAGTGCCTGACGGGCCACTTCGTCGACCAGACTTTCGTTGTTCTGCTGTTCATACAGGGCCTCATCGCGGCCGCTGCTTTTCAGATCAGGGACGGCCACCACGCGGATGCGCTGGCCGCTGGAGAGCAGGTCTTCAAGGGCCGCCGGATCAGGGCACAGCAGACGCACACCCTTGGCGCTGTCCGGCAGGTGCAGCAGACGGTTGCGCGTGGTCAGGTCGAGCAGCTTGCGTTGCCAAAGCGTTAGCTTTCCCGCAGGGCCCTCGGCGTCTTCATCGATCTCGACATCGAAGCCCGGCAGCGACGGCGCTTCCTCCAGCCCTTCCGCCACGGGCGGTGCTGCGTCCATCCCATCGACTGCACCGACGGCTGACACCAGCGCCATCGGGCGAATTTTCTGCATCCGCGCGCGATGCACATCGATGGCCATGATGAACTGCTCATCGTCGAGCTCCCGTTCAGCGGCGGCCACCGCCCGGGAAAAACTCGGCGCAGGCATCTGGGTCGCCAAGGTTGTCTCGAACACCAGCATTTCTTTCAGATCGAGACGTTTGCGCACGGCCGACGCTTCATCGGTCAGCAACTGGGAAAACTCCTGAGGCTGCAACCAGACGCCGGCGAATGCGTGCCCCTTGGTCATGACCAGCAGGGCATTGAGTCCGGCCTGCTCCAGCGCGGCCGCAAACAGCAGCGCGGTATCGAGACAGGTCGCCACGCCGTTTTCCAGCACCACGCTCGGCGGCCTGATCTTCTGGCCTTGCTGCTCGAAGCTCGCCGGTGGCAACGCATAGCTCAGTTGAAAGCTGCACACCGCCGACCAGATGGCCGAAGCCAGCTCCCAGGTGCGCGTGCGGGATTTGCTTTCGTAGCCGTCGATGCCATCTTTCTTGCCGGCCCGGCGCAGGACCTGTGAAGCGGCCTTGAGCACCCGGTCTACCGCAGGGTCATTGGGCATGCAAAACGCGGCGAGCAGTTCCGGCATGGCGCTCAAGCCGCCCCATTCGGTCCGGGCAAGCAGCTCGGTGGGGACGCGCTGTTCGACGAGGACGTTCTCGCCCTGGGACACGCGCATCACCACGTCGGCGTGAAGGCTTTCCGTCAGGCCGGACAGGTAAGCGGCGTTCAGCTTGATGTCGCGATCCGAAATACTGAGGCGATCACCGGGGTGGATACGGTCAATGTTCCAGCTTCGGCTTTCTACGAAATCCGGGTCGGTGCTCAGCGTCAGCACCAGGTCTTCGAGGGTGGTTTCTTCCTGGTTCCAGAGGCTCAATTCGCGGACAAGAGGTACGGCATTCTGGTGGGAGGCGAAGCCGATCTTGCGGGCGATCAGCGCGTCAATCTTGATGTTCATTCACAGGATCCTGAAACTACGAGCGCCGGCCCCATGCGGAGCGCGCCAAATGGCGCCTATAGTCCACGAGTCAGCGTTGGTTGTGAATGTGTTTATCGATGTATCGGACCACCCGGCGCACGCTGGCGCCTTGCGGAAGGCCGAGCGCGGACTGGCAGGACGGCTTTAACCGGGAAGGCGTAGGTGGTCACTGCGCAAATCGATGGCGCCCGCAACGCCCTCTTCCTGGCGGAAGCTGGTCCTGCCGCCATTATTCATTGTCGCACCGGACTTACTCCGCGAGCATGACCCGATTGCGCCCCTCCTGCTTGCCTTCATACAAGCGCTGATCCGCCCGGTTCAGCGCATCCCGGAAGGCCTCGCCATCCTTGAGAATGGCCACCGCAAGGGTCGCCGTCAGGGTCAGGCTCACCTGCCTGATCTCGCCGGCTTGCTCGTTGATGCGCATGAGTATCCGCTCGGCGATCAGCCGGGCTTCTTCGAAGGTGGTGTTGGGCATCAGCACCAGAAACTCTTCGCCGCCCCAGCGCGCGGCGATGTCGGTGGTACGCACGCACCCGGCGATGACGTCGGCCACCTGCTGCAACACCACGTCGCCCATGTCGTGGCCGTGCTGGTCGTTGATCTGTTTGAAATGATCAATGTCAATCAGCACCAACGCCGTAGGGATCTCGCGTCGCCCGCCGCCCAACTGGCGCAGGCGCTGCAGCACGCGCCGCCGGGTATAGAGGTTGGTCAGGCTGTCGCGGTGGGCGGAGTGGTAAAGGTTCATGTGCATCGACAGGTTGAAGCGCACCGACAATGCCGTGGCGTGCAGCAACAACGCCGTCGCGGTCAGCGCGTTGGCCGCACCGAACAGGTCCTGGACGTTTTCGCTGATGCTGACGACGGGCACTTTGTTGCGCATGAGGTACCCGCTCACGGTGACGATAAGCACCGCAGCGCTCAGGCAGCCGCGGCGCACCGGTGATGAATGAAAGCCGAAGGCGATGATCGGGACAATACAGAACACATAGAGGTGGAAGTTGCTGTCCCAGCCGAGCCTCCAGGTGGCGATGGCGGCGTGGGCGATGATTTCGATGCAGATGAGCATGCCGGCGCATCGATACAGCCGGCGCTTGATTGCCAGCAGACACGCGATGTAGGCCATGACGCTCGCCGCGTTGGTGACCCACATCACGGGCAGATCCACGATCAGGAACAACCCCAGCAGCAGCACGTGTATCGCGAACGCGATCTGCACGATCGGGATGATGTGTTTCCAGTATTCAACGGTGGCTTCGCGAGTGACCTGAGTGCGGTCATCGGCGGTAAGGGTATTCATCAGGCTGTCTCGGAAAAAATAAGTACGGTGGTATAGAAGGTAGCTAAGGACAGCGTCCGGGGTGACGCCATATCGCGACTGGGAATAGCGTTGATTCCAATTTAATCTGCTTGCAGACCTTTGAATCTTCAGCATTTTTAAAATTTAGGCATTTTGCCATCATTTTATTTTTCGCCCGTATAAAACTAATTAAAAAGCGCGAAGGTCATTGAAGTAAGTGCAAGGATTCTTGCGTTCAGTCAATGACTAAAGGAACTGCCGCCATGATTCGCGATGACCGAGTAACACCCGCTGGCTACGACGATCCCGTCTACCGAGGCACTGCTGTTGCCCCTTTGCTCAAACGTATTTCCTGGGGCGCCATTCTGGCCGGTGTGGTTCTCGCGCTCGTGGTCTCGCTGATGCTCAGCTTGCTGGGCACCGCCATCGGCAGCGCCAGCATTGACCCGCTGCAGGAAGCCGACCCGCTGGCGGGCATGGGCAAAGGCACCGGCATCTGGCTGGGTGTGAGTATGGTCATTTCCCTGTTCGTTGGGGGCTGGGCCGCCGGCCGGCTGGCCCATCGTGAGGGCGCCTTCCACGGTATTCTGGTCTGGGCCAGTGTGTCCCTGATCAGCGTTTACCTGGTGTCCAGCGCCGTGACCGGCGTCGTGCGCGGCGGCCTGAACCTGGCGGGCAGCGGCCTGTCGGCGGTGGGCAACGGCATCGCGCAAGTGGCCCCGGCCGTTGGCGGCAAGATTCAGGAGCAACTGCGTGCCCAGGGCATCGACTTCAATCTGGACGATATCCAGGGTGAAATCGAACAAGCCATGCGTCAGACCGGCAAGCCTGAGCTGGACCCTAACCAGGTCAAGCAGGACGTCGCCACCACCCAGCAAGACGCTAAAAACACCGCGCAGCGCAGCGCTGAATCTCCGCAACAGGCTGATGAGCAACTGAGCGGCTTGCTCGACCGTCTGAAAGCCAAGGGCGATCAGGCGTGGGATGCGGCTGACCGTCAGGCCTTCGTCAACCTGATCAAGGCCCGTGGCAACAAGACGGACGCCGAAGCCAACCAGATCGTTGATCAGGCCCAGGCCAGCTACCGCCAGGCATATGCCAAATATCAGGAGCTGAAAGCCCAGGCCGAACAGAAAGCCCGTGAAGCGGCTGACGTCGCGGCGAAAAACATTTCCCGCGCCGCCTGGATCCTGCTGACCACTCTCGTGGTTTCTGCCCTGGTGGCAGCCGGTGCCGGTGCAATGGGTCGTCGTACCCAACCGGCTGCGAAGATCGTCGGCGCCGTCTAAGCATCGCGCGTCACGCAAAAAAATGGCCCGATCCTGTGATCGGGCCATTTTCGTTGCGCGGGCCACTCTCCCCCGTCCATCGGCAATTGCGAGGCTCAATCCTGAGACAGAATGCACCGCAGTAACCCCGGGAAGCGGATATCCAGCTCATCGGTGCGCAGGGAATTCATGTGCGTGGTGCCGACGTTGCGCGTGTGCACCAGGCCGGCGTCGCGCAAGACCCGGAAGTGATGGGACATGCTGGACTTCGGTCGACCGCCGTCGAGCTCGCCGCATGTGGCCTCGGCCACCGAGGAAAGACAGCGAACGATTTCGAGGCGTACGGGGTCACTTAATGCGTAAAGCAAACGCTCAAGTGTGAGTTCGGTCGGTAACGGATGTTTGAAGGCGCGCATGCCGCGCATCATAGCGAGGGGTTTCATTCTTCGCCATATTTCGAATACTATCGAACAAGCGAATTCAATCATCAGGAGTTATTTCCATGTCTGCATTGTTCGAACCCTTCACGCTGAAGGACGTAACCCTGCGTAACCGCATTGCCATCCCTCCAATGTGCCAGTACACGGCGGACGACGGCGTCATCAACGAGTGGCACCACGTTCACCTCGCGAGCATGGCCCGCGGTGGTGCGGGCCTGGTGGTCGTCGAAGCCACTGCCGTCTCCCCTGAAGGCCGCATCACCCCGGGTTGCGCCGGCATCTGGAGCGACGAACACGCCAAGGCGTTCATTCCTGCCGTGCAGGCGATCAAGGCAGCCGGCTCGGTTCCGGGCATCCAGATCGCCCACGCCGGTCGCAAGGCCAGCGCCAACCGTCCATGGGAAGGTGACGACCACATGGCCGCCGATGATGCCCGTGGCTGGCAGACCATCGCGCCCTCGGCCATCGCCTTCGGCGCCAACCTGCCGAAAGTCCCTCAGGAAATGACCCTGGACGACATCGCCCGGGTCAAGCAGGACTTCGTCGACGCTGCACGCCGTGCCCGGGAAGTCGGCTTTGAGTGGATCGAACTGCACTTCGCCCACGGTTACCTGGGCCAGAGTTTCTTCTCCGAACACTCCAACCAGCGCACCGATGCCTATGGTGGCAGCTTCGACAACCGTAGCCGCTTCCTGCTGGAAACCCTCGCCGCCGTGCGTGAAGTCTGGCCGGAAAACCTGCCGCTGACCGCGCGCTTCGGTGTGATCGAGTACGACGGCCGTGACGAGCAGACCCTCACCGAATCCATCGAACTGGCGCGGCGCTTCAAGGCCGGCGGTCTTGATCTGCTGAGCGTCAGCGTCGGTTTCACCATCCCGGAAACCAACATCCCATGGGGCCCGGCCTTCATGGGCCCGATCGCCGAACGCGTACGCCGTGAAGCCGATATCCCGGTGACCTCGGCGTGGGGTTTTGGCGATCCGAAACTGGCTCAGGCCGCCGTGCAGAACGGTCAGCTGGACCTGGTGTCGATCGGCCGTGCTCATTTGGCGGATCCGCATTGGGCTTATTTCGCCGCCAAAGAACTGGGCGTCGACAAAGCCTCGTGGACCCTGCCTGCGCCCTACGCGCACTGGCTGGAACGCTATCGTTAAGCGTCCCGCTTAAAAAAATGCCGCCCTTGAGGCGGCATTTTTATTTGTCGACGGCACTGGTTACTATCCGCTGCCGGCCGCCTGTGGGTGCGCCCTGCCCGATTTGAATTTCCTGCCAGGACCTGCCGATGATCAGAGAGTTGAAAACCTTCGTCTGCGTCGCGCGTCGAGGCACCTTTGCAGCGGCCGGGCGCGAGGTCGGGCTGACGCAATCGGCGGTCAGCGCGCAAATCAAGAACCTCGAGGATACCTTGGGCGTCGCCCTCTTTGATCGCACCGGCCGCGCAGCTACCCTCAACGCTGCCGGACAACGCGCCGTGGCACTGGCCGACGAAATACTGCAGTTGTTCGGGCGCATGGGCAGCCCCGACAGCGCCAATGATTTCCGCGGCGCGCTGCGCATCGGTGCCATTAGCACGGCGCAGACCGGCATTCTGCCGCAAGCCCTGGTGTTGCTGCGCAGCAAAGCGCCGTTCATCGAAGCCAGCCTGGTGCCGGGGGTGTCGCTGAACCTGCTCAGTCAAGTGGACGCCGGCGAGCTCGACCTGGCGATCATGATCAAGCCGCCCTTCTCCCTGCCTAAAGAGCTGCACGCCGAGGTCATCGCCAAAGAACCTTTCGTGCTGATCACGCCATCCGGCATGCAGGGCGACGACCCTCGGCAGATCCTCAGCGACCATCCCTTCATTCGCTACGATCAGCGCTCGTTTGGCGGCCGCCGGGTCACGCAGTTCCTGCGCGAGCGCAAACTTGAGGTGCGGCAAACCCTGGAGCTCGACGAACTGGACGCTATCGTCAAGATGGTCCGCGCCGGGCTCGGCGTGTCGCTGGTGCCCATGGCCGGGTTATGGCTGGAGCACGCCGAGGACGTGCGGATCATCGACCTGAGCGAGATGACGTTCTTTCGCGAAATCGTGCTGGTGAGCAAGTACCTGCAGCGGGACACGCCGCTGCTGGATCTGTTTCGCCGTTGCGTCATCGATGCCCTGGAACACCCGGCGCGCTGACCGCTACCTCGCAACCGATTACTTGGCGAAAAGCTGGCTCATGTCTTTGAACGCCTTGAATTCCAGCGCGTTGCCGCACGGATCGAAGAGAAACATGGTGGCCTGCTCGCCCACCTGGCCCTGAAAGCGGATGTAGGGTTCGATCACGAACTTTGTTTCGCGGGTGCGCAGACGCTCCGCCAGCGCCTCCCATTCTGCCCAATGCAAGATGATGCCGAAATGCGGGACCGGCACGTCGTGGCCGTCCACTGCATTGGAATGCACGGATTCCTGAGAGGTGGTTTTCGGGTGCTCGTGGATGACCAACTGATGGCCGTAGAAGTCGAAATCAACCCATTGCTCGCTGGAGCGGCCTTCCGAGAGACCAAACACGTCGCCGTAGAAGTGGCGCGCGGCGGCGAGGTCATAGACAGGAATGGCGAGGTGAAATGGCGAGAGGCTCATGTACGGGTCCTTGGGTCGGAATGAATATGCGTGGATTGTTGACCTAAAAGCATCCGGCACAAAAGCGCATATTTTCTCTGCTGAGCCTCGGGAATTTTGATCAATCGCGTCCGCCCTCGAGCGTTTCCGACACATCGCTTCGGCCTTGATAACTGTCCCCAACTTATTGGGACGCTTCTGACGCTCACGTGGGGTGCCGGGGGCAGTTTCTCGACCGATTGTCTGATTCCATTCCTAAAAAGGCCTCTTTTGCCCGGGAAGGCATCCATCTATCGCAGCGCCCGCCGATAGACCGGCAGACACAGCGTAATCCTTTCCCCGCAATTGCTTGAAGGCCCGTACGGCATGACAAAATCCCTGAAATTCAGCCACAAGATTCTGCTAGCGGCCTCGCTGGTGGTAATCGCCGCATTTACCTTGTTCACCCTCTACAACGATTATCTGCAACGCAATGCCATCCGGGATCAGTTAAGGGAAAGTCTGAACCAGATGGGCGAAAGTACGGCCGGTAATATTCAGAACTGGATGTCGGGACGCATCCTGCTGGTGGAAAACGTCGCCGAGGGCGCCGCCGTTTCGCCGTCGCCTGAAGTATTCAACCGCCTGCTCGGTCAGCCGACGCTGATCTCGACGTTCATGAGCATCTATCTGGGCAAGGCCGATGGCTCGTTCGTGACGCAGCCGCCCGACGACATGCCCGGCGATTACGACCCGCGCACTCGTCCGTGGTACACCGATGCGCTGAAAGCCGGCAAGACCACGTTGACCGAACCCTACCTGGACGCCGTGACCAAGGGCCTGATCGTGACGATCGCCACGCCGGTCAAAGGCGCTTCCGGCATCGCCGGGGTCGCGGGCGGCGACCTGAGTCTGGACGTGTTGGTGAAGATGATTGGCGCGCTGCGCCTGCAGAACGACGGCCATGCCTTCCTGGTCGATGCCAATGGCCGCATTCTGGTGCATCCGGACACCTCGCTGGTGATGAAAACCCTGGCCGAGGTCTACCCGAGCGCTACCCCGCGTTTGTCCAGGGACATCAGCGAAAGCGAGCACGCCGGCAGGACCGAAATCATTACCTTTGCCCACGTTGACGGTCTGCCGTCGGTCAACTGGTACGTCGGCATCGCCGTGGACAAAAGCCAGGCCTACGCTGCTCTGGGGGATTTCCGTAACTCGGCCATCGTCGCCACGATCATCGCCGTGGTCCTGATCATCCTGCTGCTGGGCGTGCTGCTCAACGTGCTGATGCGTCCGCTGAACACCATGGGCCGCGCCATGCATGACATCGCGGCAGGCGAAGGCGATCTGACCAAACGCCTGGAAATTCTCAGCCAGGACGAGTTCGGTTACCTGGGCAACGGCTTCAACCTGTTCGTGGAGCGGATCCATGACTCGATGCGCGAAGTGGCCTCCTCCACCGTGCAGCTCAACGAAGTCGCGCTGCGCGTGGTCAGCGCGTCGAACTCTTCGATGCTCAACTCTGACCAGCAAGCCAACCGCACCAGCAGCGTCGCGGCGGCCATCAATGAGCTGGGTGCTGCGGCCCAGGAAATCGCGCAAAACGCCGCCATGGCTTCCGGGCATTCCAGCGATGCGCGCAGTCTGGCGTCCAACGGTCAGGCCGTGGTCGGTCAGAACATTCAGGCCATGAATCGCTTGTCGACGCGCATCAGCGGCGCCAGCGAGCAGATCGAACAGCTCAACGCCAAGACCGCCAACATCGGCCAGATCCTTGAAGTGATCACCGGCATCTCACAGCAGACCAATCTGCTGGCGCTCAACGCGGCCATCGAAGCGGCGCGCGCCGGGGAAGCCGGACGCGGATTTGCCGTGGTGGCTGACGAGGTCCGCAGTCTGGCGCACCGCACCCAGGAGTCAGCGAGCCAGGTTCAGAAAATGATCGAAGAGCTGCAGCACGGCGCCCGGGAAGCGGTGGCGATCATGAATGACAGCCAGCGCGAGAGCCATGAAAGCGTGAGCATTGCCAATCAGGCCGGCACCAGCCTGGAAAGCGTGACGGTGCGGATCGGCGAGATCGACGCGATGAACCAGTCGGTCGCCACGGCCACCGAGGAACAGACCTCGGTGGTCGAAGCGATCAATGTGGATATCACTGAAATCAACACGCTGAATCAGGAAGGTGTGGAAAACCTGCAAGCCACCTTGCGCGCCTGCTCCGACCTGGAACGTCAGTCGGTGCGCTTGACGCAGTTGGTGGGCAGTTTCCGTATATGAGGCGCGACGGGGCGCAGTTCATCGCAAATCCGACGCTTGATCGGGCAGTCCTTGCGAAAACAGCGCTCCGACGAAATGATGGCACTAAGGCATCACTGGTGATGTCATAGTCCGGTCAACCCACCCTTTTGGTGCAACATGCTTTCCTTTGTCATTGATCGACCCGGCCCAAACGACGCGCAACTTCTCGCCGAGGTCGATCGCACCATCCTGTCGCGTTTTCGCAGCCTGCGGTTCAGTACCGAGCTGGAAAGCCGTTACGAAGTCGAGACACTCGAGCAACGCCGGCAGTTTCTGACCGCAGTGGGCATCGGCGGCATCCTCATCTACAACCTGTTCATGGTCAGCGACTGGCTCAGCCTGAACGACATGTTTACCTACGTGGCGCTGGGCCGTGTCTGCCTGATGACGCCGATCTTCGTCATCCTGTTAGTCATCGCGCGGCGCGCCACTACCCGACAGGTCGTCGAAACAACGGCAGCCATCGGCACCGTGACGTGTTCGGTGATGCCGCTGGTGGCGATGATTTACAGCGAAAGCCCGTTCCGCTTGCACTACCAGTTGGGGATGCTGCTGATCATGGTGTATTGCACGGTGATCCAGCAGGTGCCGGTACGCTGCGCGGCAGTGGCCATGGCCTGCATGCTGGTCATCCAGTTGGTAACGACTTATGTCGCAGACTTCGCCGACTACAAGATCTGGCAGGCCAACGCGCTGCTTTTCTTCTCTGCTGGCGCGTTGCTGATGATGGCGTCGTGGTTTCTGGAGCACGGCAGTCGGTTGAGCTACCTGTTTGCATTGCGCGGGCGGTTGCTGCGCGCGCAGCTGGTGGAACTGGCGCGCATCGATTCACTGACGCAGTTATTCAACCGGCGTTTTCAGGGCGAGGTGCTGGCGTCACTGTGGAGCCGAGCCGCGCAGACGCCCATGAACGTCGCGGTCATCCTGCTGGACATTGATCACTTCAAATCCTACAACGACAACTACGGACACCTGCAGGGCGACACTTGCCTGCGGCTGCTCAGTGGCGTAATCCAGCGCACCGCGCAGAAGGCCGATGCCCTGACCTTCCGCTTTGGCGGCGAAGAAATCCTCGTGCTCATGACCCACGCCCACCCGGCCCAGGCCAGGGCGCTGGCGGAAAACCTCCGTGCAGCAGTCGCCGCGCTGAACGTTCCCCACCCGGTGCTGGGCGATGGAGCCAGGGTCACCATCAGCCTCGGTCTCGCCATTGCCAGCGCAACGCACACCAGCGCCGAAGTGCTCATCGCCATGGCCGACAAGGCGCTCTATGCCGCCAAAGGCGAAGGCCGTGACTGCCTGCGCTGCGCTCCTGCTGAAGTAGCCTGACGAGCCCTGCCAGCAAACGGCGGTCCCGACTGAATGACTGCGATCACCCTGTGGGACCGGCTTTAGCCGGGAAGACGTCGACATTCATGTCGCTAAATCTGCGGGGCACACACGGGCCTCTTCCCGGCTGAAGCCGGTCCCACTAAAAAGCATCGCGTGCATCCAGAGTCACTGGCTGAACGCGAACTTTGTGGGAACCCAGATCCACCCTCCTGCTCACCCAAGTGACAGAAAACCACAACCTTCCAAACGTCAAATAGGTGACACAACAAACAACCTAAATGTGCCGACCGTCACAAAACGACGGTTTCCCGACGTACGGCTACAACTTTTCCGTTCCGCTAGGTCATACCTGCGTGCACGCCGATTGGAAATTGGCACGCAGCGAGACCCCAGCCTGTGACCGGAGATAAGTACATGATTTTTAACGTCCAAAATTTTGGCGCCAAAGGAGATGGCGTTTCTGACGACACCGCGGCCATTCAACAAGCGATTGATGCCGCAGCGGCTGCCGGCGGAGGACAGGTTTATGTACCCCCCGGGACCTACATCGTGTCAGGCGGTGAGGAACCTTCCGACGGTTGCCTCATGCTCAAGAGCAACGTCTACATGTACGGCGACGGCATGGGCGTCTCGAACATCAAGGTAGCCGACGGTTCGGACACCAAAATCACCGGCATCATCCGTTCCGCCTATGGCGAAGAAACCCACGACTTCGGCCTGAGCAACCTGACCCTCGACGGCAACCGGGACAACACCACCGGAAAGATCGACGGCTGGTTCAACGGCTACATCCCCGGCAAAGAAGGCTACGACTCCAACGTCACCCTTGACGGCGTGGAAATCAAGGACTGCTCCGGTTACGGCTTCGACCCCCACGAACAGACCGTCAACATGGTCATCAAGAACAGCGTGTCCCATGGCAACGGCCTGGACGGCTTCGTCGCTGACTTCCTGAGCGACAGCACCTTCGAAAACAACATCGCCTACGACAACGATCGCCACGGTTTCAACGTGGTCACCAGCAGCCACGATTTCACCCTGAGCAACAACGTGGCCTATGGCAATGGCGGTGGCGGCATCGTGGTGCAGCGCGGCAGCGAGAACATCCCTTCGCCGAACAACATCACCATCACCGGCGGCGAGGTCTACGGCAATGGCGCCGAAGGCGTGCTAATCAAGCTGTCCAGCGAGGTCACCATGACCGGCGTCGACATCCACGACAACGCCAGCGCCGGTGTGCGCATCTACGGCAGCAACAACGTCGACGTGATCAACAACACGTTGAGCAACAACGCACTGGGCGGCGGCGTACCGGAAATCATCATTCAATCCTACGACGACACCAACGGCGTTTCGGGCAAGTATTTCAACGGCAGCGACAACACCATCCAGGGCAACACCATAAACGGCAGCGCCCTGTCGACCTATGGCGTGGCCGAGCGCAACGAAGACGGCACCGACCGTAACGCCATCATCGGCAACACCATCAGCCACACCACCAAGGGCGACACCCTGTTGTACGGCGATGGCAGCTACGTCAGCGCGACCGTGCCCGTGGTGGCGGTTCAGGGCACCGACGGCAATGACACCCTGCTGGGCAGCGACGCCAACGAGATCTTTTACGCCGGCGCGGGTAATGACACCGTCAACGGCGGTGGCGGCAGCGACATCCTCATCGGCGGGGCCGGGATCGACAAGCTGACCGGCGGCGCAGGCGCGGACATTTTCCGCTTCACCAGCGAAACCGACAGTTACCGCACCGCGACCACCAGCTTTGATGACACCATCACCGACTTCGACCCGAGCCAGGACAAGATCGACCTGGCCGGCCTGGGCTTCACCGGCCTGGGCAACGGCCGTGGCGGCACCCTGCAGATCAGCTACAGCGCCAGTAACGACCGCACCTACATCAAGGATTACGATGCCGACGCCAACGGCAATCGCTTCGAACTGATCCTCGCCGGGAATCTGGTCAGCGCCCTGACCGCCGACAACTTCATCTTCAACCGAACCCTTACGGGCACGACCGGCAATGATTCGCTGCAGGGCACTGACGGGGCCGACACACTGCTGGGCCTTGCCGGCACTGACAGCCTGGCCGGCGGCGGTGGTGACGATCGTCTCGATGGTGGCGCCGGGCAAGACACCCTGAGTGGTGGCGCGGGCGCTGACACCTTCGTGTTCTCCAGCCGCACCGACAGCTACCGCAACTACAACGCCGGCGGCGCGAATCTGGGCGACGTGATCACCGATTTCGACGTCACCGCCGACAAGATCGACCTCTCCAAGCTGGGCTTCACCGGCCTTGCCGACGGCATGAACAACACCGTGTACGCGGTGCTCAACGATGCCGGCGACAAGACCTACATCAAGTCGTTGACCGCCGATGCCGAGGGCAATCGTTTTGAAGTCGCGCTCGTAGGCAACTACCTCGACAAACTGACCAGCGCCAACTTCGTGTTCGCCACTGCGCCGACGGTGAATCAGGCGCCCGTGGTGGCCAATCCGTTACTGGACCAGAACGCCACCGAAAACACGCCGTTCAGCTACGTCGTGCCAGGCACCAGCTTCACCGACCCGGACAACGACACCCTCAGCTACACCGCGACCCTGGCTGACGGAACGGCCCTGCCAGCCTGGCTGACCTTCGACGCCGCAACCCGCACTTTCAGCGGCACCCCGGGCGACACCGCGTCGGGCACTTACGCGATCAAAATCACTGCAAGCGATGGGAGCAACGCCACTGTCAGCGACAGCTTCACACTCGCCGTGCAGGACGTCCCTGTGACGCCGGGCGTCATCAACGGCACGCCGAACAACGACACGCTGACCGGCACCACCGGCAACGACCAGCTCTTCGGCGGCGCGGGCAATGACACCCTCAATGGCGGCGACGGCAACGACATCCTCATCGGTGGCGCCGGTGCCGACAAACTCACCGGCGGCGCAGGGTCGGACGTGTTCCGCTTCACCTCCACCCAGGACAGCTATCGCACGGCGACCACCAGCGCCAGCGACCAGATCCTCGATTTCGACGTGGCCGCCGACAAGATCGACCTCTCGGGACTGGGTTACACAGGCCTGGGCAACGGCCTCAACGGCACGCTGCAAGTGACCTACAACGCCAGCACCAACCGCACCTACGTCAAAGACAACGTGGCGGACGCCAGCGGCAACCGTTTTGAGCTGTCGCTTGCGGGCAACCTGGCCGGCAGCCTCAACGCCAGCCATTTCGTCTTCGCCGACCAGAACGTGCCCAGCAACGTCGCGCCGGTGGTAGTGATTCCGCTGCTGGACCAGAACGCCACGGAGAACTCTCCGTTCACTTACGCGGTTACCAGCAACAGCTTCTCCGACGGCAATAACGACGCGCTGACCTACACCGCGACCCTGGCCGACGGCAGTGCCCTGCCCGAGTGGCTCAGTTTCGACAGCACCCGCCTGACCTTCAGCGGCACGCCGACCAGCACCGCTTCGGGCAACTACACGCTGCTGATCAAGGCCACTGATCCGTCCGGCGCGTCGGTCAGTGACAGCTTTGCCCTGGCCGTGGCCGACGCACCGGCCAGCACCATCACCGGCACTGACAATGCAGAAACCATCACCGGCACGGTGGGCGCGGACCTGATCCTCGGCCTGGGCGGCAACGACACCATTCGCGCCGGCGCAGGTCCGGACATCATCGACGGCGGCGCAGGACGCGACTCGCTGTACGGCGGCGATGGTGCCGACACCTTCCGCTACACCAGCGTGCAGGACAGCTACCGGGACTACAACACCGGCGGCGTCACGGCCACCGACACGATCTACGACTTTACCCACGGCGTGGACAAGATCGACGTATCGACCCTGGGTTTCCTCGGTTTGGGCGACGGCAGCAACGGCACGCTTTACCTGAGCCTGAATGCCGCCGGCGACAAGACGTACATCAAATCGAGCGTGCCCGATGCTGACGGTCACCGCTTCGAGATCGCCCTGAGCGGCAACTACCTGAACACCCTCACGGCCGACGACTTCGTGTTCGGCTCGCGGGCTGACCAGGACATTCTGTTCCTGCCGACCCTCGGGCAATCCAACGCACGTCTGCTGCGCATGACCGAAGACGACAGCCAGTCCGGCACCACCATGCTGGTCGACGGCCTGAGCAAGTACACCACGTACGACGTGCGCAGCCAGTTCAACGATGCGGACGGCAATGGCATCGACATCGCGGTGGGCGGCAGCACGGTCAACGGCATGTCGACCCTCGGCGCCGAAGAATTGAAGCTGTGCTGGTGGCTGACCGACATCGACCAACCGGGCCCGGCCCTGTTGCGCGCCGTGGCCCTGTTGAACGACCAGCTCACCGAGCTTAAGTCGATCGACAACGTGACCATGGGCATCATCTGGGGCCAGGGCGAGGAAGCGGCGCAGGAAATCGCCCGCGCTTCGGACAAGGAAGCGGCTGCGGCGGCGTACAAGGCGGCGACTTTGTCGGTGTTCGATTACCTGCACGCGCAGTTCGGCAACTTCAACGTGTACATGATGGAAACCGGTCACTACGACCAGGACGCAGCCCGCGCCCGTGGCTTCTCGGAAGAGAAGATCGCCGGCATCGTCGAGGGCGTCGGCTATGTCCGTGCCACCCAGGAAGCGATTGCCGCCCAGCGTGACGACGTGAAGATTGCGGTGGATTACACCGACCTGCCCCTGCGCCACGAAGTCGACCCGCTGGTCTACCCCGATGACGTCTGGCACCTGCACGAAGAGTCTGCCGAGATCGTCGGTCAGCGTCTGGCCGACTACATCGCCGACGACCTGGGCTTCAAGGGTGACCCGAGCGACAACAACAGCGTACAGGCGATCTTCGACGGTGCGCAGAACGAAGGCGGCATGATCTTCGGCACCGACCAGGCCGACACCCTGGTGGGCTCGTCCGGCAATGACACGCTGGATGGCGACCTCGGCGCCGACAGCATGAGCGGTGGCGACGGCAACGACATTTACATCGTCGATAACGCCTTCGACAGCGTCACTGAAAGCAGCGACTCGCCGTCGCAGATCGACACCGTGCAGGCGTCGGTCAGCTGGACCCTCGGCGCGAATCTGGAAAACCTGGTGCTCACCGGCGTTTCAGCCATCGACGGCAACGGCAACGAGCTGCGCAACTTCATCACCGGCAACGCGGCGGCCAACGTCATCGACGGCGCAGGCGGTGCCGACAGCATGAGCGGCGGCAACGGCAGCGACACGTACTACGTCGACAACAGCGGCGACAGTGTGATCGAAACCAACGCTGATCGCGTCTCGGGCGGCATCGACAGCGTGCACAGCACCCTGGCGACGTTCACCCTGGGCGCCAACGTCGAAAACCTGTACATCGACAGTGCCGATGCGGCCAATGGCATCGGTAACGCGCTGGACAACGTACTGTTCGCCGGCATCGGCAACAACGTGCTGGACGGTCGCGACGGCAACGATACGGTGTCCTACTTCAGCGCGCAGGCCGGTATCACCGCCACCCTGTCGACCTCGGCCCAACAGAACACTGGCGGCTCGGGCCTGGACACGCTCAAGAGCGTAGAAAACCTGATCGGCAGCGCATTCGCCGACAGCCTGACCGGCAACAGCGGCGCCAACGTGCTCAACGGCGGTGCGGGCAACGACACGCTGATCGGCGGTTCGGGCAACGACCGTTTGATCGGCGGTGCAGGCACCGATTCGCTGACCGGCGGCACCGGCGCAGACACCTATGTCTTCGACTCCGTTGCCGACATGGGCGTTGGCGCGTTGCGCGACGTGATCAATGGCTTCAAGAGTGCCGAGGGCGATCTGCTCGACTTCAGCGCCCTGGACGCCAACCCGCAGACACCGGGCATCGACGCCTTTACCTTCATCGGCAGCAACGCCTTTGACAGCAACGACGCGACCGGGCAACTGCGCTTCGCCGACGGGATCCTCTACGGCAGCGTCAACGCCGATGCGACCCCGGACTTCGAAATCCAGCTGGTCGGCGTCAAGGAGCTGCACGTGACTGACTTCGTTGCCTGATTGATCGCCTGAAAACCAAACGGCCTCCGCAATGGAGGCCGTTTTTTTTGATGGATGGCGTACTCAGTGGCCCCTTCCCGGCTAAAGCCGGTCCCACTGAAAGCATCGCGTGCATCCAACCTAACTGGCTGAAACTCGGACGCTTGGTCAGCATTTACCGTGTAGGACCGGCTTCAGCCAGGAAAGCGTCAGCACGCACACCGCAAAATGGAGGGTATACACACCGGCCTCTTCCCGGCTGAAGCCGGTCCCACTCACGGCATCGCGTGCATCCAACATGACTCGCTGAACCCTGCCCCACTCACAGCATCGCGGGCATCAACCGCCTTTTTTGCGCTGTTGCCAGGCAGCTGCCAGCCCGCTGAGGCAGATGATTGCGATGCCGGCCTGGGCGGCAAGCGATGGCGAGTGGTTGAAGACGATGTAGCCCCACAGCCCGGCGAAGACGATCTGACAGTAGCCGAACGGCGCCAGCATGGCCGGCGCGGCGAAGCGGAACGCCTGGGTCAGCATCAGGTGCGCGACCATGCCGCAGGTGCCCAGCGCCAGCATGAACGGAATGTGCTTCCACTCCGGTGACTGCCAGAAGAACGGCACGATCGCGCTCATCAACAGGCTGTTGAACAGCCCGGCGAAAAAGTTGCTGGTGGTCGGGCTGTCGTGGGCCGCGACCAGACGGGTCAGCAACTGATAGCAGGCGAAACAGAACGCCGAGCCCAACGGCAGCAGCACCGCCGGCCGGAACAGCTCGCCCCCGGGATGGACGATGACCAGCACCCCGCTGAAGCCCACCAGCACGGCGATCCATTGCCCGCGGCTGACCGTCTCCTTGAGCAGTGGCACCGACAGCGCCGTGACCAGCAGCGGCGCGAGGAAGTTGACCGCCGTTGCTTCGGCAATCGGAATGAACATCAGGCCGCTGGTGAACAGCAGGCTCGTGCCCAGCAGGCATACCGCGCGCAACGCCTGCAAACCCGGGCGCTTGGTGCGCAACACACGCAGGCCCGATGACGGCATGAAGATGCACGCCATCAGCCCGGTGTGCACCACGTAGCGCACCCAGACCACCATCATGATCGGGTAGATACCGGAGAGGTACTTGGACAGCGTGTCGTGACTGGAAAACAGAAAGGTCGCAAACAGAATCAGTGCGATGCCTTTCAACGGCTGGTTGACGCCGGAGAGCGGCGTGCTGGTGGTGCTCATCTGCGTTCCTTTGGCCTTGCGTGAATGCGGGTCTGTCCCTTGCCGTGTCGAGCGCCGGCTTTCGTTCGAGGAGCCCAGCCTCAGCAAGAATATAGAAGCCGTCGCCGGAGCACCAAGCAAACATGACCAGGCAGGTGTTTTTCTGACTGCCTGGGTCAGGCCTTTCCGCTTGCCCGGATTTGCCGCAGACTGCCGCTCTCGTTGGCTCGGAAACGGACGCTCAGTGGACCGCATTCAGGAAATGACCCTTTTCGCCGCCGTCGCCGAAGGCCCCAGCTTCGCGGCAGTGTCGCGCAACCTGAACGTGTCCACGGCGACGGTGACCCGCGCCGTCGCGCAGCTGGAGGCGCGGCTCGGCACCTTGCTGATCGTGCGCACCACCCGCCAGTTGCGCCTGACCGAAGCCGGCGTGCGCTTCGCCGACGATTGCCGCCGCCTGCTGGCCGATCTGCACGAAGCCGAAAACGCCGCCGCCGGCATTCATGGGACGCCGCGCGGGTTGCTGACGGTAACCGCGCCGCAGGTGTTCGGCGACCTGCACGTCACGCCGATCATGACCGACTACTTGACTCAGCACCCTCAAGTGCAGATCCGGGGCCTGTTGATGGACCGGATTGCCGGGCAACTGGAGGAAGGCATTGACGTGTCCGTGCGCATCGGCGACCTACCCGATTCGTCGATGACCGCCATTCAGGTCGGCACCGTCCGCCGCATGGTCTGCGCCTCCCCCGCCTATATCGCCGCCCATGGCTCGCCGCAGCATCCCGGCGACCTCATTGAGCGCGAAACCGTTTCCGTGATGATCACCGGCCGCAGCCCCGACTGGACCTTCCGGATCGAAGGCCAGCATCAGGAAGTGAAAGTCAGGTCGCGGTTGTCGATGACGTCTTTCACCGCCTCCATTCATGCGGCGGTCGATGGCTGGGGCCTGACCCAGGTGCCGTCCTATCAGATCCGCCGACACTTGCAGGCCGGCACGTTGTGCGCCGTGCTCGAAGATTTCGAGGTCAGGCCGATGCCGGTGTACGTGGTCTACGTCGAAGGGCGACGGGGGTCATCCAAAGTGCGCTCGTTCGTAGATTTCTGCGTCCAGCGGTTGCGCGCTGATCTGGAGTACAGCGCCGGGCCGAACTGAGGGCGGGACGGACTACCCCAAATATCGAGTCAACCCACCATCCCGTGGGAGTCGAGCTTGCTCGCGAAGGCTTACTCTCAGTCCCAAAAAAGTGGCTGAATGCATCGACTTCTTCGTGAGCAAGGTGGAGCGCCACCCCGGTCACTCCCACCGGACACCCCAGTCTCTCCCTACCTACTGAAATAGGGGTAGAGTGGTCGCGCTGGCTCCGTCATCCTTCGCCACAGCAACACAAGGAACGGGGCGCTTTCCATCAATGACCTGAAGGAAGACTCGCGTGAATCCATCGTCTCACCCAGCGAACATTGCCGAACTGATCGTCGCCGCCATGGGCGCCGGTCAGAAAATCACTGACATTCTCCCTGAATACGTCCCCGCCGATGCGGCCAGTGCCTACGCGCTCCAGCGCGAGATTCTGCGTCTGCGCGACACCACTGTGGGCGGGTGGAAGGTCGGCGCCAAATCGCCGACCGGGCCCATCAACGGTGCGCTGCTGCCGGACGACGGTATTTTCGCCAGCGGCAGTCAGGTCGAGTGCGTCGACTACCCTTCGCCGATTCTGGAGCTGGAAATCGCGTTTCGTCTTGGCCGCGAATTCGCCCCTCGCGAAGAGGCGTATTCGGATGAAGAAGTGCTGAGCAGCATCGCCACGATGGGCGCGACCATTGAAGTGGTGTCGAGTCGTTTCGCGGCCTGGCCGAAGATCGAGCCGCTGCTGGCTTTGGGCGACCTGCTCAACCATGGGGCGTTGGTCATCAGCGAATTCATCCCATACGACGCCAACTTCCCTTTCGTTGAACCGGCGCTGAGCTTCACGTATGGCGATGAAGACATCGTGCCGGGCGACGGCGCAAATCCGGCCGGCGACCCGCGGCGTTTGCTGCCGTGGCTGGTCAATCACCACACACAGAATGGCTTGAACGTGACGCCGGAGATGGTGATCACCACCGGTTCCTACACCGGGATGTACAAGACCAGCGGGCCGGGCCTGGCGGTCGGGCAGATTCGCGGACTGCCGGCGGTGTCGGTGGAGTTGATTTAGGTTTCTCGCTCACCATTGGTGGGACCGGCTTTAGCCGGGAAGACGTCGGTGCATCCAACCTACCTTCAGCGCCAGCTACGGCCCCTTCCCGGCTAAAGCCGGTCCCACTAAAAGCATCGTGTGCTTTCTGCCCTATTCCCGCCGACGCGGGTCCTACCTAAAGCAGCGTGCGCTGTCTGGGCTGTTCCCGGCTGAAGCCGGTCCTACCGACCGCGCACGACGTGTGGGACCGGCTTTAGCCGGGAAGCTTTTGGATCAAGCGCAGGGATCACGGCTCACCCCTGCCGCCAGTACCCCGGCCGGTTGTACACCTCTTTCAGAAACGCGATAAAGAACCGGACTTTCGCCGGCAGGTAATGCTGTTGCGGGTACACGCCCTGGATGTCGTAACTGGGCAAAGCGAACTCATCCAGCACGGTGAGCAGCGCACCGCTTTCAACCTCGTTCTGAATCTCCCACGTCGAACGCCAGCTCAGGCCCAGCCCGCGCTTGGCCCAGTCATACAGCAGCTCGCCATCGTTGCAGTACAGATTGCCCGCCACCTTGATCGCCACCGGCTTGCCCTCGCGCTGAAACGTCCAGCCGCGATGCTGGCCGCCCTGCAGGTTGAACGACAGGCAATTGTGCTGCGCCAGATCCTCAAGCACCTGGGGAAATCCATGCTCGGCGAAATACGCCGGCGAGCCACAGACCACGCGTTTGTTGGCGTACAGCTTGATAGCGACGTAGTTCGGGTCCAGCACCTCGCCAATGCGGATGCTCATGTCATAGCCCTCGCGCACCAGATCCACCACGTTGTCGGTGAGGTTGAACGAGAGCTGCAGATCCGGGAACCGCGCCTGGAATTCCGGCGCATGGGGCGCGACGTGCTGACGGCCGAACCCGGCCGGTGCCGACACCACCAAGTGCCCACGCACGCTGGTTTCGTTCTCGCTGATGCTGGCGTCCAGTTCCTCAAATGACTGCAGCACCAGCTTGGCGTTTTCCAGATACGACTCCCCCGCATCGGTCAGGGTCAGGCCCCGCGTCGAGCGATGTATCAGCTTCACCCCCAGCCGATCCTCCAGCGCACTCAGTCGCCGGCCCATGATCACCGGCGTCACGCCCTCCACCAGCGCCGCGGCGGCAAAACTGCCACGGGTGGCCACCAGGACGTAGCTGCGCAATTCCGTATAGCGATCCATTCGATACTCCAGATACCGATAGAACGGATAAAAACAGCCATTCACAAACCATCGGATTCAAATCAGGCTGTTTACGTACAAAAACTATCGAGTTCAGGAGACTAACAAATGACCGTCATGAGAGCCATCGAAGCCGCCGTTCTGGTGATGCGTCGCGAAGGCGTCGACACCGCCTTCGGTATTCCGGGTGCCGCGATCAACCCGCTGTACGCCGCCTTCAAGAAACTCGGCGGCGTTGACCACGTACTGGCGCGCCACGTCGAAGGGGCTTCGCACATGGCCGAGGGCTACACACGTGCCATCGCCGGCAACATCGGCGTGTGCATCGGCACCTCGGGCCCGGCCGGCACCGACATGATCACTGGTCTCTATTCAGCCTCCGCCGACTCGATTCCGATTCTGTGCATCACCGGCCAGGCGCCGCGCGCACGGATGCACAAGGAAGACTTCCAGGCCGTGGACATCGCCAGCATCGCCGCACCGGTGGCCAAGTGGGCGACCACAGTCATGGAGCCGGGCCAGGTGCCCTATGTGTTCCAAAAAGCTTTTCAATTGATGCGCAGCGGTCGGCCTGGTCCGGTATTGATCGACCTGCCGTTCGATGTGCAGATGGCCGAGATCGAATTCGACATCGACGCCTACGAACCGCTGCCGGTGGTCAAGCCCCAGGCCAGCCGCAAGCAAATCGAAAAAGCCCTGGCGATGCTCAACGCCTCGGAACGTCCGCTGATCGTCGCCGGTGGCGGCATCATCAATGCCGATGCCTCGGACGCGCTGGTTGAATTCGCCGAGCTGACCGGTATTCCGGTGATTCCGACGCTGATGGGCTGGGGCACGATCCCCGATGACCACCCACAAATGGCCGGCATGGTCGGGCTGCAGACCTCTCACCGCTACGGCAACGCGACAATGCTGGAGTCCGATCTGGTCCTCGGCATCGGTAACCGCTGGGCCAACCGCCACACCGGCACCGTGTCGGTGTACAGCGAAGGCCGCACCTTCATCCACGTCGACATCGAACCGACGCAGATCGGCCGTGTGCTGACGCCGGATCTGGGCATCGTTTCCGACGCCGGCGCAGCCCTGGCGATGTTCATTGAAGTGGCACGCGAGTGGCACACCGCTGGCAAGCTGAAGGACCGCAGCCACTGGCTTGCGAGCTGCCAGGAACGCAAGCGCACGCTGCAGCGCAAGACCCACTACGAGAACATCCCGGTCAAGCCGCAGCGGGTGTACGAAGAAATGAATCAGTACTTCGGCAAGGACACCTGCTACATCAGCACCATCGGCCTGTCGCAGATTGCCGGCGCACAATTCCTCCACGTCTACAAGCCGCGGCACTGGATCAATTGCGGTCAGGCCGGCCCGCTGGGCTGGACCATTCCGGCGGCACTGGGCGTGGTCAAGGCGGACCCGAGCCGCCAGGTTGTCGCGCTGTCAGGGGATTACGATTTCCAGTTCATGATCGAAGAACTTGCCGTCGGTGCGCAGTTCAAGCTGCCGTACATCCACGTGGTGGTGAACAACTCCTACCTCGGGCTTATTCGTCAGGCCCAGCGCAATTTCGACATCGACTACTGCGTGCAGCTGGCGTTCGACAACATCAATGCGCCTGAGCTGGAAGGCTATGGGGTCGATCACGTCGCGGTTGCCAAAGGCCTGGGCTGCAAGGCAATCCGCGTGCTTGACCCGGCGCACCTGCAGGCCGCTTTCGCCGAAGCCACCAGCCTGATGCAGCAGTACTGCGTGCCGGTGGTGGTGGAGATCATTCTCGAGCGCGTCACCAACATTGCGATGGGCACCGAAATCAATGCGATCAACGAGTTCGAGTCCCTGGCCGAGAGCCGCGCCGACGCTCCCACCGCCCTCAGCCTGTTGGACTGATCGCCCCCGGTTATCCAAGAAAAAGAGCCCAGAACAAGAAGGAGTACGTCATGCCACGTTTATGCGCCAACCTGTCGATGCTGTTCACTGAAGTGGAATTTCTGCAGCGTTTCGAAGCCGCCGCCGACGCCGGGTTCAGTGGCGTCGAGTACCTGTTTCCCTATGACTTCAGCTCCGCCCAGATCAAGGCCGAGCTGGACCGCAACCGGCTGACTCAAGTGTTGTTCAACCTGCCAGCCGGGGACTGGGCCAAGGGCGAGCGCGGCATCGCCTGTCACCCCGATCGGGTCGAGGAGTTCTACGCCGGCGTTGACCTGGCCATCGCCTACGCCAAGGTCCTGGGCAACACCCAGATCAACTGCCTGGCGGGCATCAAGCCCGAGGGGTTCGACGATGGGCTGATCGAGAAGACCTTTGTCGACAACCTCAAGTACGCCGCCGACCGCCTGCAAGCCCAGGGCATCGATCTGGTGATGGAGATGATCAACACCCTGGACATTCCGGGGTTCTACCTGAACACCACCGCCCAGGCGCTGGCGATTCGCGAGAAGGTCGGCAGCCGCAATCTGTCGCTGCAATACGACATCTACCACATGCAAATCATGGAAGGCGACCTGGCCCGCACCCTCGAAAACCACCTGCCGGCGATCCGTCACGTGCAACTGGCCGACAACCCCGGTCGGCACGAACCCGGCACGGGTGAAATCAACTACGGCTTTCTGTTCAAGCACCTGGACCGGCTGGGTTACCGCGGTTGGGTCGGCTGTGAGTACAAGCCGCTGACCACCACCGAAGCGGGGCTTGGCTGGCTGAAAACCCATAATTTGATCTGAAGTCAGCGGCAAGCTTCAAGCTTCACGCATTGCCAGCCGGACGAACGCAGTCAGGCTTCTAGCTTGCGGCTTGAAGCTTGCCGCTTGCCGCTTGCTCCCCAACAACAACCAGAGGCATCTTCTATGGCTAACATCGGATTCATCGGCACCGGCATTATGGGTCTGCCCATGGCAGAAAACCTGCAGAAAGCAGGTCATCAACTGATTCTCTCCCGGCACTTCATTGCCCCGCCCGCGTCCCTGGTGGACGGCGGCGCGACCGTGCTGGCCAACCCGCGGGAAGTGGCACAGGAAGCGGAATTCGTCATCGTCATGCTGCCGGACACCCCGCAGGTCAACGACGTGCTGTTCGGCGAAAACGGTCTGAGCGAAGGCACCGGTGCCGGCAAAGTGGTCATCGACATGAGTTCGATCTCCCCTTCGGCAACCAAAGCCTTCGCCGAGAAGATCAACGCCACCGGCGCGCAGTACCTCGACGCACCGGTGTCGGGCGGTGAAGTCGGCGCCAAGGCGGCTACGCTGAGCATCATGGTCGGCGGCGAACAGGCCACTTTCGAGCGCGCCCTGCCGCTGTTCCAGACCATGGGCAAGAACATCACTCTGGTCGGCGGCAACGGTGACGGCCAGACCGCCAAGGTCGCCAATCAGATCATCGTCGCGCTGAACATCCAGGCCGTGGCTGAAGCCCTGCTGTTTGCGTCGAAAAACGGCGCCGACCCGGCCAAGGTGCGAGAGGCATTGATGGGCGGGTTTGCTTCGTCGAAGATTCTCGAGGTGCATGGCGAGCGGATGATCAAGGGGACGTTCAACCCGGGCTTCCGGATCGCGCTGCATCAGAAGGATTTGAATTTGGCGCTCGAAGGCGCGCGGGAGTTGGGGTTGAACCTGCCCAACACGGCCAACGTCCAGCAAGTGTTCAGCACCTGCGGGGCATTGGGCGGGAGTGGCTGGGATCACTCGGGGCTGATCAAGGGGCTGGAACACATGGCGAATTTTTCAATTCGGGGTGATCACAGGCCTGATTGATGTTCGCTGTTGAAGTGTGTTGCTTGTGCTGGCCTCTTCCCGGCTGAAGCCGGTCCTACACGTGGACGCGATACGTTTGTAGGACCGGCTTTAGCCGGGAAGAGGCCATCCGATCAGAAAATATTGATCGGATAATCCGCGATCAAACGAAATTCCTTCACGTCGCCATCAGGCTGATCGCCGTTGGCAGTGTGCCAGGCCTGACGCATGCGCAGGGACAAGTCCTTGGCCGGGCCGGACTGCACCACATACTTCGCTTCAAGGTTGGTTTCGTGATGGTCGCCGTCATCGCCATAACCGGTGTAAGTGCTGTTCGACGGGATATGGGATCCATCGATGTCGTCACCGTGGATATAACGGACCATGAAACTCAAACCCGGCGCACCGTAACTCGCCATATTCAGGTCATAGCGTGCCTGCCATGATTTTTCGCCCGGACCGTTGAAGTCGGAATACTGAACCGAGTTGGCCAGCAGTATCGAATCACCGGTGTCACCCGCGCCGTTATTACCGAAGGCCACATAATCGAACGGCGTGTCGCCATGCACTTTTTGGTACGCCAAAGTCACTGTGTGGGCGGTCAGGAAAGAATACGCAGCGGCCAGCGACCAGGTCGTGTTGCTGATATCGCCCGCTTTGGCGGCGCCGCTGTCATTGGTGCGATAGATATTGAAATCGAAGTTCAACGACTGCTGATCAGAGATCGGCAAGGTGTAGTTGGCATTGCCGTAGTACTGATGCCAGACATCCTTGAGGTCCGAGCCGTAAAGGCTGACCGACAGATTATCGGTGAGTGCGTATTTACCGCCGGCGTAGTCAATGCTGCTGGCTTCGACGTTGGCATACGCCGCCCAGATGCCGTGATCATTGTTGGTGGTGACCGGGCCGTTGCTGCCGGTGAAGTGGCCGCCGTCGAGTTCCAGATTGGCAATGTCGCTGCTCAGCAGGTTAAAGCCGGTCGCGGTTTGCGGAAACAGTCGCGAACCGCCCGCAGCAAACACCGGCGCCTGGGGCTGCAGATTGCCGTAACGCAATTCGGTTTTCGAGATGCGCATCTTCAGCGCCCCGCCGGCCGTGCCGTATTCATCCTGCGGATTGCCATGGCTGTCCACCGGCAGGTTGCCAGTGCCGGTGGTCCCGCCACCGCCATCAAGCTTCAGGCCCCAATAGCCGTAAGCATCAACGCCAAAACCCACGGTGCCCTGGGTGAAGCCGGAGCTGAAATTACCCAGCACACCCTGGGTCCAGTCCTTGCTGTCGTCCTTGCTGTTCTTGTTGTCCCGGTTGAAATAGTAGTTCTTCAGGTGAACGGTCAGACTGCTGTCGTCGACGAAGCCCTTGGCCTCCGATTGATCACTGACAACCCCTGCCGTTGCCAATTGACTGACACCCAGCGAAACCGCCAGCGTCATTAGATTCCATTTCACGAAAGTCATTGCTATCCCCTGTCTCGATTAAGGCCCAGCGCGCGCGCCCCTGAATGCAGGGCACTGTTGGAAGTTCACATCAAGGTTAAGCGCTGGAGCGGCGTTGCGGCAGATGGAAACGAAACACACATGCCAATGACTGGACGGCTGTTCCAGGCAAAGGAGCACATTGATTGTTGTTGATGCCCGTTCAACCTGCGCTAGACCACGCATTTGCAGGCCGAAAATCTTGTAGCACTATCCGCACAGTGGGTTTCCCAACGAGTCTTGATAGTCACTATCAATGTTCGTAATAGTTGAAAACTTTCGGCCAGTGTTACCGTCGTCGGCGATGAAGAACACGAATCAATTGCCGGATGACTCCGCAGCATCAGGCAATCGAATCATGCTCCGCTTCATCATTCCTTTGGTAAGACTTTTGGCCACCTCACGTCAGTGCGGTGGCTTTTTTTCGTCCCTTTACCATGCGCGGGTCCACCGACTTCGAGTGAACGCGCAATTGGGTAAAAATTCCATCGAAAAGTACCGGCGGGTGCTATTGCCTTCATAGTAAAAATAACTCACCGGTCCCAACAAAACTCCGATATAAAGCGCACCAAGTAATAGCGTTCTAATATCACGAACGCTTTCATTTCAGGTGCACGCCATGTTTAAAAACCTATCAATTGCCAAGCGCCTGGGATTGGGCTTCGGGCTCGTTCTCGCGCTGATGATTCTCGTCACACTGGTCGGCGTTAACCGGGTTCACTTGATGGAATCCGCCCTGACCGACGTCAGTGAGGACGCCACCGTCAAACAGCGTTACGCGATCAATTTCCGCGGCAGCGTGCACGACAGGGCCATTGCCCTGCGCGATGCCGTGCTGGTGCGCAACGACGCCGGCCTCGCCACGCACTTGCGGGACATCGAGCGCCTCGACGGCCTGTATCAGGCATCCGCCGCGCCCATGGACCGCATCTACCAGGCCAAGGGTGCGTCGCCCCGTGAACAAGAGCTGCTGGCCAACATCAAGACGGCCGAACGCACTGCGCTGAGCGCGACCGAAAAACTGTTGAAGCTGCGCCAGCAAGGCGAGATCGATCAGGCCCAGACGCTGCTGATGGAGCAGGTGTCCGGCGCCTACAAAGACTGGCTCGCCCGCATCAACGCACTGATCGACCTTGAAGAAGCGTCCATAAGCGGACACATCACTTCGGTGCGAGTCACCGCGGCGCAATTCGCTTCACTGATGTTGCTGTCCACCGGCATCGCCGTGGTGTTGGGGATCATCGCCTCGTTGCTGATCATCCGCAGCCTCAAGTCGACCCTCGGCGCCGAACCTCACCAGGTTGCGGCCTCGATCCGTCGTCTGGCGGCCGGTGAGCTGACGGATAAGATCGAAACGGCCTACCCCGACAGCGTGATGGGCGCGTTGAAAGCGAGCAACCTGCATTTGTCGGCCACCATCACCGAAGTGCGCTCGGCTGCTGCGGCGTTGACCCACTCCTCCGCCCAGCTGTTGTCCAGTTCCGACAGCAACAGCGAACAGATGCGCCTGCAGGCCAGCGAGACCCAGCAAATGGCTACCGCCATTAATCAGATGGCCACCACCGTGAAAGAAGTGGCGGGCTACGCTGATCAGGCGGCGAATGCCACCCAGACGGCCGATAATGAAGTTGAAAATGGCAAGCGCGTGGTTGAAGGCACCGCCCAGGCGATGGACCAACTGGCGCGCAAGCTGGAAAGCGCCGCTGACTCGGTGGGCCAGGTGTCCAGCGACAGCCGCGCCATCGAGAACGTTGTAGCGGTGATCAACTCCATCGCGGAACGCACCAACCTGCTGGCGCTCAACGCTGCCATCGAAGCCGCCCGTGCCGGTGAAGCAGGCCGCGGTTTCGCGGTGGTCGCCGACGAGGTTCGCTCCCTGGCCAACCGTACCCAGGAGTCGACCCAGGAAATCCGTGACATGGTCGGTCAGTTGCAGACCGGTGCGTTGAAGACTGCCGACCTGATGCGGGAAAGCCGTGAAATGGCCCAGCGCACCGTCGAGCAGACCCACGAAGCGCAAACCGCGCTGGTGAAAATCCGCCACGAGGTCGGCGCGCTCAACGACATGAACGCGCAGATCGCCAGCGCCGCCGCGCAGCAACGGGCGGTGGCCGATGACGTCAGCGTCAACATCAACCGCATCCACGACGCGGCGCTGGAAACCGCCGTCGGCTCCAATCAGGTGGCGCGCTCGAGCCGCGAGCTGTCGACCCTGGCTGATGTGCTCACTGACCGTGTGAGCTTCTTCAAGGTCTGACCCTGCAGGGCCGCGTCGCGCAGGCGGCGTGGCCCTTTTACTCCATCACCCCCCGCCTTGTTTTCCGCGCTCAAGACGTCTTGATTTTGACGCCGCACCCGGCTTAATCGCTGGAGTCCCTCTGCACTTTCTGGTCTAGTAGTGATCCGATCATCGCAAGTCGACCCTCGTCGATGCCGTCATCCATTCGCTGCAACTGCCGCCCAAGCAAAGGTCCCGCCGATGTCTGCCCAACGTTTCAAGCACGCCCTCTCCTGCCTTTCCCTATTGGCCTGTCTGACCTCAACGGCTGCCCTCGCCCACGCCCATCTTGAAAGCCAGCAGCCCGCTGCCGACAGCGAAGTGAGCGCGCCCAAAGAGCTGCGCCTGGTCTTCTCCGAAGGCGTCGAAGCCACATTCACCAAAGTGGTCATCAGCCTGGACGCGCCTGATACGCCGACTGAAATCATCCAGACGCGCAGCGTCGAAACTGATCCCAACGACAAGAAAGTCCTGATCGTGACCCCGGCCGTGCCGATGGTCCCGGGCAAATACAAGGTGGAATGGCACGCCGTGTCGGTGGACACCCACAAGAGTGAAGGCACCTACCGCTTTCAGGTGACGCCATAACCCCATGCACGAAGGACTGATCCTGTGCCGCTTCCTCCACTTCGGCGCAGTGCTGTTGCTGTTCGGGGTCGGCGCGTTTCGCAGCCTGTTGTTCGTCCCGTACCTGCTGCCTTTTGAGGCCAGCCCGGCGGGACCTCGGCTGAGTCGGCTGCTCGTCTGGCTCGCCGCTATTGCGCTGGCGAGCGCGCTGGCCTGGCTGATGCTGACGGCTGCTTACCTGAGCAGCGACTGGAACGGCGCGATCAATCCGTCCACCGTCGGGCGGGTGCTGGGCAACACCTGGTTCGGGCACGTGTGGGTTATTCATCTGCTGCTGAACGCGCTGGTGGTCATCCTCCACCTCCGGGTCAAGCCAGGCATTCTGCCGGTCCTCAACACGCTGTTGCTGCTGACCCTGGCGCCGGTCGGTCACGGCGCAATGTTCGATGGACTGAAAGGCCAGCTGTTGATCCTCAACCAGATGCTGCATTTGCTCGGCGTCGGCACCTGGCTCGGCGGATTACTGATGCTGACCCTGCTGCTGAGGGATGATCATTCTGTCGACCTCGCAGCCGTATTGCGGCGTTTCAGCGGCATCGGCTACGGGCTGGTGGCGGTCATCATCGCCACGGGCCTTATCAACGTTCGTGCCCTCAGCGGCGGATTCTGGCCTGAACCGGCATTTGCCGGGTTCGGCCTGGTGCTAGCCGTGAAAGTAACGATGGTGTTGGGCATGCTGGTGCTGGCGGCACTGAACCGGCAATTGGCTCAGGCGGATAATCTTCCGGTGCGGCGCCTGAGGCTGAGCGTGTTGCTGGAAGGCCTGCTCGGCGCAGGTGCGCTGGCGGCGGTCTCGTTGCTCGGCACCTTGCCGCCGATGCTGGGCTGACGTTGATACCAAGAGTTTGAGCGCAAGACTCGGAGTGTCGTCCGCCATCGACGCCGCTAACCTACAGGCCATTGAACCGTCAGGGAGCCGCCGAAAATGAGCCGTCAGCCGAGCCGTCCGTCCGCCGAAAATGTCGAGCTCGATCCGCGCTGGAATGCCGTGTTGTCACGGGACGCCACCGCTGACGGGGAGTTCGTCTACGGCGTTCGCACCACGGGCGTTTACTGCCGGCCGAGCAGCAGCGCACGCTTGCCCCGCCCGGAAAACGTGGTGTTCTTTGCGACCGCCACCGAGGCCGAAGCCGCCGGGTTCCGCCCGAGCAAGCGCGCCACCGCCGATCGCACCGGTCTGGCCGAGCAGCATGCAGCCGTGGTCGCCGGGGCCTGCCGACTCATCGCCGAAGCGGAGTTGCTGCCGACCCTCACCGAGTTGGCCGCCCACGCCGGCATGAGCCCCTGGCATTTCCACCGCGTCTTCAAAGCCGTCACCGGCCTGACACCCAAGGGCTACGCCAACGCCCACCGCGCTGGAAAGGTGCGCAGCAAACTGACCGACAGCGGACGCATCACCGACGCCCTGTATGACGCCGGTTTCAATTCCAACAGCCGTTTCTACGAAGCCAGTGCCGGACTGCTGGGCATGAAGCCAACGGATTACCGCAAGGGCGGCGCCACGTTGAAGATTCGTTTTGCCGTCGGCGAGTGCTTTCTCGGTGCGATTCTGGTGGCCCAGAGTCCGCGCGGCGTGTGCGCCATTCTGCTCGGCGATGATCCCAACCAGTTGGTGCAAGACCTGCAGGATCAGTTTCACAGCGCCACGCTGATTGGCGGTGATGCCGAGTTCGAGCGGCTGATGGCTGAGGTGGTGGGGTTTATCGAGGCGCCGAAGCTGGGCCTGAACCTGCCCCTGGATTTGCAGGGCACGGCGTTTCAGCAGCGGGTGTGGCAGGCCCTGGCGCAGATCCCGCCGGGCACGACCGCCAGTTACGCACAAATCGCCCAACGGATCGGTGCGCCGACCGCCAGCCGCGCGGTCGCCCTGGCCTGCGGGGCAAACCGTATCGCCGTGGCGATTCCCTGTCATCGGGTGGTGCGCAGCGATGGCGCGTTGTCGGGTTATCGCTGGGGTGTCGAGCGCAAGCGCGCGTTGCTCACGCGTGAAGGTCAAGAAAAGGAACCACAGCATTCACGCTGAGCTATTTTGATCGGTTTCAGCCCAGCTCAAACTTCAGTTCCGCTGCTTTCACGATCCTATCGATCCTCACGGGTGTGCCACAGACGCAGCAGATAGATTGTGGAATTGGCTATCTCGTAGCGCATCTCGTAATGGCCGATCTGGATTCTGCGCACATCCCTCGGTTCAAATTCTTCAAGGCGTTCGCCGATGCGTGGATTGACGAGCAGCGTAGTCGGTGCCGCCGTGAGTTGCTGCACGGTTCGTGCGGCGGCAGGCTGATTGGCCGCTGCCAGAAACTCATAGAGCCGGGCAATGTCGGAAAGCGCCTTGCTCGTCCACTTCAGTTCCATCAGCGTGGAACCGGCAACGGCGTGTCGGTGCTCAGGCTATCGGCCCAGGTCTGAACGGTCTGGTGGTCAATTACGTGACCAGCATCAACATCAGCCAATGCCTCCCGAGTCAGGCGACTGCGCTCTTCTTCCTGATCTATCCAGGCGGACAGGGCCTGTTTGACGATCCAGTTTTTGGAGCGTTCCAGCCGCTCCGCCATCAAATCGACTTTTTGTGCCAACGCCTCAGGAACGTGAGCCGTCACCGATCGGGTCTTTGCGGAAGTTGCCATGATAGGAAGGTCCTGATTGGAGAGTGATTTAAAGTTAATCATAGTGAGTCATTAAAAATCGTCAAGAACAGGGTCAGCTGTCGGATTGCGCTGCACGCCATCCGTTAGTCGTTTCCGGCTAAAGCCGGCCCACCAGAGAAGCAAAGCATGCAAACGCCAGTAACAGCTTCGCGCTTGAGAAACCCTGACAGCGGCGTAAGGTCCCTGCACCGGACCTCACAAGGAGCATGGACGTGCCTTCGACTCTTCAAGCAGCGATAACCGACACCGCCCCCTCATTCTGGTTGATCGCCGACCAGCTCAACGCACGCAACGAAACCGAACGGCTGGACTACATCCGCTCGGGCTTCCCGCCCGGCTGGGTCAAGGTGCTGCGTAACGCCTTCCACCTGAGCAACAGCCAGCTTGAGGCGCTGCTGGCGACCTCGCTCTCCACCCTGGAACGGCGCCAGCGTCAGCAACGGCCGCTGGACATTGTCGGCTCCGAACGCCTCGATCGGGTTGCCGCGCTGGCCACCCACGCCGCCGAACTCTTCGAAGACCAGAACACCGCCCGCCGCTGGATGGTGGCGTCAAACCGCGCGCTCAACGGGCAGACGCCGATTGCCCTGTGCGAAACCGAAATCGGCGCGCGGCAGGCACGCCGGGTGCTCAGCGCCCTGCAGCACGGCGGGGTCGTCTGATGCAGGCCTGGAGGATCAGCAAAGACAGTGCCGCGAACGATCTGTCCGGCCTGGGTGCCGCGCAGTTCGGCGGGCGCTGGAATCATGCCGACCAGCCTGCCGTCTACCTGGCGCTGAGCGCATCAGGCTGCGCGCTGGACACGCTCATTCAGTGCGCGAGCCTGCCGCAGCCGGGTTTCCAGCTCGTTCACCTGCAGTTGCCGGATGACCCGGCGCTGTATTGGCAGCCGGCCCTCGCCCAATTGCCGCCTGGCTGGGACGTCACGCCGGCGGACAGACCCAGCATGGATTTCGGTAGCGCCTGGCTGGAGCGGCGTGAGCAACTGGGTTTGATCGTGCCCTCTGCAATCATCACCCACACGCGCAACCTGCTGCTCAATCCCCGTCACCCTGCCATGGCGCAGGTCAGGGTGCTCGACGTGCGCCCTTTCACCTGCGGCTGATCAGCGCCGGGTGTCGACCACGATTCTGCCGCGCACCTGCCCACCCATGAGCTGGTGCGCGGTTTCAATCACTTCACTCAAGCCGATCTCGCGGCTGATCAACGGCAGCAGCGAGACATCCAGATCCCGGGCCAGACGCGCCCAGGCGTCGATGCGGTCCTGGCGAGGGCGCATGACACTGTCGATGCCGGCAAGGGTCACGCCGCGCAGAATGAAGGGTGCCACCGATGCCGGAAAGTCCATGCCTTGGGCCAGGCCGCAGGTTGCCACCGTGCCCCAATAGCGGGTGCTGGCGCAGATATTGGCCAGGGTATGGCTGCCTGCCGAATCGATCGCCCCGGCCCAACGCTCTTTGGCCAGTGGGCGGCCGGGCTCGGCAAGGGTCGCGCGGTCGATGATCTCGGCGGCGCCGAGGGAGGTCAGGTACTCGCTCTCGCTTACCCGGCCGGTGGAGGCCACGACGCGATAGCCAAGCTTTGCCAGCAGCGCAATGGCGAAGCTGCCGACCCCGCCGTTGGCGCCGGTCACCAGCACATCGCCCTTGTCCGGCGTCACGCCGTTTTTTTCCAGCGCCATGATCGCCAGCATCGCGGTGTACCCGGCCGTGCCGATGGCCATGGCCTGCGCTGGCGTAAAGGCGCTCGGCAGCGGGATCAACCATTTGCCTTGCACCCGCGCCCGTTCCGCCAAGCCACCCCAATGGCCCTCGCCAACGCCCCAGCCGTTAAGCACTACTTGATCGCCTGGCTTGAAGTCCGGATCGCTGCTGTCCTCGACCGTGCCGGCCAGGTCCACCCCGGGCACCATCGGAAACTGTCGCACGATCGGCCCTTTGCCGGTGATCGCCAGGCCGTCCTTGTAATTCAACGTGCTATGGCTGACGCGCACCGTGACGTTGCCTTCAGGCAACTGAGCGTCGTCTATGTCCGTCAGCTCGGCCCGGTAGCCATTGTCGTCTTTGTTGATCAGGATGCCTTTGAACATGTCACTCACTCCTATTTAGACCGCTCGTCTATAAACAGATCTGAAGACATCAGCGCGGCAAGCCGCGCAGAAATCCGATAATGAAGGTGTTGAGCGGTTGCTCGTTCTGCACCAGTCGAGCCCGCAGCACAGCGCCCTCCCAGCCGATCCAGAAATACGCCGCCAGCTCTGAACAATCAGTGCGCGCAGGCAGTTCGCCCGCAGTGATGGCCGCCTTGAAGCACACCGTCAGGCGCGCCTGCCAGTCGAGGAAAACCTTTTCCAGCGCCTCGCGGAAGCCCGCTGGCAGGACGCTCACTTCCTGGCCCATGTTGCCGACCAGGCAGCCGCGGCGGAAATCGTGGCGGGCGATATTGACCTTCGATTCCTGAACGAACCCGGCCAGCCGTTCCAGCGGCGACAAGGTTTCATCCAGCAGCCAGCGATCCAGGCGCCGGGCGAAATAGTCGGCGTAGCTGTCGAGCACCGCGAGGCCGAAGACCTCTTTGCTGGCGAAGTAATGATAGAAAGAGCCTTTGGGCACACCGACGCGCTTGAGGATGCCGTCGATGCCCGTGGCCATGAAGCCCTGCTCGGTCAGCACCTCGACGCCACAACGGATCAGCGCTTCGCGGGTGTCGAAGTCATCCGGGCGCGCCACTTTGGGTGGGCGGCCGGGGCGTCTGGGTTTTGCAATGATGTCGTTCATGGGGTTGCATATTAGACCGAGCGTCTATTAAATCAACCGCAACTTTTCAAGTGCTGCTATTCAGCAGCCTTTTCGCTATGGAGACTCTGCCGATGATCGCCTGGCCCGACACCCGCCTGCTCAAACTGCTGGACATTGAACTGCCCATCCTGCAAGCACCCATGGCCGGTGCGTCCGGCTCGGCCATGGCCGTCGCGGTGGGTAAAGCCGGCGGCCTGCCCTCGCTGCCCTGCGCCATGCTCACCCGGGCGCAGATTCGAGAAGAAGTGGCGCGTATACGCGCGGGCACCCATGCGCCGCTTAACCTGAATTTCTTCTGTCACTCAACGCCGCCCGTAGATCCGCAGGCGGATGCAGACTGGAAAACCCTGCTCAAGCCCTACTACGACGAATGGGGTGCCGACTTCGATGCACCCACTCCCACCTCCAACCGCGCGCCGTTTGATGAGACGGCGTGCGCCTTGATCGAAGAGTTGCGCCCTGAAGTGGTCAGCTTTCATTTCGGCCTCCCGGAGGCCGCGTTGCTGGCGCGAGTGAAGGCTACTGGCGCGAAGGTACTTTCCTCGGCGACCACCGTGGAAGAAGCCGTGTGGCTCGAAGCACGGGGGTGCGATGCGATCATCGCCATGGGCTACGAGGCCGGCGGCCATCGCGGCATGTTCCTCAGCGATCAGTTGCACACCCAGGTCGGAACGATGGCGCTGGTGCCGCAGATCGTCGATGCCGTGACGGTGCCGGTTATCGCCGCCGGTGGCATTGCCGACAGTCGCGGTATTGCCGCGGCGTTCATGCTGGGCGCGTCAGCGGTTCAAATCGGTACCGCCTACCTGTTCACTCCGGAAGCCAAGACGTCCGTGCTGCATCAGGCGGCACTGAGCCGCGCCCAGGACAGCCAGACCGCCATCACCAATATTTTCACCGGCCGCCCGGCCCGGGGTATCGTCAACCGCATCATGCGGGAGATAGGGCCCATGTCCGATACCGCGCCAGCGTTTCCCACGGCGGGCGGCGCGCTGATGCCGTTGCGCAGCAAGGCTGAAGCCCGGGGTGACGACGGTTTCATGAATCTTTGGGCGGGTCAGGCGGTGGGCATCAAGCACGCGCTGTCGGCCGAAGAACTCACCCGAACGCTGGCCATCAGCGCCCTTGAGCGGCTGGCCGGGCGCTAATCTGGCGATTCAAAACCCTGGCGCGGCAAGATCTGGCTATCGCACGGAGAAGAGTCGCTATATATTTCGCTGCATAGCGTTTGACCGGCGTCCGGTTGGCGTTCTTCCTCATTCCGTTCGCTAGCCCGGAGCCGTTCCATGCGCGCCGTTTCAAACCGCTTCACCCTCACCTCGCTGGCCATCGCCTTCGTTTCGCTGTCGTCGGGCGCTGCATTTGCCGATGAAGTACAGGTGGCCGTTGCCGCCAATTTCACCGCGCCGATCCAGGCCATCGCCACGGATTTTGAAAAGGATACGGGCCATAAACTCGTGGCCTCGTTCGGCGCCACCGGCCAGTTCTACACCCAGATCAAAAATGGCGCGCCGTTCGAAGTGTTCCTCGCCGCTGATGACACCACCCCGGCCGAACTGGAAAGTGAAAACGAGACCGTGAAAGGCTCGCGCTTCACCTACGCGGTGGGCACCCTGGCGCTGTGGTCGGCCAAAGATGGCTATGTCGACGACAAGGGCGAGGTGCTTAAGAGCGGTAAGTTCGAACACTTGTCCATTGCCAACCCGAAAGCTGCTCCGTATGGCCTCGCCGCCACCCAGACCCTGAACAAACTAGGCCTGACCGACGCGACCCACACCAAGATCGTCGAAGGCCAGAGCATCGCCCAGGCCTACCAATTCGTGCAGACCGGCAATGCCGAACTGGGTTTCGTCGCCCTCTCTCAAGTGTTCAAGGACGGCAAGCTGACCGGTGGCTCGGCGTGGATCGCGCCGGCCAACCTGCATGAGCCCATCAAGCAGGACGCCGTGATGCTCAACAAGGGCAAAGACAACGCCGCGGCCAAGGCGCTGATGGACTACCTCAAAGGCCCGAAAGCCGCCGCGATCATCAAGTCCTTCGGGTATCAGCTCTAAATGCTGCTGGGCAGTGCCGACCTCGCGGCCATCTGGCTGACGCTGAAACTGGCGTCCCTGACCACGGTGATTCTGCTGATCGTCGGCACGCCCATCGCGCTGTGGCTGGCGCATACCCGCTCATGGCTCAAAGGCCCTATCGGCGCGATCGTGGCGCTGCCTCTGGTGCTGCCGCCCACGGTGATCGGCTTTTATCTGTTGCTGTTACTCGGGCCAAACGGCGCGATCGGGCAGCTGACCCAGAGCCTCGGGCTCGGCACGCTGACCTTCAGTTTCACAGGGTTGGTGATCGGCTCGGTGCTGTATTCCCTGCCGTTCGTGGTGCAGCCCTTGCAGAACGCCTTCGCCGCTATCGGCCCTCGTCCCCTTGAAGTGGCGGCGACGCTGCGCGCAGGCCCGTGGGACACCTTCTTCTCGGTGATTCTGCCGCTGGCGCGCCCCGGCTTCATCACCGGGGCGATCCTGGGTTTCGCCCACACTGTGGGTGAATTTGGCGTGGTGCTGATGATCGGCGGCAACATCCCGGAGAGAACCCGCGTCGTGTCCACGCAGATCTACAACCATGTGGAATCCATGGAATACGCCCAGGCCCACTGGCTCGCCGGGGCGATGCTGGTGTTTTCCTTTGTGGTGCTGCTGGCGCTGTACTCCAGCGGCAAGGCCCGGTCAGCGTGGAGCGGCGCATGAGTTCGATGATCGATGTCCGACTGAAGGTGGATTACGCCGAGTTCGCCCTCGACGTTGACCTCAACCTGCCCGGTCGCGGGGTCACGGCGCTGTACGGCCATTCCGGTTCCGGCAAGACCACCTGCCTGCGTTGCATCGCAGGGCTGGAAAAGGCGGCCGACGGGTATATCCGCGTCAACGGCGAGGTCTGGCAGGACAGCGCCAACAACGTCTTTCTCCCCCCACACAAACGCTCCCTGGGATACGTGTTCCAGGAAGCCAGCCTGTTTCCGCACCTCGACGTCGAGGCCAATCTGCGCTTCGGCCTCAAGCGTATTCCTGAACGGGACAGGCGCATTACGTTGCAGCAGGCGACCTCGCTGCTGGGCATCGATCATCTGCTCCAACGCGCGCCCGACAAACTGTCCGGCGGCGAGCGTCAGCGGGTGGGCATCGCCCGCGCGTTGCTGACCAGCCCGCGCCTGCTGCTGATGGACGAACCCCTGGCGGCGCTGGACGCGCAGCGCAAAAGCGAAATCCTGCCGTACCTCGAACGTTTGCATGACGAACTGGATATTCCGCTGATCTACGTGAGTCACGCCCAGGATGAAGTGGCCAGGCTGGCCGACCATCTGGTATTGCTCAGCGACGGCAAAGCGCTGGCCAGCGGCCCCATCGGCGAAACACTGGCGCGGCTGGATCTGCCGCTGGCGATGGGCGACGACGCGGGCGTGGTGATCGAGGGAAGCGTGCAGGCTTACGACGCGGCCTATCAACTCATCACCGTCCGTTTGCCGCGCAGCGACCTGAGCATCCGCGTCGCCCACTCTGCATTGCTGCCCGGCAAGCCGCTGCGCCTTAAAGTGCAGGCGCGGGACGTGAGCCTGAGCCTGCAACCCGACGCGCAAAGCAGCATTCTCAATCGCCTGCCGGTGACGGTCATCGATGAGGTCGCCGCCGACAACACCGCTCATGTGCTGGTCCGCCTGGATGCCGACGGCTCGCCGCTGCTGGCGCGGATTACCCGGTATTCAAGGGATCAGCTGCAACTGGCGCCCGGGCAACGGCTCTGGGCGCAGATCAAGTCGGTGGCGCTGCTGGCATAGTCCCGGTCCACCAGCCATCGCACCCATCAGGCACACATTTATTCGGCACGACTGCGCAGCGCAACGGTCAATGCAAAAAGACCCGCATTCAGGACTGCCTTTCATGCCGGACACAATTCACAGCGAAGACCTGCCCAAAGATCTGCATTACGTCGACGACAGCCAGCCCGGATTTACCCGCAAGATCCTGCGCGGCAAGTTCGCCTACTTCGACACGGACGGCCAGCGCATCCGCGACGAAGACGAGATCAAGCGCATCAACGCGCTGGTCATCCCGCCGGCGTACACCGACGTGTGGATCTGTGCCGACCGCCAGGGTCATCTGCAAGCCACTGGCCGCGACGCGCGCGGGCGCAAGCAGTACCGCTACCACCCGCGCTGGCGCGAGATTCGCGACGAGAACAAATACTCGCGGATGATCGCCTTCGGCAAGGCCCTGCCCAAAGTGCGCAAACAGCTGGAAACCCAGCTGGCGAAACCCGGCATGGGCCGCGAGAAGGTCATGGCGGCGGTGCTGTCGTTGCTGGACCAGACGCTGATCCGGATCGGCAACAGCCAGTACGCGCGGGACAACCGCTCCTACGGTCTGACCACGCTGCGTAACAAGCACGTCGACGTAAAGGGCAGCAAGATCTTCTTCGAGTTTCGCGGCAAGAGCGGTGTCGAGCACCGGCTCAGCGTCACCGACCGGCGCCTGGCGAACATCATCAAGCGCTGCATGGAATTGCCCGGCCAGAATCTTTTTCAGTATCTGGACGACGACGGCCAACGGCATACCGTTTCCTCCCACGACATTAACCAGTACCTGCACACACTGACCGGCGCCGACTTCACCGCTAAGGATTACCGGACCTGGGCCGGCAGCGCGATGGCCCTGGCGACCCTGCGCAAGTTGCACTGGGAACCGGAAGCGGACGCGAAGAAACACGTCGTGTCCATGGTCAAGGAAGTCGCCCGATTGCTGGGCAACACGCCGGCCGTCTGCCGCAAGTGCTACATCCACCCGGCCGTGCTGGAAGCCTTTGCGATGGGCGAACTGGCCAAGCTGCCGCGCATCCGCCAGCGCAAGGGTCTGCGTCTGGAGGAAGTGGCGCTGGCCGGTTTCCTTCAGGGCCTGCAGGCCGCCGAGGTCATTCGTGAAGCATCCGAAGAACTGACAGGAGAAACAGCATGACCACCCACGACGCTCATATCCCCGGCGAAAAACTCAACGACCCGGACGCGCGCCCTGCCGACGTGGCCGACGACCGCGACCGCACCGACGACGTACGTGAAGACGAGCCGCTGACCGGCGGCGACCACGATGACGCCGGGCACACCCCCAAGGTGCCCCTCGCCGAGTAAACCCGTTCTTGCATTTCAGGATTCAAAGGCCTCACCCATGACCACACCGCCGCACCTGCCAGACGACGCCCGCCCTTCTTCCTTCACCGTAGATGCCGACCGCCCCGGATTCGTCCGGGTGCGCGGTGCCCGTGAGCACAACCTCAAGGACGTGGACGTCGACATCCCCCGCGACGCACTGGTGGTGTTCACCGGCGTGTCGGGGTCCGGTAAATCCTCGCTGGCGTTTTCCACCCTATACGCCGAAGCCCAACGCCGGTACTTCGAATCCGTCGCGCCCTACGCCCGACGCCTCATCGATCAGGTGGGCGTGCCCGACGTCGACTCGATCGAAGGTCTGCCGCCCGCCGTCGCGCTGCAGCAACAACGCGGCACGCCGAGCACGCGCTCCTCCGTCGGCAGCGTGACGACCCTGTCCAGCCTGATCCGCATGCTCTATTCCCGCGCGGGCACTTATCCGCCGGGCCAGCCAATGCTCTACGCCGAAGACTTCTCGCCCAACCTGCCCCAGGGCGCCTGCCCCGAGTGCCACGGCCTGGGCCGGGTCTATGAGATTCCGGAAGAGCTGATGGTGCCCGACGATTCCCTGACCATCCGCCAGCGCGCCATTGCTGCCTGGCCCTCGGCATGGGGCGGCCAGAACCAGCGCGACATCCTCGTGACCCTGGGCTACGACGTCGATACGCCCTGGCGCGACCTGCCGAAAAAAGACCGGGACTGGATTCTGTTCACCGACGAACAGCCGAACGTGCCGGTCTACGCCGGCCTGGCGCCTGAAGAGACGCGTCTGGCGATCAAGCGCAAGCTCGAACCCAGCTACCAGGGCACCTTCACCGGCGCCCGTCGCTACGTGCAGCACACCTTTGCCACTACCCAAAGCGCGCTGATGAAAAAGCGCGTCTCGCGGTTCATGCGCGGCAGCCCCTGCCCGCTGTGCGACGGCAAGCGTCTCAAGCGCGAAGCCCTGTCGGTGACGTTTGCTGGCCTCGATATCGGCGAGCTGGCGCAGATGCCGCTGCTGCGGCTGGCTGAAGTGCTGCGCCCGGTGGCTGCGGGGGTCTTCGCGGATGAAGATCGCGACACCGCCGTGCTGGATCGCGAACAGCGAGCGAAAGCGAAAAACAAGCGGGTCAGCAAAGGCGGCTCGGCCCACGATGCCGCGCCCGACGTGCGTGCAACGCCGAACCTGTCCGTCGAGAAGCGCCTCGCCGCTCAGCGCATCGCTCAGGATTTACTGGCGCGGGTCAGCACCCTCACCGAACTGGGGCTCGGCTACCTGGCGCTGGATCGCAGCACGCCGTCGCTGTCGTCCGGTGAACTGCAGCGTCTGCGCCTGGCGACACAATTGGGCTCGCAGCTGTTTGGTGTGATCTACGTACTGGACGAGCCTTCTGCAGGCCTGCACCCGGCGGACAGCGAAGCGCTGTTCACGGCGTTGCAGCAACTCAAGGCGTCCGGTAACTCGCTGTTCGTTGTCGAGCACGATCTGGAAACCATGCGCCGCGCCGACTGGCTGATCGACGTCGGCCCTGCCGCCGGCGAGCATGGCGGACATGTGCTGTACAGCGGCCCGCCCGCAGGTCTGGCCGAAATCGAAGCCTCGCAAACGGGCCGTCATCTGTTCGCTGAACACACCGAACTCAGTTCTGCAAGAAGGCAGCCGACCGACTGGCTGCGCCTGGAAGGCATCACCCGCAACAACCTCAATGAGCTGAGCGCTGAATTCCCGCTGGGCTGCTTCACCTCGGTGACCGGCATCTCCGGCTCGGGCAAGTCCAGCCTGGTCAGCCAGGCATTGCTGGAGCTGGTGGGCGCAGAGTTAGGGCGCCCAGTCGCGGAAGTCGAAGCGGAAGAATCCAGCCTGGAAGACGACGCGCCGCAACCCACCGGCGGCCACATTGCGGGAGGCATGAGCGCGGTCAAGCGGCTGGTGCAGGTCGACCAGAAGCCCATCGGCCGCACCCCGCGCTCCAACCTGGCGACCTACACCGGGCTCTTCGACAACGTGCGTAAACTGTTCGCCGCGACGCCCGACGCGCAGAAGGCCGGCTACGACGCCGGGCAGTTCTCGTTCAACGTCGCCAAAGGCCGCTGCCCGGTGTGCGAAGGCGAAGGGTTCGTCAGCGTGGAATTGCTCTTCATGCCCAGCGTCTACGCGCCCTGCCCGACTTGCCATGGCGCGCGCTATAACCCCGACACCCTGGCTATCAAGTGGAATGGCTTAAGCATCGCCGACGTGCTGCAGCTGACGGTTGAACAAGCGGTAGACGTGTTCGCCGAACAACCCGGCGTGCTGCGCTCGTTGACGGTGCTGCGTGATATTGGTCTGGGGTATCTGCGCCTTGGGCAACCTGCGACAGAACTGTCCGGCGGCGAGGCCCAGCGCATCAAACTGGCGACGGAGCTGCAGCGCAGTCAGCGCGGCGCCACTTTATACGTGCTCGACGAACCGACCACGGGCCTGCATCCCACCGATGTGGATCGCCTGCTGACGCAGCTGAATGCGTTGGTGGATGCGGGGCACAGCGTGATTGTGGTGGAGCATGAAATGCGCGTGGTTGCCCAGAGTGACTGGGTGATCGACATCGGCCCGGGCGCTGGGGACAAGGGTGGCAATGTTGTTGCGTGTGGGACGCCTGAGGTGGTTGCCGAGGTGGCAGAGAGCCGGACGGCGCCGTTTTTGCGGAAGGTGTTAAGGGGGTAAGGCTGTCGGCCGATGAGATAGGCGCTTTGGGCTATCGCTGCCCTTGGCGCCACGGGTGTCGGTTTTCAGCTAAGCCCATGGTTTTAACCGGGCGAAAAAACCCGCCTGAGCGGGTTTTAATTTACGGATAGTCAGTTCCCTCGTTGGGAGCTTTGCACCGATAGATGCGATTTAGAGCCAGTCTCCACCCTTTTCTAGCGCCATATTTTTCAATTGCCAATATTGCGTAGTTAGAACAGGACGGCTCGTATCGGCAGGTGGATCTAAGGCGATGTGGAGCAAAGCGCTGGTAGAGGTGAATTGCAGATACAGACAGCCGAGCCATCAACCAGGCTGCCGGAAAGAAATGACATAATATTGAGAAAGCTCAGCTTTTTGCCCGAAGAGTCCTGCGAAACATCCGGGTTGTACCGCTACCCCAATCGTGTCGATCCGATAAAACTCCCAGCCGTCCCCTGCATGCTGATTCACCACGTTCTGTAAATATGCAGCAGCCTCATTCCCTTTTTGATTCTTCGCCTGGACTTCTACGTTTGGCGGAACCTGCACCATTTTATATACGAACACTTCGGCATCCTTACGAGTGATTTGGAGGCGCAATCCTATCAGCGTGTAAATCTGCTGCCACTTAAACTTTGTCTTCGGCGTAAATGCTCGCGCTGATGATCGCGCCGGCCCAGCGACGGCCCCCGATGGGGCCGCTCCAGCGCATGTGCTTCAGGACGCTGACCGCTGAGCATATGTCGGCTTACTTCTGAGAGTAATCTGAAATTACCGCACGAATCGGTCAGCGCTGATGCCTGCTTGGTCTGACCTTGTCAGACCCACAACCCAACTGACCGCTCTCCAGGCAACCTCCGCAACTCAGTCGCGCACAGATCCAGCGCTTAACCTGCGGCCAGTAGGTGACCATGAACATATGCCGCATTCCAGCCAGGCAGAGGGACGCGTGAAATGTCAGCTCGGCATTCGTCGCGCCGATGAACAATGTCTGGTTGCGCGACATCACCACGAATCCGCTGATGGCGATCGCCGAATAGATGATCTTGCCGATGATCCCGTCGCGCACCTTTCCGCTCAACACGCACCAGGCAGCCCACAGCGCGATTAGCCCGCACGCGATAGAGTTGATCAGTTCGAGGTTCATGGTGGATTACCTCCCCCAAACCGCTGACGGATCAGCGCCCAAAGGTCAGCGGCTTTGATGGCCCGGTTGGTGGCGGCCATCAGAGACCCGCCGAACGCGCCGAGCAGAAAGGCAACACCTGCTACATCGCTGGGGTCGACGACGCTGAGCTGGTCGCACACGATGCTGTTGAGGTAAAACGCGCAGGCAATCCCAGTGACGAGAAAGATCACCTACGACCACAGATCCTTGAGGTCATCCTTGTGCCACCAGCTGGCGACGATTGCCCCCCATCAGACCTGCAATAAGCCAGTCGGGCTTGTCGAGCAGGCGGTGAAATAACTCCATGCGCTCGACTCCGTACAGGCATGCATAGCGGCATCAGATTTCTGTTCTGGCACCCCAAATTTGATGTGTAATCCGTTCACCCGATAGGATGCGCTTCCCGCAATAAGCCTCACGGACGAAATACATGAAAGCCATTCTCATCGCTGCCACAGCCGCGGTTTCAATTGCTGCGGCATCTGCCCACGCTGCCGACTTCTCACCTGCTGAATTATGCAAGGCCACAATATCGGTAGAGATGGGACGCAAAACAAAATCCATGAAGACGGTGAATGCAGATCCACCTGAAATTTCCTACAAGCGGCCTGACGGCGACAGCTTCAAATATCGCTGCAAGATTGAAGGCGACCGAGTGATCTGGCGTACGTTCCTCAGCGACACTCGCGAGTGGGGTCGCTGGCGCGAGAACTACGCGGGAGGCGACGCTATGACCACCTACAGCGTCGACGGAGTAAATCTGAGAATAACCAATGATCAGGCGCACCCGGCGAGCTTCAAGAAAAGCGATTTCTGAGGAGCTGGACACAAAAAAGCCCGCTCGAATGGCGGGCTTTTGGAGCAACTTGCCTTAGGCAAAATACTCAATGTCACAAAATAAGGAGCCCGGCACTACGCCGGGCTTTTTTCGAATGTCTCTTCGGCATCGGAACTCGTGCTCGCGGGGCCGCACAGACTGAGCCGCTGCGCCCGCTTCGCCTCAATTTGGCGAACGATGGATTCTCTGTGCTGCAAGCTGTGCTTCTGAAAGGCTGTTCGAGGTAAAACCAATCGGATCGGCATTGGCAACAACTCAAACATCTTTTCAACCGCCATCAGAAAAACCTCGTCGTCTTGAAGTCGGTCGTGGGTGACGGTCAGCAGCCCGTCAACGACGACCCGCTCAATCTCGGTCCAGTGCTGTTCAACGTATCCGATCGTCGCGGACGCGCCTCCACCCACCCCTTCCAATACGGCGTCTTTAGCAGACACGACCTTTTCTCCAACGGCGCCACCGAATGCTTTTGCTTTGTCTGCGAGGAATCCGAACATGATCCTGTCTTCCCTGAATTGGATATCAGGATTTATCGGCATGTTTACCAGAATCTTGACTTCGAAGCAGGCCAATGGCGCCTCGGATTAAACCGATAGCAAGCGTCCATGTAGGTCGGCAGCTCGACCTTGCCGCGGTTGGAAATCACGATCGTGGGTTTCATGGCCTCGTAGCGTGAGTTGATTAGCTCCAACATCACCGTCCTCTCGAACTCGGTCACGTTCTGGACGCCCACCTCGTCAAGAATCAGCAGGTCCGGCGACTCGAACATCGCGTAGGCCTGCACCTCGGTGTGAGGGCTGTCGCTGCCGAAGGACGCCTTGACGTGGCGGAAGGCCGAGCTGGCGGTCAGGTACAGCGCTGTCATGCCCATTCGGCGTATGACGTGGTTGCCGATCGCCGTCGCCAAGTGAGTTTCCACAGTGCCGACGGTACCGAGCAGCATCAGGCAGCGGCCCATTCGAGCGTGGGCGGGCAAGTTCTCGGCGTAATCCGTGCAGATCCGCAGCGCACAGGCTTGCCCTTCCCCGTCAACACGGAACCCAGCGAGGGAGCGGTCTGAGAAATGCCGCGGAATGCAGGGAGGGCCCACCAGACCCTCGATCGATCGCCGCAAGTTGTCGTGGATCAGGCTTTGCTGTTCCCGGCGCTATGAGCCAAGCGAAGCAGCGCCCGAGGCAGTAGGCAAAACGCCGGACGCGCTGCCGGCGCTTCGCATCGAAGTCACCGGCATGGTGACAGCCAGCAATCTGGAGCAGTTCAAGGCTCACTCGCTCGCCGTGTTCGCAGCCATCAACACGGATCTGCAGACCGACCAGCATTTCGCCGACGCTGAGAAGACCGTGAAATGGTGCGGCGAAGTCGAAGATCGCCTGACCGAGCACTACATACGCAGGAGAAGGGGGAAGAAAGTCACTTCAACAAAGTGAATTGCGGAAAGAGTTCTTGATTGCGGAAATTTGGAGACAAAAAAGGCGCTTCGGATTGCTCCGTAGCGCCTGATTCTAATTGGTGCCCCGAGCCGGAGTCGAACCGGCACATCCTTTCGGACGACGGATTTTAAGTCCGGTGTGTCTACCAATTTCACCATCAGGGCGGTAGCACATATCAACTTTGACCTTCGCGAGCTATGTCGGGAGGCCAGCTGACAAGAGTGGGGAATATATACACCCCGGGCCCTGGAGGCAAGTTCAAAGCTTTCGGATTCAATTGGTTACGTTTGTTTGTCGTCGCAAGCTCGATAGCTTGTCTATGCTCGCTCCCCACACAGGGCAACCCGATGTGCGGCTGTCTTGCTACTTTCTTCGAAGAATTAAATGAGGTGTCTATGAAATCCGCTTTGTGGCTTGGCCTGATTGGCGCATTTACGGTGAGCGCTCAAGCGGCGTCGCTTAATGTCCCGATGAACCTGGTGAGCGCTGACGGCGCCCCACAGCCTGTTGGCGAGGTGACCATCAGCGAGACCGCTTACGGGTTGGTGTTTACCCCCGAGCTAAAATCGCTGCCCGCCGGGATTCATGGTTTTCATGTGCACGAAAAGGCGAGTTGCGATTCGGGCATGAAAGACGGCAAAAAAGTCGCGGCACTTGCAGCGGGCGGCCATTTTGACCCGCCCAGCACCGGCAAGCATCTGGGGCCATACGGCGATGGCCACCTGGGTGATCTGCCCGCGGTCTACGTCAACGCTGATGGGGTGGCCAACTATCCCGTGCTCGCACCCCGCCTGAAGAAGATTTCCGAGATCAAAGGTCACGCGCTCATGATCCATGTCGGCGGCGACAACCATTCGGATATGCCGATGCCATTGGGCGGTGGCGGTGATCGCATGGCGTGCGGTGTTATCTGATCGAGCTCGAGCGTGCTTGGCGTCAGCTAAACCGGTAACGGAGAAGAGTGGCTTGGGATGTGGGCTATCGTTTCTTGGCGTGTTGCGGAAACGATAGTTGGAGTTGCGGAAGTGATTCACCAAACGCCACCCACAAAAAAGCCCGTAAGACGTTGATCTTACGGGCTTTAAATGTGGAGGCCGAGGTCGGAATCGAACCGGCGTAAGCGGATTTGCAATCCGCGGCATAACCATTTTGCTACTCGGCCTCAAACGCTCAACGATCCAACCACTACCGCTAAACGCATACAAACTGGAGCGGGAAACGAGACTCGAACTCGCGACCCCGACCTTGGCAAGGTCGTGCTCTACCAACTGAGCTATTCCCGCTTTGTGTGGGCGCCATTCTATACACTCAAATGACCCCGTCAACCCCTTGATTTAAAAATACTTATTTTTCATCGGTGGTCGTGCGCAGATGCGGCCATGCGGCCCGCAGGTACTGCACCATCGACCACAGCGTCAGGCCCGCCGCGATCATCAACAGCACGTAACCCAACACAACCCAAAAGGTGAACGCAGGGGGATTGGCCAGCAGAATGACCAGCGCGAGCATCTGCGCAGCGGTTTTCCATTTGCCCAGATTTGATACGGCCACCTGTGCCCGAGCACCCAGTTCAGCCATCCACTCGCGCAAAGCGGAGATGACGATCTCGCGTCCGATGATCACGGCAGCTGGCAGGGTCAGCCAGAGGTTGGCGTGAGCTTGCACCAGCAATACCAGCGCAACGGCCACCATCAGTTTGTCGGCCACCGGATCGAGAAAGGCGCCGAACGGCGTGCTTTGCTCCAGGCGTCGGGCCAGGTATCCGTCCAGCCAATCGGTCGCGGCTGCCAGTGCGAACACCGAACTGGCAGCCATGTAGCTCCAGTGGTACGGCAGATAGAACAACAGAATGAAGATCGGAATCAGCAGGACACGTAATACGGTGATCAGATTAGGGATATTCATCGGCACAACTGGCTACGAGGTGAGCGAGCATTCTACTCGCTGTGCAGGTTTGCATAAATCGACTCTGCGAGCTTTTTGCTGATTCCTGGCGCTTTGGCGATTTCTTCGATGCTGGCCCGGGACAATTCCTGAAGGCCTCCGAAGTGCTTGAGCAGATCGCGACGACGGGTCGGGCCTACGCCTGCCACCCCTTCCAGGGTTGAAGTGCGACGGGTTTTGCCACGCCGCGCACGGTGCCCGGTGATCGCGAACCGGTGCGCCTCGTCGCGGATTTGCTGGATCAGGTGCAGCGCGGGGGAATCGCCCTTGAGGGTGAACTCATGGGCCGCGTCATTCAAGTACAGCGTTTCGAAACCGGCTTTGCGCGTAGCGCCCTTGGCAACACCCAATAAAATCAGATCGGGTATGGCCAGCTCGTTCATCACGTCACGGGCCATGCTCAACTGGCCCTTGCCGCCGTCCACCAGGAGGATGTCCGGCAATTTGCCTTCGCCGTCCTTGATTCTGCTGAAGCGACGGGTGAGCGCCTGGTGCATGGCGGCGTAGTCATCTCCCGCCGTAACGCCTTCAATGTTGTAGCGGCGGTAATCAGATTTGATCGGACCCTCGGGACCGAACACCACGCACGACGCCACCGTGGCTTCGCCACTGGAATGGCTGATGTCATAGCATTCCAGGCGCTGCGGCGGCTCGTCCAGCTTGAGCACCTGAGCCAATGCTTCAAACCGCGCAGTGACGTGCTGACGGTTAGCGAGCCGCGCCATCAGCGCTTGCTCCGCGTTGGTCACGGCCAGTTGCTGCCAGCGCGCGCGGGTGCCACGCACCCGATGGCTGATGATGATTTCGCGGCCGCGCGAAGCATCAATTGCGTCGATCAGCGCCGGAAAATCCTCGCTGACCACGTTGACGATGACTTCGCCCGGCAATTCGCGCTCGCCGCCGCCCAGGAAATATTGGGCCAGGAAGGCAGACATGACTTCGCCCACCTCCTCCTCGATCCCGACCTGGGGGAAGAAATTCTTGCTGCCCAGCACCCGCCCGCCACGCACGCTGATCAAGTGCACGCAGGCGCCGCCCGGATTGACGAACGCCGCCACCACGTCAACGTCGCCGGTGCCGCCGTCCATGCTCTGCTGGTCCTGCACGCGACGCAGCAGACCAATCTGGTCACGCAGCTCGGCGGCGTGCTCGAAATCCAGATTCATCGCCGACTTTTCCATCAGCGCGTTGAGCTCGTCAGTGAGGGCATTGCTGCGCCCCTCGAGAAACATCACCGAGTGACGCACGTCCTCGTTGTAGACCTGAGGCTCGACGAGGTTCACGCAGGGCGCCTTGCAGCGCTTGATCTGATACTGCAGGCAAGGCCGGGTGCGGTTCTTGTAGAAGCTGTCTTCGCACTGACGAACATGGAAGGTCTTCTGCAGAATGCTCAGGCTTTCGCGAATCGCACCGGCGCTAGGGTAAGGCCCGAAGTAGCGGCCCTTGGCCTTTTTGGCACCACGATGAATGCTCAGCCGGGGAAATTCGCCGTCGGACAGGTGCACATAGGGGTAGGACTTGTCGTCGCGCAACAGGATGTTGTAGGGCGGACGCGACTCCTTGATCAGGGTTTGTTCCAGCAGCAGCGCCTCGGTTTCGTTGGCGGTGATGGTGGTTTCAACCTGAGCGATCCGAGCGACCAGCGCCCCGGTTTTCGGGGCATGGCCGGTCTTGCGGAAATAGCTGGCGAGGCGTTTCTTTAAATTCTTGGCCTTGCCGACGTACAGCAGCTTGCCGTCGATATCGAACATTCGATATACGCCGGGGCGGCCACTGCAGGTGGACAGAAAAGCACTGGGATCAAACGGTTGGGTCATTTATGCGCTGGCGTCGACCATGCCGTGACGAACGGCCAGCAGGGCCAGCTCAACGTCACTGCTAATCGACAGCTTCTCGAATATGCGGTACCGGTAGGTATTCACGGTTTTGGGGGACAGGCAGAGCTTGTCGGATATTGTCTGCACTTTCTGGCAGCCGACAATCATAAGGGCAATCTGGATTTCCCGCTCGGACAAGAGATCGAACGGCGAGTTGCTGGTCTGCGGCTGGAACGACTTGAGCGCCAGTTGCTGGGCGATCTGCGGGCTGATGTAGCGTTGCCCCGCGAACACCAGGCGAATGGCCTGAACCATTTCGGTCAGACCGGCGCCCTTGGTCATGTATCCCGCCGCGCCGGCTTGCAGCAGCCGTGTGGGAAACGGGTCTTCTTCGCACACCGTGACCGCCACCACCTTCATGTCGGGGTGGCTGCGGATGAGTTTGCGCGTGGCTTCCAGCCCGCCGATGCCGGGCATCTTGACGTCCATCAGCACGACATCGGGTTTCAGCTCGCGGGCCTTCTGCAACGACTCTTCGCCGGACTCGGCCTGTCCCACCACCTGCAAGCCTTCAATGTCGGCCAACATGCGCGTGATACCTGTCCGAACCAGATCGTGGTCATCGACAACCAGCACCCTAATCAAGCAGACACCTCACCGAACAATTCATGACGACTACCCGCCACGTTAACAAAAAGAAAGTAAGCGACCTGCTCTGGAGCACTGCTTGTGCATGTGTGCCAGATGATCTGTAACGATGCCGACAAACTATCATCATCGACCCAAAAACTTGATAAAAATCTTCAAACGCCCGACCGCTGCATCGCTCGAAATGCCCTATGGCTTCTTGTCTGGGGCGTAGCTGCTCTGGTATTCCGCCAGGGTGGTAGTCAACCGGCAGATGGCATCCTGCTCTTCCTTGCCCAGCGTGCGATAACTGCCCACCATCCACTCCTCGTTTTCGCTCAGACCGACGATGGGCACCGGCGTACGAGACCCCGTCAGCACGTACAACACGTCAACACCGCGAGGTGCAACGCGGGCAAGATAATCAGCCTTGGGGGTGCGTTCACCGTTTTCGTACTTGCCCTGAGCGTTGGCTTCCACGCCACCTATTTCACCGAATGCGCGCTGTGAAAGCCCCAAGCGCTCGCGCTCTTCCCTAATTCGGGCACCTATTCCACTCATTTGGATGCATAGCCTTGTTGACACCACTCTTTTGAGTGATAGAATCGAAATAATTTGAACGAACTTGAACGGTTTTGAACTATGCCCGGAATCCGTACCGCCGCACAAGCCAAGGCATGGCTGGAACAGCAAGGCAAATCAGTTCAAGAGTTTGCCAGGGAGCACGGCGTGGACCCGGCGACAACCTATCAAGTGTTATCCGGGCGCAAGAAGGGGCGCCGGGGCGAGTCGCACAAAGTCGCTGTGCTGTTGGGAATGAAGATCGGCGTGATACCCCATGAAGCCGGGTCTTCGGAAGTGCCCGAGGACTGAATTGGCTTGTTGCCGCTTTAAGCATTGCTCCTTATAGGGCCCCAATCACTTCCATTGCAATTTCCAATTGAAGAACCCGACGGGTCTGAAGTAAGCTCGGCGGCATTCCACGGAGACAGACCATGTTGCCTTCCCTTTCCACCCAGCTGTTCAGCGCCGCCCACGGTTCACGTCTGGCTGAGCGTGCGGCTGCCTGGAATGCGACGACGTCTAACGCTCCTGCTTCTTATTTTTATGGGTATTGGTTTAGCCACTGGCGCGCCTGATACCCACACGGCGCCCTGAACTTCGGGACGCCCACCAGAGATAACTCTCACCCCCGGTCGGCTTCCCGACCGGGGGTTTTGTTTTTCTGGGCCACACATTTCTGACTGATTGATTCGAGGAGCAACACATGAACCGCAACCACTATTACCGCAACGCCACCGACTTCGCCTGGCGATTTAGCAACCTCCGTTCGGGACAGCCTGCCGCCTCCGATCGGTCACTGACAGGTGGCATCGCCTTGCTCACAGCCAATCCGGCCAATTGTCGAACACCCCAGTAGGTCCGCGCGGGACTACCGCCGACCAGGAAGCCAGCACATGAATTCGCCCGTTGTCAGCAATACCCTCATCGATCTGCCGTCCGGCCCCGTCATCCTGGATGACAGCCGCCCTGCCCCGAAACGCCTGCCCACGCCGTTCGCGCTGAAACACCAACTGCCGCTGGATGCTGCCCAGACCGCCCAGGTCGCTGCCCACCGCCAGTCGATCCGCGCCATTCTCAATGGTGAAGATTCGCGCCTGCTGGTCGTTGTCGGCCCGTGCTCGATCCACGATCCCCACGCCGTCCTTGAATACGCCGAACGCCTGGCACGCTTGGCCGCCGAAGTCAGCGACCAGATGCTGCTGGTGATGCGCGCCTATGTCGAGAAGCCCCGCACCACGGTTGGCTGGAAAGGCCTCGCGTACGACCCTGCCCTTGATGGCAGTGACGACATGGCCGAGGGCCTGGCCCTGTCGCGGCAGCTGATGCGTGAAATGGTCCGGCTCGGCTTGCCGATTGCTACGGAGCTGCTGCAACCAATGGCGGCGGGTTACTTCGATGACGTCCTGAGTTGGGTGGCGATTGGCGCAAGGACAACCGAATCGCAGATCCATCGGGAAATGGCCAGCGGCCTCGGCGTGCCCACGGGCTTCAAGAACGGCACCGACGGCGGCATCTCCGTGGCCTGCGACGCCATTCGCTCGGCGGCCCACGCCCACCGCCATTTCGGCATGGACTCCCAGGGGCACCCGGCGATTGTCGAGACGTCGGGCAATCCGGACACCCACATCGTGCTGCGGGGCGGTCACGGCGGTCCCAACTACGACGCGGCGAGCGTTGCAGCGGTGAATGCCAGCCTGGCGAAGCGCCGCATGGCCGCCCGCATCATGGTCGATTGCAGTCACGCCAACAGCGGCAAGGATCCGCTGCGTCAGCCGGCCGTGTTCAACGACGTGCTGCAGCAACGACTGGCCGGCGACCGAACACTGATCGGCATGATGCTGGAGAGCCATCTGTTCGAAGGCTGCCAGCCGCTGAGTGCTTCCCTTAAATACGGTGTGTCGGTGACGGACGCGTGCCTGGGTTGGGCGTCCACCGAGGACCTGCTGCGCGATGCCGTGAACAAACTGCGCTACAGGTAACTCATGCAATTACGTGTCCAGCCGCTTTTCCAGTAACGTCTGCAAACAGGAAGCCGGTGCCGGCCATGTCGCCGGCTTCCCGCCTAATCGTCGTCGCCATCAGCGGCGGCCCGTGGCAGTGAAGACGCCCGTCGTGGGAAAGCGCCCCGCGCGCCGGGTGTATTTGCACCGCAGCGCCAGCGCCTTTTCCAGCCTCTCCGGAACAAAAGGCCTGGAGCGGTGCGACGCTCCCCACAGCCTGCACTAACCGGCGCATGGCCACACCCCGCGACCCGCTCCGCCCGTGACTTTCGCTGGTTAAGCTCGATCCTTCTTTTATATCCAAGGAGTGATCGACATGCACAAGGAAGTCACCACCAAGTACCCCCTCTTGCTGGTCCACGGTTTGTTCGGTTTTGACCGGATCGGCAACGCTGAAATGTTCCATGCCATCCCTCAGGCATTGGAGAAAGCTGGCTGCAGGGTTCACGTGCCGGCGTTGTCTGGCGTCCACGACAACGAAACCCGCGGCGAGCAATTGATTGATCAGATCGAACGCTTCCTGCGCCGCACCGGTTATCTAAAGGTCAACCTGATCGGACATAGCCAGGGCGCGTTGACCTCACGCTATGCTGCCGCGCTACGCCCCGACATCGTGGCGTCGGTCACTTCCGTGAGCGGCCCCAATCACGGCTCGGAGGTAGCAGACCGGGTGCGCCGGGCGCTGACGCCTGGGGAGATGCCTGAAGCAGTGGCTTCGCGAATGACCGCAGGTTTCGCTCACTTCCTTGCGCTGCTGAGCGGCAACTCGGACCTTCCCCAAGACCCGGTTCAGGCGCTGGATGCGCTGACGACCGAGGGCGTCGCGGCGTTCAACCGCAAGTATTCCCATGGGCTGCCATCGACGTGGGGCGGCGAAGGCGCTGAACGGGTCAACGGCGTTCACTATTACTCGTGGAGCGGCTGCATCGACGGCTCACTGTTTTCCGAAGGCCGCAATGCCTTAGACCCGCTGCACCTGGCGTTGCGCAGTTCCGCGCTGCTGTTTGAGAAGGAGACTGCATCCAACGACGGTCTGGTCGGCCGCTTCAGCTCCCACTTTGGCAAGGTGATCCGCTCCGACTACCCGATGGATCATGTGGACTCAATCAACCAGAGCGCGGGCCTGGTGCGCAGGCAGGTCGATCCGGTGAAGCTGTACGTGGACCACGCCGCTCTGCTGTTCAGCAAAGGGCTTTAATCGACGATGTCATCTGTCACGACCGGACAACGGCGCCTGAACTTTCTCGGGAAACGTGGCCCTTATTCCGGTACGCTCGTTTCTTTTTTTCACAGGAGTCACCCAAAATGGCCAAAGCCACTGCCCGCCACATCCTCGTATCCAGCGAAGAGAAGTGCAACGAACTCAAAGCGCAGATCGAAGGCGGCGCTGATTTCGCCGAAGTCGCCAAAGAGAATTCCAGCTGCCCGTCCAGCCGTCAAGGTGGCGACCTGGGCTCCTTCGGCCCGGGTCAAATGGTCAAGGAATTCGACACCGTGGTGTTCAGCGCACCGGTGAACGTGGTCCAGGGCCCGGTGAAAACCCAGTTCGGTTACCACCTGCTGGAAGTGACCAGCCGCCAGGACTGATCCTCCGCGCTGCTGCACCAACGGCCCGCCCTTGAAAGCGGGCCGTTTGTTTATCGGATCCTTGCTCCAGAGCTGTATTGTCCGGTTACAAAGACTCCGGCTTTGCGGTACCTTGCCACCGGGGTAATCAATAAAAAACCGGACCGGCCACCCGCGCCGTCATGACCTTCAACCCTGATGTTGCTCGCCAATGTCAGTCAGGATTCGTGCAATGCGTTTTGTTTTGTCATCGCTGATGGTCGCAACACTCGTCTTCGTTTCTGGTTTTCAGGTTTTGTCCGCCGCCCCGCAACACGCGTTGACCGTTTACGGTGAGGCGCCGCGCTATCCGGCTAATTTCGGACACTTCGATTACGTCAATGCCGACGCCCCGAAAGGCGGCAGCATGCGCCGCTCTGCGCAGGAGATCGGCCAGTTCGATCACATCATGCCCTACCTCGACAAAGGCACCGGCGTCGCTCAAGTCAACGGCTTGCTGTACTCGCCCCTGGCGGTGAAGTCGCTGGACGAGCCGTACACCGTTTACGGCTTGATCGCAGAAAAGATGGAGCGCGCCCCCGACGGCCTGTCATTGCGGTTCTACCTGAGCCCTAAAGCAAAATTCTCCGACGGCTCGGCCATCACCGCCGAAGACGTGCGTTACACCTATAACCTGCTGATGACCCAGGGCAGCCTGTCGTACCGCACCGAGTTTCAGGACGTCAAAGGCGTCGAAGTCGAGTCGCCGACGCAAATCCGGTTTGATTTCAAGAGCAACGAGAGCCGCACCCTGCCGCTGGACCTGGCCTCGCTGCCAGTGTTTCCCGAGCATTGGTGGAAGGACCGCGACTTTGCCAACGGCGGCGGCTTCGAGATCCCGGTGGGCAGCGGCCCGTATCGCATCGGCAAGGTCGATCCCGGTCGCAGTATCACTTTCGAACGCAACCCTGACTGGTGGGGCAAGGACCTCCCGGTCAATCGCGGCCAGTACAACTTCGATCATTTCAGCGTCGAGTATTTCGGCGACACCGACGTCGCCCGTCAGGTGCTGCGCGGTGGCGGTTACGACTACAACCGCGAGTATTCCGCCACCGGTTATTCCATCGGTTACGACAGCCCGGCCTTGACCGAGGGCCGCCTGCAGCGGGCGCACCTGGCCAAGGGCGCGGTGCAGAGCTCTCAGGGGTTCATCTTCAATCTCGACCGTCCAAAGTTTCAGGACCGTCGCGTACGTCAGGCGCTGGCAATGCTGTGGGACTTCGAATGGACCAACAAACAGATGATGCGCAACGTCTATGTGCGTCAGAACAGCTACTTCTCCAACAGTGATCTGGCGGCCACGGCGTTGCCGACCGAGTCCGAGTTGAAGATCCTTGAACCGCTGCGCGGTCAGGTGCCGCCCGAAGTCTTCACCACCGTATTCAAAACCCCGAAAACCGATGGCAGCGGTTTCATTCGCGACAAACAGCTGCTGGCCCTGGCGCTGCTCGAAGAGGCAGGCTGGATGCCCCAGGGCGACAAGCTGGTCAACGCCCAGGGCGAGCCGTTGAGCTTTACCTTTCTCAACGGCCAGAGCGGCTTCGAGAAAATCCTGCTGCCGTACAAGCGCAATCTGGCGCAGATCGGCATCGATTTCGAAATTCGCCGCATCGACTCGGCGCAGTACCTGAACCGGGTCATGGCCCGGGATTACGACATGATCGTCACCGGTTACGGCGTCTCGACCTCCCCCGGCATGGAGCTGTACAACAACTTCGGCTCGAAAGTCGCTACCGATTCCGGCTCCAGCAACTACATGGTCCTGCGCGATCCGGCCGTCGACTCCCTGATCGAGGGCCTGGCCAAAGCCGACAGCAAACCCGCGATGGTCGATTACGCCCATGCCCTGGACCGGGTGCTGCAGTGGGGCTTCTACTGGATACCCAACTATTACCCACCGGGCTCGTCCACCGTGTGGTGGAACCGCTTCGGTATTCCCAAGGTACAGGCCAGCAATAGCGAGGCCATAGACACCTGGTGGGAAGTCAGCCCCCAGGCCCTGACCAATGAAGAGTTCGCCCAGCAACGGGGCGCTTCGGCCATTCCTTCGGAGGTCAAGTAATGCTCGGCTACCTGATGAGGCGCCTGCTGCTGATCATTCCGACGCTGCTGTGCATTCTGCTGGTCAACTTCTTCATCGTGCAGGCCGCGCCGGGCGGGCCGGTCGAGCAAGCCATCGCCAAGCTGCAAGGCGTGGCCGGCGGCACCATCGGCGCCGGCCATACCGAAACCATGAATGCGGGTCAGTCCCGGGCCAGCCGCGGCCTCGACCCCAAGCTGATCAAGGAAATCGAGCGCCAGTACGGCTTCGACAAGCCCCTGCATGAGCGCTTGTGGCTGATGCTGAAGAACTACGCGCAACTGGATTTCGGCAACAGCTTCTTTCGCGGCGCCAAGGTCACGGACCTGATCCTGCAGAAGATGCCCGTCTCCATTTCGTTGGGGCTGTGGGCAACGTTGATTACCTACCTGGTGTCGATCCCCTTGGGCATCCGCAAGGCGGTCAAGCACGGCAGCCACTTCGACATTTGGAGCAGCACGGCCATCATCATCGGCTATGCGATGCCGGCTTTTCTGTTCGCCATGCTGTTGGTGGTGCTGTTCGCCGGCGGCACGTCGCTGAGCTGGTTCCCGGTGCGCGGGTTGGTGTCCGAGAACTTCGATCAACTGAGCACCCTGGGCAAGATCGCCGACTACTTCTGGCACCTGGTGTTGCCGGTGACGTCCCTGGTGATTGGCGGCTTCGCGACGCTGACCATTCTGACCAAAAACTCCTTCTTGAACGAAGTCACCCGCCAGTACGTGGTGACCGCCAGGGCCAAGGGATTGAGTGAGCGACGGGTGCTTTACGGCCACGTGTTCCGCAATGCCATGTTGCTGATCGTGGCCGGCATTCCCCAGGCGTTCATCAGCGTGTTCTTTGCCGGTTCGTTGATGATCGAAGTGATCTTCTCCCTCGATGGCCTTGGCCGCATGAGTTACGAAGCCGCGGTGTCCCGGGACTATCCGGTGGTGTTCGGTTCGCTGTTCATCTTCACGCTGTTCGGGTTGCTGATTAAGCTGGTCGGGGACATCTGCTACACCCTGGTCGACCCCCGAATCGACTTCAGCGCGAGGAATGCGTGATGCGCAGACTGTCTCCGGTGGCACGCCGTCGCTTCGAGCGCTTTCGTAATAACCGCCGTGGCTGGTGGTCGTTGTGGTTGTTCTGCGGACTGTTCGTCCTCAGCCTGTGCGGCGAGCTGATTGCCAACGACAAACCCCTGGTGCTGAGTTATCAGCACGAGCTGTACTTCCCCGCCTTCAAGCGCCACACCGAGCAGGAATTCGGCGGCCAGCTGCCGTTTCAGCCGGATTACCGCAGCGATTACGTGCGCCAGCTGATCAGCAAGGGCGACGGCTGGATGCTGTTTCCGCCGATCCCGTTCAGCGATGACACGCCCAACTATGACCTGAACAAACCCGCACCAAGCCCGCCCTCCTCGATCAACTGGCTGGGCACCGACGATCAGGCTCGGGACGTGCTGGCCCGGGTCATTTTCGGCGCGCGGGTGTCGATTCTGTTTGCCCTGGCGCTGACCTTCATCAGTGCGCTGATCGGCATCGCCGCCGGCGCGTTGCAGGGCTATTACGGCGGCTGGGTGGATTTGCTCGGCCAGCGCCTGCTGGAAGTCTGGTCCGGCCTGCCGGTGCTGTACCTGCTGATCATTCTGTCGGGCTTCGTCGAGCCGAATTTCTGGTGGCTGCTGGGGATCATGGCGCTCTTTTCATGGCTGGCGCTGGTGGACGTGGTGCGCGCCGAGTTCCTGCGCGGGCGCAATCTGGAATACGTCAAAGCGGCGCGGGCGCTGGGGCTGGATGATCGCAAAGTGATCCTGCGGCACATCCTGCCCAACGCGATGAACGCCACCCTGAGTTACCTGCCGTTCATCCTGACCGGGGCGATCTCCACGCTGACCGCGCTGGATTTCCTCGGCTTCGGCATGCCCGCCGGCAGCGCCTCACTGGGCGAGCTGATTGCCCAGGGCAAGCAGAACCTGCAGGCGCCATGGCTGGGCTTCACGGCATTTTTCACACTGGCGCTGATCCTGTCGCTGCTGGTGTTTATTGGCGAGGCCCTGCGGGATGCCTTCGACCCGAGGTCCTGACATGTCCGAAAACCTGATCGAAATCCGCGACCTCTCGGTGTCGTTCAACGGCCACACCGTGGTCAAGCACCTGAGCCTGGACATCCCGGCCGGCGAGTGCCTGGCATTGGTTGGCGAATCGGGCTCGGGCAAATCGGTGACCGCCCACTCGATCCTGCAACTGCTGCCCCAGGCCGGCACGCTGAGCACCGGCAGCATTCGTTATCGCGGCAAGGAACTGCTCGGAGCCGATGGCAACGTTATGCGCGAGCTGCGCGGCAATCAGATCGCGATGATCTTTCAGGAGCCGATGACCTCTTTGAACCCGCTGCACACAGTGTCCCGGCAAATCGGCGAGACCTTGCTGCTGCACAAGGGCCTGGCAGGCAAGGCGGCCCAGGCGCGGATCATCGAGCTGCTGGAGCTGGTCGGCATTCAACACCCGAAAAAGCGCCTGAAGGCCTACCCCCACGAGTTGTCCGGCGGTCAGCGCCAGCGGGTGATGATCGCCATGGCCCTGGCCTGCGAGCCGGAACTGCTGATTGCCGATGAGCCCACCACGGCGCTCGACGTGACGGTGCAGCGCAAGATCCTGCTGCTGCTCAAACAGCTGCAGCAACGGTTGAACATGTCGCTGCTGCTGATCAGCCACGACCTGAATCTGGTGCACAGCATCGCCCAGCGGGTGTGCGTCATGCGCGCCGGGGAAATCGTCGAGCAGTCCAATTGCCAGCTGTTGTTCAAGAACCCGCAACACCCTTACAGCCGCCTGCTGCTGGACGCGGAACCAGCGGGCGAACCGTTGCCCCGCGACACCCGCGAGAAGGTGCTGGAGGTCGATAACCTGCGGGTCTGGTTCTCCCTCGGCGGCGGGATTTTCAACCGGCACCACGAATACCTGAAAGCCGTCGACGACATCAGCCTGAGCATCGAGCGCGGCAAAACTTTGGGAATCGTCGGCGAATCCGGCTCGGGCAAGTCGACACTTGGTCAGGCCATCCTGCGCTTGCTGGAGTCCCGTGGCAGTATCCGCTTCAAGGGTCATGCGCTGGACAGCCTCAATCAGAAGCAGATGCGCCCATGGCGCAAGCAGATGCAGGTGGTTTTTCAGGACCCTTACGGCAGCCTCAGCCCGCGCATGTCGGTGGCACAGATCATCAGCGAGGGCCTGGAAGTTCACAGCGACCTGGACAAGGCCAGCTGTGAGGCCGAAGTGATTCGCGCGCTGGAGGAAGTCGGCATCGACCCGTCGAGCCGGCACCGCTATCCCCACGAATTTTCCGGTGGCCAGCGTCAACGTATCGCCATTGCCCGCGCCCTTGTGCTCAAACCTGCCTTGATATTGCTCGACGAACCGACCTCTGCACTGGATCGCACAGTGCAGAAGCAGGTTGTCGCGTTGCTGCGTCAGTTGCAGGAACGTCATGGCCTGACTTACCTGTTCATCAGCCACGACCTGGCGGTGGTCAAGGCGCTGGCCCATGACCTGATCGTGGTCAAGGACGGCAAGGTGGTCGAGCGCGGCGCGAGCCACGACGTATTCGATGCGCCGCAGCACCCCTACACCCGGGAATTGCTGGCGGCGGCGCATCCCGGTTTCAATTGAAGCTCGTCCGAACCAGTAGTCTGTGCGGCCAGATGCCGAGGAACAGGATGGATGGAACCGCTCATGAAAGACAGTGAGAGCCTGAAGGACTACCGACGCGTTCGGCGACTGGCGATCCGTTCGCTCTTCGAGATCATCGAGCAGTCCAGCGAAGGCACGGTTATCGTCGACCGGGATGCCCGCATCGTCTGGATCAACGAGCGTTACGCGCGCCGGTTTGGCCTCGAAGACCCGGGCCGAGCGGTGGGTCAGCCCTGTGAGCAGGTGATTCCCGGCAGCCTGCTGCGGCAGGTGGCGAGCAACGGCCAGCCTATTCTCCTGGACATGATGGACACGGCGAAGGACCCGCTGGTGGTCATGCGCCTGCCGATCCACGACGACGGCGGCGCGGTGATCGGTGCCATCGGTTTCGCACTGTTCGACGAGCTGCAGGCCCTGTCGCCGCTGCTCAAGCGCTATTCCAGCATGCAGCAGGAACTGGCTTCGACTCGCTCGCTGCTGCGCGCACGCCAGGCCAAATACAGCTTTGCCCACTTCATCGGCACCAGTGCCGCCAGCCTGGAAGTCAAACGCCGCGCACGCCGTAGCGCCAGCACCGATTCCCCGGTTTTGCTGCTGGGTGAGACCGGCACCGGCAAAGAGCTGCTCGCCCACGCGGTGCACAACAGCTCGCCCCGCGCCCACAAACCCTTCATCAGCATCAACAGCGCAGCGATTCCCGACGCGTTGCTTGAGGCGGAGTTCTTCGGCACGGCCCCGGGTGCGTTCACCGGCGCCGATCGCAAGGGCCGCAACGGCAAATTGCACCTGGCCGAGGGCGGCACGCTGTTTCTCGACGAAATCGGCGACATGCCCCTGCCGCTGCAGAGCAAGTTGCTGCGGGTGCTGCAGGAAAAAGAGTACGAGCCGGTGGGCTCCAACGAGATGATCAAAAGCGATGTGCGGCTGATCGCGGCGACTTCCACGGACCTCGAAGCGGCGATCAAGCGGGGCGAGTTTCGCGCCGACCTGTATTACCGACTGAGCGTGCTGCCGATCCGTGTACCACCGCTGCGCGAGCGGCTGGATGATATTCCGGCGCTGACGGAGGCGATTCTCGAAGACCTTCACAGCCAGCACGAAATGGCGCCTTCAGCCATGGCCGCCCTCGCGCAACATGCCTGGCCGGGTAACATTCGCGAGCTGCGCAATGTGCTCGAACGCGCGGCGCTGCTGAGCGACGATCTGCAACTCAACCCCAACGACATTCTCGCTGCCATCGGCACGCTGGTGCCGGTGACCAGCCCGCCGGCAACCGGCCCCTTGGCATCCAATGATCAGACCTACAGCGAGGCTCGGCAGCATTTCGACCGGGAACTGATTCAGGCGAAGCTGGCGCAGTGCGCGGGTAACGTGATTCTCGCGGCCCGGCAATTGGGGCTGGGGCGTTCGACGCTGTACAAGAAGATGGCGGCATTGGGGATCGCCGAGTCTCAATAGAGAGACTGTCCGTCTACGAATCTGGAATCAACATCAGGTATCCCGATCCAGAGCGGTTGCGAGGCAGGACACTGGCTTGGCATACGCCGCTTGCACAGGAGTGGTCTCATTTTCTGGACAGATCAGACGCTTCGTTTTCACGCTAGCAAGCAAATGCGTTAGGAATCAGCCAGTTAGCGTAATGGCATGAAACTGGCTATACCTCCTGTTGCGCGGCCTCGCCGCACCCAAAATAAAAACAACAGGAGACACTCGATGAGTGTGATCATCGCTTTAGCGGCGCTTACGCTGCTGATGCTGGCTGCCTACCGGGGTTACAGCGTCATCCTCTTTGCCCCCATCGCCGCCCTCGGCGCCGTGCTGCTCACCGACCCATCAGCCGTGGCGCCCGCCTTCACCGGCGTGTTCATGGACAAGATGGTCGGCTTCGTCAAACTCTACTTTCCGGTGTTTCTGCTGGGTGCCGTGTTCGGCAAGCTGATTGAGCTGTCGGGCTTCTCGCGCTCCATCGTGGCGGCTGCCATTCGCTTGCTTGGCACCCGCCAGGCGATGCTGGTGATCGTGCTGGTCTGCGCGCTGCTGACCTACGGCGGCGTGTCGCTGTTCGTGGTCGTGTTTGCCGTCTACCCGTTCGCCGCGGAGATGTTCCGCCAGAGCAACATTCCCAAACGCCTGATTCCGGCGACCATTGCCCTGGGCGCGTTTTCGTTCACCATGGACGCCCTGCCCGGCACACCGCAGATCCAGAACATCATCCCGTCGACCTTCTTCAACACCACGGCGTGGGCGGCGCCGTGGCTGGGGCTGATCGGCACGGCGTTCGTGTTCAGCGTCGGCATGCTGTTTCTGCAGCGCCAGCGCAACCGGGCCCAGCGTGCCGGCGAAGGTTATGGCACCGAATTGCGCAACGAGCCGGACACTCCGGACGATATCGCCCTGCCCAACCCGTGGATCGCGTTGGCGCCGCTGTTGCTGGTCGGGATCATGAACCTGCTGTTCACCCAGTGGATTCCCCAGTGGTACGGCAAGACCCACACCCTCGCGCTGCCGGGTATGGCGACGCCGGTGCAGACCGACATCGCCAAAATCACCGCGATCTGGGCCGTGGAGGCGGCGTTGCTGGTGGGCATTTTATTCGTGCTGCTGTTCGCCTTCCGCACGGTGAAATCGAAGCTGGCCGAGGGTAGCAAAGGTGCGGTCAGCGGTGCCCTGCTGGCGGCGATGAACACCGCGTCGGAATACGGTTTTGGCGCTGTGATTGCTTCGTTGCCCGGATTTCTGGTACTGGCGGACGGGCTGAAAAGCATTCCCAATCCGCTGGTCAACGAAGCGATTACCGTGACCTTGCTGGCCGGCATCACCGGATCGGCGTCCGGAGGCATGAGCATTGCATTGGCGGCGATGTCCGACAGCTTCATCGCGGCGGCCCATGCGGCGAACATCCCGCTGGAAGTGTTGCACCGGGTCGCGGCCATGGCCAGCGGCGGCATGGACACGCTGCCGCACAACGGCGCGGTCATCACCTTGCTGGCGGTCACTGGCCTGACTCACCGCGAGGCCTACAAGGACATCTTCGGCATCACGATCATCAAGACCCTGGCGGTGTTCGTGGTGATCGGGGTTTTCTATGCAACCGGCATCGTATGAGGAATTGAACATGAGTCTGCAAGGCAAAACCGCACTGGTCACCGGCTCCACCAGCGGCATCGGCCTGGGCATCGCGATGACACTGGCCAAGGCCGGTGCAAATCTGCTGCTCAACGGTTTCGGCGATGCGTCGGCGGTGATCGAGCAAGTCAAGCAGTACGGCGGCAAAGTCGGCCACCACCCGGCGGACGTCAGCGATGTCGCGCAGATCGCCGACATGATTGCCTACGCCGAGCGGGAGTTTGGCGGCGTCGACATTCTGGTCAACAACGCGGGGATTCAGCACGTCGATGCGGTGGAGGATTTCCCCGTCGAGAGCTGGGACAAGATCATTGCCATCAACCTGTCGTCGGTGTTCCACAGCACACGGTTGTGCCTGCCGGGCATGCGTGCCAAGGGCTGGGGGCGCATCGTGAACATTGCGTCGGTCCATGGCCTGGTGGGTTCGACGGGCAAGGCGGCCTACGTGGCGGCCAAGCATGGCGTCATTGGTCTAACCAAGGTGGTCGGCCTGGAGACAGTCGCCAGCAATGTCACCTGCAACGCCATTTGCCCCGGGTGGGTGCTGACGCCGCTTGTGCAGAAGCAGATCGATGATCGGGCTGCGCAGACGGGTGATGTGGAGCAGGCCAAGCACGACCTGCTGGCGGAGAAGCAGCCGTCGCTGGAATTCGTGACGCCTTCGCAGCTAGGGGAACTCACCCTGTTTCTATGCAGCGAAGCCGGGGCACAGGTGCGTGGCGCGGCGTGGAATATCGACGGCGGATGGTTGGCGCGGTAGACGGGGCAAGCCTAGTAGGACTGGCTTTAGCCGGGAAAGCGTCGGTGGCTACACCTCTAAATGTGTGGTGCTCAAACTGGCCTCTTCCCGGCTGAAGCCGGTCCTACATGGGTACGCGTGGGTGATGACACCGCAAATCATCGCCTCGGAAACCTCAACTCCCCGGCTCGTCCCGCTCATCCACCAGGCCCCAGTCCTTGACGTCCACCTGCGCGGCCGGCTGGGGCGCGCGCGGCGCCGTAGCGATGGTCGACGGCCCGTCCTCGCTGTGCAATTTCAAACGCAGGCGCACGTTGTTGGCCGAGTCGGCGTTCTTCAGGGCTTCGTCTTCGGTGATCGCGCCTTCGACCGCCAGGTCATACAGCGCGTTGTCGAAGGTCTGCATGCCGAGGTTGGTGGACTTCTCCATGATGCCCTTGAGCTCGGTCAGCTCGTTGCGGTGGATCAAATCGCGAATGGTCGGCGTGCCGAGCATCACCTCCACCGCTGCACGGCGCTTGCCGTCGGTGGTCTTGACCAGCCGCTGGGAGACGAACGCCCTGAGGTTGTTGCCCAGGTCATGCAGCAACTGCGGGCGGCGCTCTTCGGGGAAGAAATTGATGATGCGGTCCAGCGCCTGGTTGGCATTGTTGGCGTGCAGCGTTGAGATCGCCAGGTGGCCGGTGTCGGCAAACGCCAGGGCGTGTTCCATGGTCTCGCGGTCGCGGATCTCGCCGATCAGAATCACGTCCGGCGCCTGACGCAGGGTGTTCTTCAGGGCCGCGTGAAAGCTCCGGGTGTCGACGCCCACTTCGCGCTGATTGATGATCGATCGCTTGTGCTTATGGATGAACTCCACCGGGTCTTCGATGGTGATGATGTGGCCGCTGGCGTGGCGATTGCGATGATCGATCAAAGCCGCCAGCGAGGTGGACTTACCTGAGCCGGTGGCGCCAACGAACAGCACCAGACCGTGCTTTTCCATGATCACATCGAGCAGGATCGGCGGCAGGTGCAGGTCTTCGAATTTGGGAATGTCGAGCTTGATGTTGCGCGCCACGATCGACACTTCGTTGCGCTGCTTGAAGATGTTGATCCGGAATCGCCCGACGCCAGACAGGGAAAAGGCCAGGTTCATTTCCAGCTCGCGTTCGAAATCCACGCGCTGCTCGGCGTCCATGATGCCGTTGGCAATCACCGCGACGTCACCGGGCTTGAACGCTTCGGTGCCCAGCGGCTTGAGCACGCCATTGAACTTGGCGCAGGGGGGCGCGCCCGTGGACAGGTAAAGGTCCGATCCATCCTGGGTGGCAAGCACCTTCAACAACGCCGGAAAATCCATAAGGCAACACCGCACAAGAGGTTTGAGGAGACTGCAGGCCTACAGTGTGTCGACCTCCGGCCGGTTTCAACGTTCGGGCTGTTTGACTGGCCGGGTCGGGCGTGTCTCAGTGCCGATTTACACGTTCGTCCGGCCAAGGTGTGAGAAATTACCCGAAATCGCGCAGCAAAGGCATAATGCGCGGCTTTTTTATCGAGACGTCCGGACCATCATGAAAGCCCAAGCCCGCCATATTCTGGTCAAGACCGCTGAAGAAGCCGAGCAACTCAAGCAGCGCATTGCCAAGGGCGAGGCGTTTGACGTGCTGGCGAAGAAGTATTCGACCTGCCCGAGCGGCAAGCGCGGCGGCGATCTGGGTGAGGTGCGCCCGGGCCAGATGGTCGGCGCGATCGATCAGGTGATCTTCAAAAAGCCGCTGCGGACCGTGCACGGGCCGGTCAAAAGCAAGTTCGGGTATCACCTGGTGCAGGTGTTTTATCGGGATTAATCAGTCTTCGCTGGAATTTTGTGGCGGTCACACTGTCCCCTTCCCGGCTAAAGCCGGTCCTACAAGGGTCCGCATTCCCTCAGCCAATCCCACTGAACGCGCGCGATTCTTTAGTGGGACCGGCTTTAGCCGGGAAGAGGCCGGTGGGCTCGCCATCAATGTCCCACTCAAACCGGCATCACACTCCTCGGGATCAACGCCCCCGGGTGCTGAATCACCAGGCTTGCCAACTGATGCCCGGCGTCGGCCGCATCTTTTGGACTGCCGCCGCGCAAACGCCGAGCTAGATACGCCGCGCTGAACGAATCCCCCGCCGCCGTGGTGTCGATGACTTTCTGCACGGTATGCGCAGGCACCTCATAACGCCGGTCGTCGACACTCACGAGACAGCTCTGCGCCCCGCGCTTGACCACCACCTCGCTAACGCCCAGGGCCCGATAGGTCTGCAGAATCTGCTCGCCGTCGCTGAAGTCGAACAGTGCCTGCTCGTCCTCCTCGGTCAACAACGCCAGGTCCACTTCGTGCATCACCGCGCGATACGCCTGGCGCGCCTGCTCGACGCTGCGCCACAAGCGCGGGCGGTAGTTGTTGTCAAACACCACCCGGGCGCCACGGTCGCGGGCATCGCCGAGGGTCGAGAGCAGCCGCGCCCTGCCCGTTTCACCCAGCACCGCCAGGGTGATGCCACTGAAATACAGGACGTCGTAATCCGGCAACGCGGCCAGCACCGGCTCGGCCGCTGGCGTGGTGAAGCATTCGCGCACCGCCGCCTCGTTGCGCCAATACAGGAAACGCCGCTCGCCGCTGGCATCGGTCTGAATGCAATACAGTCCCGGCAGCCGCCCCGGCAGACGCTGTACCCGACTCAGACCAATGCCCTCATCGGTCCAGACCTGGCACATGGCGTCGCTGAAACTGTCGTCGCCCAGCGCCGTGACGTAATCCACCTGCGCCGCCGAACCCAATAGGCGCGACAGGTACACCGCCGTATTCAGCGTGTCGCCGCCGAAGCTCTGCTTGAGCGTGCCGTTGGCGTGCTGTTGCAACTCGATCATGCATTCGCCGATCAGGGCGACGCGCGGGTAGCTGTGACTGACCATTTCACTCATCGCAGACTCCTGTCAGAAGCAGGTATCGAAGGATTCGATGACGCACAGATCATCACTCACCAGGCACCCCGTGCGCCATTTGTCGAAGGTCAGGCACGGGTGCGAGGTGCCGAACGAAATGATATCGCCGACCTTCAACTCGCAGCCCGGCGCCACGGTCATGAACGCGTGCTGGTCCATTACCGCTGTGACGGTGCAAGCGCTGACGTCCTCGCCACTCGCCGGTACCACGCCGGGCGCATAACGCTTGATGGGGTTGGGCATGCCGGCATCGAACGCCACGTCGCGCTTGCCCATGGCAATCACTGCAAAGCCCGGCTCCGGCATCGATTGCACGTGGGCCCAGACTTCCATGGCCGGACGCAAACCTTCGCTCAGGTCGTGGCGTCGGTCGAGCACGCAGCACTGCGCGTCTTTGTAGATGCCGTGGTCGTGCACCACGTAACTGCCGGGGCGCAACACGCTCAGGAAACGCTCGCGCACCTGCTGTTTGTCGAATTCTTCGGCGATCAGGTCGTACCAGGCCGAACCCGAGGCGGTGACGATCGGGCGATCCAGGGCAAACGCGCCCTTGTCCTGCAGGGTCACGGCCAGCCGCACCAGCGACGTGGCGAACGCACGAATGCCGCTCACCGCCTGGTCGCCGTGGATCACGCCTTCGTAGCCCTCGATACCGGTCAGCTTCAGCGCCGGTTGTGCAGCGATGGCGTCGGCCAGGGCCATAACTTCGGCTTCGCTGCGGCAACCGCAACGTCCACCGACCACGCCGTACTCGATCATCACATTCAGGTTCAGGCCCTTGGCGGCGAAGAACTCGCCCAGCGCCTTGACGTTGTCTGGGTGATCGACCATGCAGTGAAAGTCGAACATGGAGTCAGTGAGCATCTCGGCGATGATTGCCATGTTCGGCGCGCCGACCAGTTGATTGGCCATCAGCACCCGACGCACGCCGTGGGCGTAAGCCGCGCGGGTCTGCACGGCAGTCGCCAGGGTCATGCCCCACGCGCCGTGCTGCAACTGCCGCAGAAACAACGCCGGGACCATGCTGGTCTTGCCATGGGGCGCCAGTTCGGCGCCGCTATCACTGACGAACTTCTGCATCCAGCGCAGGTTGTGCTCCAGCGCCGTGTCGTGGATCACCAGCGCGGGCAGGCTGACGTCGCGCACCAGGTGGTGGCCGGGTTGGGTGGCGCCTTTTTCAATCGCGGCAATGCTCATGTTGTTCTCCTGAATTCTTGTTCGTGTGCATGACACGTGTGCACGTTCGGCGATGCTATTCAATGACGCGCTGGGCCAGGCCGCTGGCGCTGTCGATCAACACGCGCCGGTAATGATCGTAATGGGCAGTGGCATCGGCGCGCGGGGCGACAATGCACAGGGTTGCGATGCAGATGCCCTGTTTGTCCCGCACCGGCGCGGCGAAGCAGTGGGTGAAGGTGTCGGCGATGCTGTCGAAGGAAAAGAAGCCTTCGTCGTGGGCCTTGCGGATCTCGGCGAGAAACGTCTCGATGGGCAGGCGCTTGCCATCTGGAAGGATGAAATCCTCGTCGTCGATCAGGTCGATGATCGCCTGATCGGTGAGGTGCCCGAGCAGCAGACGCCCGGAGGCCGTCCACGGAATCGGCGCGTCCTCGCCGATGTCGGACGAAATACGAAAATGCCGCGCGCCCTCTTTCATCAGCGCGACGGTGTATTTGCGGCCGTTGAGCAGGCACATCTGCGCGGTTTCCCGGGTCTGCTCGACGATTTCACCCAGGCTGACCTCGGCCTCGCGGGTGAAATCGAAATGGCGCAGATGCGCCTGCCCGAGGAAATACAACTGCCGGCCCAGGTACACGTGGCCGTCCTTGCCGACGGTCTCGAGGATGCGTCGTTCCAGCAGCGAACTGACCAACTCGTACACCGTCGATTTCGGGCTGCCGATGCCGCTGGCGATCTCGTTGGGCCGCATCGGCGTGCCGGTTTCCTTGAGAAAATCGAGAATATCGAACGCTCGGTCTAAACCACGGGCCCGGCGTTTGATGTCTTCGGTCATAAGAGCGGCTCCAGGCTATAAGGAAGTTTCAAGCGGCAAGCTTCAAGCGGCAAGCGTTCGATCACCGCTGTATCGACTTGCAGCTTGCAGCTTAAAGCTTACCGCTCGCCTCACTTGCGCTTATAGGCAATGCAATCGATCTCGACCTTGCAGTCGACCATCATTTTGGCCTGTACACAGGCGCGGGCCGGGGCGTGTTCCGGGGAAAAGTACTCGCCGAAGACCTTGTTGAAGCTCCAGAAATCACGCGGGTCTTCCAGCCACACGCCGACGCGCACGACGTCTTCCAGGCCGTAGCCGGCTTCGGTCAGGATCGCCACCAGGTTTTGCATGGTCTTGTGGGTCTGCTCGACGATCCCGCCGTTGATGATCTCACCGTTTTCGGCCGGCACCTGACCCGACACATGCAGCCAGCCATCGGCTTCAACGGCGCGTGCGAAAGGACGTGGCTGACCGCCACCTGCGGTACTGCCGGCACCGTAACGAGTAATGCTCATGAAAATCTCCTTTGATTGAGCGTCTTAAAAACGAATGTTCTTGAGGAATTCAGCCAGACGCGCTGACTTGGGTTGTTCGAATAATGCCTTGGGCGGACCCTGTTCTTCGATGCGCCCCTGGTTCATGAAGACAATCTGGTCGGACACCTCGTAGGCGAAGCGCATTTCGTGGGTCACCAGCAACATGGTCATGCCCTCTTCGGCCAGGCCCTTGATCACGCTGAGCACCTCACCGACCAGCTCCGGGTCCAGGGCCGACGTCACTTCGTCGAACAGCATCAGGCTCGGGTTCATGGCAATGGCGCGGGCAATCGCCACGCGCTGCTGCTGGCCGCCGGACAGCTGGCCGGGAAAGTGATTGCGCCGCTCCAGCAGGCCGACGCGCTCCAGCCACTTTTCGGCCAGCGCGATGGCTTGATCCTTGGGCAGCTTCTTCACTTTAAGCAAGCCGAGGGTGACGTTCTGCAGCGCGGTCAGGTGCGGGAACAGGTTGAACTGCTGAAACGCCATCCCGGTCATCGCCCGATGCTGGGCGATGAGCTTTTCCGGATGACGCACGCGCTTGCCACTGACGTCGCTGTAGCCAATGTCCTGGCCTTCGAGACGAATGTGACCGCCCTGAAACTCTTCCAGCAGGTTGACGCAACGCAGCAGCGTGGTCTTCCCCGAGCCGCTGGAGCCGATCAACGTGACCACGTTGCCCTTGTTCATCTTCAGGTCGACGCCCTTGAGGACTTCAACCGGGCCATAGGATTTGTGCAGCCCTTCGATGCTCAACAGAGCCGGGGCGGCAGGTGAGGTTTGAGTCTGTGTCATGGCAAGGCCACCCGTTTTTCGATTTGCCGCCCAAGAAGCTCGATGGCGTAGTTGATGACGAAGAAGAGAAAGCCGGCGAACAGGTAAAACTCGAGGGTCATGAAGTTGCGCGCGATGACCTGCTGGGTGCTGAGCAGCAACTCGGCCACGCCGATCACCGAGAGCAACGTCGAGGCCTTGACGATCTCCGTCGACGAATTGACCCAGGTCGGCAATATCTGCCGCAGCGCTTGAGGCAACAGCACATAGCTGAGGGACTGGGAGAACGTCAGGCCAATGGCCTTGCCGGCTTCAAGCTGCCCGCGCGGGATGGCCTGCAGGGCACCGCGCACGATCTCGGCGACGTGGGAACCGCAAAACAGTGTCAGCCCCAGCGCACCGGCCTGGAACGCGCCGATTTGCCAGCCCAGCGCTGGCGCCATATAGAAGCAGGCCAGCACCAGGACAAACACGGGGGTGCCGCGAATCAGGTCGACGTAGGCGCGAAACGGCAGGCGTGCCCACCATTTGCCGTAGGTCAGGATCAACCCGGCAAACACGCCGATCACTGTGCCGAACACGATCGCCAGGCCGGCGCACTGCACGCTGGTGAGAAACCCCGCCCACAGCGCTTCCCGGGCAATCCACAATTCATGCAACCAACTGGGTTGTTCGTACATGGTCCGGGCCTCCTAGCGGCGAATCGCCAGACGCTGCTCTAGGTAACGCAGCAGCATGGCAATGAGGTAACAGGCCGCGACGTACAGCGCCGTGGTCACCAGCCAGGTTTCAATCACCCGGTAGCTCTCGACGTTGATCTTGCGCGCGTAATAGGTCAGTTCCGGCACCGCGATGGCGGCGGCCAGCGACGTGTCCTTGAACAGCGAAATGAAGTTGTTCGACAGCGCCGGCAGCACGTTGCGCAACATGACCGGAACGACGATGTACGCACGCACCTGCCATTCGCCGAGGCCGATCGCCAGCCCTGCTTCGCGCTGGCCCTTGTGAATGCTCAACAGACCTGCGCGGAACACTTCGGTCAGGTACGCCCCTGCATACAGCGACAGGGTGATGATGAACGACGGGATCTTGTCCAGACGAATGCCAAGCCCTGGCAAGGCGAAGTAAATGAGCAGGATCAGCACCAGAATCGGCGTGTTGCGCACCACGGTGACGTAAATCGACGCCACGATACGCAAGGCGCGGTAGCGGGACAGCATCGCGAATGCGGCCAGCATGCCGATGACGCAACCGATGGCGATGGAGATCAGAGCCAGTTCCAAGCCGAGCCCCAGCCCTGCCAGCAGACTGGGGAAATCCCGCCAGACTGCTGCAAAATTCAGCTGATAATTCATGGTCAGCAGTACCTGGGGCGGGACGGCACCACGGCCGCCCTCGCCCCCTTCAGTGAGCGTCGCACGCGGCGCGGATTATTTGTATTCCATCGGGAAACCGATCGCAGGGGTCGGCAGGTCCACGCCGAACCACTTCTTGAACGACTCGGCATACATCGGGAATTCAACCCCGGTCATGGCTTCATGGAGCGCGGTGTTGACGAAGTTCAGCCAGTCCTGATCGCCACGTTTGACGGCGCACGCGTAGGTTTGCGGGCTCCAGGCGAACGCGGGCGAACGATAACGACCCGGGTTCTGCACCATCAGGTATTTCACCGATGACTGATCGGTGGCGGCCGCATCGGCACGACCGGAGTTGATGGCCTGGTACATCAGATCGACGCTGTCGTACTGGTCGACTTTCGCCTTGGGCAGCGCCTGATGCACCAGCTCTTCGGCGTAGACGTTCTGCAGCACCGCCACAGTGACGCCGTCGCCGGCGCCTTTCAGGTCGTCGATCTCCTTGTACTTGCTGTTGGTCGGCAGGAGCAGCGCCACGCCTTCGCGGTAGTAAGGCAGCGTGAACGCCACCTGCTGGGCGCGGCTGGCGGTGACGGTGATGAACTGGCAGCTCATGTCGACTTTGTCGGTGAGCAGGTTCGGAATCCGCGCGTCCGAGGACTGCACGACGAACTCGACCTTGCTCGGGTCGTTGAACAGGCCCTTGGCGACGATGCGCCCGATGTCGATATCAAAACCCTGCAACTTGCCGTCTGCACCCTGGAAGTGCCAGGGCGCATTGGTGCTCCCGGTGCCCACGATCAAATGACCACGTTGCAGTACGCTGTCGAGTTTGCTGTCAGCGGCGTAAGCCGTCGTTGCAAACGTCGCTGCCGTTATCAAGGCCAATGCACAAGCTTTCAAAGAAAGGGATCCGCGCCGCATGAGAGAAACTCCGCCGGTTGTGTTTATTCCGCTATAGCGGAACGCTGTGTGCCACACCGGAATAGACAGCAGAAAGTGTGCCACAGAGTCAGGCGGTAAAAGAAGGCGAAAAAAATCCCGGTATTTTCAGCCACATGGGCGTCGAGGCAGGTGTGTACGGGATGAAGCCGCACGCGAGCCAACAGGATTCACCGCTACGGATCACCCCACGGATTGAGAACTGGGCCCCATCAACGGGCACCCTGCGCCAAGAGCGCGCATTACGGTCTACATCGCGTGACCGTTCATCGTGCCAACGGCACGATTCCCTTAAAAGCAACCCTAAGCACCGCATCAGCTCGGTAGTGGCACTTTGGACCTATCTGAGATCCCGCCCAGCGTCACGCGACATGCCGTTGGGCCGGTTACTCTGAAACTCCACCCATACCCGCTATGGTTTTCCTATGACCGGCCGATTTATCTAGGGTCAAGGGAACATTGGCACCGTTACTGCTTCAAACGTCTTTATGAAAGTTTTGTGACAACCGTATGAACATGCACGGACGGCAGGCGCTTTTACGAGTTGTAGGGTGGAGGAACGCCAATGAAAGAACGAGCCACAGTCATCTGCCGCAGAGACAACCAGATTCTCTACGTGCGCAAACCCAAATCTCGCTGGAATCTGCCGGGTGGCAAGGTCGAGGCCGACGAGTCACCTGCGCAAGCTGCGGCACGCGAGCTACGTGAAGAAACCGGGCTGATCCTGGAAGACCTGGCATACATCAGCCGGTTTGAGGGCGGCGCGGTGATGCATCACGTCTTCGAAGTCTCAGTGACAATGATCGCCACTCCCGCACCGCACAATGAAATCGCCGACTGCAAATGGTTTACCACTGAGGAGTTGGGCGGCCAAAAAGTCAGGCCGTCAGCGAAGTCGATCGTGAAAGCGTTTTTGACCAACGCTATTTATTAAGTGTTGTTGAGAGGCGTTCACAGGTTTTTCACATCGGGGGCGGTAGTCTTCACTTGCTCCTCCAAGACTGACTTTAAGCCCGCACCCCCCATCGCGGGCTTTTTCTTGCCCAGAATTCCTCGATCTGCCCTTCTTTCTGCGCGACGTGATCTATAAAGAATTCTGACGGTCGGACTTAATTTCGGGATCCAAACGCCGACATCAAGTCATGGGCCTATTCACGGAGCGGCAGATGTTTAATTCCAAAATCAAAAAGCAGGTGACCACTCTGAGCTCGGAGCTGGTCACGCTCAAAAATTTCCATGACGCCCTCATGCAGGAGATGCTGTCGCTGACAGTAGATTCTGACCTGCGCATCACGGACGCGAACAGCAAGTTCTGCGCAGCCATCGGTTACTCCCACGATGAACTGGTGGGCCACCCCATGGCCGCGTTCGTCCCTTCCTATGTGGCGACCATGCCATGCTTTCGCAACTTCAGGGCGGCAGCGACCAGCGGCACGGCAGTGACCGACGACTACCGCTTCGTCAGCAAAAGCGGTTCGCTGATCTGGATTCACGCCACGTGGTCGCCGTTGAAAGATGAGCAAGGTCGCCTCGTCGCCCTCAAATGCCTGGCAACCAACGTCACCACCGAAATCAACAAGGCGCGGGAAAACGAGTCGTTCATCAATGCCCTGCTGCGCTCGACCGCGGTCATCGAATTCGACCTCGGCGGCCACGTGCTTAAAGCCAACCAATCCTTTCTCAAGGAAATGGGCTATAGCCAGGATCAGATCCTCGGCAAACACCACAGCCTGTTCTGTGACCCGAAGTTTGCCGGCACCGATGAGTACAAAACCTTCTGGAAACGCCTGAACAACGGCGAGTTCGTCGCCGACCGGTTCAAGCGCATCAACAGCCGGGGCGAAGAGGTTTGGCTCGAAGCGACCTACAACCCGGTGCACGACACCCAGGGCGAGCTTTATAAGGTGGTCAAATTTGCCACCGTGATCACGGATCAAGTCCACCGCGAGGCGGAGATCAACGTCGCGGCTGGCACTGCCTTCGAGATTTCCCAGCGCACTGACGTCTCGGCACAGCGCGGGGCAGCGGTGATCAACAACACGGTCGAAACCATGAACGGCATCGCCGATCAGATGCTCTCCGCCTCCCACGGCATGGAAGCCCTGGGCAAACAGTCGTTGCTGATCAGCACCATCGTGCAAACCATCGGCGGCATCGCCCAACAGACCAACCTCCTTGCCCTCAATGCCGCCATCGAAGCCGCCCGGGCCGGTGAACAAGGCCGTGGCTTTGCCGTTGTGGCTGATGAAGTGCGTCAGCTGGCCGGGCGCACCAGCACGGCCACCGAGGAGATCGTAGCGGTGGTGCAGCAAAACCAGAAACTGGTGGATGAGGTGGTCAAGGACATGGGCAGCACGCGGGCTCAGGCCGAACAGGGCCTGTCGCTGGCGAACCAGGCCGGTAGCGTGATCGTGGAAATTCAGGAAGGGGCGCGGCAGGTCGTAGGGGCGGTACAGCGATTTAGCCACCAGCTCTGACGTCGGCCGCCCTCGCCTCGTGCCCGGGTGCCCCATGGCAAATGGTCGCAGCGCGCTGAGCGGGAGATACGCTTGCCCTACAAAATGCTAATCTGCGCGACAGATGTGGCCCCATCCGGTATGCCACCCCACGTTGACATGGAGCCGACAATGGCTTTGGATTCCCTGCTCTGCCCGGATTTGCTGACCATTGCAGAGCGTTCGGCGATTGCCGAGGTTGAAGCGACCACAAACATCCTCAAGCTGGTGACGCGGCTGACCGGCATGCGCTTTGCGGGCATCGCCAAGTTCACCGACTCCGAATGGGTCGCCTGCGCGGTCTATGACGAGATTCACATCGGTATCCAGGAAGGCGAAGTTCTGGAGCTGGAAACGACCCTGTGCAACGAGCTGATCGAAAACCCGCAGGCGCTGATCATCCCCAGCATCAGCAGAAGCGAGCGCTATGCAGGTCGCCCGGTGGTCAAGAAATACGCCATCGAAAGCTATATCGGCGTGCCGATCAGCCTGCCGGACGGCCAGCTGTTCGGGGCGCTGTGCCTGCTTGATTCCAAAGCCAGCTCTTTCGACAACCCGGACCTCGTCGAGACACTGGGTCTGTTCTCCCGCCTCATCGGCTGCATCGTGTTCTCCCATCATTCAACGGTGAACAAAGTCAGGACTCAGGTCGAGCACGCCTGATCAGGTCATGCTCACCGGGCGAGCGGCGGTAGGTGGAAAACCAAGACGGTGTTACACTGCCGCGCCTTGAATTCGCCTGCGCTGCTTGAGCCTTTCGTGGGGTCGCGGCGCGCGGCCAGACCTTTCCGTCTTCCGGCGCACAGCAAGCGTGGCCGATGCATGTCGGTCACCCGCTGAAGCCGTATCGGACGCTGCTCCCGTTCACCCATCTTCATCAGGTCATGTCCCCGTCACAGGTGACGTGCAGGCTGCTGGTTGGATCACGAGCAATCGCCACCAGGCGTCGAAGGCCATCGCCAGTCAGCCCTTTGTAAACAATCCAGGATAAGCAATTGATTTCCACAGCTAACATCACCATGCAGTTTGGCGCCAAGCCGCTGTTCGAGAACGTTTCGGTCAAATTCGGCGGTGGCAATCGCTACGGCCTCATCGGCGCCAATGGCTGTGGCAAGTCCACCTTCATGAAGATCCTCGGCGGCGATCTGGAGCCGTCCGGCGGCCAGGTGATGCTCGAGCCGAACGTGCGTCTGGGTAAATTGCGCCAGGACCAGTTCGCCTACGAAGACTTCACCGTCATCGACACCGTGATCATGGGTCACGAAGAGCTGTGGAAGGTCAAGGCCGAGCGCGATCGCATTTACTCGCTGCCGGAAATGACCGAAGAAGACGGCATGGCTGTGGCTGAGCTGGAAACCGAATTCGCTGAAATGGACGGCTACACCGCCGAGTCCCGTGCCGGCGAGCTGTTGCTCGGTCTGGGCATCGGCATCGAGCAGCACTTCGGCCCGATGAGCGAGGTCTCCCCTGGCTGGAAGCTGCGCGTCTTGCTGGCCCAGGCGCTGTTCTCCGATCCTGAAGTGCTGTTGCTCGACGAACCGACCAACCACCTGGACATCAACACCATTCGCTGGCTGGAAAACATCCTGACCCAGCGCTCCAGCCTGATGATCATCATTTCCCACGACCGTCACTTCCTCAACAGCGTGTGCACCCACATGGCTGACCTGGATTACGGCGAGCTGCGCCTGTTCCCGGGCAACTACGACGAGTACATGACCGTGGCGACCCAGTCCCGCGAGCAGTTGCTGTCGGACAACGCCAAGAAGAAAGCCCAGATTTCCGAGCTGCAGTCGTTCGTCAGCCGCTTTTCGGCCAACGCTTCCAAAGCCAAGCAGGCCACTTCCCGCGCCAAGGCGATCGACAAGATTCAGCTGGCCGAGGTCAAGCCTTCGAGCCGCGTGAGCCCGTTCATCCGCTTTGATCAGAACAAGAAGCTGCACCGCCAGGCGGTCATCATTGACCAAATGGCCAAAGGCTTCGACGGCAAGCCGCTGTTCAAGAACTTCAGCTTCCAGGTTGAAGCGGGCGAGCGCGTTGCGATCATCGGCCCGAACGGTATCGGTAAAACCACTCTGCTGCGCACCCTGGTCAATGAACTGACCCCGGACGCCGGCACCATCAAGTGGACCGATGCGGCAGAGCTGGGTTACTACGCCCAGGACCACGCCCACGACTTCGAAGACGATGTCACCCTGTTCGACTGGATGGGGCAATGGACTCAAGGTGAGCAGGTCATTCGTGGCACCCTGGGCCGCATGCTGTTTTCCAACGACGAGATCCTGAAATCGGTCAAAGTCATTTCCGGTGGTGAGCAAGGGCGCATGCTGTTCGGCAAGCTGATCCTGCAGAAGCCGAACGTGCTGATCATGGACGAACCGACCAACCACCTGGACATGGAGTCGATCGAGGCGCTGAACCTGGCGCTGGAGAACTACCCGGGCACGCTGATCTTCGTCAGCCACGACCGCGAGTTCGTATCGTCCCTGGCCACTCGCATCATCGAGCTGAGCCCAAGTGGCGTGACCGACTTCAGCGGCACCTACGACGATTACCTGCGCAGCCAGGGCGTTGCATTCTGATCAGGGCCCTGAGCTGACAGAGTGATGCGGAAAACAAGGAGCCCCGTCCAGTGTGACGGGGCTTTTTTGTGACAGTGGGAACGGCTTTAGCCGAAAAAACGCCAGGCAGGCGCCCCCAATCCTGCGGTGTGACATCCGCCGCTTTCCCGGCTAAAGCCGGTCCCACTGGAATCACGCGGTCAGTTAGTGGGACCGGCTTCAGCCGGGAAGGGGCAAGTCCGGGCGCCATCTGATCCCGGATAAAAACCGTTAGCCAGCTTTCATTTCCTGACACCACGGGCGATGATGCGGCACTCCCACCGCTCCAGCGAAGAGTCCCCATGTCTGCCGCCCTGCCGCCCGATACGCCTGCCAACACGCCTGTCAGCGACGCCAGTTCGATGGCGATCACGCTGCAAATCGTCTCCATCGTCATCTATACCTTCATCGCCTTCCTGTGCATCGGTTTGCCCATCGCAGTGATGCCCGGCTACGTGCACAACCAGTTGGGCTTCAGCGCGGTGGTCGCGGGGCTGGTAATCGGCGCGCAGTACCTCGCGACGCTGCTGAGCCGGCCGGTGGCCGGACGCATCTGCGACACCATCGGCACCAAGCGCGCCATCGTGTACGGTCTGTCCGGCATCGCGCTGAGCGGCGTGCTGACCCTGGCGGCCATCCTGCTGGAACGCTTCGCCGGGGTCAGCCTGACGATTCTGATCATCGCTCGCCTGTTCCTCGGTGCGTCCCAAGGCTTGATCGGCGTGGGCACCATCAGTTGGTGCATCGGCCAGGTCGGTTCGGAGCACACGGCCCGCTCGATTTCCTGGAATGGCATCGCCTCCTACGGCGCCATCGCAATTGGCGCGCCGCTGGGGGTGGTAATGGTCGGTGCGCTGGGGTTCGCCAGCCTGGGCGCGGTGCTATTTGTGCTGGCAGCCGGGGCCCTGTTGTTGATTCGCAAGAAACCGGCGATCCCGGTGGTGCGCGGCGAGCGCCTGCCTTTCTTCTCGGTGTTTGGCCGAGTGGCGCCGTTTGGCCTGAGCCTGACGCTGTCCTCCATCGGCTACGGTACGCTGACGACGTTCATCACGTTGTTTTACGTGGCCCGCGGCTGGGAAGGCGCGGCCTGGTGCCTGACGGTATTCGGCATCTGCTTCATCGTTGCGCGCCTGCTGTTCATCAACGCGATCAACCGCTTTGGCGGCTTTCGCTCGGCGATCGTCTGCATCACGGTCGAAACCCTGGGTCTGTTGCTGCTGTGGCTGGCGCCTGACACCACCTTCGCCTTGATCGGCGCAGGCCTGACCGGGTTTGGTCTGTCGCTGGTCTATCCGGCGCTGGGCGTCGAAGCCATCAAGCAAGTGCCCAACAGCAGTCGCGGTGCCGGGCTCAGTGCCTATGCGGTGTTCTTCGACCTGGCCCTGGCCATTGCCGGACCGCTGATGGGCGCGGTGGCGCTGGGCATGGGCTACGGCTGGATTTTCTTCTTCGCGGCGTTGTTGTCGGTGGCGGCGTTGACGCTGGCAGTGGTGCTGTCGCGCAGGGCGCCGGTCGACACGCGGGTGTAGCGAGCGCAGCGTCTCAAAGCTTCCCGGCTGAAGCCGGTCCTACAGAGCGCCCGCGTTGGCAGTAGGACCGGCTTCAGCCGGGAAGAGGCCGGCGATCCTGCAGCAGGTCTCAACGCTCGAACATCCCCCGGCCAGAGCCCGTCCCACCTAAAAGCTGAACTGCCGCCTCGCCTCCCGGTCGGAATAGCACATCCCCCGAACAGGAGTGAGGGCGTGACCCCCGATCCCGCTGGCTCGAACGCTACCCCTCCGGACCCGGCCACGTTGCGCGAAGTCCACAAACTGCGCGTGCTGACCGTGAACACCCACAAGGGCTTCACCGCCCTGAACCGGCGTTTCATCCTGCCGGAGTTGCGTGAAGCCGTGCGCAGCACCGGTGCCGACCTGGTGTTTCTGCAGGAAGTCCTCGGCGGCCACGACCGCCACGCCGCCAAGTACGAAGACTGGCCCGACACGCCGCACTACGAGTTTCTCGCCGACAGCATGTGGACGGACTTCGCCTATGGGCGCAACGCGGTCTACCCTGACGGCCATCACGGCAACGCGTTGTTGTCCAAATACCCGATCCTGCATCACCGCAATCTGGACATTTCGATCACCGGGCCAGAACGCCGCGGCCTGCTGCATTGCGTGCTGCAGGTGCCAGGGCATGCGGAAGTCCACGCGATCTGCGTGCACCTCAGCCTGCTGGAAAGCCACCGCCAGTTGCAGCTGAATCTGCTGTGCGACCTGCTCGACTCATTGCCCGAAGACGCTCCGGTGGTCATTGCCGGTGACTTCAACGACTGGCAGTTGCAGGGCAACAAGCGTCTTCAGCGCTGCGGCTACCTGCACGAGGCCTTCGAGCGCAGTCAGGGGCGGTTGGCCAAGACCTACCCGGCGCGCTTCCCGATGCTGCGCCTGGACCGCATTTACCTGCGCAACGCCACCAGCCACCATCCGAAAATTCTCGGCACGCGGCCGTGGACGCATTTGTCCGATCACCTGCCGCTGGCGGTGGAAGTGCATATGTAGCAACGGCCGTTCATCACCGCCGCCGTTGGTCTGCAAGCGGACCTTTCGGTTAAACCATTGCGTGAACGACCCCTCACATTTAAGGCGAGGCACAGGCTTCGCCTTCTCAATAACAAGAGGTCTGCGATCATGGCTAACACCGGAAAGTCGAACCCTGGCAATTTTGCGAACGATAAAGAAAAAGCGTCCGAAGCCGGCAAGAAAGGCGGACAGGCTTCAGGCAGTGGCAATGCCGGAAGCGATATGAAGAGAGAATCGGGTGCAGGCGCAAGCGGCACTGGCAAGAAAGGCGGCTCAGGCGGCAAGTCGTAGTGGCGTGCAGGTGAGTCAAGCGAGCGAGGGCCTGGGCTCTCGCTCTTTTGTTTGATCAGCGGTTAAACAAGCGACGTGCGCCTCATTGCAGGCGCATGTTGCCAGCGATACCCTCCCCCTCATTTATCCGGATTGATCAGCGTCACCGTTGCGTCCCGATCAAACTGGGAACCGGGATCTTCATTGCCCGGATCCAGGTCGGCGTCGAATCCTGTCTCTTCGTCACCCGGCTGAGGAGCGGGGCGCGGCGGAACGGGTGCAGCGTCAGGCGTATGGGATTGCATGGCTGTTACCTCTCGTTTCAATGGGGCCAACAATAGAATCAGAGGGCTCAAGAGCAGCCCGGTTCAATGGATCGAGCTTAGCTGGCGCTGACGGTCCAGTGCACGGCATCCTCGGCGAACTGAAGTTGCTCGACACGGTGGGCAATGCCGCAGGCCAGCGAATCTTCGGCACGGATCACTTTCTCCTCCGCCGACAGGCAGCGCCCGATGTCCAGCGGGTGCACGGCGCTCACGGTCTCGCTTTCGTAAATATTCACGTAGCGCTGCAGGTCGTTGTCCAGGCTGCGCAGGTATTCGCGCATGCGTGAGTGATCCACCGAGCTCTGGTTGAAGTACCAGCTCATGGGATGGATCAGAAAACGCGAGTGGGGGCAGACGATCCGCTCTTGAGCCGCCAAATAGATAACGATGCCCATGGATTCGATGTTGCCGCTGTTCAGTGCGCGGATCGGCACTTTCAGGGACTTCAGGAAGTTGTACAGGGTGAATCCCAGCGCGGTGCTGCCGCCGGCGGTCGACAAATTCAGCAGCAACCCGGTCGCGCCTTTACCAAGGGCTTCGAGGCAGCGATCACGAAAATGCTCGGTGCTGGCCTGATCGACCCCGCAGTGGAAATGAATGATGTGCTCGCTCATCGGCGGCCTCGCTGTGCAGTCACCCTGAAACCTGGCGCCGCTGAAGATGAATGGTGGATATTCGGGCCTCTTCCCGGCTGAAGCCGGCCCTACCAAGAACCCCGGCGCCTTCGTAGGACCGGCTTCAGCCGGGAAGGCGTCGGACGCCACTCCGCAAATACAGGCTCTGGGCAACCCTCAAATCTGTGCCCTCGACGTATCTATCTGAAATGTTGAAATTCGCACGCGTGGCTAACGTTGCATGGGCTGAGGATAGCCGCTTGCCGTGCATGTGAAAGTAAGACACCGCCCATGACCAAGAACCCCTGCGGCAATCAACAGTCAGTAAAGAAGCTTCGCCGGTTTTATCGTGCTCGATCCAGGTCATGAACCGCGCGCCATCCAACACGCCCTACCGCACAGGACACCCTCAAATGAGTCTGCACGACAAGATCATCGGCCGCCTCGGCTTCGGCTCCGCGCCGCTGGGCAACATGTTTCGCACCATCGACGAAGAGGAAGCGGCGGCCACCGTTCAATCGGCCTGGGACCAGGGCATTCGCTACTTCGACACCGCACCGATCTACGGCGCCGGGCTGTCCGAACAGCGTCTGGGCAAGGCCCTCGCCGGCGTTGCCCGCGACCAGTACACCCTGAGCACCAAAGTCGGCCGGCTGATTTCCGACGAGATCGACACCGAGACCCGCAGCGGTCCGTTCGCTGAAGGCCTGAAAAACAAGATCGTCACTGATTACTCCGCCGATGCCACGCTGCGTTCCATTGAAGCGAGCCTGAAACGCCTGAACACCGATCGGCTGGACATCGTGTTTGTTCACGACGTCGCCCAGGACGCCCACGGCGATGCCTGGATCGAGCATTTCAACATCGCCCGCACCGGCGCTTTCCGCGCCCTCACCCGACTGCGCGAAGAAGGCGTGATCAAGGCCTGGGGCCTTGGCGTCAACCGCGTCGAGCCGTGCGAACTGACCCTGGACCTGGAAGAAGCCCAGCCCGATGGTTTCCTGCTCGCCGGCCGTTATTCGCTGCTCGACCATGACCAGCCGCTGCAACGGCTGTTCGACAAGGCCCGTCAGCACAACGCCGAATTCGTCGTCGGCGGGCCTTACAGCTCCGGCGTGTTGGTGGGCGGCAAGCATTTCGAGTATCAGGAAGCGTCGCCGGCGATGCTCGACAAGGTGGCGCACATTCAGGAGATCGCCCGGCAGTATCAAGTGGACATCAAGTCGGCGGCGTTGCAGTTCGTCCTCGCCAACCCGCTGGTGGCAGCGGTGATTCCGGGTGCCAGCCGGCCATCACGGATCATCGAAGACGTCACCGCGCTCAACGCCCAGGTGCCGGATGGTTTCTGGCAGGCCATGCGCGATCAGGGCTTCATTGCCCTGCAGGCGCCAGTCCCGGGCAAAGACTGATATCGTGGGCAACGACGCCGGGCCAGACGCCCGGCCTTGTTTCCCGCGCGAGATCTGTCCATGCGAATTCTGATCGTCAACGTCAACACCACCGAATCCATGACCGAGACCATCGCCGAGCAGGCCCGCAGCGTGGCCTCGCTTGGCACCGAGATCATCGGCCTGACCCCGCGCTTCGGCGCCGAGTCGGTGGAAGGCAATTTCGAAAGTTACCTGGCGGCCATTGCGGTGATGGACCGGGTGATGTCCTACGAAGGGCCTTACGACGCGGTGATCCAAGCCGGCTACGGCGAGCACGGCCGCGAGGGCTTGCAGGAATTGCTCGATGTGCCGGTGGTGGACATCACCGAAGCCGCGGCCAGCCTGGCGATGCTGCTGGGGCATAAATACGCCGTGGTCACGACGCTGGACCGCACCGTGCCGCTGATCGAAGACCGTTTGAAGCTGGCCGGCGTGTACGAGCGCTGCGCGTCGGTGCGGGCCAGTGGCATGAGCGTACTGGAGCTGGAAGAATCGCCCGAGCGTGCGGTCGAAGCCATCGTTGAGCAGGCCCTCGACGCGGTGACCCGCGACAAGGCCGAAGTGATCTGCCTGGGCTGCGGCGGCATGGCCGGGCTGGATCAACTCATCCGCGACCGCGCCGGCGTGCCCGTGGTGGATGGCGTCACCGCAGCGGTGGCGCTGGCCGAATCGCTGGTGCGTCTGGGGTTGAAGACCTCGAAAGTGCGGACCTATGCGACGCCTCGGCCGAAGAAGATCGTCGGTTGGCCGTTTAAGCTGTAGGCAGCCCCTCTGGACTTACGAAGAGCGCGCACGAACCCTTGTAGGAGTGAGCTTGCTCGCGAAGACTGCATCCTGGCCACTGAAGATTTAGCGGATGTGCCGGCCTCTTCGCGAGCAAGCTCACTCCCACAGGTATTAGCCTCTGCCACACCGCCGCCGCATTCGCCTCCACCCGCCGAATCGTTTAGTATCCCCGCCGCCGGTTTCCACTCGGAATTAATAGGGAATCCCCAGGCGCGCTGCGCGCTGAAACGGAACTGTCCCCGCAACTGTAGGCGCTGAGCCCTGCTTCCTGTTTGCCACTGGGTGACCCCGGGAAGGCCGAAGCATAGCGATGATGCGCCAGTCAGGAGACCTGCCGGCCAGCATATTCATTCACCGGCGGGGTGTCCGGGGAAGGACTCCCGTTCGCGCGTCGCTCGCGCACGCTGTGCTCGCCCTCATCGTAGGGGCGCCCGTCGGGTGGACTTTCCAGCGCCTGCTTCGCCAAGCACTCAGGCTTTCTGGAGATCGCTGTTCATGCCGCTGCGCCGCCTCGCCGCCCTGCTCGTCACGCTGACTTTGCCCACCGCCGGTTTCGCGGCGTCGACGGCCTACCCTTTGACCGTGGACAACTGCGGCGAACCGCTGACCTTCACCCATGCCCCGCAGAAAACCGTCACCATCGGCCAGGCCGCCACCGAGATGCTCTACGCCCTCGGCCTGGGCCCCAACGTGATCGGCACTTCGCTGTGGTTCAATCCCGTGCTGCCCCAGTACCAAACCCTCAACGACGGCATCGAGCGCCTGGCCGACAACGCGCCGAGTTTTGAATCAGTGATCGGCAAACGCCCGGATTTCGTGCCGGTGCAGTTTGAGTGGATGGTCGGGCCCCAGGGCGCGGTCGGCACCCGCGAGCAGTTTCGCGATCTGGGCATCCCGACCTACATCCTGCCGTCCGATTGCGAGGGCAAGAACAACCGGGTTGGCGCTGACGGCACGCGCCTCGAAGCCTTCCGCATCGACACCCTGTACAAAAGCCTGCGTCAGCTGGCGCAGATCTTCGACGTGCAGGACCGTGGCGAGCAATTGATCACGGGTTACCAAACCCGGCTGGCCCAGGCGGTGACGCAAGCGAAAGCCCATGACAATCCACCCGTCTCGGCGGTGTTCTGGTTTTCCAGCCCGGACATCAACGTCGACCCTTACGTGGCCGGGCGCAAGGGCATCCCCAACTTCATGCTCGACACCCTCGGCATGCGTAACGTCATCGACTCCGATGAGGAATGGCCGACCGTGGGCTGGGAAACCATCGCCAAGGCCAACCCGACCGTGCTGGTCATCGCACGCATGGACCGTCGCCGCTTCCCGGCCGACGATCACGAGAAGAAGCTGGCGTTTCTCCGCTCCGACCCTGTCACCCGCAACATGGACGCGGTGAAAAACAATCGCATCGTGATCATGGACGCCAGCGCCATGGAGTCCAGCGTGCGGCTGTTTGACGGCATCGAGCAACTGGCTCAGGCCACTCAAGCGCAATGACGTCATTCAGCATGCCCCGGTCGAGCGTCGTCCGAATCTTCGGCCACGGTGCCTGGGCCCTCGCGTTGATGGCGTTGGCGGTGCTGGCGGGCGTGGCGATTGGCGAGACGTCGATCAGCCTGCCGGTGATCGTTCAGGTGCTGGCCAACAAGCTGTGGGCCGCGGGTTTTCCTCTCGACCCTATCGACGAGGGCATCGTCTGGAATTACCGCCTGACCCGGGCCATCGTTGCCGCGACCTGCGGCGCAGGGCTGGCGGTGTCGGGCGTGGTCTTGCAATCGTTGCTGCGCAATCCGCTGGCCGATCCCTACTTGCTGGGCATTTCCGCCGGCGCGTCGACCGGCGCAGTGTTGGTGGCGATCATCGGCATCGGCGCCGGTACGATTTCTCTCTCGACCGGCGCGTTTGCCGGTGCGATCGCCGCGTTCGCGCTGGTCGCCCTGCTCGCCCGCTCCTCCCGTGGTCAGACCGCTGCCGGCCAGATCATTCTGGCGGGCATTGCCGGGTCCCAGCTGTTCAACGCCCTGACGTCTTTCCTGATCACCAAGTCGGCCAATGCCGAACAGGCGCGCGGGATCATGTTCTGGTTGCTGGGCAATCTCAGCGGCGTGCGCTGGTCGTCGGTGGCGCTGTCAGTGCCGGTCGTGTTGCTCGGCTTGCTGGTGTGCCTGTGGCATCGGCGCGCGCTGGATGCGTTCACGTTTGGCACCGATTCAGCCGCATCGCTGGGCATTCCGGTGCGCCGGGTGCAGGCCGTGCTGATCCTCACTGCCGCGCTGATGACGGCGGTGATGGTGTCGATTGTCGGCTCCATCGGCTTCGTCGGTTTGGTGATTCCCCATGCGGTGCGCCTGGTGGCCGGCGTGCGCCATGCACGGTTGCTGCCCTTGAGCGCCCTGATCGGCGCGCTGTTCATGATCGCCGCCGATGTGCTGTCGCGCACGCTGATCAAGGGTCAGGTGTTGCCGATCGGGGTGATCACTGCGCTGGTGGGCGCGCCGGTGTTTGCCATGATGCTGGTCCGCGGGAATCGTCCTCGATGAACGCCCGTCAGGAGGTGCCCGGCGCCATGCTCGAAGGCAGTGACCTGGGTTATTCGGTCAAGGGCGCGCCACTGCTCAGTGGCGTGAGCCTGGCGATTCGGCCGGGGGAGAATCTGGGGATCGTCGGGCCCAATGGCTCGGGCAAGTCGACGCTGTTGAAGTTGCTGGCAGGGATTCAGACGCCGTCTCAGGGCGAAGTTCGCCTGGGCGGGAAGCGCTTGTCGGCGCTGAGCCGGCGGGACATTGCGCGGCAGGTGGCGGTGGTGGAGCAGCATGCCCAGACCGGTGATTCGATCAGTCTGTTGCAGGCGGTTGAGCTGGGGCGTACGCCGTGGCTGTCGGCGCTGGCGCCGTGGGGCGAGATGGATGACGGGATTGTGGCGAAGGCCATTGCGGATGTGAGTTTGCAGCCTCTGGTGCATCGGTCGTGGCATACGTTGTCGGGTGGGGAGCAGCAGCGCGGGCATATTGCGCGGGCTTTGGCGCAGCGGCCGCAGGTGTTGTTGCTGGATGAGCCGACGAATCATCTGGATATCCAGCAGCAGTTGTCGATTTTGCAGCTGGTGCAGGATTTGCCGGTGACGACGGTGGTGGCGTTGCATGATTTGAATCAGGCGTTGGGCTGTGATCGTCTGGCGGTGATGGATGGCGGGCGGTTGGTGGCGTTGGGTTCGCCGTTTGAGGTGTTGTCGCCGGAGCTGTTGGGTGACGTTTTTGGGGTGCGGGGGCATTGGTTGGTTGATCCGTTTGACGGGGCTCGTATGTTGAGGCTGAGGGCGCCAGGATCAACGGCGTCGGCCTAACGGCCTCGTTTTCGCCTTCGGCGAGTTACTTGGAAAAGCACCCCAAGTAACCAAGGGTGCTTGCTCTCGGTTTGGCCCGACTTCGTCGGGTTCCCTCACTCCGACGACGCTCCGTGGGCCCGCGCCGAACGGACATCCATGTCCTGACGGCGCTCTCGCCGCATCCATGCGGCTCGGCCCACTGCGCGTCGTCTGCGTTCGGCCTGCACCAAAGTCGCGATTGGTGGTGTCTGGGCCTTTTGCGTATGAAGATCAAGAGCAGATCAAAAGCTTCCCGGCTGAAGCCGGTCCTACAGGCGCGCGCGGTCTATTAGTGGGACCGGCTTTAGCCGGGAAGAGGCCAGTCCAGGCGCCGGCGGATTTTTCGGTTTGGACCCTCCTTGTGGGAGCGAGCTTGCTCGCGAATGCGGTATCCCAAACGCCGCCGTTCATGCAGCCCCACCCCCAACCTCAATACCGTGGCTTCACCGCCTTCCACTCCGGTTTGTATTTCTGCATCTGCCGTACATCGTCCCGCTGGCGAATGCCGCACGTCAGGAATTGGTCATTGAGTTTGCCTAGCTGGTCGTAGTCCAGTTCAAGGCCCAGCCCCGGCTCGCGGGTGAGGTGGACGCAGCCGTCGACGATGGGGAGTTTGCCGCCTTTGATGACTTCTTCGTCCGGTTCTTGCCACGGGTAGTGGGTGTCGCAGGCGAAGTCGAGGTTGGGGACGGCGGCGGCGACGTGGGTCATGGCCATGAGGCTGATGCCCAGGTGGGAATTGGAGTGCATGGAGACGCCGAGGCCGAAGGTGTCGCACATTTTTGCCAGCGCCTGGGTGTCGCGCAGGCCGCCCCAGTAATGGTGGTCGGCGAGGACGATCTGCACGCTGTTCAGCGCGACGCTGCGGCGGAATTCGTCGAAGTCGGTGACGACCATGTTGGTCGCCAGCGGCAGGCCGGTGCGTTTGTGCAGTTCGGCCATGCCTTCCAGCCCGGGCGTCGGGTCTTCGTAATACTGCAGGTCGTCGCCGAGCAGTTCGGCCATGCGGATCGAGGTCTCCAGCGACCAGTTGCCGTTGGGGTCGATGCGCAGCGGATAGCCCGGGAATGCCTTTTTCAACGCCTTGATGCACGCCACTTCGTGCTCCGGGTCCAGCGCGCCGGCTTTCAGTTTGATGCTCTTGAAGCCGTAGGCTTCGATCATGCGCCGCGCCTGGGCGACGATTTGTTCTTCGCTCAGCGCTTCTCCCCAGCTGTCCGGCGCGTAAGGCGAGTCGGCGTGTTGGGCGTATTTGAAGAACAGGTACGCACTGAACGGCACGCGGTCGCGAACGGCACCGCCCAGCAGGTCAACCAGTGGCAGGTTCATGGAACGTGCCTGCACATCCAGAAACGCCACTTCGAACGCCGAATAGGCATTGCTCACCGCCTTGCTGGCGTGGGAGCCCGGCGCCAGTTCAGCCCCGGCAATACTCGCTGGCTTGTTTGCAGCAACGGTCGCTTTGACCACCGCGCGCAGGTGGTTGAGGTTGAACGGGTCCATGCCGATCAACTGGCTCTGCAACTGCTGCTGGATCGCCAGCGCAGGCGCATCGCCGTAGCTTTCGCCCAGCCCGAGGTAGCCGTTGTCGGTTTCCACTTCAATGATCGAGCGCAGGGCAAAGGGCTCGTGGATGCCGCTGGCGTTGAGCAACGGCGGATCGCGGAAGGCAATCGGGGTGACGGTGACGCGTGTGATTTTCAAATGACTTCTCCCGGTCAATCAGGGTGTGAGCTTAGGGTTTCAGGCTTGGTTTTGAGCTGAGCGAGGTCGCTGTACGAAGGGTTGCAGCGTCTTCAGGCTTGGGGCGGTGCGGGTCGCCTTTGGGCGTGGTGCGGGCGAAGAAGATCACCACGGCCGCCACCAGCGAGGTCAGCGCCAGGCCGTACATGCCGCCTTGAATGGAGCCGGTTTTCTGCTCCAGAAAACCGAACGCCGTGGGCGCCACGAAGCCGCCGAGGTTGCCGATGGAATTGATCAGCGCGATGACAGCCGCGGCGATGCGCGCGTCCAGATAGCCTTGGGGAATCGGCCAGAACAGCGCCGAAGCTGCCTTGAAACCGATGGCGGCAAAACAGATGGCGACGAAGGCAAAGATCGGCCCGCCGACGGTGGACATGAACATCCCGCACGCGGCAATCACCAGGGTGACCGCAACCCACGCCTGTTGATGCTTGAAGCGAGCGGCCAGCGCGGCGAAGCCGTACATGGCGATGATCGAGATGATCCACGGGATGGAGTTGAACAGGCCGACTTCGAAATCGGTGAGGCTGCCCATCTTCTTGATCATGCTCGGCAGCCAGAACGTCGCGCCGTAGATGGTCAGGGCCACGGAAAAGTAGATGAAGCAAAAGAGCATGATTTGCCGGTCGGCGAGCAGCTTGAAGATGGACGGTTTGACCACCTGAGCCGCTTCACGGGCGCGTTGTTCCGCGTCGATCGCGCTGATCAGTGCGCCCTTCTCTTCTTCGCTCAGCCATTTGGCTTCGCGGGGATGGGACTGCAGCCAGAACCAGACGAATCCGCACAGGGCGATGGAAGCAAAGCCTTCGATGATGAACATCCACTGCCAGCCGTGCAGGTTCAGGCCGCTGACGCCGAGCAGCGCGCCGGACACCGGCCCGGAAATCACCGAGGCAATGGCCGAGCCGCTGAGGAAGATGGCCATGGCCTTGCCGCGTTCGCTCGAAGGCAGCCACTGGGTGAAGTAATAAATGATGCCCGGGAAGAACCCCGCTTCGGCCGCGCCGAGGATGAAGCGCAGCACATAGAAACTGGTTTCGCCGCGCACGAAGGCCATGGCCATCGCCGCTGCGCCCCAGGTGAACATGATGCGCGTCAGCCAGGCGCGGGCGCCGAAGCGTTGCAGGAGCATGTTCGACGGGACTTCGAACAGCGCGTAGCCGACGAAAAACAGCCCGGCGCCGAGCCCGTAGGCAGCGGCGCCGATGCCCAGGTCGGTTTCCATGTGGCTGCGGACGAAGCCGATGTTGACCCGGTCGATGTAGTTGACGATGAACATGATGACGAACAACGGCAACACATGACGCTTCACCTTCGCGGCCGCGCGGGCCAGTACGGTGGGATCGGCGCCGCCGATGGGTTCACTCTGGGGAACTGTGCGGTTCAAGGTGCGACTCCCGGTCTTTGTGATTTTTTTTGGGATGGGAAATGCAGGTGATGAACCGATCATGGACCGGCGCATTGTTCCCGTCTAATCTAGATTGACTGTTGATTGATACCCGGAATAGATCAATGTTCGAGCTTGCCCAGCTGCGCTGCTTCACCACCGTCGCCACCGAACTTAACTTTCGCCGCGCCGCCGAACGCCTGAACATGACCCAGCCGCCGCTCAGTCGGCAGATCCAGTTGCTTGAGCATTCGCTGGGCGTTCAGCTGTTCAACCGCAACACCCGCAGCGTCGCGTTGACCGCTGCAGGTCGGGCGTTTTTCATCGAAGCGCAGACGCTGCTCGAGCGCGCGCATCAGGCGGCCATCGCGGCGCGGCGCTTTGCCGAGGGTGACATCGGCTCGGTGACCATCAGTTTCGTCGGCAGCGCGGTGTACGAGTTTTTGCCGCGGGTCATCGCCGAAGCCCGGCAGAACCAGCCCCACGTGAAAATATCCCTGACTGAACTCAACACCTACCAGCAACACGAAGCCTTGCGCGCCCGGCGCATCGATCTGGGCATCGTGCGGGCGCCGCTGCTGCAGCCCGGTTATGAGACCGAATGCCTGGTCCGCGAGCCGTTCGTGCTGGCGGTGCCCAGCAGTCACCCGCTGGCCAGCGCACAGAACATCAGCGTGCAAGACCTCGACGCCCAGCCCTTCCTGATGTACTCGCACTCGGCGTACCCGCCGTTCAACGAACTGCTCACCGGCATGTTTCGCTCGGCGCAAGTGGCGCCCGAGTACGTGCAGTGGCTGGGGTCGTCGCTGACCATTCTGGCGCTGGTGAATGCCGGCATGGGCCTGGCGCTGGTGCCGCGCTGCGCCGCCAATGTGGTGTTCAAGGGCGTGACGTTCCGCGATATCGATCTGGGTGAAGGGGTGCAGAGTGAGCTGCATCTGGTCTGGCGTTCGGACAACGACAACCCGGCGTGTCAGATGCTGCTGGAGGCGATTCGCGCGGCGGTGAAAGCCGAAGGGGTGTGAAGCGGATGCGGCCGGAACCCCATAATCAATGGGACTGGCTGGAACGCCGACTTGTGGGACCGGCTTTAGCCGGGAAGGCGTCAGTGGTTACACCGCAAGATTAACGGTGCCTGCACTGGCCTCTTCCCGGCTAAAGCCGGTCCCACTAAAGCATCCGTGTGCCTTCAATGGGACTGGCCGGAACGCCGACTTGTGGGACCGGCTTTAGCCGGGAAGGCGTCAGTGGTTACACCGCAAAAGTGACGTCCGCATCCGGCTCAGCACTCAGGTGCGGTGGGCGGCTGCCGACACATCCAGCGGCGATGCATCCTCCGGCGTGGTCGAAAACGGCTCGATCTTGCCGACGATGAACAGGTAACTGAACGCCCCTAACAGCGCGAACGCCCCGGCCGTCATGAGCGGCGCAGTGAACGAACCGTTGCCGATCACCAGCATGAAGCCGGTAAAGGTGGTGATGAAAATGCCGGCGGTGTTCGACGCGAAGTTCTGTATCCCGCCGATCGACGCGACGTGGGCTGGAGACGGCGCCACATCAGCCGGCAGGCACCAGATGCTCGCGCCAGCGAACGCCAGGCTGGCATAGGCCAGGCTGAAAAAGCCGAGCATCGCCCAGGTACTGTCGACAAACACCGACAGGGAAATGCTCGACGACATCAGCATGCCGCCGACGATGCAGGTCTTGCGCGCGGCGGTCAGGCTCCATCCCCGGCGATACAGCGCGTCGGAAGTCAGCCCGCCGATCCAGCCGCCGACGATGGACGCCACCGCCGGAATAGTGCCCAGCGTGCCCAGTGATTTCAGCGAGAATCCGCGTTCGGTGACCAGGTAAGTCGGAAACCAGGTGATGAAGAAATAAATCACAAAGTTCAGGCAGAAGAAGCCCAGCATCATTCCCCACAGGGTGCGGTGGCGAAACAGCGACGCCCATCTGACCTTCGGCCGCGCAGCCAGGGTCGCTGCCTTGCCCGCTTCATGCTGCTCGATGGCGGCCACGGCCTGAGGCTCTTTGTAAATCAGGAACCACCCCACGACCCAGATCAGGCCCACCGCGCCGGTGATGATGAACGATGCGCGCCAGCCCCAGAATTCGATGATCAGCGCCACCAGCGGAATGGACAGCGCCGAGCCCACCCGCGAGCCGCTGTCGAAGATGCTGGTGGCAAAGCCGCGCTCTTTGATGTCGAACCACTGGCTGACGATTTTCGCGCAGGACGGATACGCCCCCGCCTCTCCCACACCGAGCATCAGCCGGCAACCGAACATCGACGCCAGGCTGCTGGCCGCCGCCGTGGCCGCCGTAAACAGCGACCACCAGGCGACCGCGAGGGGCAGCGCGATGCGTGCACCGACCTTGTCGACGAACCAGCCAAAGGGCATTTGCATAAGTGCGTAGGTCCAGAAGAAACCGCTGAGCAGCAGGCCCATTTGCCCTGAGCCAAGACCGAGTTCTTTCTGGATGTAGGGGGCGGCAACCGCGAGGTTGGCCCTGTCGATGTAGTTGATGGCCACCGCGAGGAAGCACAGAAAAATTACCAACCAGCGCCCTTTCTGCATGGCGAGTCCTCCTAATTATTTTTATGAGTAAGACGTCGTTAGAGCTTCGTCTAGCGCCCAGTCCCTGATCTGCGCGCTGTTCACTGATGGATTGAGCATCCGTCAAAAACCGCAGAATTGGCCTGACCAAATATCCGAATGCAGCGGATACTAGACCCGCAAATCGGGTTAGGGAAATCGAAAAGGCGATTTATTTGCTGAATTACGGCTCGACGGTCGGGATTTGCATAATTTGGCCTGACCAATCTATGCTGCTGCGCACGCCACGCTCCGCCCGGCTTCAACGAAGCACTGTCGGTCTTGAGCGGCCCGCTCCCCATAACAACAAGGACTGAGCAATGAAAATGACCTTCCGTTGGTACGGCGACAGCGATCCCGTCACCCTGCCCTACATCCGCCAGATCCCCGGCATGACCGGCGTGGTCTCGGCCATCTACGACATCCCGGTGGGCGAGGTCTGGCCGCTGGAGAAGATCGCCGCCCTCAAGGCTACGGTGAATGCCCACGGGCTTGAGCTGGAGGTCATCGAGAGCGTGCCGGTCCACGAAGACATCAAGCGTGGCTTGCCGACCCGCGATCAACTGATCGATAACTACGGCCAGACCCTGCGCAACCTGGCGGCCTGCGGGATCAAGGTGGTCTGCTACAACTTCATGCCGGTGTTCGACTGGACCCGCTCGACCCTGGCCATGGAGCTGCCCGACGGTTCGACCACCCTGGCGTTCGACGTGGCGGTGATCGAGCAGGCCAATCTCGATAAGGGCATCAGCCTGCCCGGCTGGGACGTCAGCTATGAGCCGGAAGTCCTGCGCGCGCTGATCAACGAATACGCGCAGGTCGATGAAGCCACCCTGCGAGAACGGCTGGCGTACTTTCTTGAGCGCATCATTCCGGTGGCCAAGGATGCGGGCATCAAGATGGCCCTGCACCCGGATGACCCGCCGCGCTCAATGTTCGGCATGCCACGGGTGGTGAAGAACCGCGAGGACCTGGCGCACATTCTGGCGATGGTCGATGACCCGGCCAATGGCCTGACGCTGTGTTCAGGCTCCCTCGGCGCCGACCTGGGCAATGACATCCCTTCGCTGGTCCGGGAATTCGGCGGTCAGGGACGCATTCACTTCGCCCATCTGCGCAATGTGAAGGTCAACGAGGCCGGTGACTTCTACGAAACCGCCCACCGCTCCGAAGACGGTTCGCTGGACATGGCCGAGATCGTCAAGGCCTACGTCGAAACCGGCTTCGAGGGCTATTACCGTCCCGACCACGGACGCATGATCTGGGGCGAAACCGGCAAACCGGGCTACGGCCTGTACGACCGCGCGCTGGGGGCGGTGTATTTGAACGGGTTGTGGGAAGGGATTCGAAAGACGATGGCGTGAGGCTGAGGACCTTTGAACAGCACCGTCTTGCGGCGGCCGACTGTTAACGCAACTCGGCTTCCATTCCGTCCAGCCACCGCGCTTCTGAACGTCGCAGGTGTTCGCGCATGGCGGTCTGGGCGCCGATCAGGTCGCGTGTCTGGACGGCGTGCAGGATGGCTTCGTGCTCGGCCACCGCCATGGCCCAGGTTTCGCGGGTTTCGGAGTGTTCGCTGACGTGGGCGGTGAGCGGGCTGTAACGCTCTTCGAAGAGGGAGGTGATGATGCGCACCAAAGTCGAGTTGCCGCTCATTTTTGCCAGCCGCTGGTGGAATTTGCGATCGTCGTCCAGCGCCGGCACGCCTTTGAGCGCACCCTCGCGCATCTTGTCGATACACCCCTGCAGGTAGCGAAAATCAGCCTTGCTGCCGTGCAGGCAAGCCAGCATCACGCTCTCACCTTCGATCAACGCCCGGGCCTGCATCAACTCTGACGGGCTTTCTCCCAACGTGCGGGTTTTGCCTTTGACGCCGAGCAGGTGCTCACAGACGTAGATCCCGGAGCCCATGCGGATTTCGACGCTGCCTTCGATTTCGAGAGCGATGAGGGCTTCGCGCAGAGACGGACGAGAGACGCCGAGCAACTGGGCCAGATCACGCTCGGGGGGCAACCGCGCGCCGGGGGCGATGCCGTGCTTGCGAATGTGCTCGCGCAATCGGTCGGCAGTGATCTGGTACAGGCGGCGTTCGGGTGCTGGGTTTGGCGCGGTCATCAATCACGTTCCATCAAGATGCGCCGGAGGATATCACAGGCGTTGGGGCGCCTTGTGCCGTGGCCAGAGATGCGGTCATGACTGAATGCGATCTTCAGTAGGACCGGCTTCAGCCGGGAAGAGGCCAGTGCGTCCACCCTCAATTTAGCGGTGTGCCAATTGACGCCTTCCCGGCTAAAGCCGGTCCCACTATGGATTCTCGGTGTGTCAGCTGGGGATCAATCGGCTAACGCTCCGCCCAGCTGCGGCTGCTCAAACCCCGCAATCCCCCGCCCCATCTCCACCACCGGCAAAAACCTGCGCTGTTTCTTTTCGTCGTGGTTCTGCGCAATGTCGGCAATCCGGTGCTGCAGAAACGGGTTGAGAAACCGATCGCGAACGATGGCCAGATAGTCCCGCGCCTGATCCCCTTGGCCCTTCGCCGCAAACACCGGCAGCACCTCCCGCTCCCACAGATCCTCCAGGCTCCCGCGCAGCAGCGGGTCGTTCATCGCCTGAAACACCGTTTCGTCCGCCGGCCGGCCATCTTTCAACCAGCGCTCGGCCAGCCAAGTGTGCCCGAGATTGAGCATGAACAACTTGAACTGTTCGTACTGCTCCAGCTCATTCGTCACCACCACACAGGAGTGCGTACACGGCAGCACCAACCCCGGCTGCCGCTCAATCGCCCAGATCGCGTACGGCTCGGCAATGGCGCCAACCGGTTGAATGGGCTGCGAGACGATGCGATCAACCAGGGAATTCGCCCAGCGGCAGGTGCCTCGCAGATAGTGGGCAAAGCCGGCGTCGATGCCCCACTGCGCCGCCAGTTGACTGATCAGGTCGCGCAGCACGTCGCCATTGCGCGACACGAGCTCACAGGGGAACAGCGACAACGGCGCATCAGGGTTCGCCTGCCAGCGGTCATGGAGCAACACCAGCAGTTTCGCCGGAAAACTTCTGGGCGTCGGGGCATCAGCGGCCAGGCAAGACGCCGTGTCCGCCGCGTCCAGCACGAAACCGTTGTCGCCGGTGTTGGAAATCACCACCTGCACGTCGTGCCGCATCGCCTGACGAATCACCGACCAATCGGGGTCGGCGTGCAGCGCCCCGGCAATCGAGGTCGACCAATACTCTTCATCTACGGTGCGACCGTCTTCTGTGCCCTGGATGCGCACCGGATACCCCAAGCCGCTGGCCAGCGCCTGCACCCGCTGGGCACTGTCGGCGCTGGATGTGGTTTGCACGACGGTGATTCTGCCCAGCGCTTCGCCCTTTTCAAGCGCCTCGGAAATAAACAGATCGGCGTGGGCCTGAAGAAAACGGCTGGTGCCAAACTGCAGGATGGGGGTAAACGGGGTTGCACGCATGCCCGCGCCTCCTAGCATTCGACGATGGCTTTGACGACCCGCTGCGCAGGGTCGAGCAGCGTGGTGAAGCGTTCGGTCACTTCGCTCAGGGCCATGCGATGAGTGTTGAGCGCAGCGTCGGGGATCAGGCCGTCGCGCAGGCATTGCTCGACGTAGCGGAAGTCCTCGACCGTGGCGTTGCGGCTGCCCATCAATGTCGCTTCGCGCTTGTGGAATTCAGGGTCGGAGAAGCTGATGGTGTCGCGAACGATGGATACCAGCACGTATTTACCGCCGTGGGCGATGAACTCGAAACCGCGCTCCATGGCCTTGGCGTTGCCGGTGGCGTCGTACACCACATCGAAGAATTCGCCCTGGGTCAGTTGCTCCAGTTGCTGCTTGTCGTCCGCGCCGATCAGCACGGCCGAGTCGATCTGCAGGTGCTGCTTGCAGAAGGTCAGACGGTCCTCCCGGGTGTCGAGCACGGTGACCTTTGCCCCGCGCAGGCGGGAGAAAATCGCCACTGCCATGCCGATCGGTCCGGTGCCGACCACCAGCGCGCGCTGGCCGGATTGCACGTCCGAGCGACGCACCGCATGGGCGCCGATGGACAGAAATTCGATCATGGCCGCCTGATCCAGCGTGACCCCGTCGGCCTTGAGCACGAAGCCGTGGGGCAAGCTCAGGTATTCAGTGAACGCGCCGTCGCGGTGGACGCCGAGCACTTGAATGCGCACGCAGCAATTGGTCTTGCCCTGGCGACAGGCGATGCAGTCGCCACAGGACAGATACGGCATCACATACACCACGTCGCCAGGCTCAAGCCCGCTGCCCGCCTCGCTTTGCTCGACGATGCCGGAAAACTCGTGGCCCATGACCCGGGGGTATTCGAGGAACGGCTGGTTGCCGTTGAAGATATGCAGGTCGGTGCCGCAGACGCCAACCCGCTTGATGCGGACCAGGGTTTCGCCAGGGGCGCGTTCGGGTTTCGGACGGTCAAGGGCCAGGAGGGATCCGGGTTTTTCGCAGACGACGGTGAGCATCTTCTTTCTCCAGACCAGGCACGCCGGCGCAACTGGGAGGGCCGAAGCCGATTGTTGCCGGGCAATGATCTTGTTGTTGTGAGGTGGCTGATGAATGCTGAAAGCGCGGGCCGCAGCTGAATGGCTCGCCCCGCAGCTCAGGAAAAAACTACACAGCCGCCTGACCATTGGCAAGACCAATTAATGAATCAAGCTATTGGCCTTACCAGATTCATGATTCGATGTTCCGGCGCGAACGCCCGTGCTACCGCTGTAAATCCCTACAGCCGATGGTTATGATCGGAGCCCATGACCTCCTCATTGCCGATCCGCTCGCCCTGCCCGCCCGGCGCCTGTCAATGCGACCGCGACCAACTGTTGGCGCTGGACGGAGCAGATGTGCGCATCCTTCGCCTGACCCGCCAGGAAGAGAAACGCCTGCTCGATCGCCTGGAAAATATCGCCAGCCTGGAAGATCTGCAGCGCTTGCAAACGCGAATGTTCGACCAACTCGGCATCCGCCTGGACATCGCTCCCGGCTTCAATGAGGTGCGCAGCATGCGCGGCATGGTCATCGACATCGCCGCACTGCCCGGCATGTGCCGCAAGACCCGCGCCGCCATCCCCGCCGCCATCCGCCGCGGCCTGGAAAGAAACCCTGAAATCGCCTGGCGCCTGCTCAACGCCCACGACTTGTTGCGGGATGCCTGATCGCGGTGAGCTGCCCGCAGGCTCTCTCACTGCAGAACCTGCATCTACGGCCTTACTTCTCCCAGTCCGCCTTGGCGATCTTCAACCCGTGCAGACCGTTGTAGGCCGCGCGTTTGGGCTGCTCCCAGCCTTGCAGCAACGCCGCATCAAGGTCGTAAACCTCGACACCCAGCGGCCGGCAAACGGTCAGCGGGTCCTGGGCATCCGGGCCCCACATTGGCAGTGAAAGATCACCGCCGGGGCACGTTGACAACGCGCACAGCAGGTCGATCTCGGCGAAAAATTCCAGGTAATCCCCCTGTTTGGCCGGGCAGGCTTTCATAAAATACAGGTCGTCGTGATTCAAGCCGGTGCACTGGAAGATGTTCAGCACGTCGTGGACGTCAAACTCGGTCAGGCCGTGGGGCAACACGGCCCGGGTCAGGTTCGAATGGCAGTGATGGTGAAAGTCTTCGCCGGTGAGCATTTTGTTCACATAGGGATCGCAGCGGGTGCCGAGCAAGTCATGCAGCCGCCCGCCGTGCTCGTCGATGCCATAGCTGGCGAGGCTGTCGTCGGTGATGGTGACCATCGGCCGCAGGAACGGCAGGTTCGACCACAGACGGTCGTGGGTCGTGACATGGGCGCCCTGCAGTTGCCGGGTGCGTGCCGCCCACATGCGCTCGCGGGGGTCGTCGGCACTCCAGACATTGAAGTCGCCCACTTGCGGGCCCACCGGGGTGGTCACACGGAACACCTGCCCGGCCTTGACCTTCCACGCCCGCCCGGTGCGAATGGGCACTTCGAATTGCTCGACCAGGGTGCGGCTGTCCTGCGCCTCGCGAATGCGTTGATAAAAGGCGGTGTCGACCTGCAGGGTCGAGCCTTTGCTGACCTGATAAGCAGCGGGATAGTCTTTGTACATGGGGGCTCCGGGCGGGTGGGTTTCGTCTGATGCATTGAGCAGAGCACAGCCCGTGCCAAGGGATGTGTGGCATTCAACAATCATAGCCAGAACCTGTTATTTGGAATTTAATTTCCATCTGTACAAGCAATAGAACAGCGATTAGCATTGCGACAGCCTCATCGAGGCCCCGAATCGACCTCAACAAGACCTCACCGAGAGGCGCCAGGGGATTCACATGCTCGACCGCGCCAGACGTTTTTCCATCAAGCAGATCGCGACTCAGGCCGGCGTGAGCAAAGCGACGGTCGATCGCGTCCTGCACCAGCGCGGCAGCGTGCATTACCAGACCCACCGCCGCATTCATCAAGCCCTCGAAGAACTCGAAGCCCAGGAAAAATCCGGGCCTGCGGTGGGCCGCACCTTTCATATCGACGTCATCCTGCACACGCCCAAGCGCTTCAGCGACGCGGTGCAGGAGGCGATTCTGGCGCAGCTCGGCAGTCTGGCGCCGTTTCGTGTCTTTCCGCGTTTTCACCTGTATCAGGCCATCGGCACGCAGCAGATGCACGACCTGATCCTGCGTTGCGTCGGCAAAGGCAGTCAGGGCCTGATCATCAAGGCCGCAGATGAGTTACCGATCAACGAGGCAGTGAATCAGGCCACGGCGGCGGGTGTGCCGGTGGTGACATTTGTTTCCGACCTGCCCCAGAGTGAGCGCATCGGTTACATCGGTATGGACAATCGCACCGCCGGGCAAACGGCGGCGTACTTGATGTCCCGCTGGCTGGCCGAGGAAGCGCAAGACGTGGCCGTGGTGATCAGCAGTGAGCTGTTTCGGGGCGAGGAAGAACGGGAAATGGGTTTTCGCACCTGGCTGCGCAGCCGTGCGGCCCATCTGCGCGTGGTCGACGTCACCGGTGGGTTTGGGGTGCATGAGCCGACCTTTGAAAAAGTGACGCGCGCGCTCCAGGACAATCCGTCGATCAAGGCCATTTACAGCGTCGGCGGCGGCAACCGCGCCATCGTCGAAGCCTTTGCCGCACTCGATCGGCCCCTGGATGTGTTCATCGGCCACGACCTCGATCAGGAAAACCGGCAACTGCTGGCGGAGGAAAAGATGGCCGCGATCATCGATCACAACCTGCACGTGGACGCCCGCAACGCGTTTCTGCACATCCTGCAGTTTCATCGCCTGTGGAAGGCGATGCCGATTCCCGTGTCCCACGTGCAGGTGGTGACACCGTTCAACTTGACCCACTGACGCGCAGTCGCGCCTTTACGCCGATCACCCCATAACAACAATCCCGGAGATCCACCCATGCTACGCATTGCTGTCCTCGGCGCAGGCCGTATCGCCAACATTCACGCGGCCAACGTGGCTGCCAACCCCGACGTGCAACTCGTGCTGATCGCTGATCCATGGCGCGAAGGCGTCGACACCCTGGCTAAGAGGTTGGGTTGCGCGGCAGCCTACGATTGCGCCGAGGCCATCGCCCGGGACGATGTGGACGCGATTGTCATCGGCACGCCGACCGACACCCACATCGACCTGATGCTGCGGGCGGTTAAGCTGGGCAAACCGGTGCTGTGCGAGAAACCCATTGACCTGGATTTCGCCAAAGCCGCCCGCGCAGTGGAAGAGATCGAGCGCCTGAACGGCAAAGTGATGCTGGGTTTCAACCGCCGTTTCGACCCGGACACCTTGCAGATGCGCAAAGCCATTACACGGGGGGACATCGGCGAGGTGCGCCAAGTGGTGATCACCAGCCGTGATCCGGGGCTGGCACCGGTGGAGTACCTGACCCACTCCGGCGGCATCTTCCGCGACATGACTATCCATGATTTCGACACCGCACGCACACTCCTCGGCGAAGAACCCATCGAAGTGATCGCCATCGCCAGCCGACTGGTGGAGCCCGCCCTCGCCCAGATCGACGACTACGACAGCGTGATGGTCCTGCTGCGCACCGCCTCCGGCAAACAGTGCCACATCAATTGCTGCCGCGAGGCCGTGTACGGCTACGATCAGCGCCTGGAAGTGTTCGGCTCCAAGGGGATGATCCTCAACGAAAACCATCGCCCGAGCACCGTGCGCAGCTACAGCGCCACGCAAACCGAAGTGCGCGAGCCGCTGGAGAACTTCTTCCTCGAGCGTTATGCCGCTTCCTACCGCATAGAACTGAACCAGTTCATTGACGCGGTGCGCGGCAACCAGCCCCTGCCGACCAACGCCCGCGACGGCTTGAAAGCTTTGCATCTGGCGAATTGCGCCATTGAGTCGATCAAGACCGGGCGGGCGGTGAAGGTGGAAATCTGAGTCGCGGAGGCACTTGTCGCCCGAACTCAGGATCGGGCAGGTGAACATTCTGTAGGGGATTGCCCGTCGTCAAGACGCCACGGTATCGCGGAGCAGATGCGGTCCATGTGGCGTGAGCTTGCTCACGAAGACAGCATTCCAGTCGCTAAAGATTCTGCGGATGGACTGTCCTTTTCGCGAGCAACCTCGCTCCCACAGTGTTTATCCCCGGTAGCTCGGCGATAACGTCATGTTCGATGTGTCCCTGCCCATCACTTGAAATCCCGACTGCGCACGTCGAGCCCGGTGAGCATCGGCGTGAGGTCGAACAATCGCTGGGCGATGACGTGGCGTACGCCCTTCTGGAATTCGAACTTGCCGAACACCTGCATCAACTGCGACCCGACCAACACCTTGCGTTGGCGCTCGGCCAGATCACGCCAGACCACGACGTTGATCATTCCGTGTTCGTCTTCCAGGGTGACAAAGGTCACGCCGCTGGCGGTGCCGGGCCGTTGTCGACCGACGACAAGACCGGCGACGCTGAAACTTCGGCCGTGTTCTTCATCCAGCAAATCCTTAGAACTGCGAAAACGCTTCGCGGCGAGTTTATGGCGCAGCAGGGCCAACGGGTGTGGGCCGAGGGTGGTGCCGAGGGTGTCGTAATCGGCAGCAAGGTCCTGGGCGACACTGGGCAGCGGCAGCGCGACCTGGGCCTCTTCGCCAAAACAGTCATCGCCGAACAACGGCCGTTGCATCTCGACGCCGGCGATTTCCCAGCGCGCCCGATGCCGATGCCCCACCAGGCCTCGCAATGCACCGGAATCCGCCAGCGCAGCACGGGCCCGATTGTCCAGTTCGGCGCGAATACACAGGTCGGTTACGTCTTTGAAATCCCGTACGCCCCGCGCCTGCTCGATGCGTCTGGCGTCTTCCTCGCGGAAGCCGCGAATCATGCGCAGGCCCATGCGGATCGCCAGGTTCTGGTTGTATTCCCGGCCGACCACCGGCTCGAGGGAACAGTCCCAGTCGCTGTAACGCACGTCCACCGGATGCACGTCGATGTGGTGGCGCCGGGCGTCTTGCAGCAATTGATCAGGGCTGTAAAAGCCCATCGGCCAGCTGTTGATCAGCGCACAGGTAAACGCCGCCGGCTCGTGGCACTTGAGCCAGCAACTGGCGTAGGTCAACAGGGCGAAACTCGCGGCGTGGGATTCCGGGAAGCCATAACTGCCGAAGCCCTTGATCTGTTCGAAAATCCGCTGGATGAACTCGTCGGGGTAGCCCTTTTCCTTCATGCGCTCGCTGAGACGAATGCGATGGGGCTCGAGACCGCCATGGCGCTTCCAGGCCGCCATGGAACGGCGCAGTTGATCCGCCTCCCCGGGGGAGTAATCGGCAGCCACAATCGCCAGCTGCATGACCTGCTCCTGAAACAGCGGAACGCCCAACGTGCGCTCGAACACCACTTTCAGTTCCTCGGACGGATACGTCACTGCCTCTTCGCCGTTCTTGCGGCGCAGGTACGGATGCACCATGCCGCCCTGAATGGGCCCTGGGCGGACGATGGCGACTTCGATCACCAGGTCATAGAAGGTATTGGGCTTCAAGCGTGGCAGCATGGACATCTGCGCCCGCGACTCGATCTGGAAGACGCCGATGGTGTCGGCGCGGGTGATCATGTCGTAGGTCGGTTTGTCCTCGGAAGGAATGGTCGCAATGGTCAGGTCGTAACCACGATAGCCCCTGACCAGATCGAAGGTCCGGCGCAGCGCGCTGAGCATGCCCAAGGCCAGGATATCGACCTTGAGCAGGCCCACCAGATCGAGGTCGTCCTTGTCCCATTGAATAATGGTGCGGTCCGCCATGGCGGCGTTCTCCACCGGCACCAGGGTTTCCAGCGGGTGCTCGGAAATCACGAAACCGCCGGGGTGCTGGGACAAATGCCGCGGGAAGCCGATGAGTTCGCCGGTCAACGTCAGCACCCGCCGCAGGATCGGACTGTCGGGTTCGAAACCGCATTCGCGCAGGCGTTCGGCGGGCGGCATGCTGTCGCTCCAGCGGCTGAAACAGTCGGCCAAAGCGTTGATCTGATCGGGGGGCAAACCGAGGACGCGCGCCACATCGCGAACCGCTCCCGCACCGTGGTAGGTACTGGCAACGGCAGTGAGCGCCGCCCTGCCCCGTCCGTATCGACGGAACACGTATTGCAGCACTTCCTCGCGCCGTTCGTGCTCGAAATCGACGTCGATGTCCGGGGGCTCGTCGCGCTCTTCGGAGATGAAACGCTCGAACAGCAGATTGCTTTTTGACGGGTCCAGCTCGGTGATGCCCAGGGCGAAACACACTGTGGAGTTGGCCGCCGAGCCTCGGCCCTGGCAAAGAATGTGCTGGTCGCGGGCGAAGCTGACGATGTCATGCACCGTAAGGAAGTAACTCTCGTACCGCTTGGCCGCGATCACCTTCAGCTCTTTTTCGATGTTGCTGCGGGCGACCTCCGGCACGCCTTGAGGCCAGCGACGGCTTGCGCCCTGCTCGGTCAGATGCCGCAGCCAACTGCTGGGGGACTGGTCAGGTGGTACCAGTTCATGGGGGTATTCGTAGCGCAATTCACTGAGGTCGAAGGTGCAGCGCCGGGCGATGTTCACGGTTTCAATCAGCAGGCTTGCCGGATACACCTCGCCGAGCACCGACAGCGGCCGCAGATGCCGCTCACCGTTGGCAAACAGCCGATGCCCTGCCTCGGCCACGGTGGTGTGGTGGCGAACGGCGCTCATGGTGTCCTGCAAGGCCCGGCGACCGCGAGCGTGCATGTGCACGTCGCCGCTTGCGACGGCTGGAATCGTCATGGCCCGTGCCATACCGAGCAGAGTGTTAAGACGCTTTCGGTCATCCGGGCCGCAATGCAACTCGACGCTCAGCCACAGATTCTGCTGAAAAATCCCACGCAACCATTCGCCTTGTTCCCGCCGCGTCGGAACGTCCTGATCAAGATCCGGCAGCCACAGCGCCAAAAGCCCCGAGAGCGGCGGCTGGAAGTCCTCGTGCAGTAAGCGGTACTCGCCTTTCTTGCTTCGACGCCGACCCTGAGTGATCAAGCGACACAAGGCTTGGTAACCGGCAAGATTCTCCACCAGCAACACGATTTTCGGCCCGTTCTCGACAGTGATTTCGCTGCCGATGATCAGCGGCAGTTCACATTCCTTCGCCGCCTGCCACGCCCGCACAATGCCCGCCAGGGTGCATTCATCGGTGATCGCCAGCGCTTGATACCCATGAAGTTTGGCCCGCTCGAACAGCTCCTTCGCACTCGACGCTCCGCGCTGAAAGCTGAAGTTCGACAGGCAATGCAGCTCGGCGTATCCCCCGCTCATGCGAACCAGCCGTGGAGCAACAGGTTGCTGTCGCCGACGCTGCGGTACGCCCAGCCGCGCTGGCCGTTGCGGGTTTCGACGAGGTAATAGTCGCGGCGCACGTCGCCGCCGTCCCACCAGCCCGACTCGATGCGCTCCGGCCCGGCCAACACGCGCAGGCCGGGCTCGGTCAGTAACTCGGGCTCAGGCAACAGCCAGCCGGGGCGTGGCACTTTATGGGTCAGCGCCAGCGGTTTGCTGGGGGATGCTGACAGCGAGGCGTGTTCAGGGCGATGGTCGGCTTTGAAACCCAGCCCTGCGACCGCTTCATCTCCAAGCCGGGCACGCAGGCGTTCGCGCAACTGCTCCCAGGGCATGGTCTGCTGTGGGCGGTCGTCGAACAGCTCGCGGTGGGTGGGCACAAACGCCGGCAGGTCCTTGGCCTGCAATCTCAAGGCGCGTACTGGCGAAGGCACTTCGACTTGTTCCAGACGGCCACGCGCCAGCTCGAACAGCATGTTGGCTTCGCGCTCGGCGCTGAGCAGGCCGACGGGAATCTGCGTGTCCGGCGCAACGCTGCCGACGCTCGGCACGTGCTCCAGATGAATCACGAAACGCTGAACACCGCTGTCGCGCCCGGCCAGAAACACCGCCAGATCGGCAATCATGCGCTTGAGCGGAAACAGCAGCGCCTGATGGGATTCGACGTCGAAATTCAGCTCGATGCGGGTATCAAAACGGTCCGGCGGCACATAGCACTCCAGCCCCATGGGCCTGCGCCCAAACAGCGTGTCGAGGTGTTGCAGCACGGCCGCCGGGAAACGCCGGGCCAGGGTGTCGCGGGGCAACGCCTCAACCTGTCGCACGCGGTGCAGCCCCATGCGCGCCAGTGCAGTGGCGACTTCGGTTGGCAGGCCGATACGGTTGACCGGCATCTGTGCCAGCACCTCGTGCAGCGTGTCGCCATCGGTCACGGCAAGCCCGTCATGGGCGTTGGCGAGCATGCGGGCCGCCAGCGGGTTGGGCGCCGCAACGATGCGGTGGGTGAAGCCCAGCTCGGTCAGTTCCTGACGCAGACGCGCTTCGAACACTGGCCATGGCCCGAACAGGCCGAAGCTGGATTCGACCTCCATCAACAGCACGCGCGGGTACTTGAGGCTGACGTGGGAACTGAAACGGTAGGCCCAGGCCGCCAGCAAACGATGCCAGCGCTCGGTTTCGTCGGGGTCATATTCGACCGTGGCGAATTCACGGGTCATGGCATGGGCTGCGGTCAACGACTGGCCGGCACGCAGGCCTATGGCCCGGGCCGCCGGGTTGACCGTCTGCAGCACCCGGCGCTGGGCCGTGCCGCTGATCAGTGCCAGCGGTTCTTCAGGGTTTTCGCGACGACGCATGACGCCGTCCAGCGCCAGCTGCGGCAGGAGGACACAAGCCCAGAGCATGGCAACCTCAAGCGTCAGCAGTGAACGGAACGGGGGAAGACGGCGCCAGCCCGCCGCGACACTTCAGCACCCTCAACTGACTGGGGCGTGCATCGATGGCAATGCGCAGCGCAGCCGGTGACGGATTGGCCGCCGCCTCATGCCCGCGGCAGGCAAAGGCCAGGGTTTCACCGGTTTCGGCGGCCACCTGCAACCGCCGCAAGGCGCGGTCGTCGACTTTGGTGGGCCAGCACAACACAGCGCCGCAACTGCCCGAACGCAGGCATTGCTCTACCGCCCACAAGGCATCGCGCTCGTTGGCATGAATGATCGACAACTGCCTCAAGTCGATGCCCGCCATCTGCCAGGCCTGGGCATAGGGCAAAAAGGGAGGCGCAACCAGCACAATGCGCTCGCCGCTGTCAGCCAGCCGCGCCAGGGTTGGCCACATCAGCCGCAGCTCGCCAGTGCCGTTGGCTGCGACCAGCACTTCGGTCATCGCTGCAGGTGGCCAGCCTCCCAAAGGCAACGCTGCATCGAGGGCCGCATGGCCGGTGGGCTGGGCGGCCACCGAAGCAACCTGCTGACGCCCCTTCCAGACGCGCCGCTCGTCCAGCAGCGCGTCGAGGCTGACCACCGCGCCCATCATTCCCGGCGCACCAGGCCACAGAACACGCCTTCGATGGCGAAGTCCTGGTCGGGCCGCACGATGATCGGTTGGTAGGCAGGGTTGCGCGGCAGCAGGCGCAACTGATCATCGCCGCGCTCCAGGCGCTTGATGGTCACTTCGCCATCCAGTCGGGCGACGATGATCTGCCCGTCGCGGGCCTCGGCGCTTTGCAGGATCCCCACCAGATCGCCGTCGAAGATGCCGTCATCGATCATCGAGTCACCGTTCACCCGCAACAGGTAATCCGGGACGCGCATGAAGGTGCGGCTGTCCAGCGTGAAAGTGTCGTGGTGATCGAGATCGGGCCCGATGGGCGCACCGGCGGCCACTCGGCCGAGCACGGGTATGTCGAGCATCTGCGGCCGTGGGCGAGTGTCCAGCAGGCGGATACCGCGGGCCTGATTGGCGACGACTTCGATCAAGCCGGCGTCGGTCAGGGCCACGATATGTTTGCGCGCCACACTGCGCGACGCAAATCCGAAGGCTTCTGAAATTTCAGCCAGGCTGGGAGGCTGGCCATTCTGGGCGATGCGATCTCGAATGAACGTGAGGATGGCAGCGCGTTTTGGGGATAGGGTCGTCATGGAGCACATTTGTACTCTTTTCGAATAACCCTGACCAGCGCCTCTTGTCGATCCGGTTGTCATTTTTGTAACAGAGCGGCGAATCCCGGTAATTGCCACCCTGCTCAAAAGCCCTGCCTAGCGCTCAAACAGCGCCTGAATCTGCGGATACGCGAGGCTGGTCTCGGTGACTGTCTCCGAGCGGCCCTCCTGCAGAAAACCCCGCCCCAGTTGCTCAGCCTGTCCCCACAGCGTCTGGGCAATGCTCGACCCGGCGCTCAAACGGCGTACGCCCAATGCAGCCAACGCATCCGCGGCGGGCAGCCCCTGTCGCGCCAGCAGATTGATGGGCAAGTCGATGCCTGCAACGACGGCTTTGATCGGCTCGACATCCACCAGGGCCGCGACGAACAGGCCATCCGCCCCCGCCTCCCTGTACAGCTGGCCTCGCTTCAGGGTCTCCTGCAGGCGCAACTCATCAGGGACCAGACTCGCCAGATAAACGTCCGTGCGGGCATTGATAAAGACGTCTAGGCCGTTGCGGGCCGCCATGTTCTTAATCGCCTCGATCTTGCGGGCGAGAAGCGCCGGCGCGTCGGAACCATCTTCGATATTGATCCCGACCGCGCCGACGTCCAGCACCCGCTTGACGTTTTCCGCGACGGTTTGCGGGTCGTCCGCGTAACCGTTTTCGATGTCGACCGACAGTGGCACCTTGATCAGCCGGGCGATGCCGGCCGCTACGCTTACGGCAATGTCGACCGGAAACACACGGCCATCGGCATAGCCGTGGGCCCAGGCGACCCCGGCGCTGGTGGTCGCGATGGCGGTGGCGCCGAGGCTTTCGAACAGTCGAGCGCTGCCCGCATCCCAGGCATTGGGCAGGCGCAAAACGGTGGATTGGTGATGGAGCGAGCGAAACGTCTGAGCGGAACCGGGCATGATCATCTCCATTGATTCGGTTTCGGGGCGGGTGCTTACTTTTACGCTGTGCGTGTGCGTGGGCCAGTCTAGAACAGTGACGCCTGGGTCGAAGCCACTGCCTTGACGCGCTTTTCCCGCAGTGCGGGCTGATAACCCTCCAGGGTCAGCAGCAGGTGCTTGGCGTCGAGGCCACCGGCAAAACCGGTGAGCGCTCCGGAGCTGCCGATCACGCGGTGGCAGGGAGCGATGATGGAAATGGGGTTCTTGCCGTTGGCGGCACCGACCGCGCGAACGGCCGCCGGGTTGCCGATCTGCAGGGCAACGTCGAGATAACTGCGGGTTTCACCGAAGGGAATGCTCAACAAGGCCTGCCAGACTGTCTGCTGAAAGGCTGTGCCATGGAATTCGAGCTCAAGGTCGAAGCGCTGACGCTGCCCGGCGAAGTATTCGGCGAGCTGGCGCTCAGTCCGGTCAAGGATATCGCTGCCGGTGTCTTCGCTCATCGCCCCCAGCAGCACGCGATTCGGGCGGTCGTTTTCCCACAGCACGGCGGCCAGACGCGGGCCTTTGGCGATCAGTTTCAGCTGACCGACCGGGGACTCGATGAAACGGTAGGTGAAGGTCATCGTCTGGCTCCTGCTCTGATTTCTGCTCTCGATACGGGCGCGCCGGGATAATCTGGAATCGTCCGGGCATGGGCCGTACGCCGTCATACTACTCGCGCGCCCCTCCCGAACCACCCGGTTCTTGCGCTCGAACTCCCCGGTCAACCGCCCTTCTGCTTGCCTGCCGCGTCCGCTGCGGAATTCCAGATGTGAATCGCGGCGTAGGCGCGCCAGGGTTTCCAGGCGTCGGCCCGCGCCTTGTGCTGCGGCAAACGGAGCAGCGATGGCTCCTGCAGGGTCATCAGGTTCATCAGCACCAGATCGGCGGCGGGCCAGGCATCCGGGTCACGCCAGGCGCGCATGGCGATGTATTCCACGGTCCAGGGGCCGATGCCGGGCATGGCCAGCAGCTGTCGCCGCACATCGCCGAGGTCGCCATGGCGAACGTCAAGGGACAGCTCGCCACTGGCCACCGCTGCCGCGAGACGCTGCAGGGTATCGACGCGCTTGCCGGGCATGCCGATCTTGTCCAGGTTGGCCTGCGCCAAGGCCTCAGGCGTCGGGAAGCGCCAGGCCAATTGTGGATGCAACCCCTCGTTGACCTGAACCCCGGCGCGCTGCACCAGTCGACCGACAATCGTCGTCGCCCCCTTCACGCTGACCTGCTGCCCGACGATCGTGCGCACCGCCAGCTCGAACCCGGAAAACGCCCCAGGCACGCGCAGCCCCGGACGACGCTGCACCAGCGATGCCAGCCACGGGTCTTGCGAAAGGGATTGGTCGATGATGTGCGGTTCGGCGTACAGATCGAACATGTGTGAAACCGGCACGATCAGCTCATCAATGTACTGACTCACCTCGCCGTGGGCGGTCGCCAGCAGTTGCTGCCCGCCCGGCGCCAGTTCCACCGTCAAGGCACCCTGGCTGCCCTTGAACTCGATGTTGCGCAGGTAAACGCCCCCGACCACCGCTTCCACACCCGCCGTCATCCGCGCCGCGAAGAAATCGAGCATGCGCTGCCAGTCGAACGGCGGATTAAAAGCGATCAGGCGCGAGGCCTGGGGCTGGAGAGCTTGAAGCATGCGGAGGCGCCGGCAGTCAGGGTCGGCTGACGCTAGCGTAATCGATGGAAGGGCACAAATTTTTCGGGCTGGAACCCATGATCGAGGGTGAGCAAACCGGCCTATTCCCGGCTGAAGCCGGTCCCACTAAGAGATCGCGTGCACTCAGCAAAACTGGATGTCGCCTCGACTGTGGGACCGGCTTTAGCCGGGAAAGCGTCAGGTGCCACGCTACAAAATCCAGGGTGATCATACTGGCCTCTTCCCGGCTGAAGCCGGTCCCACAAAGAGATCCGGTGGATCCCCATCAGCTCGGGCAGCCCACGGCCCCGCCATCAAGGTTCTGCTTGTAGTTTTCATACTGCAGGGTGGCTTTGCCGTCGTTCCATTTGAGGGTCAGGACCAGGACGGAGTCGAAGTCCTCGGCGACCCAGTCGTCGACCAGTTTGAGTTTCTCGCCCGATGCCTCCTGAGCAACTTTGTTGATCAGCTCCGGCAGATAACCGTGGGACCAGGCGGTGTAAATGGTGGCGTCGTGGTATTTATCGCGCATCAGCTCATCGGCCAGATCGCCGGTGTCATTGGCGGCGAAGTCGATATTGACCGGCAGGCCAAGCTTGATCGCGCTGGGTCCCACGGTCATGAGCGGGCGCAGATAGCTGTAGGAATGATCGTGTTCGCCCTCTTCCACATGGCGGCTGGGGTTCGCGGCGAAGATGAAATCGGCCTTGCCGAAAGTGTTCGGCAGCACGGTGGACAGGTCGATGGCGCGGTTCAGGCCCTGGCAGTTCAGCTGGCCCAAGCCGGTCTCGGGCTTCTCGGCGTGGCGCAGAAACACCAGGGTCTGGGTGCCGTTCTTGGGCTCGGCATGCACACCCTTGCCCGCTGCGAACCAGAAAATGGCGGAAGCGATGAGCAGGGTCGGCAATAGAAAATAGGTCATGCGCTGCATCGCGCGGGACAACAGTGGTGGCGTTGAAAAGCTCATATGGGCATGAATTTCTGATGGCTCGTGATGGGCATGATGCCCGATGCAACGTCCTTGTCAGCGTGCGGCTCGGTGCAGTATGGCGAGCGAATATTTCCGTATAACGAATGCCCATCAGATCAGAAAACGCTCAAGAGGTTGCACGCAACCGCCTGATTTGCCGAATTAATCGCCCAACGGGCCTGGCCGTGTGTTTCGCAGGGAGTTAACCCAGAGCGTAAATAGCTCGGCGCAACTGTTTGCCCAGCAACACCTGATCATCAGACTGCTGTGCCATGCGCAGTATTGAAAGCCATGAAGTCCCGTAAATCCGGGCCTCCACAGACCCAACGTCCATGGCACAAAGCCTGCAATCTTCCAATCAAGCTAACCGATTCGCTCCGACTGTCGATTTTGTCTCAAGCAGCCGTACGCAGCTTCCGCCCTTTGATTGGACACTTACCATGACCTCCTTTACTCGCCTGCCGACCTCGTTAAAAGTACTCGCCGGCGCGCTTGCACTGACCTTGCAATCGCTGGCCCAGGCTGCCGAGGCGCCACCCGCCGAGGTACATCTGGATTACGCTTACTATTCACCGGTCAGTCTGGTGCTCAAGCATTTTGGCTGGCTGGAAAAAGCGCTGCCAACGAGCAAAATCAGCTGGGTGTTCAGCCAGGGCAGCAACCGCTCGCTGGAATACCTGAACAGCGGCGGCGTCGACTTCGCCTCCTCTGCCAGTCTCTCAGCGGTGCTGGCGCGGGCCAACGGCAGCCCGATCAAATCAATCTACGTCTACAGTCGCGCCGAATGGACCGCGCTGGTGGTGCGCAAGGATTCGTCCCTGCAAAACGTCGCCGACCTCAAGGGTAAGAAAATCGCCGCCACCAAAGGCACCGACCCTTACCTGTTTACCCTGCGCGCCTTGCAGCAGGCGAAGCTGACCAAGGACGACGTCGAACTGCTGCATCTGCAACACCCGGACGGCCGTATTGCGTTGGAAAAAGGTGACGTCGACGCTTGGGCCGGGCTCGATCCGCACATGGCGGCGAGCGAAATACAGGCCGGCTCGCGCTTGCTCTATCGCAACAAGGACTTCAGCAGCTTTGGCGTGGTCAGCGTGACCGAGCGCTATGCGAACGAGCACCCGGAAGCGATCAAAACCGTCCTGGGCGCGTACGAAAAAGCCCGGGAATGGTCGCTGAAAAATCCGGACGAGCTGGCGCAATTGCTCGCCACCGAGTCAGGTCTGCCGCTGGATGTCGCCAAACTGCAATTGACGCGTACTGACCTTGGCAGCCCGCTGCTGACCGACAAGGACATCACCGCTTCGAAGGCCGCCGCGCCGATTCTGGTTTCCGAAGAGCTGGTGCGCAAAGGCACGAACGTCGACCAGGTCATCGACCGCTTGATCGACCCAGGCTTCGGCAACGCGGTCATCGCCAAGCCATGAGCGGCGCGCGGGGTAGCGAAGCCGGTGGCAGCGGTGCCGAAAGCAGCGTCAGCCCCCAGGCGCAGAGGTTGGAGCGCGAGGCCTCTGATGCCCAACCGGGTGTGCGGCAAGCACGTGGGAATGGGCGGACCCGCTTGAAGGGTTTTGCCGTGCCGGTGGTCATTTTACTGTTGCTGGAAATCGCCGTGCGGGTGGGTTGGGTGCAGTCTTACCAGATGCCGGCGCCCAGTGAGATCGCCTCGACGCTGATGGACCTGGCCGACGGCGCGCTGTGGAAGCACATCGGCGCCAGCCTGACGCGGGTGCTGTCGGGGTTCGTCATTGGGGCGGGGCTGGCGGTGGTGTTTGCGGCGTGGGTCGGACTCAGCCGCGAGGCGGAAGCGTATCTGGAGCCGACATTCGCCGGCCTGCGCTCTATCCCGAGCCTGGCTTGGGTGCCGCTGTTGCTGTTGTGGCTGGGGATTGGGGAGACGTCCAAGATTGTGCTGATTGCCATTGGGGCTTTCTTTCCGGTGTACCTGAACGGTGTCGCGGCCATCCGCAACATCGACCGCAAGCTGGTGGAGGTGGGCCAGATGTATCGCTTCAGTCGGTGGCAGATGGTGGTGCATGTGTTTTGGCCCGCCGCCTTGCCCGGCATCTTCACTGGCTTGCGATCGGGATTGAGTCTGGCGTGGATGTTTCTGGTGGCGGCGGAGTTGATTGCCGCGACGAAGGGGTTGGGGTATTTGCTCAGTGATGGGCGCGAGACGTCGCGGCCCGATATTGTGCTGACGGCGATCATTGTGTTGGCGGTGTTGGGCAAGCTGACCGATGGGGTATTGGCGATGCTCGACCGGCGGTGTTTGGCCTGGCGGGATTCCTTTAATGGCTAAGATCAAGATCAAAATCTAAAGCGTCGGCCTAACGGCCTAACGGCCTCGGTTTCGCCTTCGGCGAGTTACTTGGAAAAGCACCCCAAGTAACCAAGGGTGCTTGCTCTCGGTTGGGCCCTTCGTTCCTCAGGGTTCCTTCACTCCGGTCCCGCTCCGTGGGCACGCTGCCATCCGCCATCCATGGCGGGGGGCAGCTCTCGCCGCATCCATGCGGCTCGGCCCACTCCACGAGACCTCCGTTCAGCCTGCACCAAAGTCGCGTTTTGCGGTGTCTGAACTATCTCGGTTGAAGATCAAGATCAAAGGCTTCCCGGCTGAAGCCGATCCTACGATTGGACCGCATGCTCTCGCGTGATGATCGTGCCCACGCTGCGCGTGGGTATGCATCCCGGGACGCTCTGCGTCCATTCCCGGCTAAAGCCGGTCCCACTAAAAGCACCGCGTACACACTGTGGGACCGGCTTTAGCCGGGAAGCTTTTGATCTGCTCTTGATCTTGATCTTGATCTTGATCTTCAAACACAAGAATTCCAGACGACACCAATCGCGACTTGGGTGCAGGCTGAACGCAGGTCTCGTGGAGTGGGCCGAGCCGCATGGATGCGGCGAGAGCGCCGTCAGGACATGGATGTCCGTTCGGCGCGGGCCCACGGAGCGAGACCGGAGTGAAGGTACCCTGACGAAGGAAGGGCCCAACCAGGAGCAGGCACTTTTGCTTACTTTTGGTGCTTTTCAAAAGTAAGTCGCCGAAGGCGAAATATCTGCCGTTAGGCAGATGCCTTCAAACCGATATTGACGCCCTTAAAGATCTGGTGTCTCCTGAAACCGGTTTCAGAGCCAAAGAGCTCCCCCCATAAGCCTGCTGATAAATCCAATAAGGTCCAGGCCGTGAACAGCATTTCCACCCCGACGCCGCGCACCCGCGTCACCATGAACGACGTTGCCGACCTCGCCGGCGTCTCCAAGGCCAGCGTCTCGCGCTTCATCGGCGATGACCGCCAACTCCTGTCCGACGCCATCGCCAAACGCATCGAACAGGCCATCGACACCCTCGGCTATCGCCCCAACCAAATGGCCCGCGGCCTCAAACGCGGCCGCACCCGTCTGATCGGCATGCTCGTCGCCGACATCCGCAACCCCTACTCCATCGCCGTCATGCACGGCGTCGAAACCGCCTGCCGCAAGCACGGCTACAGCCTCGTCGTCTGCAACACCGACCGCGACGACGAACAGGAACGCCTGCACCTCGCGGCCCTGCGCTCCTACAACATCGAAGGCCTGATCGTGAACACTCTCGGCCATCACCTCGACGAACTGCGCGAACTGCACCGCGAGCTGCCGATGGTGCTGGTAGACCGCAAGGTCGATGAACTGCACAGCGACCTCGTCGGCCTCGACAACGTCGCGGCGATCCGGCAAGCGCTGGACCATCTGCATGACGCCGGCTATCGCGATGTGCTGATGGTCACCGAACCCCAGGACGGCACCAGTTCGCGGATCGAGCGGGTCGACGCTTTCAAACACCAGATTGCCCAGCGCGCCGACATGCATGGCCAGGTCTGCGAAACCGGCGAGGCGTTGCGCGATCGGTTGCGCCACTTCCTCGCTCAACAAGGCCCCGGCCCCAAAGCGCTGTTCACTGCCAACGGCGTCGCGACCCTGATCACCACCCGCCAGCTGCATGAGTTGGGCTGCCATCTGTTCAACGACGTCGGCCTGATCGCCCTTGACGAACTGGACTGGTACCCGCTGGTCGGCAGCGGCATCACCTCCCTCGCGCAACCCACCCATGAAATGGGCATCACCGCTTTCGAGTGCCTGCTCAATCGCCTGCGCGGCGATCTGGAGCCGGTGCGGCTGTACGACTTCCCTGCGCAATTGATCGCGCGGGGCTCGACCCGACGACAGACCTGACATCCCACACAGATACCGCAGGTCAGGCCCTGCACACTGACGCGAACTTTTTCTCGGTTCGCTCGTTCGAACAAAAATGTAACCGGTTTCAGAGGACAATAATAATGACCCTACCATCCGTTGCCATCAGCCTCGGCGCCTTCGGTGCTTACCTTGTACGCGAGCAAGGCCAGGCCAGTTTCATACCTCTACTCGTCGATGCCGGCGTCAAGCGCATCGAGCTGCGCGAAGAGCTGTTCAGCCCCAGCGTCGATGCTCAGGACTTCCCTGCCCTCGCCCGGGCTATTCAGGCTCAAGGCCTGGAGTGCCTGTACTCGGCGCCCCTTGAGTTGTGGCTAGAAGGCGACACGCAACCGAACCCCGAATTGAAACCGACCCTGGAGCGCGCCACGGCGTGCGGTGCGTTCTGGCTTAAGGTCTCGCTGGGCCATTTTGGCGAACATTGCAATGTCGCCGCCCTCGCCGATCGTCTTGCGCCCTACGACGTTCACGTGCTGGTAGAAAACGACCAGACCGAGCAAGGCGGCCGCATCGAGCCCTTCGTGCAGTTCTTCGCGCAGATCACCGCACTGCAAATGCCCATCGGCATGACTTTCGACATCGGCAATTGGCGCTGGCAGGAACAGTCCGCCAGCGACGCCGCGCAGCAGTTGGGCCGTTACGTCGAATACCTGCACTGCAAGGCAATCACCCGGAGCGCGTCAGGCAAGCTCATCGCCGTGCCGCCTGCTTCAATCGACCTGCAACAGTGGGAATTGCTCATCCAGCACATGCCGGTGAACCTGCCCCGCGCCATCGAGTACCCGCTGCAAGGCGACGACTTGCTGGAGGTGACCCGCGAACAGGTTGCCCTGCTCGCCCACCTTGGCCAGTCGCGACCCACTCACTCCAACGCAACGGAAACGGAGGCGCTGAGCCATGTCTGAGATCGATATTCTCTCGTTCGGCGAAACCATGACCATGCTGGTGGCCGAGCAAACCGGGGACCTGGCGCAGGTCCGCCACTTCGAGAAACGCATCGCCGGCGCTGACAGCAACGTGGCGATCGGTCTGTCGCGGCTGGGCTTCAAGGTCGCGTGGCTGAGCCGGGTCGGCAACGACTCCATGGGCCGCTTCGTCACCGACAGCCTGCAACAGGAAGGCGTCGATTGCGCTCACGTCACCGTGGACGCCGCGCACCCCACCGGTTTTCAGTTCAAGTCCCTGGAGCTGGAAGGCGCCGACCCGGTGGTCGAGTATTTCCGTCGCGGCTCGGCGGCCAGTCACCTGTCGGTCAACGACATCGTCCCGGAGTTGCTCAAGGCGCGGCACTTGCACGCCACGGGGATTCCGGCGGCGCTGTCCGACACCTGCCGGGAGCTTTCCCACGTGCTGATGACGCAGATGCGCGAGGCCGGTCGCAGCGTGTCGTTCGACCCCAATCTGCGGCCTTCGCTGTGGTCGAGCCAGGCAACGATGATCCGCGAAGTGAATCACCTCGCCAGTCACGCCCACTGGGTCATGCCAGGCCTGGCCGAAGGTGAGTTGCTCACCGGTTTCGACACCCCGGCGGACATCGCCCGCTTTTATCTGGACATGGGCGTCGAGGCGGTGATCATCAAACTCGGCGCCAAGGGCGCGTATTACCGCACCCAGCTCAATGAGGCGTTCTTGCCCGGCGTGCCGGTGGCCGAGGTGGTGGACACGGTAGGCGCAGGCGACGGTTTTGCGGTAGGCGTGATCAGCGCGCTGCTGGAAAACCTCGGCTTCGAACAGGCCACTGCCCGGGGCAACTGGGTCGGCAGCCAGGCCGTGCAAAGCCGTGGCGACATGGAGGGCCTGCCCACCCGCGCCGCACTCGACGCCGCTGACGTTTCGGCAGGCGTGCGACGACAGAGCGCCTGAACGCTCGCTTTCACACACACCGAACCTGCATCACCTGCTGCGACAAAAACAACATGCTCAGGGAGCCTGAAATGGAAAAGCTGCTCGAATCCGTCAAACACGCCGGCCTTAAACGTCGCTGGCTATTGATCATGCCCATCGTCTTCATCACTTACAGCCTGGCGTACCTGGACCGCGCCAATTACGGCTTTGCCGCTGCGTCGGGGATGGCCGAAGACTTGAATATCACCCCGGGCATGTCGTCATTGCTCGGTGCGTTGTTCTTCCTTGGCTACTTCTTCTTTCAGGTGCCCGGCGCCATCTATGCGCAGAAAAAGAGTGTCAAGAAACTCATCTTCGTCAGCCTGATTCTGTGGGGCGGCCTGGCCACCCTGACCGGCATCGTCTCCAACGCCTACATGCTGATCGGTATCCGCTTCATGCTCGGCGTGGTCGAAGCGGCCGTCATGCCGGCCATGCTGGTGTACCTGTGCTACTGGTTCACCAAGGCCGAACGCTCCCGCGCCAATACCGTGCTGATCCTCGGCAACCCGGTGACGATGTTGTGGATGTCGGTGGTGTCCGGCTATCTGGTGGCGCACTTCAGCTGGCGCTGGATGTTCATCGTCGAAGGCCTGCCGGCGGTGATCTGGGCGTTTATCTGGTGGCGTCTGGTGGACGAGCGTCCCGCCCAGGCCAAATGGCTGACCGTCGAAGAAAAGACCGAACTGCAATCGCGCCTCGACGCCGAACAGGTCGGCATCAAGCCGGTGAAAAACTACGCCGAAGCCTTCCGTTCTCCGCGCGTGCTGCTGCTGGCCGCGCAGTATTTCTGCTGGAGCATCGGCGTCTACGGGTTCGTGCTGTGGCTGCCGACCATCATCAAGAAAGGCATGCAGATGGACATGGTCGAAGCCGGCTGGCTCTCGGCCCTGCCGTATCTGGCCGCGGTGATCGGCATGGTGCTGGTGTCGTGGGCGTCGGATAAAACCCAGAAGCGCAAAGCCTTTGTCTGGCCGCCGCTGCTGCTGGCCGCCGTCGCGTTCTATGGCTCGTATGCGCTGGGCACCGAGCACTTCTGGTGGTCGTACTCGCTGCTGGTTATTGCCGGCGCCTGCATGTACGCGCCCTACGGCCCATTTTTCGCCATCGTCCCGGAGATCCTTCCCGCCAACGTTGCGGGCGGTGCCATGGCATTGATCAACAGCCTCGGTGCGCTGGGTTCGTTCGCCGGCTCCTATCTGGTCGGTTATCTCAACGGCGTCACCGGCACCTTGAGCGCTTCATACCTGTTCATGAGCGGCGCGCTGCTGGTGTCGGTGGTGCTGACGCTGCTGCTCAAACCGGACAGCAAGGCCCGGCCCCTGAGCGACAAGCCCGGCGTCGGTTCTGCACCTGCCCATTCTTGATCGGAAACTCTTTTAATGACTCAGCATGTTGTGCTCTACAAGAAACTCTCGGCGCCGCTGATGCAGCGCCTGCAAGCCCAGGCCGAGGTCACGCTGATCGATGATCCGAAATCCAGCGACGGCCTCGCCCGTCTGCGCGACGCCCTGCCCCATGCCGACGCCTTGCTGGGCGCGAGCGTGAAGCTGGACGCCGAACTGCTGGACCTGGCGCCGAAGCTCAAGGCGGTGTCCAGCGTTTCGGTAGGCGTCGATAACTACGACATCGAGTACCTGACGCGGCGCGGCGTTCTGCTCACTAACACCCCGGATGTGCTGACCGAAACCACCGCCGACACCGGCTTCGCGCTGATCATGGCGACGGCCCGTCGGGTGGTGGAACTGGCCACTATGGTCCGCAACGGCCAGTGGCAGCAGAACATCGGGCCGAAGCATTTCGGTTCCGACGTGCATGGGAAGACCCTGGGCATCATCGGCATGGGCCGGATAGGCGAGGCGGTCGCCCAGCGGGGCCATTTCGGTTTCGGGATGCCGGTGATCTACCACAGCCACTCACCGAAGCCGGCCGTGGAAGCGCGCTTCGATGCCCGCTATCGCAGCCTGGAAAACTTGCTGCGCGAGGCGGATTTCGTCTGCCTGACCGTGCCGCTGACCGCTGAAACCGAGGGGTTGATCGGTGCCGAGCAGTTCGCGCAGATGCGCCCCGAGACGATCTTCATCAACATCGCCCGGGGCAAGGTGGTGGACGAGCGGGCACTGATTGCCGCGCTGCAGAACGGCCAGATTCGCGCGGCGGGGCTGGATGTGTTTGAACAGGAGCCCGTGAGCCCGGACTCGCCGCTGTTGAAGATGAACAACGTGGTGGCGACGCCGCACATGGGCTCGGCGACCCACGAGACCCGCGAAGCGATGGCCCGCTGTGCCGTGGATAATCTGCTGGCGGCCCTGGCGGGGGAGCGACCGAAGGATCTGGTCAACCCCGCTGCGTGGAATGGCTGATAGATACTCTGTGGGATATGGGAATGCTTGCGATATCACCCAGTTCGCAGGACCTCTGGGGTGACCGGGGTGAACTCAGGATCTTGGGCACGCCGCAGGACGTGTAGGAGTGAGCTTGCTCGCGAAGACTGAGGTTCGTCCGCTGGAGATCTAGCGGCTTTGCCACTCTATTCGCGAGCAAGCTCGCTCCCACAAGATTGCGCCGGTCCTTCAGGCTTGCGCGCCCCGAACAGACCGCGCCGCTTAAATCACAAACCGCGCCACCATCGCTTTCAGGTCCACCGCCAGTCTCGACAGCTCATGACTGGCGGCGCTGGTCTGGTTCGCCCCGGCCGCCGTTTGCGCGGCGAGGTCGCGGATGTTGACCAGATTGCGATCCACCTCCCTCGACACCTGTGCCTGTTCTTCCGATGCACTGGCGATGACCAGGTTGCGTTCGTTGATCTGCGCAATGGCTTCGGTGATCAGCTCCAGCGCATCGCCCGCCGAATTGGCCAGGCTCAGCGTGGTGCGGGTGCTGTCGGTGTTGCGTGACATGGATTGCACGGCATCGCCGGTGCGCGTCTGAATGCCGGCAACCATCTGTTCGATTTCCGTGGTCGATTGCGCGGTCCGATGAGCCAGCGCGCGAACCTCGTCCGCAACCACGGCGAACCCGCGACCGGCTTCTCCTGCACGGGCGGCTTCGATGGCGGCGTTGAGTGCCAACAGATTGGTCTGCTCGGCAATCGAACGAATCACGTCAAGTACCTTGCCGATGTCACGTCCCTGGGCGGCCAGGCCTTCGACCAACCCGGAAGTAGCCTGGAGCTGCTGGGTCATGTCCTGAATCGACTTCACCGTGTCGACCACCCGATCACGGCCCTGACGGGCAGTCTGGTTGGATTGTTGTGACGCTTCGGAGGTCGACACCGCGTTACGCGCGACTTCCTTGACCGCCGCGGTCATCTCGTTGACTGCCGTCGCCGCCTGCTCGATCTCGTTGTTCTGCTGCTGCAGACCGCGGGAGGACTCTTCTGTGACCGCGCTCAGCTCTTCGGCCGCCGACGCCAGCTGCGTGGACGAGCCTGAAATCAGCTCGATGGTCTGGCGCAAGTTGCGCTGCATCGTCACCAGGGCGAGCAAGAGCTGCGCCGCTTCGTCCTTGCCGTCGACTTCAATGGGACGGGTCAGATCACCGGCGGCAATTTCTTCTGCCGCGCGCACCGCCCGTGAGAGCGGGTTGACGATACTGCGCGTCAACAACCACGCCAGCAGGATCGTCAGCAGCACGGCGACAACGGAAACACCAATAATGCCCAGATTGGCACTGTCGTACTCCTGGCGGGATAGCGCCGCTGCTTCAGTAGCGCTCTTGGTGTTCATGAGAATCAATTGATTGATCTGCGCGCCCATGAGATCAGTGGCTTCTTTCATGCGGGTGTTGATCAACACGCGCATGTCTTCAATCTTGTCTTGACCTGACAGTTCCAGCACCTTGGCCTGGATTTCAAGGAACGTTGAAAGCGTCGCTTCGAATTGTTTGAACACCGCCAACTCATCAGCCTCGGCCGGCAGAGCGGCGTAAGCTTTTTTGGCGCTCTGCAACTTGCCGATCAGTTCGGCGATACGCGCATCGGTCTCGCGCAGCGAAGCCGGTTCGCGGTTAACGAGGGTTCGGAACGAGGTGATGCGTAAGCGCAGACTGTTCTCCAGCATTACACTCAACGTGGCGATACTGGGCAGCTGGCTGGATTCCATGTCGATGGTGGCCTGGCGTATCAACGCCATCCGGTTGACCGAGAACACGCTTAAACCAATCACCAGTGCGGCAATAAAAGCGAACCCGAGGAATGCGCGAGGCGCGATGTTCATGTTTCTTATCGACATGGATGATCTCTCTGGAAGGCTCATGCTGCGCCGAGTCTTATTATTGACGTTCGCCTTGCTATCGGCCGCACGTTAACTTTCATGCGGGCGCTTTAAGCGTTTTGAGATATATATTTCTGCCAACCCGCTTTTACACAGAGGTATTAGATCGCTATAACGATTCAGCACTTTGTTGAACGATGACCCTGTATATAAGCGATTCATGACAACGATCATCAAAAAATGAAATTCTCGGTTCTGTAGGATTTATTTCCCGACACTGTCAGAACTCGGTGCTACCTTTACCTGACTCGTGGTCTGCGGGTCAGGCTTCATCACGCGACGTGTCGATCGCTGAAGCCTGAACAGACCTGCCGTTTTCCTACCCTGCGGAGCTTGTGAAGTGCTCGATTGAACGAGGTGGGTCCATGAATAAAGTGACATTCCCGAACGCCTGCCAGCTGATGCGCTGGCATTTTCATCCGGTGGGCTTCGAAGCCAACATGGATGCGCCCGGCAGCATGGTGGCCCGCCTGTTCGACAGGGCCAGCGGCGAGACAGTGATCGCGATCGCCGCCATCCCCTGCGCCACGGTGATGAATGCCACAGACGTCGAACGCATCATCGAAGCCATTGAGCTTGAGGTGGAAACCTTCATTCCGAGGCGCTCGCTGTACCTCAATCGGGCCTGAGCGCCTGTGCGTTTCAACTTATTCAACTGAAGTGCTGAGAGATTCGCCGGATGAAGTGCCAGGGGAAGAGGCCCCTCGGCGATCATCGAAAAACGCCTTGTCCCCCGCTACCCGGGCCGACGCACGTGGGATGTTCCCATCGTCATTGCCAGCAGACTCAATGAACCAGTAGCAGTGGCGAACGGCGCGAGTGATGGCCACGTACGCCAGACGCAAGACCTCATCTTTCTGCGCGTTGTCGAACGCTTCCAGATCCCCTTCCCGGCCCAGCCCCGCCAACTGATAGACCTGATTCTTGTACGGCGATTGCGTCAGATGCTGGCAATCCCCAAGCAGAAACACCGCGTCGGCCTGTAGGCCTTTGGCGCTGTGATAGGTCAGTTGCTTGAGGCGACGGTCCTGGGGTGGCAGCCTGAAGTCGGCATCGGCGAGGGCCTGCAAGGCTTCCGGCAAGCGGCTGCGTTCACTGCCTTTGCGGTACAACAGCAGCACCGAGTCGCCGGCGTGGTAGTGCTCGGTCAGGCTGGCCAGCAGCCGGTCGTCGTCGCGGTCGAGCACGGTCACCGGCAGCAGCTCCTGCACCGGGCCGCTGGCGCGGGCCTTCTTGCCGCTGATTGCCGGCGCGGCACGGACGATGTGTTCGGCGGCGTCGATGATGTGCTGATGGCTGCGGAAGTTGTCGCTGAGCATGACCTTGGTGGTCGCGGGCGACGAAAACTCCTTGGGGAACTCCATGAAGAACTTTGGCGAACTGCCGCGCCAGCCGTAGATCGATTGCCAGTCATCGCCGACGCAGAGCAGTGATGAACGCTGGGCACCGCGCCCCACATGCAGCGCCGGGCCACGACTGCGGATCTCCCGCAGACTGGCGCGGATCCACGAGACGATCTGCGGCGAGACGTCCTGAAACTCGTCGATCATTAAATGCGACAACGGGCGCAGCCCTGCATCGCTGACCAGCTTGAGGTTTTCCGGCGAGTTTTCGCCAAACAGCGAAAACATCCGGTTGTAGGTCATCACCGGCGGCGATTGATCCAGCAGGTGGTTCTCAAACGCTTTCCAGAACAGGCTCAGCGCCTCGAAGAAAAACCGGTCAGGGTCCTGCTCGGTAAAGCTCATCTGCGCCACGGCGCTCGGCACATCCAGCCCGAGGTTTTCGATGAAACTGGCGGCTGCCACGAAACAATCCAGCAGTGGCGCCGCGCTCAGCTCGCCTTTGACCTTGTAATCGAAGCCCGGCCCCGCCACGGCCGTGCCAGACAATGACTGCATCATGCCCCGCGAGGCCTGGTAGTTTTCCAGCCAGATGACCGGCTTGCGGCAAAACGCCTGAAACAAGGTGCGCTTGATCACCCATTCAGCCCACACCGGCAGCTTGGCGTCCGGGCGGCGCAGGTGCTGGTCTTCGCTCGGGTCGAAACCCAGGACAATCCAGGCATCCAGCTCGGCGGCATAGCCGTGGACGTGGAAGGTCAGGCCGCTGACTTCGACGGTCTGGCGCATCGGCTCGACGCCCTGAATCGGCCATGCGCCGGCGCGAATCCACAAGTCTTCGATGATGTCGCACAGCTCCTCGTCGCGCTTGGACGACAGGCCCATCACGGTGATGCGTTTTTGCACGTCCGGGTGATCGCGGTCCAGCTCCTTCAATTGCAGGGACTGTCGGTACAGGGGCGCCATGACTTCACGAAAGCGCGGATTGGCGGCGTACAAATCCCGGTAGCAGAGGTTCAACTGGTGGCGTTGAGCGTCATTGATGCGCAGGTCGAAAGGGTTGCTGTCGGCGCTGTCGTCGAACAGCTGGCCCGACTGGCTGCTGAGGTTCTCGAAGGCCTGCAATTGCTCGAAACCCGGCAGGCTGCGCACCAGCGGCAGAATGCGCGAATGGAAGGTGCGCACCACTTCGCGGGCCTGACGCAGGGTCAGCTCATGGCCCCACAGCGCCATGATCTCGATCAGCTTGTTGATGAAATCCTTGCGCGACTCGCGGGTGAAGGTCACTACGGTCATCGAGTCCAGCTCGAAGCCCAGGTAGTGGTTCATCAACAGCACGCGCAGAACCAGCGACGTCGACTTGCCCGCCCCGGCGCCGGCGATCACGTAGGTCGAGGGTGTGTCGCTGAAAATCATCTTCCATTGCGCGGCGGTCGGTTGCGCGTGGGCAGGCAGTTTCTCGGCGACGTCCGCCTTGATGCGCTTTTTCAGCTCGTTGGTGAGGGGCAGGCGCCAGTCGTCGAACAGGTGATCGTCAACCCTCGGGCCGCGGTGCTCCAGTGGCCGCGTGTCGCGGATCACCAGCACTTGCCGACCTTCTTCGATGCCATCGAAGCGGCCTTCGTTGTAACCCTCGTTGACGCCTTCGGCATGGCCGTTGAGGTAACCATCGGCATGGCCCTGCTGCCACGACGGCACGTGCTGCGCCTGCATGCGCGACAAGCCGCCGCCGATCATGCGAGCCATTAGCCGTTTGAAGAACGGCAGACGTTCGGGGACGGTCAGGTCAGGCGGCATCTGGTGGGAAGGCTGGCTGGAAGATTGAGGGGGTAGCTCGGCGGAAAAATCGTGCGGCACGCGGGCTCCGGGTTTCGGCTTTATCGACAGGGCGCCTATGGTCGCCCCATTCGTCATTCAGCTCCAGTGAAATGCTTTCCCGTCAGGGAGTTAGCCGATCAAGGGCAGAGGGTTGGTAGCCTGGACAAACATTCAAGTATCGAATTAACCGATTGCATTCATGCAGAACTTACGCTTTTTATCGATGATTAGTTGATAGATCATTGCCCCATCGACTGACAAGTCATCACCAGCGGCGCCCTGCCACAGGCCCGGCCCTGCTACGGAGGAACTGATCATGCTGCAACTTCGACCTTTCAAATCCCTTGGCGGCGCAGACCACGGCTGGCTGAATGCCCATCACCATTTCTCGTTCGCCAGTTACTACGACGAGCGCCGGATGAACTGGGGCCAGCTCCGGGTTTGGAACGATGACGTGATCGAAGCCGGCACGGGCTTCCCGCGTCACCCTCACCGGGACATGGAGATCATTACCTATGTGCGTGAGGGCGCCATCACTCACGAGGACAGTCTGGGTAACCGTGGCCGTACCGAAGCGGGCGATGTGCAGGTCATGAGTGCCGGCACGGGTGTGGCGCACAGTGAATACAATCTGGAGTCGAAGGAGACGCGGATTTTCCAGATCTGGATCATGCCGGACGAGGTCGGTGCTCCGCCGTCCTGGGGTGCCAAGCCGTTTCCGAAAGGCGACCGCGAGGGCTTCGTGACGCTGGCGAGCGGCAAGGCGGACGATGATATCGAGCTGCGGATTCGGGCCAATGCCCGGTTGGTGGCGGCGAATCTGAAGGCCGGTGAGACGGCTGAATATGTGCTGGACGCTGGCCGCCGTGCGTATCTGGTGCCTGCCACTGGTGTCATCGAGATCAACGGTCTCCGTGCCGAGGCACGGGATGGTGTGGCGGTTGAGGATGAGCGTGTGTTGCGGGTGACGGCCATCGAAGACAGCGAGATCGTCCTGGTGGATGTGGCTTAAAAAGCCGTAAATCAAGATCAAGATCAAGAGCGTCTGCCTGGGGGCAGACGTTTCGCCTTCGGCGAGTTACTTGGAAAAGCACCCCAAGTAACCAAGGGTGCCTGCTCCTGGTTAGGCCCCTCGTTCCTCGGGGTTCCTTCACTCCGGTCCCGCTCCGTGGGCCCGCCGCCATCCGCCATCCATGGCGGGGGGCGGCTCTCGCCGCATCCATGCGGCTCGACCCACTACGCGAGACCTCCGTTCAGCCTGCACCCAAGTCGCGTTTCGCGGTGACTGGACCCTCTGTGTACAAAGATCAACAGCAGATCAAAGGCAGATCAAGGGCTTCCCGGCTGAAGCCAGTCCTACAAGACACCGCGTGCTTTCAGTGGGACCGGCTTTAGCCGGGAAAGCGTTAGTGGACACGCCGCGAATTGATGGTGAATGAACCGGCCCCTTCCCGGCTAAAGCCGGTCCTACAAAAGCACCGTGTCGCTAGTGGGACTGGCGCTGACTGTAGGACCAGCTTTAGCCGGGAAGCTTTTGCTTTTGCTTTTGCTGTTGCTGTTGCTGTTGCTGTTGCTGTTGCTGTTGCTGTTGCTTTTGATCTTCTACGCGGTAGTCCAGACACCGGAAATCGCGACTTTGGTGCAGGCCGAACGCAGACGACGCGCAGTGGGCCGAGCCGCATGGATGCGGCGAGAGCGCCGTCAGGACATGGATGTCCGTTCGGCGCGGGCCCACGGAGCGTCGTCGGAGTGAGGGAACCCTGACGAAGGAAGGGCCAAACCGAGAGCAGGCACTTTTGCTTACTTTTGGTGCTTTTCAAAAGTAAGTCGCCGAAGGCGAAACGTCTGCCCTTAGGCAGACGCTCTTGATCTTCGTACCTTCAAGGCGCTATCGCGCCATCCACAAGCACTTGTGCCTCAGCCACCAGACGCTTGAGGTGATCCTCGCCCTTGAAGCTCTCGGCATAGATCTTGTAAATATCCTCAGTGCCCGACGGCCGCGCCGCGAACCAGCCGTTCTCGGTGATGACCTTCAAACCACCAATCGCCTGATCATTGCCCGGCGCCTTGCTCAGGATGCTCTCGATCTTCTCCCCCGCCAGCTCCGTCGACGTCACCTGCTCCGGCGACAGCTTGCTCAAGAGCGCCTTCTGCTCGAAGTTAGCCTTTGCCTCGACGCGGGTCGACACCGGCTCGCCCAACTCATCGGTCAACGCCTTGTACATCTCGCTCGGGTCGCAGCCTTTGCGTGCGCGGATTTCCGCTGCCAGCAATGCCGGAATCAAACCATCCTTGTCCGTGGTCCAGACGGTCCCGTCGCGACGCAGGAACGACGCACCGGCACTCTCCTCACCACCAAAGCCCAGCGAACCCTCGTACAAGCCTTCGGCGAAGAACTTGAAGCCTACCGGCACTTCGTACAGGCGGCGGCCCAGACGCTGGGTCACGCGGTCGATCATCCCGCTGCTCACCACGGTCTTGCCGACGGCCGCATCGGCGCGCCAATCCGGACGGTTCTGGAACAGGTAATCGATGGAGACCGCCAGGTAATTGTTCGGCGCCAGCAAGCCACCGGTCGGCGTCACGATGCCGTGACGGTCGTGGTCCGGGTCGCAGGCGAAGGCCACCTGGAAGCGGTCCTTCAAACCGATCAGGCTCTGCATCGCGAAATTGGACGACGGGTCCATGCGGATCTTGCCGTCCCAGTCCACGCTCATGAAGCGGAAGGTCGGATCGACGAACTTGTTCACCACTTCCAGATTCAGCCCGTAGTGCTCACCGATGGCCGACCAGTACCGCACGCCTGCCCCGCCCAACGGATCAACGCCCAGATGCAGACTGGCACCACGGATGGCGTCCATGTCGATGACGTTCTTCAGGTCCGCCACGTAGGTATTGATGTAGTCGTGGCGATGGGTGGTGTCGGCGCGCAGGGCTTTTTCGTGGGTGATGCGCTGGACGTTGACGATGCGCTCGGCCAGCAATTCGTTGGCTTTGTTCTCGATCCACTTGGTGATGTGCGAGTCAGCCGGGCCGCCGTTGGTAGGGTTGTACTTGAAGCCGCCGCTTTCCGGCGGGTTGTGGGACGGCGTGATGACGATGCCGTCGGCCAGGCCCGAGGTGCGCCCGCGGTTGTAGCAGATGATGGCGTGGGAGATCGCCGGCGTCGGGGTGTATTCGTCACCCTCGGAAATCATCACGTTGACGCCGTTGGCTGCCAGCACTTCCAGCGCTGAAGCGGCCGCCGGGGTCGACAACGCGTGGGTGTCGGCGCCGAGGAACAGCGGGCCGTCGATGCCGTTGGCCTGGCGGTACAGGCAGATCGCCTGACTGATGGCCAGCACGTGCCACTCGTTGAAGCTCAATTCGAAAGAGCTGCCGCGGTGCCCGGAGGTACCGAAGGCAACCCGCTGGGTCGCCACCGACGCGTCGGGCTGGCCGGTGTAATAGGCCGTCACCAGACGAGGAAGATCGACCAGCAATTCTGCAGGCGCCAGTTTGCCCGCGAATGGACTGATACTCATGCGAAACCTCCGTGGATGAAAAATAGGAAAAGACAAAAAAGAAAAGGTCCCGACCCAGCGGGAAACAACCTGAAACGCCGCCTGAAATGACAGTGCCGCGGCAGTTTACTGGCAGTTGGACCGTGCCGCTCGGCTATCGATCCGTAACGTCCTGAGACAATTAGCTGAACCACATCATAGCTGCCACCACGCCGGCAACAGCTGTTGAATCTTGCGCTCAGCAAAGCGATCGTCGATCAGCACCACCACCCCGTGATCGTCCAGGCCTCGAATCACCCGGCCGGCCGCCTGCACCACTTTCTGCATGCCGGGGTAGAGATAGGTGTAGTCGTAGCCGGCGCCGAACAACAGGCTCATGCGCTGCTTGAGTTGCTCGTTGACCGGGTTGATCTGCGCCAGCCCCAAGGTGGCGATGAACGCGCCGATCAACCGCGCTCCCGGCAGGTCAATGCCCTCGCCGAATGCTCCGCCCAGCACCGCAAAACCGATGCCCTGACTGCCCGGCGTAAACCGCTCGAGAAAGGCTTGCCGTTCCGCCTCGGCCATGCCCCGGGATTGCTTCCAGACAGGCACGGCCGGGTGGCTGCGCTCCATTAGATCCGCCACTTGCTGGAGGTAATCGAAGCTGCTGAAGAACGCCAGATAATTCCCCGGCCGCGCCTCGAACTGCCGCGCCATCAGCTCGACGATGGGCGCCAGCGAGGCCTGCCGATGGGTGTAGCGGGTGGAAATGCGGCTGACGATTTCCACATCCAGCTGCGAGCGTTGGAACGGCGACTCAACGTCGACCCACGCCGTGGTGTCGGGCAGGCCCAGCAGGTCGCGGTAGAAATGCCGTGGATTGAGGGTCGCGGAAAACAGTACCGCGCTGATCGCCGCGGTCAGTCGCGGACGCACAAAACCCGCCGGCACAACATTGCGCAGGCAGAGGCGCGACAGCGACTTGCTGCCGACGTCCCGCTTGCTGATATCGAACAGGAAATGCTCGTCGAACAACTCCGCGATGCGACCGAACTGGATCGCCTCGAAATAGAAGCTCTGCAGCTCACCGTTGGCCGCATGGGGGTGCTCGTTGAAGTAGTCGCCGAACGCCGTGATGCACAGATTGAGGCTGTTCAGAAATTTCGCCGGTGTGGCGCCATAGGCCTGATAGGGCGCGACTTGCTCCTTGTGCAGGGCATTCCAGTCGCGGTTGAGCCGCTGCAAGGCTTTTTTCACCGGCGCCGGCGCGCTCTGCCGCACCTGATTCATGCTGTACTGATCGAGGGTTGCGCTGTACATCGACCGCGCCCGCTCGACCATGTTGTGGGCCTCGTCCACCAGCACCGCAACGCGCCACTGATTGAACTGACTGAGCCCGAACAGCATGCCGCTGAGGTCGAAATAGTAGTTGTAGTCGGCGATCACCACGTCCGACCAGCGCGCCAGCTCCTGGCTCAGATAGTACGGGCAAACCTGATGGCCCAGCGCAACCTCACGCACGCCTGCCTGATCGAGCCACGGCTTGATCATTGCCTCACTGCGCGCCGCCGGCAGCCGGTCGTAAAAACCTTTGGCGAGCGGGCATGAATCGCCGTTGCACGCCTTGTCCGGGTACTCGCAGGCCTTGTCCCGCGCCACCATCTCCAGCACCCGAAGGCTCAGCTCCGGAGCACTACGCCCAATCACGCTCAGCGCATCCAGCGCGAGCTTGCGCCCCGGGGTCTTTGCAGTGAGGAAAAACACCTTGTCCAGCTTGCGCGTCGGCGCGGCCTTGAGCATCGGGAACACCGTGCCGATGGTCTTGCCAATGCCGGTGGGCGCCTGGGCCATCAAACAGCGCCCGGTGCTCACCGCCTTATACACCGACTCGGCCAACACCCGCTGCCCGGTACGAAAACCGGCGTGGGGAAACTTCAGAGCGCTAAGCCCACGGTCTCGGGCGTCGCGATGGGCCAGTTCCTGCCGCGCCCACTGCAGGAAAATTCCCGCCTGAATTTCGAAAAACGCCTGTAACTCGATGGCCGTGAAACGCTGTTGAATGAGGGTTTCCTGCTCACTGATGATGTTGAAATACACCAGCGCCAGATTGACCTCGGCCAGCTGCATTTGCTGGCAGAGCAACCAGCCGTACACCTTTGCCTGGGCCCAGTGCAGCTGCCGATGGTTGGCGGGCAGGCTGCTCAAGTCGCCGCGATAGGTCTTGATCTCCTCGAGCTGGTTCAGCGCTGCATCGTAGCCATCCGCCCTGCCCCGAATCCTCAGCTCATGAAACACCCCGCTCAACGCCACCTCAGCCTGATACTGCGGCCCCCGCCGCGCCGCCACCGTCCGATGCCCGGCAATCCCCTCCTGCGCCGTGGGCGACGGGGTAAAGCGCAAATCCAGATCACCCGCCTTCGCCGTGAACTCACACAACTCCCGCACCGCGACCCGATAACCCGTTTCGGGATCGAAAGCCGCAATCTCCACAGGCTCGACAGACACTGCGCGGGTATCGGGGGAAATAGTGGAAATGGAAGTCACTGAAAAGGCTGGCCGTCAATCGGAACACTGGACGGACGTACAGATAGCAGCTCAATGCGGTCGAGGCAAACGGAAATGGATTGGCGGCCGGATTTCGGCGCAGAGCGCCCGGGGATGCATTTCCACGCAGAGCGTGGGAACGATCAATGAGTGCAGACCCGAACTGGTTTTAACGATCAGAACTGAGGGGGTATTTACTGGCCCCTTCCCGGCTAAAGCCGGTCCTACAAGAATCGCATGCATCCATTGGGATTGGCGCCGACTGTAGGACCGGCTTCAGCCGGGAAGCTCTTGATTTGCTCTTGATCTTCATACGCAAAAAACCCAGACGCCACCAATCGCGACATTGGTGCAGGCCGAACGTAGACGACGCGCAGTGGGCCGAGCCGCATGGATGCGGCGAGAGCGCCGTCAGGACATGGATGTCCGTTCGGCGCGGGCCCACGGAGCGTCGTCGGAGTGAGGGAACCCGACGAAGTCGGGCCAAACCGAGAGCAGGCACTTTTGCTTACTTTTGGTGCTTTTCAAAAGTAAGTCGCCGAAGGCGAAACAGTCTGCCCCCAGGCAGACGCTTGTGATCTTAAGGATCTTGATCTTGATCTTGATCTTGATCTTGATCTTGATCTGAAAGAACCCTACCCCAACCGCTCCTGCACCAAAGCATTCCGAACAATCACCAGCATCGACTCAATATTCTGCCCCCAATCCACCGACCCGCTGATCCGCAAACACTGCTGATGCAACCCCCGCACACTGAACAACTCCCCCGGCGCCACCACGATCCTCTGCTCCAGCAACCGATTGAACACCCGCGCCGTATCCACCCGATGCACACTCTCCAGCCAGATCGACGCCCCGCCTCGGGGCAGCTCAAACTGCACCTCATCCCCCAGATACTGCTCCACCCCGCTCGCCAACTCACCGACCCGCTGCTCGAGACAACCACGCAACTCCCGCAAGTGCCGATCGAACTGCCCCGAAGCGTACAACCGCGCAATCGCCTTCTGCCGGACGGGCGGCAGGCGAAACGACCGCAACACCCACTGCTGATGCAACAGCGCCCGTGAATGCCGACTCAACAAATACCCGAATGGCGCCTCCAGCCCGATCATCTTGTCAAAAGCACCCACCACCAACAGCCGCTCCGGATCAATCAAATCCCGGAACGGCGAACTGTCGTCCTCGAAACACAAAGCGCCATGGGTATCGTTCTCCAGCACCCACACCCCCTGCAGGTTCAGCACCTCCGCCATCCGCGCACGCTGGGCGGAAGGCATCCTCTGCCCGCGAACGGGGTCCATCCGCGACGACACAATCGCCAGTTTCACATCCTCGCGCTGGATCAACGCACCCAGCTCATCAAGGTTGATACCGCCCTGCGCATCCGTGCAGACCTCAATCACCCGGATTCCGTAGGTCTGCAGCGTACGCAGAATGCTCCAGCCACACGGCGACTCCACCAGCACGGCACAGTCGCGTAGCTGCAGCGCTTCGATGACGGTCTTCAAGACGCCGGTCTTGTCCGGCCCGATGAACACATTGTCCGGGTGCCAGCAATGCTCGGTCGATGAGGTGTAGTGGCCGGCCAGCGCCGTGCGCAACTCGATATCGCCGAAGGGTTCAAAGCGCGGATCGGGCTGACAGGGATAGTGACGCATGAGGTCGCGTTCAACGCTGAGCAACGCGCCGTGCAGAGACACCAGCAGGGTGGGCTCATCGGCGCCGAAGACAAACATGTCCGGACGCCGGGCACTGGCATGAAAACGCGTGAACACGTCATCACCTTCCAGGGGCATGTCGTTGCAAGGGTTGGGCAGCGCGAAATAGCCGGACTTGGGCACTGAGCAGATTCGCCCTTCCTTCTCAAGAAGGCTATAGGCGTTCTGCACCGTGGAAATCGACACCCGCAGCCGTCGTGCCAGGAGCCGCAACGAGGGCATGCGCGCGGCGGGCCCGGCAGACAGTTCGTTGGTCAACCTGAGCAGGTAGCGATACACCATCTGGTAGGCAAAATCAGTTTTGTTGTTATTCATCGAATACCCCATCCGTGCGCCAGGCGCAGGGTCATTGAGAAAGCGCCGCGTGGACCGCCCGAGGCTCAGCGCATCACTGCGTGTCAGTTCACCTCACGGTGTTCAACGCCCCGAAATCAGTTCCGTCGTCAGGGCGCCGGTGTGCGGATCGATCGTCGTCACCCGGCGTTTGTCGGGGTCGCTTGCGCGAACCCGGGCGATGATCGAACGCTCGTCGTTGAAGTCCACATGGCGCTTGGCGTAAAGCGATTGCAGCCCCTTCAGGCTCAGACCGCTGACTTCCACCAGCCAGTGCGGCACCAGGTCCGGGGCCAACTGCCCGGCAAGCGTCTTGTGCAGATCGTTCAGCCCGACCAGCATGCCGGGGTGGAAGCGACGCAGGAAATCCTCGAGCCGCGCGCCGGCGTCGACAAACGGCGAGAACAGCAGGCAAACCCACTGCGTTTCGCTCAGGCCAAATGCCTCCTGGCCATAACCCTCGGCAAGCTGACGGCGATCGGCGATTTTCTCCGGGCTGTCGTAGGCTGCCAGCGCCTGCTTGATCAGGCGTACAGGCATGCGTTTGCGGCGCATCATGGCGGCTGCCAGTTCCAGGTACTCTGCGATGCCGTCGGCGTATGTCCGACCTTCGATGAATTCGGCTTTAAGCCCGCGCAGGTGGGCCATCAGTAAGGGATTGGCGCAGTCTGATTCGCTGAAGCTGAACGCCAGGTCATCAAACCGGAAGCCCAGAAAGTCAGTCAGCAGCCCCCAGTGCTCCTCCGCGCGATAGCCGATGAGGTCCGCGGCGGTGAGCAAGGTCGGGGCGAAGGTTCGGTTCGGGTACACCAGTGGCCGGCTGTAGCCCGACGGTTCTGCGGATTCTCCGTACAGCTCTTCGTAATAGGCGCGCCCGAGGCTGTCGATGACGCTCAATGCCCCACTGAAACCCAGGGCGTGCCAGGGCTCGATTTTCTGCCCCCCGTGCCGCGCAAGACGCATGATCCAGGTCGCGTACTGCTTCTGCTCCTTGAGCGAGTCGCCGCTGATCACGGCATTGACGCCGTCCCCCCAGCAGGCGGCACGGACCAGAAAATCCGCCATGCCCAGATAACAGCTGTTGCAGAAAGTGGTCCGCGCATCGCCAGCCGTCAGATGCCCGCCCAGCAGCACGTCGGAGCGATTCTGCTCACGACCCGCCGTCGAAAACGGTAAGTCGGGCTCGAAAATCTGTACGTACTGATGATCGATCACCAGCAGTTCGACCCTCGGGTCGTCGTGCAGAAACAGCGCCGAATAGCAGCGATCAATGTTGCCCATCACCGCCGACGTAATACCCGCATGGCGCATATTCGCGACCCGTAGTCTGAATGTTGCCGGCCCCCGTGCAGCGATACTCAGTTGAGCGGCACGCAACATGGCCACCGTATAGGCGCTGTCCTTACCGCCGCTGAACGGGACCAGCACTTTGTAGCCGCCGATCCTTTCAATCCCGCCCGCTGCAACGATCAAGCGCTGGATCAATAACTGCAACGCTGTTCGTTCGTTTCGATTCAAATAACCCGAAAGCCGCTGCAGCACTTGCTGGTAGACATAGTTCATCGCTTGTTCATGCATTGAACTCATGGCTTCAATACCTGACTGATCAGCCTGACAACACTGTTCTCTGTAAAAGGCTTATTGGATAGACACGCGGCAGGCCCAACAATAACGGACGTGCCGGATCGATTATCAGGCGACGCAGACGGCGGCAGATCAACAAGCATCTTCTCGTTCCTTGAGTCTCTAATTATTGAAACTATTATCGGCACTTGAAGCACAATTACAAGCCAGCCATCGCCGACACGTAAAGGTTCTCCTTTCGACAAATAAAGACAGGAATTAAACAAGGATGTTTAAATCAGCGTTTATTAAAAGCGAACAGTGCATTGATTCAATTACTTAGGGGATTCATCAGCATCGTTCACTTAGCGTGTCGATCAATGAATTAAACATCCCATAAACAAAAAAGCCTTCCGGAACTTCCTGGAAGGCTTGAGTGGTACAACGTGACTCGTCACTGACAGTACGGATAACTTTCAAATCGGTCTCCGGCACCTCAATCCCGACGCCGGGTCAAAAGCGTCGAGCGTTCAATGAGCGCGATGGTCTGCGCTCAGGATGGATCAACCTCAACCACTACACGACCACCTACCGGGCAACCGTCCATCAAACGGTGGGCTTCGACCAACTGATCGAACGGAAACACTTTAGTAATCTGCGGTAACAGCATGCCATCTGCCGTCATCTGGTTGATGTCGCGCAAGGCACGCTTGATCGCCTCTTCGTCCTGCTTGATGCCCAGCTCCGGCTTTCCGGTGAAGTTACCCACGCAGTGCACAAAGAACTGGATGTTCTTCTGAAACGCTGCACACGCCGGGAACGGCGTCTGGTTACCACCCTGCAGGCCATAAAGAATCAGACTGCCACGGGGTGCCAACACATCACCCAGAATCGACATCTGCGGGCCACCCAGACCGTCGAGGACAATGTCCACGCCGCGGTTGTCGGTGTAACGGTTGATCGTCAGAAGCAAATCCTCTTCTTCGGTAACGATCACCTTGTCCGCACCCATTTTCAGCAGGTAATCGCGGCAGCCTTCGGTCTTGGTCGCGGCAATCACCTTGATGCCGAGCGCTTTGCCCAGTTGCAGGAACGCAGGGCCCGCGCAATGGCTTGCATCGGTGACCAGTGCCGTTTGCCCTGGTTTTGCCCGCGCCAGTTCAACGAACGCAAAGTACGCCACCAGCATCGGTGTGTAGTGAACGGCCGCCTCATTGGGCGTGAGCACGTCTGGATAGCGGGTCACGGAAGTCTGAGGCAGCAGAATCAGCTCGCCATAGACCGGGTACACATTGACGTCCGCCGAAGGGAAGCTGGCAACCTTGTCGCCCACTTTCAGATCGGTCACGCCATCGCCGATGGCCGTAATGACGCCCGCCATTTCGGAGCCCAGACCGGCCGGCAGGCGAGCCTGGGATGAAGCCAGATTTTGTCGCCACAGCACGTCGTACCAGGTAACGCCGATCGCCTGAACGCGCACTTGCACCTCACCGGGTGCAGGCAACGCGACCGGCAGCTCTTCTACTTTGAGCACCTCGGCCGGACCGAACTGATGAAAACGGATCGTGCGGGACATTTCGAACCTCGCCTTATGAACCTTGATGCCATGAACTCTATCCGGGCGCCGCCGGTAACACTATCAGTGGCTATTAATAGTCGACATGCCTGCCATCGATTCTGATGGCGCAGGCACATGCTGAATCTTGCGCGGCCGTCCCGGGCCTGCTGGGCGCACATTGTTGGGTGCTCACCGCGACATTGCAACCCGAAGCCTGAAGATCGATGCATCCCGTGCTCCGCGCAGGCTGCGACGCACCGGATTACAAAGGGCCAGTACGTTGCTATTGGTGTGTTTTTACCGGTCAAGGTTTCATCAGCTACCACCAGTGGGTGCGCCTCGGAGCACATTTACAGCAGTGCAGGAAAATTCAACAATGCAGACAACCGGTATTTACCCGTAATATCCCTGCCTGAGCTGAACACGTGGCGCGCGTCTGGGCCGCCGCTGCTGTTTTGATAATGCATCGACCAATGCCCCCGAGACCCCCGTCATGAATCGCAACGACCTGCGTCGCGTCGACCTCAATCTGCTCATCGTTTTCGAAACTCTGATGCACGAACGCAGCGTCACCCGCGCGGCGGAGAAGCTGTTCCTCGGACAACCGGCGATCAGTGCGGCGTTGTCGCGATTGCGCGGGCTGTTCGACGATCCGCTGTTCGTGCGCACCGGACGCAGCATGGAGCCCACCGCGCGGGCCATCGAGATTTTTGGCCTGCTGTCCCCTGCCCTGGACTCCATCTCCACCGCCGTCAGCCGCGCCGCCGACTTCGACCCGGCCACCAGCACCGCGGTGTTCCGCATTGGCCTGTCCGACGAAGTCGAATTCGCCCTGCTGCCGTCACTGCTCAAGCGCCTGCGTTCGGAGGCACCGGGCATTGTGCTGGTGGTACGCCGCACCAACTACATCCTCATGCCGGCGCTGCTCTCCTCCGGGGAAATCTCCATCGGCGTCAGCTACACCGACGACCTCCCCGCCAACGCCAAGCGCAAAGTGCTGCGCCGCAGCAAACCCAAACTGCTGCGCGCTGACACCATGCCGGGACCGATCACTCTGGACGACTTCTGCGCCCGCCCCCACGCCCTGGTGTCCTTCGCCGGCGACCTCGGCGGCTTCATCGACGAACACCTGGAAAAAATCGGCCGCAAACGCCACGTCGTGCTGGCGGTTCCGCAGTTCAACGGTCTGGCCACGCTGATTGCCGGGACCGACATCGTCGCGACCGTGCCGGATTACGCCGCCGCCGTGCTGACGGCTGCCGGAGGGGTGCGTTCGGAAGAGCTGCCGATTGAATCGCGTACGTTCGAGCTGCACATGGCCTGGCGCGGGTCGCAGGACAATGACCCGGGGGAGAGATGGTTAAGGTCGCGGATTCAGATGTTTTTTGGGGATCCGGATAGCCTGTAATCGAATTCCAGCAGATTCCATAAATCATTTCATGACAATGAGTTATTGATGATTTAAGTCCGCTGCCGTCTGGCTAAGCCCAATGAATTCCACGACTCATTGGGGACATAACTGGGCCAAGACCGCCAAAAATCGGGAACAGGCCGATGGCGAGATCAAGCCTGTGCGGTGCAGGCCTATGTACCGGCGGCACCGGCGGCTCAGCCGGGCATCGCTTTTACCTAAGCACTACCCCGCTCAAATGCTGGTTTCATGATCCCTTTCGCGGTGTGAAGCTTCAAGCTCCACCCACTCAAACACGCGAATGCGACAAGGGCGTCCATGGCTGAAATGACTTGCATCGAAGATTTGCGCAGGCTTGCGCGCAAGCGAGTGCCGCGCATGTTTTATGACTATGTCGACGGCGGCTCCTGGACCGAATACACCTACCGGGCCAATGAAGCGGACTTTCAGCGTCTGGAATTTCGCCAGCGTGTGGCGTTCGACATTACCCGGCGCAGCACGTCCACCACCATGGTGGACATGCCGGTGAGTATGCCGGTAGCAATTGCTCCTACGGGGCTGACCGGCATGCAGCACGCCGACGGGGAAATTCTGGCCGCCCGTGCCGCCAAAAACTTCGGCATTCCTTTCACCCTGTCGACCATGAGCATCTGCTCGATTGAAGCGGTGGCGCAGGCAACCGAACGTCACCCGTTCTGGTTCCAGTTGTACGTCACGCGAGATCGTACGTTCGTGAAAGATTTGATCGAACGCGCGCGCAACGCCAACTGCTCGGCATTGGTGGTGACGATGGATCTGCAGGTGTTCGGTCAGCGCCACAAGGACAAGAAAAACGGACTGTCCATTCCCCCCAAACCGACCCTGCGCAATATCGTCAACATGGCGAGCAAACCGCGCTGGTGTCTGGATATGCTGCGCACCCGCAATCGGCAGTTCGGCAACATCGTCGGCCACGCCAAGGGAGTGGACAACATCAGCTCATTGGTCGAGTGGACACGGGATCAGTTCGATCCGCAGTTGTCCTGGCAGGACGTAGCGTGGATCAAACAGCGTTGGGGCGGGAAGCTGATCGTCAAGGGCATTCAGGACCCTGAAGATGCGCGTCTGGCGGTGGAATACGGCGCCGATGCGGTCATCGTTTCCAACCACGGAGGCCGTCAACTGGACGGCGCTGGCTCGTCGATTTCGGCGCTGCCGGGCATTGTCGAGGCGGTCGGTCATTACGCTGAGGTGCATCTGGATGGCGGCATTCGCTCGGGACAGGATGTGCTCAAGGCCATCGCGCTGGGCGCCCGGGGAACTTACATCGGCCGCGCCATGCTCTATGGGCTGGGCGCCCAGGGTGAACGAGGGGTGAGTACGGCGCTGGAGATCATCAGGAATGAACTGGACCTGTCGATGGCGTTCTGCGGCAGGACCGACATTCGCAATGTCGATCGCAAGATTCTGCTAAATCACTGAGCATTGCGCACCGCAGTCAGATTAAGGCGCCACATCCGAGGGGTGTGGCGCCAGGTCCGCGTTCGATTCAGTCAAACCAAACTCAGTCGAGCACCGACGGATCAGCCGCGATCATCATCTCTTTCATTTCCTCGAAATGCCGTCGGGAGAAATCGGTGATCCCTTCCCAGCCCTTGGCCGTTTTTTCCGCCACATCGTCTGCCAGCACCCGCAACGGTTGGCCCGTAGACCAGGCCGTCACCAGAATCTGGCACGCGCGCTCCAGGGTCCAGACGTCGTCGAACGCCTCGCCGATATTCGGCGCAATTACCATGACCCCGTGATTACCCATCAGCAAGCGACTCTTGCCATCTAGCAATCCAGCCAGACGCTCGCCTTCGGCTTCTGTGTCGGCCATGCCACCGTACATCCTGTCGACCGCCACGCGATTGAAATAGCGCGCGGTGTTCTGATCGATCGGCGGAACGTGGGGATCGGCAAGACAGGCTACTGCCGTGGTAAAGACCGGGTGTAAATGCAGCACGGCGCGGGCTTGCGGCAAGCGCTGGTGAATCTGCCCGTGAATCGACCAGGCGGTCGAGTCCACGTCCGGGTGACCGGCATTGGCCGGGTCGTCGGCGTCCAGCAGCAGCAGGTCACTGGCGCGAATGCGCGAGAAGTGTTTCCACTTCGGATTGATCAAAAACTTTTTGCCATCAGCCGAGACCGCAGCGCTGAAGTGGTTCGCCACCGCTTCGTGCATGCCCAGATGGGCGATGATCCGAAAGGTCGCCGCCAGATCGATGCGCGCTTGCTTCTCGACCGCCTGTTCTTCCACTGTTAGTGCCATCAATCTTTCTCCTCAGGGTGTGACCACAACCAGCGGTGGCCACGCGCTATAACCTGGTATCAGGGCTTGGGCATCAGGGTGGCGATGTCTTCGTCAGTCGGTGCCTGGAAGTTGTACTTTTTCATCAGCGCGGCGTATTCAGGGGTCACCCGATACTTGTTCAGTGCCTCGACCAGCGCGTTCTTGACCTCGTCGTTGCCCTTCTTCACGCCCCAGCCGTTGAGCACCGGATAAATCAGGGTGTCGGAGGAAATCACTACGCGAGTGCCCAGTTTTTCAACCACACCACGGGCCACAGCCGCATCGGTGATCTGCGCGTCGACAGCGTGGGCGAGCATCGCCTGAGTGGTTTGTGGATCAGTGGCGTATTCACTGATCGCGATGGGCTGCAGGCCATTCTTGACGCAGTATTCGTCCGACAGTGTGTGCATTTGCTTCAACCAGGCCGTCGCGGCCATCGAGCCGACCTTGTGACCGCAGAAATCTTCCGGACGCTTGGGCTGGTACTCGGCACCCTTGAGCGCCAGGATCGATTCACCGCTTTTCAGATACGGGATCATGTCGATGACTTTCACCCGTTCAGCGGTGATGTACATCGAGGAGTTGGTGAGGTCGAAACGACCGCCCTGCAGACCGGTGATCAGGTTTGGAAAGCGCGTGTCGACAGTCTCGACCTTGCGCCCCATTACCTTGCCCAGACCGTCGAGAAACTCGATATCGAAGCCGGCAGGACGGTTGTTGTCCATATATTCGTACGGGAAAAACGTGACATCGGAACCGGCAATGATCTTGCCGTCTTGTTGAAAGGCCGAAGCCGCCAACGAAGTCACTGCAACCGCTGCGCCGACCAGGCTCAGGGCGATAGGACGAACAACCTTGTGAAACGCTGTCATGGTGAATCCCCGCAAAGTTAAAAGAAGTCAGGCAGTGACTTGGTCTTGCCCGGCTTGCTGTACAAAGAAAGAGGCGCCGCGTGGCTTCTGCGGCAAACGCATATGATTGGCCGTGGAACGCACGAGGCCGCTTTCCTCACCGGCCACCATCAGGCCGGAGTGTTCGCTGGGCAGGGGGTTGTCGCCGAATGGCAGCGCGTCTTCAGCGGCATACACGCCGATGAACAGCGTGCGCGGCAGTTCGGTCTCGTTAGGGCTTGAAGCGTGCAACAGGCGGGTGTGCATGAAGCACACGGAACCGGCCGGGCCGAAACAGGCAACGGGTGACTGGCAGTGGGCCTGGACGACCTCGTCATCCACCGCGCCGGTGAAGCGCTGATCGTGCCAGTGCGACCACAACGGTCCTTTATGGCTGCCGGGGATAACGTTCAGCGGGCCGTTTTGCGGCGTCACTTCGCTGACCATCAACAGCGCGGTGACGATGTCGTCGTTGCTGTGGGGCGTGAACAGGAAATCCTGGTGCCACTTCACCTGAGTGGCAGTTTTCGGCAGCTTGGAATTGATCTTGCTGTGATGAAAGCGCGTACCACCGCCCCCGATCAATTGCGCGGATATCTGCGCCATCCGCGACTGCAACGCAACGCGCTTGTAGACCGGCGAAATCTCGGTTGGCGAACTCACCCGACGCAGCGAAGGGTGATCGGCGCGATGATCGCCTTCGAGGTCAAAACGCAGACGACCGTCAATGGTTTCGCCCCAGCCTTGCTGATGAGCGCGACTGTCTTCAACCCACTGGTCGAAGTCGTGCTGCAACGCCGCCACTTCGTCTGCCGACAGGACCCCTTCCACCACCAGAAAACCGTCCCGGCGGAATTGCTCAACCTGCGATTGCTCGATCATGCGCTTACCTTCTTGAAACTCGAACGATAAAAGTGGTCACGCCAGCGAAACGTCCTTGAGGAACGATTCAACGCGTGGGTTTTGGCCGCTGCGCAGCACGTGGGGCTTGTCGTCGCACACCACGCGGCCTTTCTCCATGAAGACGATCCGGTCGGAGACCTTGAAGGCGAAATTCATTTCATGCGTGACGATCACCATGGTGATGCCTTCCTGGGCAAGGGCTTCGATGACTTGCAGCACCTCGGTCACTTTCTCCGGGTCCAGCGCCGAGGTCGGTTCGTCAAACAACATGATCTGTGGACGCATCATCAGCGCACGGGCAATCGCCACACGTTGCTGCTGACCGCCGGATAACTGATGCGGGTATTTCCAGGTGTGATCGAGCATGCCGACCTTGTGCAGCAGTGCGTAAGCCTGCTGCTTGAGCTCCGGCAGACTGCCGAGGCGGTGGTAACGCGGCGCCATCAGCAGGTTGTCAAGCACCGTCAAGTGCGGAAACAGATTGAAGCTTTGAAACACCATGCCGATGTTCAGGCGGTGTTCGGCGTGCTCGACGTACAGAGGTTTCTGGGCGCCCTGCTTGTTCAGGTGAATGAAAGGCTGACCATTGATCTTGATGTCACCGTTGTCGATCTGCTCAAGACCGTTGAGCAAACGGATCAGCGTGGTCTTGCCCGAACCAGACGGCCCGATCACCGACACCACCTCACCAGGCTGAACGTTCAGGCTGACGGCCCCCAGCACCTCGACGTTGTTGTAGGCCTTGTGCAGACGGGTGGCTTGCAACGCCGGGACCTGTGGCTCGGTGGCCGCTTCACGCTGAATGACGGCGCGCTGCTGTGTCGCCAGCGCCAGCACCTCGGCGTCCGGCACGCGGGAGACATTGCGCTGATTGACGTCCAGATACTGCTCCAGCCGCTTGAGCAGGAAATCGAACACGGTGACGATCAGCACGTAATAAAAGGCGACCGCCGCCATCGTCTCCATCACCAGAAAATTCTGCGAGTACAGACGCTGGCCCACCATGAGGATCTCGGTCAGCGAAATGACCGATACCAGGGAGCTAAGCTTGACGATCGAGATGTATTCGTTGGCCAGCGAGGGCAATGCAACCCGTAGCGCCTGAGGAATGACAACCCGCCATTGGGTGCCGAAGAACCTCAGGCCCAGGGCTCGCGCGGCTTCGGCCTGACCCTTGTGGATCGACAGCAGACCGCCGCGATGAATTTCCGCCACATAGGCTGTTTCACAGAGCACCATTGCCAGCAGACCGGCCCAGAACGGATCGCCCAGCACCACGGACGCGGCGGGAAAGGCCTGTGGGATGTTGTAGACGAAAATCAGCAGCACCAGCAGCGGTATGCTGCGAAACAGCCAGATGTAGGCACGTGCTGGTGCGTTCAGCAGTGGACGTTTGGATTGTTTGGCCAAGGCCACGAAGAATCCCAGGCCGATGCTCAATACCCAGGTCGCGAAGCTCAGCTTGATGACGGTCCACGTCGCTCGCCAGAACTCGGCATCGAACAGCAAACCAAACATGTAATTCCAGTCGAATGTCATCGTCGCTGCGCCCTACAAAAAAATCTGGATGTGCAACCTGGCGCCCTGCTCCAACGCCTCTCACGGTGTGCACCGATGAAACGAGATTCGTGGAGGGAGGCACTCATGGTCAATTAGGATTAACTGGAGCAGTGCGTAGGCAGAACCGATGCAGCGCCCCGCTGTTGAGTTGCCCGTCCGTGACTGCATAACCGGCGGGCGAGCAAGTCGCGTCAAAATGACGCGCAACCCATTCCATTGGCGGGCGGTCGCAACACTTTGGTGCGCAGCCATCATTGGGCTCGTCTGATACCTCCAGTCTGCAGGCTCGGGGTCTTTGCTTAAATTCGTTTCTGGTTTACGGCTGGGGCGGGTAAATCCGAAGCAGCCGCACCCGCCGGGGTGACCAACGCTGGTGCACCCGCTTAGTCAGCCGTAGGTGCCGGGCGTACAGCGTGAGGGTCAAAGAAGCTGGGCGCGGCCATGCCAGGGATGTATTGATCGGAAACGAACATCCGGCAGCGCTCGGTAAATGCGGATACCACACGGGACAATTGCGCGTTGGTAGCCGTCGCGTAACCCAACTGCAACGGGTGCAATCCGCCCGCCAGACGAATGCGGATCAAGCGCTTGCCGTCTTGAGACATATTGCCCTTGGGTCGGGCATTGGCAATGGTGTAGCCGATACCGTTGCCGACCATCGCGCGCACGGTTTCGAGGTTGCTGGAACGCATCACGATGTTCGGCGTGGTGCCTGCCTGAATGAACAGGCTAAGGAAATATTCCCGACTCCACGGGATATCCAGCAGCACCATCGGGAAGGATTCCAGGTCCTGCAAACTCACCGTGGGCAGATGGGCCAGTGGGTGGTAATCCCCAACCATGACGTAGGGCGGCAGTTTGGCCAACGGCTGGAAATCGATGTCAGCGCTGGCCGCCAAGTCGTAGGTCAGCGCGATATCAATCTCGGCGCTGCGCAGTTTTTCCAGCAATTGCTCGTGATCGCCCTCCACCTGAGTGATCCGCACGCCGGGAAACGCGCGCCCGAAACCGAACACCAGCTCCGGCGTGATCATCGGCGCGAGCGAATGCAGACACCCCACCCGCAAGGGGCCGCGCACCGTGTTCAGTGACTCTGAGGCGATCGTATAAAGGTTGCTCATCTGTTCAAGGATGAGTTTGGCCTCCTGCATGACCTGCCGCCCCACTGCCGTGAGCGAGATGCCTTGCGCGTGATGACGAATAAACAACTGAATGCCCAGTTCGGCCTCCACGTGAGTGATCGCCGCCGAGATAGACGGTGATGACACATGAATGCGCTCCGACGCCGCGCTGATACTGCCAGCTTCCCCGGACGCGACGAAATATTCCAGCTGGCGTTGAGTAATACGGCTGAGCATCACGCCCTCCCCATCTATAACGAGCGGGCGAACGACAGCGCCGACCCTTTGAATGAATCACTTTGCACAGGCACGGCTGCACGGTTCATGCCGGACCGGCTCCCAGCCGCCTGCATGCGACGCGGTGCCACAGCATTGGCACACGCGAGAGCGGGGTTCGGTTTTTCCTAAGCTATACGTTCAAAAAGCAGAATTTCTCAAAGACGGTCCCTTGATCACACTGGCCCCATGGCTGGATGAAGCTCGCAAAGCGGCTGTGCTTTCTAGACGTGCTGTCGTTGCTGCGGCATCGGCGAAACCGATCCAGGTCGATTCTCTTTAGGAAACTCAAATGTCAGTGGAAAAAATCAACACCTTGGTGGTCGGCGCAGGCCAGGCGGGTGTCGCGATGAGCGAACATCTTTCCCTCATGGGCGTGGAGCACGTTGTCCTGGAGCGCAGCCGAATCGCCGAACGCTGGCGTTCGGAGCGCTGGGACTCGCTCGTTGCCAATGGCCCGGCCTGGCATGACCGCTTCCCGAGCATGAAATTTACCAACATCTCGCCGGAGGCCTTCCCGCCGAAAGAACGCATGGCGGACTACTTCGAAGAATACGTCGCCATGTTGAAGGCGCCTGTGCGAACCGGCATTGAGGTGCTGAAAGTTGAGCGCCACGTGGGGCGGCCCGGCTTTAAGGTCACCACGTCGCAGGGCGTGATCGAGGCGTCAAACGTGGTCGCGGCCACCGGTCCCTTCCAGCGTCCAGCGGTGCCAAACATCGTTTCCGCGCAAGTCAGCGTTCAGCAACTTCATTCGTCGGATTACAAGAATCCAGCGCAATTGGCAGAGGGTGCCGTGCTGGTGGTCGGCGCGGGCGCGTCGGGCTCGCAGATCGCTGAAGAATTGCAAAAAGCCGGGAAGAAAGTCTTTCTCTCGGTGGGCGAACACTACCGCCCTCCTCGCTCGTATCGTGGCCGTGATTACTGCTGGTGGCTGGGTGCGTTAGGCCTTTGGGACGAAGTGCGTATCACGCCAAAGAAAAAACACGTGGCCTTCGCGGTCAGTGGCTATGAGGGCGGCAAAACCGTTGATTTCCGTCGCCTCGCCCATCAGGGCATCACGCTGGTGGGCCTGACCAAAGCCTGCGAGGACGGACTCATGACGTTCGAGCCTGGTCTGGCAGCGAACGTGGCTGAGGGCGACCGGGCGTATTTCGACGTGCTGCGTGACGCGGATGCGTATATCGAGGAGAACGGTTTGCCGTTCCCGCCGGAGCCCGAGGCCTGGGAGCTGTTGCCTGACCCGGATTGCCTTACGAATCCGCTGTTGAGTCTGGATCTCGAAGAAGCTGGCATTACCACGATCCTGTGGGCAACGGGCTTCAAGTTCGATTTCAACTGGCTGCAGGTCAATGCGTTCGATGAGAAAGGCGATCCGTTCCACAAACGCGGGATCTGCGCAGAAAGCGGGATCTACTTCCTCGGCCTGCCGAACCTGGTGAACCGCGCGTCCTCGTTCATCTACGGGGTTTGGCATGACGCGAAATACATTGCCGATCACATCGTTTTGCAGAATGACTACAAGGCGTACGAGCGGTCCTGACGTGGCCGCCTGGGCGTAGCGGATGTTGCCCGGGCCTATCCGCTGCCCAAGGGGGACGCCACCCGGCACCCCGTTTTGAACGGGACTTTTCGAGCGCGAGACACCCGAATCGTCGGTTTCCAGCCTAGAAAGGCCCGTCTCGCCCCGCCTTCGGTTTTGCCTAACCAATACCCCACGCAAATGCTGGTTTCGTCAAATCACCCTCGATGTGAAGCTCTAACCCATCACTTCCAAGAGACGCCGACATGCCTACTCACACTCGCATCCGCATGTTCAACACAAAAGAAACCTATCCCAATCAGTCTCTTGACAACGACCTCTGCCAAGCCGTGCGCGCAGGTAACACGGTCTACGTCCGGGGACAGATCGGCACTGATTTCGCTGGCAACCTCGTTGGCCTGGGCAACCCTCAGGCCCAGGCTGAGCAAGCCATGAAAAACGTCAAGCAATTGCTGGAAGAAGCGGGTTCTGACCTTTCCCACATCGTCAAGACCACCACCTACATCATCGACCCCCGCTACCGCGAGCCGGTTTACAAAGAGGTCGGCAAATGGCTCAAGGGCGTCTTCCCGATCTCCACCGGCCTGGTGATTTCCGGGCTTGGCCAACCTGAATGGCTGATGGAAATCGACGTCATCGCGGTCATTCCGGATGACTGGACCGCCGCCTGAAACCCCAACCCCTCGCTGACGGAGTCGCCATGGCAACTGCACAAATCGCGCCCTTTGAACCTGCGACAGTGGGCACGGCTGCAACAGCGAAGATCAACATCGCCGTGCAACTGGACAACGTGCTCAAGCGTTTTGGTGACTCGATTGCGCTCCATGAGGTTTCGCTGAAGATCCGGGAAGGTGAATTCGTCACCCTGCTCGGCCCGTCGGGCTGCGGCAAGACCACGCTGCTCAATCTGATGGCCGGGTTTGTCGATGCCGACAAAGGCGAAATCTTCATCGACGGCCAGTTGGTCACCGAAACCCCGCCTTATCAGCGTGAGATTGGCATCGTCTTCCAGAACTACGCGTTGTTCCCGCACATGAACGTGGCCAGGAACATCGGTTATGGGCTGCGAATGCGCGGCGTGCCAAAGGGCGAAATTGCCGAGCGCGTCGAGCAGGCGCTGGCGCTGGTCAAGCTGCAAGGCTACGGCGAGCGCAAGCCGCGCGAACTCTCCGGTGGGCAGCAGCAACGTGTCGCGCTGGCCCGGGCGTTGGTGATCCGGCCCAAAGTGTTATTGCTGGACGAGCCATTTTCAGCTCTGGACAAGAACCTGCGGCTGTCGATGCAAATCGAGCTCAAGGACATCCAGCGCAAGCTCGGCGTCACCACAGTGTTTGTCACCCATGACCAGAGCGAAGCGCTGAGCATGAGCGACCGAGTGGTGGTCATGTCTGCCGGGCATGTCCGCCAGATCGGTACGCCGGATGCGATCTATCGTCATCCCGAAGACCCCTTCGTCGCCAGTTTCGTGGGCGACGTCAACGTACTTCCGGGGCGCTACCTGAGCCGCGACGAGCTGGCGACCCTGGCCTTTGGCGACAGCGTACTGCGCTTGCCACCTGAGCGGGTTCATGCCGATGTCGGCGCGCGAGTGGACATTTATGTGCGCCCGGAGAACATCCGCCTCGGCGCACTCGGCGCCGGTACGTTGCTGAGTGCCACCGTGGTCACCCATGTCTTTCAGGGTGATCACGTCGATATCCACCTGGACGTCCCTGCCCTGGGCCAGACCCTTTTGTTCGTCCGTCAGTCCGGGCTCGACGCTCTGACTCGCTGGCCGATAGGTGCGGCGGCGGGCCTGAGCTTCGATGAAGAAGGCGTGTGCGCTTTCGCCGCCGACGTCCCGCCCCTTTCCTGAATTCGAGCATTCCATGACCACACGCCACCACATCAACCGCCACCTCAGCGTCTGCCCTCAAGCCTGCGGGCAGCTCTTATGAGTGCGCTTCCCAACACCATCACCGCGATCATCGCCCGTGAACCAGGCGGCCCTGATGTGCTGCAAAGCGTGCAACGCCCGATGCCCGCGCCACAACCCGGTGAGTTGCTGATCCGCGTTGCAGCCGCGGGCGTCAACCGTCCGGATCTGATGCAGCGCAGCGGCATGCCGACGCCGCCCGGCACCCCTGACGTGCTGGGGCTTGAGGCGGCGGGCACGGTGGTGGCCGTGGGTGACGGCGTCCAAGACTTCAAACCCGGCGACCGCGTCATGGCATTGCTCAACGGTGGCGGTTATGCGCAGTACTGCGTCGCCCTGGCCGCCTACTGCCTGCCAGTACCCGATGAACTGCCCCTCGAAGACGCCGCAGGCGTGCCCGAAGCAGCCTTCACCGTGTGGCATAACCTGTTCGAGCTGGGCCGTCTGGGCGCAGGCGATACCGTGTTGATTCATGGCGCCGCCAGCGGCGTCGGCAGCTTCGCCGTGCAATGCGCCCGTGCGGCGGGCGCGCGGGTTATCGCCACCGCAGGCGGCGCCGACAAGGTGCTGATGCTGAAGGCGCTGGGCGTCTGGCGTGCAGTTGATCGCCATCGCGAAGACTTCGTCCAGGTGATCGCCGAATGCACCGAAGGACGCGGCGTCGATGTCGTTCTCGATAACGTCGGCGGCCCGTACGTGGCGCGCAATCTTGAGGCCATGGCCGCTGGCGGGCGCCACGTCAGCCTGTCGTTCCTGCAAGGGGCGAAGATCGAGCTGGACCTGCAACTACTGATGCGCAAGGGCCTGAGCCTGACCTCGTCCACACTGCGGCCCAAATCTGTCGCGGAGAAGACGCGTCTGGCGACTTGCATTCGCGCCAACCTGATGCCGTGGATCGTCTCGGGTCAGGTTCGGCCGCTGATCCACACCCGCATGCCCCTCGAACAGGCCGCGCAAGCGCACCGCCTGCTGGAGAGCAACGCCAATATCGGCAAAGTGCTGCTGATCGCCGATGCCTCCTGACTCGCGTGGCGGCCTGCAGGCCCGACAACCTGACATCGTCACCGGAGAGCCCATGTTCAAACTGTATTACGCCGCGACTTCGCCCTACGTGCGCAAGGTGATGATTACCGCCCACTGCCTGGGACTGGAGGGGCAGATCGAGAAACTTGAGTCCGCCGCCCACCCGATCAAACGCGATGAGCGCATTGCACATTTCAACCCGCTGGCGAAGGTGCCGGCGATGCAGACGGCTGATGGCCTGGACCTGTACGACAGCCGGGTGATCTGCGAATACCTCGACACCCATGCTGACGGCTCGCTGTTCCCGCGCGCAGGCACGCAGCGCTGGGTCAGTCTGGTCCGACAGGCGTTGGGGGACGGTCTGCTGGACGCCGCCGTGCTTGCCCGCTACGAAACCGTTGCCCGGCCCGTCGACAAGCAATGGGATGGTTGGCTCGACGGGCAACTGACCAAGATTCGAGCCGTGCTGGTCGACATCGAGACCCAGGCGCCGCAGTACAGCGTCGTGCCCGATGACATCGGCCTTATCGCCATCGGCTGCGGCCTCGGTTACCTGGATTTCCGCTTTGCCCACCTCGACTGGCGGTCCTGCCACCCCGCTACTGCCGCTTGGTTCGCCATCTTCGACCAACACCCCGCGATGGTTGCGACTCGCCCTGTTGAATAACGCCCTGGAGTGAATCATGCCCCGTACCGTGTTTTTCCTTAACGGCCCCAACGCCAACCTCTACGGGCTGGACACCAAAGGCACCTACGGCAGCGAAAGCTTTGCCAGCATCGAAACCCGCTGTCTGCGCCACGCCGCCGAACTGGGCTTGCAACTGGAGTTTCGCCAGAGCAATCACGAAGGCGTACTGGTGGACTGGATTCAGGAAGCGCGCCTGCACGCCGACGCCGTGATCATCAATGCCGCCGGCCTGACCTATAGTTCGGTGCCGATTCTCGACGCGCTGCTCGCGTTCGACGGCCCGATCATCGAAGCCCACATGAGCAACATCTGGAAGCGCGAGAGTTTTCGTCATCACTCCTACGTGTGCAAGGCCGCCACCGGGGTCATTGCCGGGCTCGGCGCCCTCGGTTATCGACTGGCGCTCACGGCGGTGGCGGAACTATTGGACGTGCAGACCGGTGAAGCTCAGTCACTGGGGGCCCAACCATGACATCGACCCTGGTGTTTTACAGCGAGCACGACAGTTTCGAAGAATGGAGCGCGCTGCTCACCCCGCTGCTGCCTGGGGTGCGCATCTGCCAGCCCAAGGACGTTGAAGACCCGGATAGCGTGCACGTGGTGCTTGGCTGGAAACCGCCGCAGGGTTTCTTCGCGCAATATCAGCAGCTCAAATTGCTGGTCAACCTGGGGGCTGGAGTCGATTCGCTGGTGGGTCGCGATGACTTGCCGGCCGTGCCGATCACACGTATTTCCGATCCCGATATGGGTCGCATGATGGCCAGCTACGTGCTCTTTGCGGTGCTGCGTTATGCCCGCGACATCCCGGCCTTCGAACGCGCCCAACGCGAGCGGCGCTGGCACTACTTGCACCCGCGCTTGCCTACCAGCGTGCGGGTCGGGGTGCTGGGCCTGGGAGAGCTGGGCGCCTATGCAGCGCTCGAGCTGGCGCGCCAGGGATTCGATGTGCGCGGCTGGTCACGTTCGGAAAAACAGCTGGATAACGTCACTTGCGTGAACGGGATGGCCCGTCTGGACGGCTTCCTTGCCAGCAGCGACATTCTGGTGGTGATGCTGCCACTGACGCCGCAAACCCTTGGCTTGCTCAACGCCGAACGGCTGGCTCTGTTGCCCAAGGGCAGTTGCTTCGTCAACGTCTCCCGGGGTGCCATCGTCGATCAGCATGCGTTGACCGCTGCACTCGCCAGCGGGCAGATCGGCGAGGCGACGCTGGACGTGTTCGATCGCGAGCCGTTGCCGCCCGAGGACCCGCTCTGGGCGCTGGACAACGTGCTGATCACACCCCATCTGGCGTCGGTGGCCATACCAGCCACCGCCGCGCAGCAAGTGGCCGACAACATTCAGCGACTCAACCGAGGCGAGCCTGTGCTGAATCAGGTTGATCCGGCCCGCGGTTATTGATGCCCGTGGACGCTTGAGTGACTGCGTCACAAATTCCGATGCACAAGTACAGCAAAGCCTGTTTTACCGATCCAGTGGCGCCACTCCATGATGGTCCCCTCGAACCAACGCGCGTCTGCAGGGTGTGCACGCGCGTTGGCGAGACGTCCTCCTTTCCGTACAGCCAGAAGGAATAGAACATGCTGCGTAACGTCATTGCCTTGACCTTGTTGAGCGCGAGCCTGCTGGCCGCCGCGAATGCCAACGCCGCCGACAAACTGGTAGTCAGCACTTGGGGCGGCAGCTTCAAAGACTTGATCGACGAAGCCATCGGCAAAGAGTTCACCAAGCAGACCGGCGTTGAAGTTGAGTACATCACCGGCGGCACCATCGACCGCCTCAACAAGGCCAAGCTCGCTGGCACCGCCGAGTCGGACCTGACTTTCACGACGTCCCATGTAGGCTGGCTGTACACCAACGACAAGCTGTTCGAAACCCTGGACATGAGCAAGATTCCCAATGCCGCCAACCTGGTGCATCAGGCCAGATTGAGCCCGTCGCACATCGGCGTTTGGGGCTACGTCTACACCATCGGCTATCGGCCGGATCTGGTACCCAAAGGCGTGGCCTTCGACAGTTGGGCGGACCTGTGGAAACCCGAACTAAAAGGCACGCTGGCCCTGCCCGACTGGGACCCGAGCCACATCATCGCGGTCTCGGCCAAGCTCTCGGGCAGCGACGCCGAGCACTGGGAAAAAGGCGAGGACAAGCTCAAGGCGCTGATTCCCAACATCAAGTCGTTCTACACCAACGACGCCAACAGCCAGCAGTTGATTGCCACCGGCGAGACGCCGGTGCAGGTCATGCTGTCCATGAACGCCTATCACATGATGGAAGAAGGCGTGAACATCAAGCTCGCCATCCCCAAGGAAGGCGCGGTACTGGGCGTTGATGCGATGGGCATAAACACCGGCAGCAAGCACGCGGACCTGGCTTATACCTTCATGAACATCGCCTTGTCGCCAGAAGTACAAGCGAAGATCGCCAAGATCAACCGTGGCAGCCCGGTGGTGACCAATGCCGATGTCGATCCGGAAGTCGCCAAGCTGCCGGGGATGCTCACAACCCCTGCTCAGTGGGACGCGACCCTGAACATCGACCCTGAGCTGCGCGCCCGGAAATCGGCAGAATGGCGCAAGTGGTTCTCCGAAAACATCATGGCGCACTGAGTGCTGGAACAGCGCCAGGATTTGTATTGTTTCCGCCGCCCGCTTTATTGGATGCCTGCATGGAAGACCCCATGACTCGAAGACCTGCGTTTGTCCTGTGGTTCGTGCTGCCGTCGGCGTTGACCGCCATCGGCCTGACGATCGCGATGCTGACCGTGCTGCAATACAGCGTGCGCGCCTACGTTCCAGGCTCACTGGACGTGGGCGGGTTCACGCTCGATAACTTCCAGGATCTGCTCAAGAGTCTGTATGCCCAGGCGTTCTTCAACACGGTGTCCTTGAGTTTCAAAACGGCCCTGTTTGGCCTGTTGCTCAGCTATCCGCTGGCCTACGCGCTGGTCCGTACCCGCACTGGCTGGCTGAAGTCGAGCATCCTGATTATCGCCATCACCCCGCTGTTCCTCGGCGAAGTGGTGCGCACCTACTCCTGGATCATTGTGTTGGGCAGTAGCGGTTTTCTGAACAGCCTGTTGCTGGCCATGGGCGTGATCGACACACCGCTGCAATTGATGTTCACCCAGACCGGCGTGGTCCTGGCATTGGTTCACGTGACAATGCCGATCATGGTGCTAATGCTCGCCACCGGGCTGTCGCACATTGACCCGGCCTACGAGAAAGCCGCCACCAGCCTGGGCGCCGGGCCAATTCGCGCGTTTCTCACGGTGACGCTTCCGTTGTCATTGCCGGGCATCGTTGCCAGCCTGACAACCGCATTCGCCTGGACCTTCAGCGCTTTTGCCACGCCGCAGCTGATCGGCGGTGGCAAGGTCAGCACCATCGCCACGCTGGTCTATCAACTGGGCTTTTCGTCTCTGAATTTCCCGTTCGCTGCGGCACTGAGCGTCGCGGGCCTGGTGCTGACGATCTTGCTGCTGACGGCGCTCAAGCGCATGACGCGCTCCCTGCACCCCGTCGGAGGCCATTGAGATGACGCGTTCCAATCGCGACAAATGGCTCGGCCACGCGGGCCGCCTCCTGGTGGGGCTGATTCTGCTGTTCGTGCTGCTGCCCACGATCGTGGTGATCATCTCCTCGTTCAGCAGCACCTCAGTGCTGTTCTTTCCGCCCAAAGGCTGGTCATTGCGCTGGTTCGATCGAGCCCTTGCCTACGACGATTTTCGCAAGGGGTTCTACGCCGGGCTGATCGTCACTGCCTGGGCCTCAAGCCTCGCAGTGGTGATCGGGACGATGCTCGCTATCGCCATCCATCGCTTCGATTTCCGCTTCAAGCGCCTGCTCGAAAGCGTGTTGCTTTCGCCGCTGTTCATCCCGCATTTCACCATCGGGCTGGGGCTGCTGATGCTGGTGGCGCAGCTCAATCTGGGGCGCGGATATGCGCTGGTGATCTTCTGCCACATTCTGCTGGTGCTGCCATTCGTCCTGCGCAGCCTGTATGTGTCTCTGCACAATCTGGAACAGCGTATCGAGCTGGCCGCCGCCAGTCTTGGGGCCTCGCCATTGCGGGTGGTGTGGACCATCACTGTGCCGCTGATGATTCCGGGGCTGTTCGGTGGCTGGCTGTTCGCAGCCATTTTGTCGTTCAACGAATTCACCGCCTCGCTGTTCGTCACCACCCAGGCCAACCAGACCTTACCGGTAGCGATGTATAACTACGTGCGCGAATTCGCCGACCCGACCCTGGCTGCGCTGTCGGTGATGTACATCGCCGTGACCGCAACATTACTGACGCTGGCCAATCGTTTTCTGGGATTGGGCCGCGTGCTGAATGTCGAAGGGGCACGCTGAACGCGGCCCTGAATTGTTCATCTATCGCCCGTTGAACGGGCGCCGAATACGTATCAGAAGGATCGGACACCATGACGTTTTCCATCATTGGCCGCTGCGCCGAAACCGGTCAGCTGGGCATCGCCATCAGCTCTTCAAGCATTGCCGTCGGCGCGCGCTGCCCTTGGTTACGTCCAGGCGTAGGCGCGGTCGCGACCCAGAACATCACGCTGCCAGCTTTGGGCAGCCATGTGCTTGATCAGCTGGAGCTTGGCCTGTCACCCGAACAGGCGACTGCCTCCGTGCCGGCCTGCGACGCGTTCAGCCGGTTTCGTCAGGTGACTGTCATCGATCATCAGGGCAACACCGCGATCTTCAACGGCACCGAAACCCTGGGCTGTGTGCACTCGCTAGCGGGTGAACAATGCGCCGGCGCCGGGAACATGCTGGCCGATACGGCCGTCATCGATGCAATGGTCAAGGCCTTCGAAACCACTGGCGGGCAATTGGCCGATCGCTTGATCGCCGCCATGCAAGCCGCGATGGCGGCCGGTGGCGAAGCGGGCCCTGTGCATTCAGCTGCCTTGAAAGTGGTGGGCGACGTGAGCTGGCCGATCATTGACCTGCGCGTCGACTGGGCCGAGGAAGATCCAATTACAACGTTGGCTCAGTTGTGGACCGCCTACCGCCCGCAAATGCAGGACTACCTGACTCGCGCTCTTGACCCGACCCAGGCGCCGAGCTACGGCGTACCGGGAGACGAATGAATGAGCAGCCGAGAGATTCTGGCGGCACTGATCGGCTTCGACACCACCAGCCGCGAGTCCAATCTGCAACTGATCGAGTTCGTTCGCGATTACCTCGCCGGGCATCAAGTGCCCTGCGAACTGATTTTCAATGATGAGGGCAGCAAGGCCAATCTCTTCGCCACCCTCGGTCCGGACGACCGGCCGGGGGTGGTGCTGTCCGGCCATACCGATGTAGTGCCGGTGGATGGGCAAGCGTGGACCGTGCCACCCTTCGAACTCAGTGAAAAGGACGGCAACTTTTACGGTCGCGGCGCAGCCGACATGAAAGGCTTTATTGCGTGCGTGCTTGCTGCCGTACCGGGTCTTCTCGCTAAGCCACTGCGTATGCCGGTGCATATCGCCTTGTCCTACGATGAAGAAGTCGGCTGCCTGGGCGTACGCAGCCTGCTCGCCGAGTTGGAACAGCGTGCGATCAAACCTGCGCTGTGCCTGATTGGTGAGCCCACTGAACTCAAGCCAGTGCTCGGTCACAAGGGCAAACTCGCGATGCGCTGCGATGTACACGGCGCGGCCTGTCATTCCGCCTATGCTCCACAGGGGGTCAATGCCATTGAGTGCGCCGCTGAGCTGATCGGTGAGCTGGGTCGCATCGGGTCCCGATTGCGTGCCGTGGAATTGCAGGATGCCCGCTTCGACCCGCCCTTCTCTACCGTACAGACCGGCCTGATCAGTGGCGGCAAAGCGCTGAATATCGTGCCTGCCGACTGCAGCTTCGACTTCGAGATACGCACCCTGCCCGATCAGAATGCCCACGATGTCGCCCGGCAACTGGAGCAATACGCGCGTCAGCACGTGGTACCAGAAATGCAAGCAATCAACGCTTCAAGCGATATCCGCTTCTCCGAGCTGTCCGCCTATCCAGGGCTGGCGACGGATGCCCGTGGCGAAGCGGCCAAGCTGATTGCCGAATGCTGTGGCTCCCGGGATTTCACCACTGTGGCGTTCGGCACCGAGGGCGGATTATTCGATGCCATCGGTATAGCGACAGTCGTGTGCGGGCCCGGGAGCATGGATCAAGGGCACAAACCCGACGAATTCATCAGCGTAGAGCAACTGGATGGCTGCGATCGCATGCTCGAACGCCTGACTCAGGCACTACGCGCCTGAGACTGGAACGACCGACCTGGATGAGGCACTCCGCGAGCTGAACCAGACCGCCCGTGTGCCGGTTATTTTCCAGCGTGCTCAGAAGCGTCTCAAAGAGGTGCTTGAAATGCCGGATCAGGACGCGAACCGTACATTCGTTCTCTCAAGGAAAACGGCTGGCAGGTCTCCGGCAAATTGAAGAAAGCGTATCCGCTCCTGGACGACACTGATCGGGCCGAACGTGTGGTGGAAGCCGTGCGCTTGGCATTCGAAGAACGAAAATCGGGTCGCAGCGAAGAGTGATTGATTCACCCAGCCCGTCCGCCCAAAGCCAACCCGCCACCACCGCCCGCCTCACCCCAAAACGCTTCCGCCGCCTGACTCAGCTGCGCCTTCGGCCGGGTCAGGTGAATTTCCAGCGGAATGTCCCAGCTTTCATCCAGCGCTCGGACCAGCCGCCCTTCCAGCACTTCCTGCTCGGTCAGGCTTTTCGGCAGCCACGCCACGCCTTTGCTTTCCAGGGCCATGGACATGAGTACGGCTGCAAGGTGGCTGCTGAAGAGCGGTTTGAGGTGAAGGTAATCTTCCTTGCCCCGCAGCCGGTGGGCGACGATGCGCCCCAGCCCCGATTCATGGGTGTACGCCAGATACGGCAACGCCGCTGGCGTGGTGCCAAAACGGGTCGATGTGCTCGCCAGGGGCACCAGCACGTCCTCACCGACCTTCTTGCTGATGAACTGATCAGGTGCCAGCAGCGGCGGCACGTCGGGGTGGCGATGGCAGAGCATGAACTGCACCTGGCCGTGGATCAGCATCTGCTCGCAGACCGCCATGCTGTCGGAGTGCAGCTGCACGGCCTCGATGAGGGCGGCGTTTTCCGAGCTTCGCAGCCACTTGGGAAAGAAAGTGAACGACAGGGAATGCGTGGCCGCGAACTTGAGTGAGCGCGCCGCCATCCCGGCCACTTCCTGGGCCTCGTTGCGCATCCGGTACAGGTGCCGGGCCGCCTCCTGAGCGCTCGGCAGAATTTGCCTTCCCGCCTCCGTCAGCGTGGCGCCCTGAGGCGTGCGCACGAACAACTCCACGCCCATCCAGTTCTCCAGCGAGCGAACCCGGCGGCTAAAGGCCGGCTGGGTAACGTGCCGTGCCTCGGCGGCACGGACAAAGCTGCCGTATTCCGCAAGCGCCGAGAGATCTTCAAGCCAGACGAGTTCCAAGGGGCCATGCCTCCTGTGCATAGGGTGCGGCATTAATAGCATTGGGCGGGTGTCGTCGCAAAGCCTAACGTGGGGCCACGAACAACAAGAGGAACCCGTCATGCGCATCGTCGACATCCGTGAAAAAACCGTTTCCATTGCCTCGCCCATCGCCAACGCCTACATCGATTTTTCCAAAATGACCTGCTCGGTCGTGGCGGTGATCACCGATGTGATCCGCGACGGCAAACCTGTTATCGGCTATGGCTTCAACTCCAACGGTCGCTACGGCCAGGGCGCGCTGATGCGTGATCGCTTCCTGGCGCGCGTCACCGAAGCCGACCCCGACACCCTTGTCGATCATGAAAACAACAACCTCGACCCGTTCGCCATCTGGAAAACCCTGATGACCAACGAAAAGCCAGGCGGTCACGGTGAGCGCTCGGTCGCCGTCGGCACCATTGACATGGCGGTCTGGGACGCGGTCGCCAAGATCGAAGGCAAACCGCTGTATCGCCTGCTGGCTGATCGTTACCGCAACGGCGTGGCCGATGACAAAGTCTGGGTCTATGCCGCGGGCGGCTATTACTACCCAGGCAAGGACCAGACCAAGCTCAAGGCGGAAATGCAGAGCTACCTGGATCGCGGCTATGACGTGGTCAAAATGAAGATCGGCGCCGTGCCCCTGGACGAAGACATCCGCCGCATCGAGGCAGTGCTTGAGGTGGTCGGGGACGGACGTCGTCTGGCGGTGGATGCCAACGGCCGTTTCGATCTGGAAACCGGCATTGCTTACGCCGAAGCCATCAAGAAGTACAACCTCTTCTGGTACGAAGAAGTCGGGGACCCGCTGGACTACGCGCTTCAAGCCGAGCTTGCCAATCACTACGAGCTGCCCATGGCCACCGGTGAAAACCTGTTTTCCCATCAGGACGCCCGCAACCTGCTGCGCCACGGCGGCATGCGCCCTGATCGCGACTTTCTGCAGTTCGACTGCGCGCTGTCCTACGGGCTGGTGGAATACATGCGCACGCTGAAGGTGATGGAAGACATGGGCTGGTCGTCCCGCCGCGTGGTGCCCCACGGTGGTCACCAGATGTCCTTGAACATCGCCGCCGGCCTGCACCTGGGCGGCAACGAATCCTACCCGGACGTGTTCCAGCCCTTCGGCGGTTTTGCCGACGGGATCAAGGTGGAAAACAGCTACGTCGGATTACCGGATATTCCAGGTGTCGGGTTTGAAGCGAAGTCCGCCTTATACGCCGTCATGCGCGAGTTGGGTGAAGGCTGATCAGACCGCGTCTGCGGCCCTTTTTGAAAGAGGCCGCAGACACACGCGTCATTCCTGACGCCACGCCACATGCCCATCACAACAATAAAATGAGGTGCTTTCGTGGAAACGTCCCAATCACGCTGGTATAGCCAGCTGTATGTGCAAGTGCTGATCGGCATCGTGATCGGCGCCGCCATCGGTTACTTCTTGCCAGACATCGGTGCCAAGCTCCAGCCCTTCGCCGATGGTTTCATCAAACTGATCAAGATGCTGTTGGCACCGATCATTTTCGGGACCGTCGTCGTGGGTATCGCGAAGATGGGCAGCATCAAAGAGGTGGGCCGAATCGGTGTGAAGGCCCTGCTCTATTTCGAGATTCTGTCCACCATCGCGCTGGTCATCGGCCTCGTCGTCGTTAATATCGTCAAGCCTGGCGTCGGCATGAATATCAACGTCAGCGCCCTTGATGGCAGTGCTATCAGCAAGTACAGCCAGGCCGCCAGTGAACAGGGCGGGACCATTGATTTCTTTCTCAATATCATCCCTCACACGTTCCTCGGCGCCTTTTCCAACGGGGTCATGCTTCAGGTCATCCTGCTTTCTGTATTGATGGGCATTGCGTTGGTGCAAATGGGCGAAACCAGCAAACCGCTGATCAACACCATTGATCTGTTCCTGCAAGGCCTGTTCAAGATCGTTGCCATGGTCATGCGACTGGCGCCGATCGGTGCGGGTGCAGGGATGGCCTTCACCATCGGCAAGTACGGCATCGGCACCCTGCTCTCGCTTGGTCAGTTGCTGATCGCCCTTTACCTCACCACGCTGATCTTCATCGTCGTCGTGCTGGGTTCCGTGGCACGGTGGTCGGGCATGCCGCTCATGCAGTTTCTGCGTTATTTCAAGGATGAAATTCTCATCACGCTGGGCACCTGTTCGACCGAAGCGGTGCTGCCACGCATGATGGTAAAACTGGAAAAACTGGGCTGCAAAAAATCGGTGGTGGGCATGGTGCTGCCGACCGGTTACACGTTCAACGCCGACGGCACCTGCATCTACCTCACCATGGCCGCCATCTTCATTGCCCAGGCGACGAATACCCCGCTGACCTTTGCCGATCAGTTGATTTTGCTCGGAGTGTTCCTGCTGACGTCCAAAGGCTCGGCAGGTGTGGCAGGCGCAGGGTTTGTGACGCTGGCGGCGACCCTGACCACCATCCACTCCATTCCTCTGGTCGGGCTTGTTTTGCTGCTGGGCATTGATCGGTTCCTGAACGAAGCGCGGGCCGTGACCAATTTGATTGGTAATGGTATCGGCACCATCGCTATCGCCAAGTGGGACAACTCCTTCGACGTCGCGGCCTGCGAGCGTGAGATCGCCGCGATGAAAACTGAAAAATCCCAAAGGAAAGCCTTGGCGGCGCAGAAGTAATCCTCCAGGCCCTCCGTTGATTGCCCGTGAGATACGGCATCGTCGGCAGCCGCTCCCGGCTCATCCCGTCCGTTACCCGGCGTCTTCACCCAAGCAGCTTTCGCGACAGGAAATCCCGGATGTACTGCGCAATCTCGGGGGCATGGGTCTCCAGCGCAAAGTGCCCGGCGTCCAGAAGATGGACCTCGGCGTTCGGGATGTCCTTGCGAAACGCTTGCGCACCCGGCGGAATGAAGGCCGGGTCGTGCTTGCCCCAGACCGCGAGCAAGGGCGGTTGATGCTTGCGCAAGTACGCCTGAAACGCTGGATAGGCCGCGACGTTGCTGCGGTAGTCAAGAATCAGGTCCAGCTGTATTTCCTCCGCGCCGGGCCGGGCCATGTAAAAAATGTCGAGGTTGTAGCCGTCGGGCGAGAGTTTCTCGGGATCCGCACCGGTGCCGTATTGCCAGTCGCGGATGGTCTTGGGCGACAGCGACGGGCGACAGGCTTCGCGGTTGGCCGCCGAAGGATCACGCCAGTAAGCCTGCCACGGGTCCCACTGATCGCTGAAGCCTTCAAGGTAGGCGTTGCCGTTCTGGCTAATGATGGCCGTCACCTTTTCCGGATTGGCGGCGGCGAGGCGCAGGCCGGTGGGCGCCCCGTAGTCGAAGATGTACAGCGCGTATCGGGTCAGCCCCAATGCTTCGGTGAAACCCTCGACCACTTTGTAGAGGTTGTCGAAGGTGTAATCGAACTGGCCCCGCGGCGGCGCCAGGGTGTTGCCGAAACCGGGCAAGTCGGGCGCGATCAGGCGGTACTGGCTGGCCAGCAGCGGCATCAGGGTGCGGAACATGTGGCTTGCGCTCGGGAAGCCGTGGAGCAGCAACAATACTGGCGCATCCTTCGCACCGACTTCGCGGTAGAACACCTCGACGTTGCCGACCTTTTGCGTGTGGAACCTGACACAGAAGGCATCGTCGAACTCGGCGCTGCTGTGCCGGCCGGAAGGAGGTGAGCTGGCTGAGGCCGTGCTGGCAAATGACCCGGCCACGGCAGACGCTGCTCCCACCGCGGACGCCTGCAAGATACCGCGGCGGCTGAAGCCGGGCTTACTGTTCGATGAATTGACCGAATCGGAACGAGTCATTGGGAGACCTTCATGAGTGGGTTCAGGCTGAATGCTATTGGCCGCAGCGAAGGCCGTGAATCACCAGGAAACTCAACTCACCATTTCTGATTGTGCAACGTTGCTGAAGATCTTGAGGCGTATGAACCGGCCTCTTCCCGGCTGAAGCCGGTCCCACTAAAAGCACCCTGCGTCCCAGTGGGACTGGCTTTAGCCGGGAAAGCGCCAGACGTCACACCGGGAAGCTTGGGTCGATTGAAGGACGTCTCTGCGCAATAGCTCAAAGCCACGTGGTTTTAAGAACAGATGCCACATGACGGTGCAGGGTATTGATTGCAGACCTTTTATTACGCCGAACATCATTACGACTGATAGTTACCTTCGCGTCATTCGATTCGTGCAATAACACCCCCGAGAACATTATCCGCCCATCTCAATAACATCGGCGGATTCTCCCATGCTTCAGTCTTTAACTCCTTTGCGCTATCCCCTCGCCGCGTTGACCCTTGTGGTCCTCAGCGCGTGCGGCCGGACGCCTGAGGCGACGGTTGCGCCGGCGGCGGCGAAAGTCAACGTGGCCAAGGTGATCGAGCAACCGGTCAACGAGTGGGACGAAGTCACCGCCCGCCTTGAATCGCCGGAAACCGTTCAGGTTCGCCCGCGTGTTTCCGGCCAGATCGACTCGGTTGCGTTCACTGACGGCGAGCTGGTTAAAAAAGGCGACCTGCTGTTCCAGATCGACCCGCGCCCGTTCGAAGCCGAAGTCCACCGTCTGGAAGCGCAACTGCAGCAGTCCAAGGCCGCTGCCCAGCGCAGCACCAATGAAGCCCAGCGCGGCGAACGTCTGCGCACCAACAATGCGATCTCCGCCGAACTCGCCGACTCTCGCACCACCACCGCCCAGGAATCCAAAGCTGCCGTTGCCGCCATCCAGGCACAGCTTGATCTGGCGCGCCTGAACCTGAGCTTTACCCGCGTCACGGCGCCGATCACCGGCCGCGTCAGCCGTGCGGAAATCACCGCCGGCAACATCGTCACCGCCGACCAGACCATCCTCACCAGCCTGGTATCCACCGATAAGGTCTACGCCTACTTCGACGCCGACGAGCGCGTGTTCCTCAAGTACAACCAGCTGGCTCGCGATGGCAAACGCGGCGCGACAACGCCGGTGTACATGGGCCTGTCCAACGAAGCGGAAAACCCGCACCTGGGTCAGATGAACTTCGTCGACAACCAGGTCAATCCGCGCACCGGCACCATCCGCGGTCGCGCCGTGTTCGACAACAGCAAGGGCGAATACACCCCGGGCCTGTACGCACGCCTGAAGCTGGTGGGCAGCGGTACCTATTCGGCCATGCTGATCAAGGACGAAGCGGTGGGCACCGATCTGGGCAAGAAATTCGTGCTGGTAGTCGACAAGGACAACAAGGCGATCTACCGCAGCGTCGATCTGGGACCGAAGCTTGAAGGCTTGCGCATCGTGCGCAGCGGCCTGAGCAAAGACGACCGCATCGTCGTCACCGGCCTGCAACGCGTGCGTCCGGGCTCACCGGTCGACCCGCAGGACACGCCGATGGCCAGCCCCGAAACACTCTCCGCATTGCAACAACAACGCCAGGCGCTCGAAGCCAGCAACCAGCCCAAGGCGCAGTCCAAGCTGGACGCCAAGGTGGCTGCTTCCGCCACGCCACGCGGTTAAGGGACACACTCGATGAATTTCTCCAAGTTCTTTATCACGCGACCGATCTTCGCGGCGGTGCTTTCGCTGCTGATCCTGATCGCCGGCGCGATCTCGCTGTTCCAGCTGCCGATCAGTGAATACCCCGAAGTCGTGCCGCCGACCGTTGTCGTGCGCGCCAACTTCCCCGGCGCCAACCCGAAAGTGATCGGCGAGACCGTCGCCGCGCCGCTGGAACAGGCGATCACGGGCGTCGAGAACATGCTCTACATGTCTTCTCAGGCGACCGCCGACGGCAAGCTGACCCTGACCATCACCTTCGCGCTGGGGACCAACCTCGACACCGCGCAGGTGCAGGTACAGAACCGGGTCACCCGGACCGAGCCGAAGCTGCCGGAAGAAGTGACGCGCATCGGTATTACCGTGGACAAGGCCTCGCCTGACCTGACGATGGTGGTCCACTTGACCTCGCCGGATCAGCGTTACGACATGCTGTACCTGTCCAACTATGCGGTGCTGAACATCAAGGATGAGCTGGCACGCCTGGGCGGTGTCGGCGATGTGCAGCTGTTCGGCATGGGCGACTACTCGCTGCGGGTCTGGCTCGATCCGAACAAAACCGCGTCGCGCAACATCACCGCGACCGACGTGGTCAACGCCATTCGCGAGCAGAACCGTCAGGTGGCCGCCGGTCAACTGGGCGCACCGCCCTCCCCGAGCGCCACCAGCTTCCAAATGTCGATCAACACCCAGGGCCGTCTGGTTTCTGAGGAAGAGTTCGAGAACATCATCGTTCGCGCCGGCGACAACGGCGAGATCACCCGGGTCAAGGACATCGCTCGCGTCGAACTGGGCTCCAGCCAATATGCCTTGCGGTCGTTGCTGAACAACCAGCCGGCAGTGGCGATTCCGATCTTCCAGCGTCCAGGCTCCAACGCCATCGACATTTCCAACGAAGTGCGCGGCGAGATGGAACTGCTGAAGAAAAACTTCCCCGAAGGCATGGACTACAGCATCGTCTATGACCCGACGATCTTCGTGCGCGGCTCCATCGAAGCGGTGGTTCATACCCTGTTCGAAGCGCTGATCCTCGTCGTACTCGTGGTGATTCTGTTCCTGCAGACCTGGCGCGCCTCGATCATCCCGCTGGTCGCCGTACCGGTGTCGCTGATCGGTACGTTTGCGGTCATGCACCTGTTCGGCTTCTCTCTCAACGCGCTGTCGCTGTTCGGGCTCGTACTGGCGATCGGTATCGTCGTGGACGACGCCATCGTGGTGGTGGAGAACGTCGAGCGAAACATCGAGCTTGGCCATCCGCCGATGGAGGCCACGCAAATTGCGATGCGAGAAGTGACCGGCCCGATCATCGCCACGGCCCTGGTGCTGTGTGCGGTGTTCATTCCGGCGGCGTTCATCTCCGGCCTCACCGGGCAGTTCTACAAACAGTTCGCGCTGACCATCGCCATCTCGACGGTGATCTCGGCCTTCAACTCGCTGACGCTGTCGCCTGCGCTGGCCGCTGTGCTGCTGCGCGCCCACGATGCACCGAAGGACGGCTTCTCGCGGTTCCTCGACAAGCTGTTTGGCGCCTGGCTGTTCCGCCCGTTCAACCGTTTCTTCGTCAAGGCCAGTAACGGCTATGTGAGCACGGTTGGCCGAGTGATCCGCGTCAGCGGCGTGGCACTGGTGGTGTACGCCGGCCTGATCGTGATGACCTGGCTGGGTTTCTCCAACACCCCGACCGGCTTCGTACCGGCACAGGACAAACAGTATCTGGTCGCCTTCGCGCAACTGCCGGATGCCGCGAGCCTGGATCGCACCGAGGACGTGATCAAGAAGATGTCGGCCATGGCCTTGGAACAACCGGGTGTGGAAAACGCCATCGCCTTCCCTGGCCTGTCGATCAACGGGTTCACCAACAGCCCGAACTCCGGCATCGTCTTCGTCGCCCTCAAGTCCTTCGATGAGCGCAAGCAGGCCAGTGAGTCTGCGGGCGCCATCGCCGGCGCCCTCAACGCCAAGTATGCCGGGATTGAGGAAGCCTACATGGCGATCTTCCCGCCCCCGCCGGTACAAGGCCTGGGCACGATCGGCGGTTTCCGTCTGCAGATTGAAGACCGTGGCAACCTGGGTTATGACGAGCTTTATAAAGAGACGATGAACGTCATCGGCAAAAGCCGCAGCGTGCCGGAACTGGCGGCGCTGTTCACCAGCTACACGGTGAACGTACCCCAGGTCGATGCCGCCATCGACCGTGAAAAGGCCAAGACCCTTGGCGTGCCGATCAGCGACATCTTCGACACCCTGCAGGTCTACCTGGGCTCGCTGTACGCCAACGACTTCAACCGTTTCGGCCGGACCTATCAGGTCAACGTGCAGGCGGAGCAGCAGTTCCGCCAGGACGCTGAACAGATCGGTCAGTTGAAAGTGCGCAACAACCGCGGCGAAATGATCCCGTTGGCGACGCTGTTGAAAGTCACCAACACCTCGGGCCCGGACCGCGTCATGCACTACAACGGCTTCATCACCGCCGAGATCAACGGCGCCGCGGGACCGGGTTACAGCTCGGGTCAGGCGCAGACAGCGATGGAGAAACTGCTCAAGGAAGAACTGCCCAACGGCATGACCTACGAGTGGACCGACCTGACCTACCAGCAGATTCTGTCAGGCAACACCGCCTTGCTGGTCTTCCCGCTCTGCGTATTGCTGGCCTTCCTGGTACTGGCCGCGCTGTATGAAAGCTGGAGCCTGCCACTCGCAGTCATCCTGATCGTGCCCATGACCCTGCTGTCGGCCATTGCCGGTGTGATCATTGCCGGGAGCGACAACAACATCTTCACCCAGATCGGGCTGATCGTACTGGTGGGCCTGGCGTGCAAGAACGCGATCCTGATCGTCGAGTTCGCCAAGGATGAGCAGGACAAGGGCAAAACCCCGCTGGAAGCTGTGCTTGAAGCCTGCCGCCTGCGTCTGCGTCCGATCCTGATGACCTCCTTCGCGTTCATCATGGGTGTGGTGCCACTGGTGCTGTCCAGCGGTGCCGGTGCCGAAATGCGTCATGCCATGGGCGTGGCGGTGTTCTCCGGGATGCTCGGTGTGACCTTCTTCGGTCTGCTGTTGACGCCGGTCTTCTATGTACTGATTCGTAACTACGTTGGACGCAAAGAGGCACGCAAGGCGGCCAAGGCTCAACGCATTCAGACCACCGCCCCGGAGGCTCATTGATGAAAGCTGCAAAACTCTTTCTGCCGAGCCTGCTGGTGCTGGCGCTGGCGGCCTGCGCCGTCGGCCCGGACTACAAGAAGCCGGAAACCGCGGCGGCCAACATCCAGGCCGCCACCCAGCGGGCCTATGACCGCAGCCACATCGAGACCGTCTGGTGGCAGCAGTTCGACGACCCGACCCTGAACAAACTGGTCGCCGAATCGCTGCAGGGCAACCGCGAGTTGCGCGTCGCCTTCGCCCGGCTGAAAGCGTCCCGCGCGATTCGTGACGACATCAGCAACGACGCGATGCCCGTCGTGACCAGCCGCGCCAGCAGCCAGATCGGCCGCTCGCAGGTACCGGGTGAAACCGAACACAGGGTCAACCAGGAACGTTACGACCTCGGCCTGGACATGGCCTGGGAACTGGACCTGTTCGGCCGCATCCAGCGCGAGCTGGAGGCCAGCGACGCCGACCAGCAGGCTGCCGAAGCCAACCTCTATCAGCTGCAGGTGACGATGATCGCCGAACTGGTCGACGCCTACGGTCAGCTGCGCGGCGCGCAATTGCGCGAGAACATCGCCCGGGACAACCTGAAAAATCAGCAGGAGTCCCGCAGCGTCACCGCGCAGTTGCGTGACGAAGGCGTGGGCAATGAGCTTGATGTCGTGCGTTCCGACGCGCGTCTGGCGGCGGTGGAAGCCACCATTCCGCAGCTTCAGGCCGAGCAGGTGCGCCAACGCAATCGCATCGCCACCCTGCTCGGCGAGCGACCGGACGCCATGACCGTGACCCTCGCTCCGGCCAAGCTGCCGGCGATCTCCAAGGCTCTGCCGATCGGTGATCCGACCAAACTGCTGGAAAACCGTCCGGACGTGCGCAGCGCCGAGCGGCAACTGGCGGCGCAAACCGCGCGAATCGGCGTGCAGACCGCCGACCTGTTTCCACGGGTCAGCCTGAGCGGTTTCCTCGGGTTTACCGCCAGCCGTGGTTCGCAGATCGGGTCCGGCGCAGCACAAGCGTGGGGCCTCGGCCCGAGCATCACCTGGGCGGCCTTTGACCTGGGCAGCGTCAGGGCGCGGATTCGCGGCGCCAACGCCGATGCCGAAGGCGCGCTGGCCAATTACGAGCAGCAAGTGCTGCTGGCCCTGGAAGAAACCGAAAATGCGTTCAGCGACTACGACAAGCGTCAGCAGCGTCTGGTGTCGCTGGTGCGGCAGAGTGAAGCCAGCCGTTCGGCGGCGAATCTGGCGAACATCCAGTACCGCGAAGGCACGGCCGACTTCCTCGTCCTGCTAGACGCCGAACGTGAGCGTCTGGCCGCCGAAGACAGCCAGGCCCTGGCCGAAATCGATCTGTATCGCGGCATCGTCGCCATCTACAAAGCCCTTGGCGGTGGCTGGCAGCCGAACGCCTGACGTCATAGGTTGAGCAGCGGGATCGCTCAACCGGCGGCGGATCTGCAGCGCTGATCTGCGGCCACCCTCCGCCGCTCTCCAAGGCCCCGGACCCACAAGGTTCGGGGCTTTTTTCTGAACCGTTGATAAACAACCCGCGAGCGCCCGAGGGGGCCATCACTCCCCACAGCGTTTGACACTCGGCGGTCTCTCCCCGAAGCTGCTGCACACGCCCACACGGAAACCGATATGTCTGAGTCGTCTTCCCGGCGCACACCCGCCCAGCTCAAGGCTCGACGTCGCTGGCAGGTGGCAATTGCGCTGGCGCTGTTGCTGCTGATCATCGCCATGGCGATGCTGGTGCGAAACTGGCACGCGCCGCCGGCCGCACCGCAGGTCAATCACAGCTATGCCGAAGCACTGGAGCAGGCCCACGGTGGCAAGCCCGGCGCCGCGCGCGTGCTCTATCAGCAATTCACCCGCACTGACCTGCCGGACATTCGCCGCGCCGGCCTGCTGGCTGAGCTGGTCAATTACCCGGGCCCCCAGGCCCTGAAAATTCTGCGAGGCGATCTCAAGCGCCCCGCTCCGCTGGTTCAGCAGGCGGCCATCCAGGCGGTCACCGCCATGCTTCCTGAAGATCAACGCAGCACGCTGATCGGCCCGCTGCTGGACGACGCCGATGATCAGGTGCGCTTCAGCGCGGTGCGCGCCTTGCTGCCGCTGAGCCCGGATGAACTGGGCCTGTATTACGTCGCGCTGCAAGAGGCCGCTCAGCAGTATGAGCAGGCGCTGACTGCCCAGCCGCCGAGCGCTCAACGCCAGCTCGCGCTCGCGCAGCTTTACCTCAACAATGGCACGCCGCAAAAGGCGATCGAGGCGCTGGAAGTGGCCGCAAAACTGGAGCCGGACAACCTCGAGACCGGGCTGGCGCTGGTGCAGTTGCTCGACGGTCAGGGTCAGGCCGATCGTTCGCGTCAGTTGCTCGCCCAATGGCTGGAGAAACAGCCCCAGTCGTCCCTGGCGCAACACGCACTCGGCCAATGGCTGCTGCGTCACAAACAGAACGAATACGCCCTGCTCCCGCTGACTCGGGCCATTGAGCTGGACCCGGAGAATACCGGCTACCGTTACGACCTTGCCGTGGCGCTTCACGACCTCGACCAGCTTGAAGCCGCGCAGCGTCAGCTGGAGGACATCCTGCAGCGCGCACCCGCCGACCGCCGCGCGCGGATTTTGCTGATTCGTTACTGGACCGAGACCGGGCAGCTGCAGAAAGTGCAGGTGCTGCTCGCGGAACTGGAGCAGCTCAACGCCGATGATCCTGCCCTGCAGCAAGGGCTTTAGAACACTCAGTATTCGTCTCGAACAGCCTGAAGTACGTCTGCCCCTCCTGTCCGGGAACGATTCATAATGATGAGTCCGCTGCGCCGGCTCGATCGGGGGTAGCCTTATCCGTGATCCGGGACGTCAGGGCTTCAACCGACAAAATCATGCTTGCAGCAGCGAGCACTCCTTAGAAGAGAATATTCATGGCAGTGCGGAAATCAGCGCCGATCATCGTGTTTGACGTGAACGAGACCTTGCTCGACATCACCACCCTTGAGCCGCTGTTTGAGCGTGTGTTCGGTGACAGAGCCAGTTTGCGCGAGTGGTTCGCCAACCTGATCCTGTATTCGCAAACGATGTCCCTGTGCGGCCGATACACCCCGTTTGGCGAACTGGCCGTAAGCACGTTGCGTATGGTCGCGTCTCTCCATCAGGTCGCACTCGACGCCAGCGATATCGATGAATTGCAGGCACGGATGAGCACCATGCCAGCGCACCCCGATGTCCTGCCGGCACTCAAGTGCTTACGTAACGCCGGCTTTCGGCTGGTGACACTCAGTAACTCGGCCAGCGGTGCATCCCCATCGCCCCTTGAGCGCGCCGGGTTGGCGACGTTCTTTGAGCGTAGTTTCAGCGTTGAGGCCGTTAAAAAATTCAAACCTGCTCCGGAAACCTATCAGATGGTTTCCCAGGCGTTGAATGTCGAACTGGCGAACTTGCTTCTGGTGGCTTGTCATTATTGGGACACGGCGGGTGCCCAGGCTGCGGGGTGCCTTGGCGCCCTTCTGACCCGTCCGTACAACGCACCGCTCCTGATAGACGAAATGCCAGCGCCCGACCTGATGGCCTCCGAGCTAGGCGCCCTGACCGAGCAGATCATTCAACGCTGGGGCGGACCGGCATAGCCCGAGGTCTTCCTGGCATTCCAACTGCATCAGGCACTGAGGGGAGCATGCGAGGTGGTACCAGCAAGCAGGAAAAAGGTGGTCGCGGCTGACTCCGCATGGCGGGTGTTCCTTGTATTTTTGCGCTTGGGACTGACGTCTTTCGGAGGCCCGATTGCGCACTTGGCGTACTTTCGCGAGGAGTTCGTTGCGCGACGCCAATGGCTGAGCGAGCGCAGCTATGCCGACTTGGTCGCTCTGTGCCAATTCCTGCCGGGGCCTGCGAGTAGCCAGGTCGGGATAGGATTGGGACTGTCGCGTGCCGGATTTTCCGGAGCCGTCGCAGCATGGGCAGGTTTCACCTTGCCATCGGCGATAATCCTGGTTGTGTTCGCAAAGGGTCTGTCCACGTGGGGAAGCGCTTTCCCACACGGCCTGTTGCATGGCCTTAAAATTGTCGCGGTCGCTGTCGTCGCTCAGGCTGTCTGGGGTATGGCCCGCCAGCTTTGTACCGATGTGCCTCGCGTGACAATCGCCGCATTCTCTGCCTGCGCTGCACTGCTGTGGCCCAATGCAATGGGCCAGATTAGTGTAATCGTCTGCACCGCCGGGGTAGGTCTGGTGTGTTTTAAAGCCGATCAACGACAGCCAGTGGAATCTTTGCCGATTTCCATCAGCCGGAAAGTAGGTGTGATCTCGTTACTGGTGTTTTTCAGCTTGTTGGCTGGCCTTCCGTTATTGATGCAGGTTCTGCCCTCTCAAACCCTGGCCCGGGTGCAGGACTTCTACCGGGCCGGCTCATTAGTCTTCGGAGGGGGGCATGTGGTGCTGCCGTTACTTCAAACGGCAACGGTACCCAACGGCTGGGTAGCCAACGATACCTTCCTCGCTGGGTATGGCGTAGCTCAGGCCGTACCCGGCCCACTCTTTACGTTCGCCGCCTTTCTCGGTGCGTCCATGAGCGTCCCGCCGTCGGGTTGGGTCGGCGCATCGGTTTGCCTTGCCGCCATCTTTGCACCTTCATTTCTTCTCGTGATCGGGGTGTTGCCATTCTGGGAGCAGCTGCGGCATGGCATTCGTACCCAGGCGGCACTTGCAGGCATCAACGCGGGAGTGGTCGGGCTTCTCTTGGCGGCTTTGTACAACCCGGTCTGGACGAGCGCCATCTCAAAACCCCAAGACTTCGGGCTGGCCCTGATCGCCCTTGTTGCCTTAATGTTCTGGAAGGTCCCTCCGTGGTTGGTTGTCTTGGGGATCGGCCTGATCGGATGGTTGCTAAGTCCGGTGTGGTGAGGAGAGCCGGTCCGCGTTCGATGCTGTGAGTATCGGCCCGAACCACGGTGGCACGGAGATGCAGTGTCAGTGGCGCCCCTCCGCCCGGGTTTCGGACGTGGTCCGTCGGTGCGAGTAGGCGGCCGTTCGCCGCCGCTCTTGAGACGGGATAGTTTCCAATAGCGCTAAAGTATAAGAAATTACTTACAACGCTTTGCGCCTATTATTGTTTTTTTGTCAGACCCGCTTATCGTCCCCGAGGTGTTTCACTTAGCGATGAGTAAATCCGCTATTTTACAATGCGTAAAAAACGTGCATTATTTACTCGCGCCACAACTGAACTACCCCGTCTTGATACCAACGCTCAACCTCAGAAGTTAGTGTCGACGGCTGATCCTGATGTCAAGGACACGGTAGAACGTGGTGAAACCAAAAGCAGCAGAACCCGATGCGCGTCGTAGTGCGTGCAAGGTTGCTTGCATTGAGCTGACAACAGCCATTAATTGCCGGAGTATCATCTTGTCCAGACTTGCCGAATATCGCGCAGCAGAAAAAGCCCTTCAGGAGCAGCTGGCCCAGCTGGAGTACCTGAAGAACGACGACGGATTGAAGAAGGAAATCGAGTTCGAGCAGCAGTTGCAGGCCCTGATGAGCAAGTACGACAAGACCTTGCGCGACATCATCGCCATCCTCGACCCCCACACCGGCGCCTCCACCTCCGCGCCAGCAGCTCCGAAACGCCGCCGTCCGCGGGTCGTCAAGGTCTATCAAAATCCGCACACCGGCGAAGTGATCGAGACCAAAGGCGGCAATCATCGCGGTTTGAAAAACTGGAAAATACAATACGGTGCCGAAACCGTTGATTCGTGGTTGCGCGGCCGCTAGTCTGCTGCGCCCCTAAACATTGGCCTGCAACATTGAGAGGAAGCTCTGCTCGCGGGGCTTCTCTGCAAGTAGGTCGGCATGGCAATGAAACATGTGCTCTGAGCGCTGATAACAGCCAGCCAAAGGTGAGGTATTTTAAATAATGCAAGCTGGCGCAGGCACGGTTTGAATATCAAACCTGACAATTAGCTGAACAGCTTCGTATTAAAGGGATATATCGCTTTCAATACCCGGCTGGCTTATAGCAAGCTTGATCGTCGAGTTTCACCCGCGTTATTTATCACGTTAAATATGGACGTGAGGGGCGCTGAAGCTGGCCATGAGCCTTCATGCATCAACAGACTAATTTTCCCTCCACGGCTGAACGGCTCGTGAGCTTCACATTTTTTTCACACCGGGTTGTAGAGGATGGAGGCTACTAAAGGATTAGTGCCCCAATGCCCGCTTCGGCGGGCTTCTTTATGCCCGCGATTTGTGTAGATCCTGCCTCGACCCTACTGCTCCGATCCGAGGCGCAGGCTGTCCCTGATTCGCAGCACTTCGTCTTTATGGGCCGCATAGCCCTGTGCCGAACCGGCATACGACAACGACCACGCCAATTGCGGACTCGCCGCTGCTACCAGTGTCTGTGTCATGACGTGGTTGCCGTTCTGGGTGATCGTGCACGTGGTCTCCATCGCCGGGATGTCGCTCAGCGTGCTGTCTTTCATTCGCGTGCAGACGCTCTGAAAACCGCCGCGGGCGAAATTGACCTGCACCGCCTTGCGCATCTCCAGCAGCACGCTCTGCACATTAACCGAGTGACCGGGCTGCAGCTGCGTCTGAGTCAGCTCCACCACCATGGCCGGATCGCCGTTCTGATCGTTTTTAACCGCACGCTGTCGTATTTGCACGGCGGGCTGACCTTCGCTCGGCGGTGGCTGGGGCAGCGCTTCCACTTCCCAGCCTTCGGGCCAGATGATCATGGCGTCCGCCGAAGACGCGACGCCCGGAATCATCAGCACGAGATAGAAAGCAACGCGGGCGCATGAGCGCAGTGAGAGATGCATGGGCGGTACCTGGATGTCGAGCCGCGAAGTGTGAGCCGGTCATCCATTGCCCACAAGCCGAAAGCCGCGTTTTATGCGCCTTCGGTTTGGCGAGTCGTTCATGAGTCCGTATCATTACGCAACATTTTAGCGTTAACCCGGAGACAACCATGAGTCTGCACGACCTGAACACCTTCCCCGGCGTCACGGCCACCCCGGACGCATCGACTGCAAAATTCGTCTTCAACCACACGATGTTGCGGGTCAAGGACATCACTGCTTCCCTGGATTTCTACACACGCGTGCTGGGTTTCAGCCTGGTGGAAAAACGCGACTTCCCGGAAGCCGAATTCAGCCTTTACTTCCTGGCGCTGGTGGACAAGGCGCAGATTCCACAGGACGACGCCGCGCGCAACGTCTGGATGAAAGGTATCCCCGGCGTGCTCGAACTGACCCACAACCACGGCACCGAGAAGGACCCTGCGTTTTCCTACCACAACGGCAACACCGACCCGCGTGGCTTCGGCCACATCTGCATTTCGGTGCCCGACGTGAAGGCTGCCTGCGCGCGCTTTGAGGAATTGGGCGTGGACTTCCAGAAACGCCTGACTGACGGCCGCATGAAAAGCCTGGCCTTCATCAAGGACCCGGATGGCTACTGGGTCGAAATCATCCAGCCAACGCCGGTATCGGGCGAGTAATCGCGCTCAATCAGTAGGACTTGCCTTGATCGGGACAGGACCGGCATTGACCCCGACCGTGGGGCCGGCTTTGACGTCTTCTGTAGGACCGGCTTTAGCCGGGAAGGCGTCGGGGGTTACACCGCAGGATTGCGGGTGTTCACACCGGCCTCTTCCCGGCTGAAGCCGGTCCCACTCTGGAACCCGGCAAGGGTCACGCTGCTTCTATCACCTGATCCGTATCAGCCAGATCCGCATAAAGCTGCGCGTTCGACGGCTCAGGGGTGAACGTCAGCGCAATGTTCTGGCACTGCTCTCTGAGCTGTTTCAGCTTCAGCGGCCGGCTGAGGAAATACCCCTGCGCTTCCTCGCAGCCGAACTCACGCACCAGGCTCATGCAACGGAACGTTTCGACGCCTTCTGCGACGGTGCGATAGCCCAGCTCGCTGGCCAGGTGCAGCACGGATCGGGCAATGATGCGGTTGCGCGGGTTGCTCTCGAGGTCCGTGACCAGGGATTTGTCCAGCTTGAGGATATTGGCCGGGATTTCGTGCAAGTAGGCAAAGTTGCTGTACCCCGCCCCAAAATCGTCGATGGCCACGTCAACGCCCAACTCGCGAATACGAGTGAGCTGGGCAATGACGCGCTTGTCGGCACGAATCCACTCGCCTTCGGTGATCTCGACTTCCAGCCGTGACGGATGCACGTCATGCTGGTCGCACGCGCTCTGCAGCGTCAAGGCGATGTCCAGATCGACGAAGTCCAGCGGCGACAGGTTGAGCGACAGGCGTACATCCTCATCGATCCAGCCGCTGAGGTCAGTCAGGGCGCGGTCGATGACCCATCGGGTCACCGTGCTGATCCTGCCGGCGCTCTCTATCAGCGGAATGAATTCGCTTGGCCAGATCTTGCCCAGCATCGGATGGGTCCAGCGAATCAACGCCTCGACGCTGAGCAGACCGCCATCCTGCAGGCTGAAACGTGGCTGGTACTCCAGATAGATGTCGCCACTGACCAGTGCCTCAGCGAGTTCGTTAAGCAGCGTCAACGCACGACGCTGGGCGCAGTCTTCGGCCTCGTCGTAGGCGGCCCACTGAACCTGTCGATAAAACGCCATCCCCGCCGCGTGGGTCGCCTTGCCCATGAGCGCCGCAGCGGACTGATCGCCCTTGTCGCAGCAAGCCAGGCCCACCGACACCTGCTGGTGAGTAAAGGGCTCGGTGATCAGCGCCAGCAGCAGGCGAACCAGCTCATCCCGACGATGCCGCTCGCAGCTCATCTGCAGGCAGAAATCCAGCTCGCTGACGTGATAAAGCTCGGCGATGCCGTCCAGACGCCGACGCAGGCAGTGGGCCATGTCCCGGCGCTTGTGCTGGGCGTCCAGATTACTGGTGACGCTGACATCCGCGGCGCTCGCGACCGGGTGGGTACGGATCACCACCATCAGTCGCACATGACTGTCGGTCGACGCGATGCCTTGGGTATCCAGCAAGAACTGCTGCAAATTGGGCAACTGGCTGACCGGGTTGCGGTAGCGCATCCACTGGCACTGTTCCACCTGCGCCATGACCAACTGCGCAAAATCCTGGAGGGCGTCGAGTTCCGCAGGTTGCAACTCACGAGGCACCTGGTCGATCAGGCAGAAACTGCCGAGCACATCGCCGTGCTGATTGCACAGCGGCGCGCCGGCGTAGAAGCGAATGCCGCCCGGGGCAGTGACCAGCGGGTTGTCGGCGAAGCGCGGGTCGAGACTGGCATCGTCGACCACCATGATCCCGGCGTTCTGGATGGTGTAACGACAGAACGACTGTGCGATGGGCGTCTGGCTCGCGTCGAAGCCCACCCGGCCGGGAAACCACTGGCGATCTTTCTCCACCAGCGAGACCAGCACCGTCGGCATGCCGAACTGGGCAGCGGCCAGGCGGCAGAGCCGATCAAAGTTCTCGTTATGGGCCGTTTCCAGCCATTGCAAAGCGTGAACCGCGGACAGGCGCTTCTGCTCAATTTGCAGCGAACAGTTCATGGCCTGCGCCCTCGGTTTTAAAAATACGGATTGAATGATATCTCATGGCCACTACTGCCGACACTCCTACATGACGGAAGGTGCAGAGCAGTGATAACAGCCTAAGAACAGACTTCGGCCGAGTTGAGAAAAGTGATATCACAAAGACATCAGTTAATCGATTCAGTTCCAAAACTATACATAAATAAAGTTTTGTACAAGTTTTAATAAAGTTAATACGATCAGCGCCGACAGATGGATCAGAGCGACCCGCAGCCAGCCATAACGCTTCCTGCGAAAACGTCGTCAACACCGCTGAATCCCGAGAAAAAGGACCGTTCTCACCGACAACAACCCAAGCGCCCCGCTCCGGGGCTTTGAGAACAGCATGAATATTCTTGCCCCTGCCGTGTACCTGACCAACCGCCTGCGCTTCCCTGCCAAGTTCGCGCTGCTCGCCATCATCGTTTTGCTCCCATTGGCCCTTCTGGGCACGCGCCTGCTGCATCAGCTGAACGCCAGCATCGATAATATCCACTCCGAGCAAGTCGGCCAGCGCTATCTGATGGACGTTACCCCGGTGTTGCGCCTGTCGATGCTGCAACGGGCATTGACCAATCGCCTCCTTAGTGGCGACCAGACAGCCCAACCTGATCTTGCCGCCAACCAGGCCAAACTGCTGGAAGCGTTCACCAAACTTGAGACCACCGACCGCCAGCTGGGTGCACAGCTCGAGACCGGTGATCGCGTGCAGCGCTTGCGTTCCGGGGCCGAAGGGTTGATCAGCCAGACCAAAACCGGGGCCGATCAGGCGACCCTGTTTGACGCATGGAGCGATCAGATGACCCAGACGCTGAATTTTATCTACTTCGTCTCCGCCACCTCCGGGATGGTGCTCGACGAGGACTACGCCTCGCTGTTCCTGATCGATCAAAGCACCCTGCGTCTGCCGCGCCAGATCAACGTGGTCGGGCAGTTGCGCGGCCTGGCGAGTGGTCTGCACGAAGGTCAGCCGCTCACGGACACCCTCCGTGGCACGATCAAATCGCTGCTCAAGCAAGAAGCGCAGATTCGCCAGGAGCTGCTGCAGAGTCTCAGCCTGCTGCGACGTCAGGAACCGGCCCTTGCTGATCGCATTCAGTCCCCCGTAAGCAGCGGGCTCTCCAGCCTCGACAGCTTTCGCAGCGACCTGCAAACCCTGGTCACCTCACCGGAAAACACCATCACCGGCATGCAGGGGCTGCCGGCCAAAGGCAACGCGGTGGTCGCCGAGCTGTACAAGGCGCAGGACGCGTTGCAAGACGAGCTCTCCGCGATACTGGATAAACGACTGGGCGAGAAGTCAGCCGAACGCGCCGCCATGCTGGCCATGTTCGCCATCGCCGGGCTGTTGCTGATTTACGCCTTCAGCGGGATCTACAGTGCCATGCGTCGAGCCATGGAAGACATGTTGAGCGCCACCCGCCGCATCGCCCAGGGCGATCTCACTGCACGTGTCAATGTCGTCGGCAAAGATGAAATGGCCGACATCGGCACCGGCTTGAATCACATGGTCCAGGCCTTTGGCGAGTCCCTGGCTCAGGTCGAGCGCAGTTCGAGTTCGGTGTCCGACGCAGCGACTCGCCTGACTGCGTCCATCGACCGCGCCAAAATGTCGATGAACGCCCAGCAGGGCGAAACCGAACAGGTCGCCACCGCCATCAACGAAATGACCGCCAGTGTCGCCGACGTCGCCCAGAACACTGAAGGCGCGGCGCGTGCGGCGGAACAGGCCAGTCAGGCGTCCGGCAAAGGCCTGGGCGTCATGCAGCAGACCCGCCAGACCATCGAGGCACTGGCCGGCGAAGTCGACCTCAGCGCGCAAAAGGTCGCGGCGCTCGCGCTGCACAGTCAGGAGATCGGCGGGGTCATTGAAGTGATCCGCAATATCGCCGACCAGACCAACCTGCTCGCCCTCAACGCCGCCATCGAAGCCGCCCGCGCCGGTGAGCAAGGCCGTGGCTTTGCCGTGGTCGCCGACGAAGTGAGGACCCTGGCCTCACGGACGCAGAACTCCACCGCCGAAATCCAGCGGATCATCCAGCAATTGCAACTGGCGACTACCGCTGCCGTGGAGCAGATGAAAGCGGGCAAGGACCGGGCGCAGGATTGCCTGACGTCGGCCGATCAGACGTCCTCAAGCCTGAACGCGATCAACGAAGGTGTGGAATCGATTGTCGGCATGAACACCCAGATTGCCAGCGCTGCCGTTCAGCAGCACGCCGTGTCCGAAGACATCAACCGCAATGTCACCGAGATCCGCAATGGCACTTTCATGTTGATGGAAGGCATCGAGGACAACGCGGTAACGGCGGACGAACTGTCGCTGCTGGCCGGCGAACTGCGCACTGTGGTCGGTCGTTTCAAGCTTTGAGCACCGGGGCGCGTTCCGTAAAACGACACGCGCCCTGCCCTGCATCGCTCAAGGCACCTGGGCCCCCGCCACCGCCACATACACCGAGTACAACGACGTGTTGGCGGTGATGAACAAGCGGTTGCGGCGCGGGCCGCCGAAAGTCAGGTTGGCGACCTTCTCCGGCAGGCGAATCTTGCCCAGTAACGTACCGTCGGCGGCGAAGCACTGAACGCCGTCGCCGGCACTGGTCCATACATTCCCCTGCACGTCCACGCGCATGCCGTCCGGCACGCCCGGCTCGATCACCGCAAACACCCGCGACTGCGCCAACTCACGTCCATTGATGACCTCGAACGCGCGGATGTGGTGGGGCCCGTCAGGATCGTGGGAGCGCCCGGAATCGGCGATGTACAAGGTCTGCCCGTCCGGGGAGAACGCCAGGCCGTTGGGCTGCACGAAATCGTTGGCCATGCAGGCGACCTCGCCGCTTTCCGGGTCGATGCGATACACATGGCGGCCCGCCTGCTCTTCTTCGGCCTGATAACCCTCGTAATCGGTGAGGATGCCGTAGCTCGGATCGGTGAACCACACCGCGCCGTCGCGGTGCACCACCACATCATTCGGCGAATTCAGGCGCTTGCCTTCAAATCGCTCGGCCAACACGGTGATCGACCCGTCCGGTTCAGTGCGGGTGACGCTGCGGGTGCCGTGCTCGCAGGTGATCAGCCGGCCAAGGAGGTCGCGGGTGTTGCCGTTGGCGAAATTCGACGGGGTGCGGAACGTCGACACGCCCTGCTCCGGGGTCCAGCGCAACATGCGCTGATTGGGGATGTCGCTCCACAGCAGATAGCCGCCGTCGTTGAACCACACCGGCCCTTCGGCCCAGCGGCACTGATCGTACAGGCGCTCAAGCTGGGTGTTGGGCAGGATCAGGCGATGGAAACGCTTGTCATGGCATTCATAGAGGTCGTCGGACACGGGGTCGATCCTTGCTTCAGGCGCGGGCATTTTTGCGTCCGCTGACAGCGGTAATCACCGCGATGATGATCAGGCCGGTGAGGATCAGCCGCACCCCGGCACTGGCGCCGAAGGTGTTGAGCATGCTCACCAGCAGGTAGAGAAACAGCGACGCGCCCCAGATCCCCGGCACGTTGGAAAACCCGCCGGCCACCGAGGTGCCGCCGATTACCACTACGGCGATCGACGCCAGCAGGTATTCCTCGCCCATGCCCAGGGACGCACCGCCGGAAAACCCGGCCAGGGTCAGGCCGCACAGGCTGCCGAACACCGCGCAGAGCACGTAGGTGGCGAAACGCATGCGCCCGACACGAATCCCGGCCAGTTCGGCGGCGCGGGCGTTTTGCCCGATGGCCAGCACCGAGCGCCCGTAGCGGGTGCGGGTCAGCACATAACCCATGAGCACCGCCACGGCGATCACCACGAGGGCCAGATACGGCACGCCGAACACGCGGCCGGTGGCGAAGGTGTAGAAACCCTCCGGCGGCGGCACCCGCACGCTGCGGCCATAAGCAATGGCCAGGGATTGCAGGATAAAACTCGCCGACAACGTGGCTATGATCGGCGGAATGCGCAGCAGGCGGATCAGCGCGAAATTGCCGCAGCCCACCAGCACGCCGATGCCCAGCACGCCGAGCACACCCAGCCAGATGTTCGCGTCCTGACCGTCCATGAGCTTCATGCCCAGCGCGCCGCTCAGGGCAATGTTGGCCGGGATCGACAGGTCGATGTTGCCCGGCCCGGTGCTGATCACGAACATCTGGCCGATGCCGACAATCGCGAAAAACGTCGAGAACGCCAGCGCGCCAGACAGCAAAGCGCCTGCGCCCTGCCCGCCGGTAAACACCAGGGTCGCTACCCAGATCAATAAGGCGGCGAGGAATGACCACAGCCAAGGCTTGCCGCGCAGTGCTGCGAAGGTCGAAGTGCTCATAGCGGGCGTACCTCCAGACGATTGACCGCCGCACGCAGCGCCAGCACGAAAATCAGAATCGCGCCCTGGGCGCCGATCTGCCAGTCAGGCGAGATGCGGATGAACGACAGCAGCGAACCGGCCAGCACCAGGGTCAGCGCGCCGAGCACTGCGCCCATGGGTGACACGCGCCCGCCGACGAATTCGCCGCCGCCGAGAATCACCCCGGCGATGGACAACAGGGTGTAACGCAGCGCCACGTTGGCGTCGGCCGAGGTGGTCAGCCCCACCAGAAACAGCCCCGACAGCACGCCGAAACTGCCGGCCATGGCGTACATTGCCACCTTGATGCGCAGCAGCGACCAGCCGGCCTTGGCGATCGCCAGCGGATTGCCGCCGGCGCCGCGCAACACCACGCCGACGGTGGAGCGCATCAGGAAAAAGTGCATCGCCAGCCCGAGCACGAGGCACACGATGATCGCCAGCGGAATCAGCGGCGGCTTGATTCGCACCAACGCTTGCAGCCACTGCGGCGCCGTCCCGCCCGGCGACGGCAGCAACAGAATCGCGCCGCCGACCCAGATGAACGACATGCCCAGGGTGACAACAATCGACGGCAGGTTGCGGCTGTGAATCAACGCGCCGAGCAGCGCATACACGCCCACGCATCCGGCCAGTGCCAGCCAGCCGAGGAACGGGTGTTGATCGAGCAGCGTCACGGCCACGCAGGCGACGAAGCTGATGAAACTGCCCATCGAGAGATCGAGGTCGTTGACGCTGATGATCAGCATCTGCGCGATGGTCGCCAGGGCGATGGGCACCGCCAGGTTGAGCATCAGGTTCAGGCCCATGTAGCTCATGGCCCGGGGTTGCATGAGGAAAATGGTCGCCAGCAAGACCACCAGCGACACCGCCGGCAAGGCCGCGCGGAGCATGCGGGCACGGCGCGCGGCGTTGTTGCGCGGCGCAACGGGTGCGCGGGCAATGGAATTCAGCGGGGCATTCATGGGGTTTCCTCGGCGAAGGAGCTGCGCAGGATGCGCTCCTCGCTCAATTCACTGCGCGGCATGTCGAGCACGGCCTGACCGTCGCGGAAGACATACACGTGATCGCAATAGGTGAGCTCTTCAAGCTCCGTGGTGTACCAGATGAAGGTGCGGCCGCGGGCGGCCTCCTCCATCAGAATCGAATACACCTCGCGCTTGGTGCCGACGTCGACGCCGCGCATGGGGTCGTCCATCAGGATGATCTGGCTGTCGGACGCCAGCGCCCGGGCAAACAAGGCTTTTTGCTGATTGCCACCGGACAAAGAGAGGATCGGATTGCCCATGTCCGGGGTGCGGATGCTCATGCGCTTCATCCAGTCATTGGCCATCGCTTGCTCGGCATCAGGGTCCAGCAGCAGGCCGCGCTTGAGCTGGTTGAGGGAGCCGATGGTGATGTTCTCGCCGATGGACCACAGCGCAAACACGCCGTCGGTCTGGCGGTCACCGGCCACGAAACTGGCGCCGGTGCCGTGCTTGACGCAATCGCGCAGCACCTGGGTCAGCAGTTGGCTTTGACCATGGCCCGCCAAGCCGGAGAGCCCGACGATCTCGCCGGCAAAGGCCTGCACCGAGCGGTCATCCGCCTGACGCGCCGGTCGCTGCTGCACGCGAGGGCTGCCTTGCTCGCGGCGGGAAGCAAAAGCCTGTGTGGCCTGTTGCTGTTCGCGGGCCGTGCCGCCCATGACTTCCACCAGCGAATCATGGGTGAAGCCCCGCGCGGCGCGGGTTTCAACGATTTTGCCGTCCCGCATTACCGCGATGCGGTCACACGTACCGAGCATTTCGCCAAGGATGTGACTGATCAGCACGATGCTGCCGCCGCCCTCGACGAACCGCCGCACATGCCGCAGCAACTGCTCGGCGACGCGGGCGTCGAGGGATGAGGTGGGTTCGTCGAGGATGATCAGGTCAAGGCGCTCGTCGACGCTGATGAACGCCCGGGCGATCTCCACCATCTGCCGCTTGCCGATGGACAAGTCAGCGACGATGTCATCGGCGTCGATGCCGTGGCCGGGGAAAATCTGCTCCAGCATCGCTTCGATCAGCGCACCGGCCCGACGCCGCCAGCCGAAGCCGCGCAGAGCCGGAGACATCAGCCGGGTGTTTTCCGCGACGTTCAAGTTCGGGCACAGCGACAGCTCCTGAAACACGCAGCGAATGCCGTGCTGCCGCGCCACTTGCACTGAATAGCCTTCACGCAGGTCGCGGCCCTCAATCAGCAACTGGCCACAGTCGGCGGCCAGGGTGCCGGCGAGCACTTGCATCAGGGTCGATTTGCCCGCGCCGTTGTGGCCGATCAGGCCAAGGCATTCGCCAGCGCGCACGCTCAGGTCGACGTCACTCAGGGCACGCACGGCGCCGAACGATTTGCCGGCGCCAGCGAAGGCCACCCGCACAGGTCCATTTGCGTTCATGGTCGAAATTCCTTGGCGGGCCGCAGACAGTGCGGCCCGCGATGCTTACTGGAAGAAGCTCACAGGGAAGCGGCGGGCTTGAGCTTGGCGACGTCGTCGACGCTGTAGGTCTCGCTGACGATCCCGCCCTTGGGCAGATCCTTCAGGCTGGCGTCGAGGGTCTGCTGGGTGACGGTAACCGCTGGCGACAGCAGGTCATGGGGCATCTGCTTGCCGTCGAGTAGCTGCTGCGCGACATAGAATGCCAGGCTGGAAATGCTCGGCCCGCTGCTGATCGAGAAGCTCTGATAGCCCTGGGTGTCGCTTTGCTTTTTCCACCAGCTCAGCTCTTCTTCGCGGTTGCCGAAGATGATCGCCGGCAACGGACGGCCCGCCGCGACAAAGGCCTGGGCAATACCGACGCCTTCACCACCCTGGGTCACCACGGCGTCGACTTTCGGCAGGCTCGGCAACACACCGGAAACGGCTTTCTGCGCCACGGTCGGGGACCAGTTGCCGTTCACTTCGCCGACCACTTTCAGGTTCGGGTGTTTCTGCGCGCCGGCGGTGATGCCGGAGTGGATGCGCTCGTCCACCGACACGCCGGCCAGGCCGCGGACTTCCAGCACATTGGCGCCCTGGGGGAAGCGCCCGGCCAGATAATCCATCTGCTCGATGCCGGTCTGTTTGAAGTCCATGGAGATGCGATAGGCACAGGGTTCGGAGACGGTGCCGTCGAAGGAGACAACGATGATGCCGGCATCGCACGCCTGCTTCACCGCACCGTTGAGCGCCGTCGGCGATGAGGCGTTGATGACGATGGCGTCATAACCCTGAAGGATCAGGTTCTGGATTTGCGCGGCTTGCTCGGTGGCCTGGTTTTCCGCCGTGGTGAAGCTGTCGGCCGCCGCGATCACGCCATCCTTTACGGCTTTGTCGGTGGTCTGCTGCCAGCTGGCGAGCATCAGTTGGCGCCAGGAGTTGCCGGCGTAGTTGTTCGAGAGTGCGATTTTCTTGTCGGCCGTATCGGCGTGGGAAGCGACGGGCAGAGCCATCAGGGGCGCCACGGCCAGTGCGGCACAGAGCAACGAACGGCGTAGCGGGTGACGACGACTTTTCATAGTTGAACCCTTGTTATTTTTATGGGGGCTGCAGGGTGGCCGACGGCGTCGGTCGCACCTTATTACGAACAGTACGCGGCGAGTCTGCACTGGCCGGTGCGGAGCGTCAGTGGTCAATCGTGCAGACCTGATGCGGGATCCCGCAAGCGACCTGCTGGAACGTGCGTTCTTTTTGCCACGCAGGGGCCATAATGACCCGACTGATCCGTGCAGTTTCAAAAAGTGTTCCGTTCGAGAACGTGTTCGATCCCAAAAATAAAAACAGGTTGGAGCCCATGGCACAGCGACCGCACACCCTCGCCGAAGACGTGCTGCATCACTTTCTCGGCATTTCCCGCGCCCTTGCCGGCCAGCTGGATTTCCAGTCGATGATCGATGCCGTCTCCCGGGAAATCAGCCCGATCTTGCCCCACGACCACCTCGACGTGTGCCTGTTCGTCCTCGACAGACGCGAGCACATTACCTATGAAAGCGGCGTACACACCCTATGGGGCGACGTGGCCCAGCCGATGCCGGTGCACACCAGCCCCATTCGCACGGTGCTGCTGGGCGAGCAGCCTTTCCTGCTGACCCACGACGCCATGAACGACGCCCGCTTCGCCTTCCCCGGCGCCATCAACCACCCGATTTTCGACGCCCGTTTGCGCAGCCGCCTGCACGTGCCCTTGCGCGCCCGGGGCGAAATCATCGGTGCGCTGAGCTGTTCCAAACACACCGAGCATTTCTACACCCTGGATGACGTTCGCCACACCCAGCACGTCGCCGACCTGCTGGCCTCGTACGTGTACGCCCTGCGCCAGACCGAACAGGCCAAACAACTGGCAATCGCCGAAGCCCAAGTGCGTGCCCGAGAAGAAGGCCTGCGCCAGGGTGCGCTGCGCCTGACCGAGGAACTGGAGCGTGAACGTCAGCGGGTCGGCATGGATCTGCATGACCAGACCCTCGCCGACATGACCCGCCTGCACCGGCGCATCGCCCGCCTCCAAACCCTGCCCAGCGTGCCGGGCGAGGACCTGCGCGGCATTGCCCGCGCCCTCAAGGACAGCATGCAGGAGTTGCGTCAGCTCATTGATGCGGTCAAGCCGACGGTGCTGCAGTTGTTCGGCTTCGAAGAAGGCGTGGAAGACCTGTTGCGGCGCAGCGTGCGCGACAGCGGCCTGAGCATCGAAACGCGCCTGCAGGACAGCACCGATGGCATGGGTGATCGCTTACCGGAGTCGGTGAAGGTCGCGGTGTTCCGCATTATTCAGGAAGCGGTGAACAACGCTATCAAGCACGCCATGCCGGACAGCATCGTCATCCACATCAGCCACACCTGCGGTCTTTTGCAACTGACCATCGACGATGACGGCCTTGGGCTGGACGTGGGGCATCGGTTCAACAGCGGCGGTATTCAGAACATGCAGGTGCGCGCGCAACTGATGGCGGCGCAGCTGACCATCGAACGCGGTCCACACGAGCGGGGCACCCGGGTCAGGGTGTGCCTGCCGCTGGCTGATCTCGCTGTTGTGAAGGAGGCGGCGGGTGTTGCGGGTGTTTCCGGGCCTGCGCTGTTAACGGAGACGCCATGCACGTCCTGCTGATTGAAGACGACCCGGTGCACCGGGCGTTCCTGCGCGAAGTGATCGAAGTGGCGCTGCCTGAATGCACCCGTTTGCTGGAGGCCGAAGACGGCCAGATCGGCGAGCGGCTGTTCAGTGAGAGCCCGGTGGATGCCGTGGTCATGGACCTGCAGATGCCCTGCCGCACCGGCGTCGAGGCGGCCAAGACGATTTGGCGGTTGCAGCCCGACACGTCGATTCTGTTCTGGTCGAATTACTCGGACGAGGCCTATGTGCGCGGCATCGCGCGGATCGTGCCCCAGGGGGCCGCTTACGGTTACATCCTCAAAACCGCCTCGGAAGAGCGCTTGCGTCTGGCCTTGCGGGGGCTGTTCATTGAGCAGCAGTGCGTGATCGACCGCGAGATTCGTGGCGTGCAACTGAAGGCCCACGATCAGTTGTCCGGGCTGAGCGACGGCGAATACGAAGTGCTGCAGGACATCGCCCTCGGCCTCACCGACCGCACCATCGCTACCCGCCGCAACCTGTCGCTGCGCAGCGTGCAGAACCGGCTGCAGCAGCTTTACGAAAAACTCGGCGTCTACCAGCCCGATGCGGCCGGCGAGCGCAGCACCGCCTTCAACCTCCGCGCCCGCGCCGTCAACGTCGCCCTGCTCCGCCGCCTGCTCAACCGCACCGCGCTGGAACAGGCCGAAGCCGAACTGCAACTGTGGCTGAAAAACCCGGCGCGGCATCGGGTTGGACGGGACTGAGAGAAGATCAAGAGCGTCTGCCTGGGGGCAGACTGTTTCGCCTTCGGCGACTTACTTTTGAAAAGCACCAAAAGTAAGCAAAAGTGCCTGCTCCTGGTTGGGCCCCTCGTACCTCGGGGTTCCTTCACTCCGGTCCCGCTCCGTGGGCCCGCCGCCATCCGCCATCCATGGCGGGGGGCGGCTCTCGCGGCATCCATGCCGCTCGGCCCACTCCGCGAAACCTGCGTTCAGCCTGCACCAAGGTCGCGTTTTGCGGTGACTGGACTTTTTGTGTACGAAGATCAAAAGCAGATCAAAGGCAGATCAACGGCAAATCAAGGGCGGGCCAAGCGCAGAGGACTTGTGGGAGTGAGCTTGCTCACGAAGGGGCCGGTACATCCATCGGATATCTGGTGTTTTGAATAAAGTATTCGCGAGCAAGCTCGCTCCCACAGAGAGGGGGGCTATCAGCAAAGATGTCGGCGCCTGAGCTGGCCTCTTCCCGGCTAAAGCCGGTCCCACTAAAAGCACCGCGTACATCCTGTGGGACCGGCTTCAGCCGGGAAGCCTTTGATCTGTGCTTTAAAGGCGCTTTTGATCTGCTTTTGATCTTTATGCGCAGAAAGCTCAGTCACCGCCAATCGCGACTTAGGTGCAGGCTGAACGCAGGTCTCGCTCCGTGGGCCGAGCGGCATGGATGCCGCGAGAGCCGCCCCCCGCCATGGATGGCGGATGGCGGCGGGCCCACGGAGCGAGGCCGGAGTGAAGGGACCCCGAGGAACGAGGGGCCGAACCGAGAGCAGGCACTTTTGCTTACTTTTGGTGCTTTTCAAAAGTAAGTCGCCGAAGGCGAAACAGTCTGCCCCCAGGCAGACGCTTTTGACCTTGGGGAACGCACGATCCCTCTGGCTTGTCGATTAAAACGAGACCGCGACGCGTCGCTCAACTAAACGACGCCACCCTGGAGTATTGCCTATGTGCAGGAACCACACGCGTAACCCCATCCTCTGCCTCATCCCGCCGTACCTGCTGGATCAAATCGCCCGCAACGGCAACAAGGCCCAGCGCGAAGCCGCCCTGCGCACCCGGGCCAAAGACAACACCTTTCGCTCCCTGCGCCTCAGCGCGCAACCCGACCGACGCGTCGTGCACCTGGCCGCTGCAGCACCCACCGGCAAACGCCGTTCGATCTACACCGCCGACGGTGGCGAAACCCTGCCCGGCACCCTCGTCCGCGGCGAAGGCCAGCCCGTCAGCGGCGACATCGCTGTCGACGAAGCCTACGACGGCCTCGGCGCCACCTTCGACTTCTTCTTCGACGTCTTCGACCGCAACTCCATCGACGACGCAGGCATGGCCCTCGACGCCACCGTGCACTTCGGCAAGGGCTACAACAACGCCTTCTGGAACTCCGCCCAGATGGTCTTTGGCGACGGCGATCAGTCACTGTTCAACCGCTTCACCATCGCCCTCGACGTGATCGGCCACGAACTGGCCCACGGCGTCACCGAAGACGAAGCCGGGCTCGTTTACTTCAACCAGGCCGGCGCCCTGAACGAATCAATGTCCGACGTGTTCGGCTCACTGATCAAGCAGTACGCCCTGAAACAAACCGCCAAGCAGGCCAGCTGGCTGATCGGTGAAGGGCTGTTCACCGATAAGATCACTGGCAGCGCCCTGCGCTCGATGAAATCCCCCGGCACCGCCTTCGACGACAAAGTGCTGGGCAAGGACCCGCAACCCGGTCACATGGACGACTTCGTTCACACTTACGACGACAACGGCGGCGTGCACATCAATTCGGGCATCCCCAACCATGCGTTCTATCAAGTGGCGACGCGCATCGGCGGTCATGCCTGGGAAAAGGCCGGGCGCATCTGGTACGACGCGCTACGCGACTCGCGCCTGCGCCCCAATGCCGGCTTCGTTCGCTTCGCGCGGATCACCCACGATGTGGCCGGCCGGCTGTACGGTGTAGGCGAAGCAGCTCAAATCGCGGTACAAGAAGGCTGGGCGGCCGTGGGCATCAACGCGCAATGATCCGCCATGGCCATCTGGCAAGAGAAGGAGCCACGAACATGCGTATCTCATTCAGCGAAAGCGGCGGGGTCGCCTATTTTCCCGGGCTGAGCAAGCCCAACACCATTGAAGTGGACGCCCTGCCCGAACCCGATCAGCAAGAGCTGCGGCAACTGGTCGACGCGTCCAGATTCTTCGCGCTGCCTGAAGGTCGGCGCCCGGCCCGTGCGCTGCGCGGCATGCAGCATTACACGCTGACCATCAGCGAAGGCGACCGGGAGCGCACGGTCTGCGTCCCCGCCCCGGTGGAATCCGGCCCGCTGCAGGGCCTGATGCAATGCGTCAGGCGCCACGTGTCCGGCTAGACCCATGACCGCGCGCCGGGCAAACCGCTAGCTCGGCGCCATCACTCCCTGCTCATCAGGAATCCCGTGACCAACCTTCTCTCTTCTGTCCTCCGTCACTTCACGCTAACAGCCTGCAGTGCCGACGCGTCACAGGGTGCCGATCGATGATGCCTGTCCGCCGCCTGTGCCTGGTCCTGGGCGACCAGTTGTCTTTCGACCTGCCCTCCCTTGCCGACCTCGACCCCCAGCGCGACGCCGTGCTGATGGTCGAGGTCATGGAAGAAGCCACCTACGTCGCCCATCACCCGCAGAAAATCGCCCTGATCTTCAGCGCCATGCGCCATTTCGCCCAGGCGCTGCAGGCGCGCGGCATCATCGTTCAGTACGTAGCGCTGGACGACCCGCTGAACACCGGCTCGGTGCCGACCGAGTTACAGCGCTGGCACGCCTCGTTGCAGGCCGAAGAAGTCCACGCCACCGAGTGCGGCGACTGGCGTCTGGAGCACTCCGTCAGGCAGTGCGGACTGCCACTGTTCTGGCACAGCGACACGCGGTTTCTCTGCTCGCGGGAGGAGTTCGCCCAGTGGGCCAGCGGCAAGGTTCAGCTGCGCATGGAATTCTTCTACCGCGAGATGCGCCGCAAGCAACGCCTGCTGCTCAACTGCGACGGCACGCCCGTGGGTGGTGCCTGGAACTTCGACGCCGACAACCGCAAGGCGCTGCCCAAAAAGGTCTCGGCGCCCTACCCGGCGCGTTTCGCACCGGACGCCATCACACGCAATGTGCTGGCGCTGGTAGGTGAGCGGTTCGCCAGTCACTACGGTTCGCTGGACAATTTTGACTACCCGGTGACCCACGCCGACGCCCAGGCCCTGTGGCAGTACTTTCTCGATTACGGGCTGGGCGCGTTCGGTGATTATCAGGACGCCATGGCGATGGATGAGCCCTTCCTCTTCCATGCGCGGATCAGTGCGGCGTTGAACATCGGGCTGCTGGACCTGCGCCAGCTGTGCAGCGACGTCGAGTCAGCCTACTGGTCGGGCGGCGTCGCGCTGAACGCCGCCGAGGGCTTCATCCGCCAACTGATCGGCTGGCGGGAATACGTGCGCGGCGTCTACTGGCTGAAGATGCCGGACTACGCCGAAGGCAATTCATTCGGCAACACCCGGGCTCTGCCGGAGTTCTACTGGACCGGGCAAACCAACATGAACTGCATGCGCCAGGCCATCGGCCAGAGCCTTGAGCACGCCTACGCCCACCATATACAGCGGCTGATGGTCACCGGCAACTTCGCCCTGCTCGCCGGCATCGCGCCCAAGCAGATCTGCGAGTGGTACCTGGCAATCTACATGGACGCCTTCGAGTGGGTTGAGCTGCCCAACACCCTCGGCATGGTCATGCACGCCGACGGCGGCTACCTCGGTTCCAAGCCCTATTGCGCCAGCGGCCAGTACATCAAGCGCATGTCCGACTACTGCGGCAGCTGCGCGTACAAGGTCAAGGAAAGCACGACGGAGGATGCCTGCCCGTTCAATTCGCTGTACTGGCATTTCGTGATGCGCCACAGCAACCTGCTGCGCGCCAATCAACGCATGGGCATGGTCTACAAGAATCTTGATCGGATGACCGAGGCGAAACAGGACGCGCTGTGGCAAAGGGGCGAGTCGCTGCTGAGCAAGCTCGACGCCGGAGAGGCGATTTGAAGAAGAGCGAACTGCCGGTGAAAACCTGCGCCGTCTGCGGGCTGCCGTTCACCTGGAGAAAGAAATGGGCGCGCTGCTGGGATGAGGTGCGTTACTGCTCGGAGCGTTGCCGACGGGGCAAGGGCTCCGAGTCGTGAAAGGGTTTATTCAGCATCGGTGGGCACACACGGGGTGCGACGACTGATCAGTGGAGCTGCGCGCGGCTGGCTCTGCCAATCAGTCTGATCAACAACTGCTGCTTGGGGCCTGCCGTGGTCTCGCGGGCCACCTTGATCAAATATTCCTGAGGAATAAGCCCGCCCGCTTCGGCCAAGGCTTCGTAAATGGCAAACAGCCGCGAATCAATCGTCGTCTCCTCCGCGCATTCGATCAGATAGGCAACTCCGGGACTGGCTTGTTCGTTCACAATGGATCCTCCTTGTAGGTCAGTTACTTCAAAGGAGAGGCAGGCGCGGCGGGAGTTCCCATTTTCTGGACCGGCCCCCCCCGAACGGTGGAACCCTTATGCCGGCGCGCCTGAATATCAGTTTTCGCTTGCCAAAATCCGGTTGCCCCCTTAAACAGAGCGTGCCGTTTCAGCACCTGCGACGACTTGCCACGCGTTTTCTGCCCATTGCGTCCTCGCAATCCGGCGTCGCAACAGGCTTGCCGAAACGCCCAGACACCTGCAAAGCATGGAGACGCCAGGTAAACCCGATGACAGGAAATACGTCAGACACACTCCCCCGCACCCGTCGCGCACCCAAGGGTGAAAAGCGCCGCGAAGAACTGCTCGACGCCGCGCTGCAACTGTTTTCGCTGGAGGGCTACACCGGCGCCTCCATTGCCCGCATCGCCGACATCGTCGGCATCTCGGTGGCGGGCGTGCTGCATCACTTCCCGAACAAGGTCGCCCTGCTGATGGGCGTGCTCGCGCGTCGCGACGAGGTCAATCACAAAGTGATCAGCAGCTTGCACAGCGAGCCGACGCTGCAGGGCTTCGTCAGCGGGCTGCGGCAGATCAACCGTTCCAACGCAACAGCGCCCGGCGTGATTCGCGCGTTCAGCATGCTCAATGCCGAAAGCCTGGTGGACAGTCACCCGGGGTGGGAGTGGTTTCAGTCCCGCTACGTCACGATTCACGGGCGCATGCGCGCACGGCTCGACCATCTGGTGGTGACCGGCGAAGTGCGGGGGGATGTGGATCTGGACGCGATCGTTCACCAGATTCTGGCGATGATGGACGGGCTGCAGCTGCAATGGCTGCGCTTCCCGGAGACGGTGGATCTGGTGCAGCGTTTCGACAGTTACATGGCTCAGGTCGAGCGCGACATCCGCGCATAAAAAATGAGGCGATCCGGGCTGGCCGGATCGCCTCATTCTCTGTTACTCAAGCTCGGATTGTCACTCGGGGTCCGGGCCTGGCCAGCGGCGGGGAAACGCCCGACGCCAGCCCACTGCTCAGCCCTTTCCCGCTGTGATCAATCAGTACTCGGTGTTGCCGTCGTAGTCCGTGTTGCCATTGGCTGCGTCGGTGTCTTTGGCCTGATCAAGCACGCCGCCGGTCTTCACCGCTGGCAGGGTCACTTTGACCGAGTTCAGCGCCGAACGTGGCAGCGGGTTGCTGGTGGTGGTCGACAGTTCCTGACGGAACGGGTTGACCAGCTTGGCATTCAGACGGATGTCGTCCGAGGCCGCGCCCAGGCTGATGTTGAAGGTGTCGGCATCGATCACCCACTGCTTGCTTGCCTCGTCGAAGTACGCCAGGGAACGGTCGTTCAGTTCGATGGTGACGTGACGGGTTTCGCCCGGTTGCAGGAAGACCTTCTTGTAGCCTTTCAGCTCTTTGACGGCACGTTCGACTTTCGGGTTCTGCTGGCCGACGTACAGCTCGGCGACTTCGGAACCGGCACGCTTGCCGCTGTTGGTCAGGTCGAACGAAACCTTGATCGGCGTGTTGCCCACTGCAACGCCCGGGGTGACCGAGATGTTGTTGTAGGTGAACTGGGTGTACGACAGGCCGTGACCGAACGCGAACAGCGGTTTGGTGTTGGTCTTGTCGTAGCCACGGTAGCCGAGCATGGTCAGGTCGTTGGCGTAGCTGATTTCCTTGACCTTGGTGCGTGTGTTATCGAAGTTCGGGAAATCCTTGTACAGCGGATTGTCTTCGATGTTGCGCTCGATACTGATCGGCAGCTTGCCCGACGGGTTGACCTTGCCGAACAGGATCTCGGCCAGGGCCTGACCACCGTTCTGACCCGGGTAGAAGGCGTGCAGCGCAGCCGGCACCTGGTCGATCCAGTCGCTCATCTTCAGCGCGGTACCGCCATGCATGGTCACCACGGTGTTCGGGTTGGCCTTGGCGATGTTCTGGATCAGCTCGTTCTGGTACTCAGGCAGATCGAAGCTGTGGTCGAAACCTTCACCTTCGTATTCAGCGCTGTTACCCACGGCAACCACGACCGCGTCGTATTGCGACAGGTCGGACGGTGCGGTCAGCGAAGCGGTCGACATTTGCACGCCCACCAGGCCGCCCATGGTCGACAGATAACCGTCACGGCGCGAGTACTCAAGCTTCACGTCGTAAGCCTTGCCGGCTTCCAGCTTGATCTTGCCGGAAACAGGAATGGTCGGCGGAATGCTCTTGTTGGTGATGTTCTCACCGTCGCCGTTGTCGATGACCTTCTCGCCGTTGACCCACAGACGTACGGCGCCGTCGGCACGGACTTTGAAGACCTGGTCGCCGCTGATGGTCGGGGTGACCTGACCGCTCCAGCGAATCGAGGTGTTGGCGGTGTCGCCGTTGCTCGGCACTTTGTCGCTGGACCAGTCCAGGTTGACGTAAGTGTCGATCTGGGTGGCCGACGGGTCGCCGGACCAGGTGGCGTTGTTGAAGTACTCGGTCTTCATGCCAGCGACGCTGTTGCCTTTGCTGTCGGTGGTGGTCCAGTGCATGGCTGTCGGGTCGAGGGACAGGGTGTCAAGGAACTCGACCTGAGCGCCCGGGGCGATCTGGCGCAGACCGCTCAGTTCGCTGATGTAACGGGTAGCGTCAACGTGAGCACTGCCGAAACCGGTCGGTGGTGCGTACTTGGCCAGGTCGCCAACGACGGCGATGCGCTTGACCTTGTTCTTGTCCAGTGGCAGCACGTCGCCCTGGTTTTTCAGCAGCACGATACCTTCGCGAGCGATGTTCAGGGCGACCTTGTTGCTGGTGGCGCTGTTCATGTTGTGCGTGGTCAGCGGTGCAAACTTGTCGAACTGGTACAGGTAGATGTTCTTCAGGATGCGGCGGACCTTGTCGTCGATGGTCGCCATGTCCAGCTCGCCGCTGTCCAGGTACGGCTTAAGCACCGAACTGTTCATCTGGCCGCCCATCATGTCCAGGTCGGTGCCGGCCTGTGCTGCTGGCAGACCGTGGACGACGGCGTTGTAGTCGCTCTGTACCAGGCCCTTGAAGCCCCATTCCTTCTTCAGGATGTCAGCGATCAGGTGCTTGTTCTCGCACGCGTACTCGCCGTTCACTTTCTGGAACGAGCACATCATCATCGCCACGGTGCTGTTCTTGGTGGCGGATTCGAACGGCGGCAGGGTCATCTCGCGCAGGACGCGCTCAGGCATGACCTGATTGAGGATGAAGCGGTTGGTTTCCTGATCGTTACCGGCGTAGTGCTTGGCTTCCGCCCAGACGCGACGCTGCTGGATACCGTTGATCACCGCAGGGCCGAGGCTGGCACCGAGGAACGGGTCTTCACCGGAGAGGTATTCGAAGGCACGACCGCTCCACGGCATGCGGTACAGGTTCATGCCGGGGCCGGTGACGAACTGGTAGCCGCCGCTGGCAGTGTCGTAGCCCAGAGCGCGACCGAAATCGATCGCGCGACGCGGGTTGAAGGTGGCCGCCAGGTTCGGGCCGGACGGATAGACCACGCCCGGATCGTTGCCTTCGCTGGTGTAACGGATGCCCGCGCCACCGTCGGCGCCGTGGATCTGTGGCACGCCGTACTGGCTAAGCGGTTTGACGTCCCAGCCGCCGATGCCGCCGATGTAGGCCAGCTTTTCTTCCTGAGTCATCTTCGCCAGGGTTTTTTCTGCCGCTTTATCAGCGCGCAGTTCCTTGGCCGCCAGTTGCTCTTGGGTCGTGGTGTCGGCTGCGTTGGCGTGGCAGATGGCCAGGCTCAACAAAGCCAGTGCCGAGTGGGCACCGAAAGTTTTACGGTTTCGCATAGGGGACGCTCTCCAAGTATCACCCGCGCTCATTTGTCGCAGTTGACACGCCACAAGCCTTTGTTTCAGGCATGACTCGGCCTATACCGAAGTTCTCGAAAGAACATCGGTGAACGGGAAAGTGGCGTTACAACGTGACGATGAGTGTGGGCAATTTGATCTTCTGTAACTAACGTTAATGGCGATGAGCCACCGAACTGCACGAGCGTTGCCCGAGACGTTTAAATTAAGGCAATTGTTTTCAAGTGATGTCAAACAAAAAAATCAATCTCGAACAAACTCGACATTTTTTGATACATCATCTGAACTCTTGCTAAACCTACAGGTCTGTAGGTTTAGCAATTTTCACCGCTGGACCCCTTAAACCCCGCAAATACAGGGTTTCAGTCATGGGGAAGGCGGTGAGCCAGCGCTGGACACCGGCGTCGGGATCATTTCAAACACATGACAAACATTGGAGAAACATCACATGAAACTGCCAGCACTGGGCGCCATCGCTGCACTGACTCTGTCATTTGCAACCGCAACTATGGCCGCTGACTCCGACACTCAGGAAACTATTTCTGGCGCAGCAGATTCCACTGTCATGACCCAGACACAAGATACAAAAGCCGTAAAGAAAGCCACCAAACAGAATCAGGCCGATGAAAACAAGCGCGGTCGTCCAACCGCAAACACTTCGTCTGCGACAAACTAACGCACTGCCGTTTAGTTGCTGTTAAGCAGCATACTGTTATTGCACATTATGTATTCACCCCAGAGGTCTCGTCAGAGGCCTCTCTTATTTGAACCGGTGCTGTGTCCATTCATCTGTCCCCTATCAATAGCCAACAACTCACCGCGCACTCGGCCGAAGCGCTGTGTGCCTGGCTGTTGGCCAATGCCGGACTGAAGACAGGTGATCTGGAGCGGGCACAGCGACTGGCCCAGGAATCGGAAGGCAGTTCGCTCACCGAATTGCTGACCCGCCTGGGCCTGGTCTCGGAACTGGACCTGGCAAAGGCATGGGCTTCGACGCTGCAAGCGCCGTTGCTGCTGGCGGAAAACGTGACGCTGTCCGGCGATCCTTTGCCGGAGTTGAGCGAGCGCTTCCTGCGGCACTATCGCCTGCTGCCCATCGGCACCCATGCCGATGGCGTGCATGTCTTGGCGGCCAATCCGGGCAATGCCTATGGGCTGGACGCCGTGGCGTACGCCTGCCAGGCGCCGGTGTATGTGTCGGTCGGTGCTGGCAGTGAGGTCGACGGGCTGATCGAGCGCTATTACGGCCAGGGCCGTTCGGCCATGGGCTCGCTGATCGAGACCCTCGACGAACACGGCGGCGCCGAAGAAGACATCGAGCACCTCAAAGACCTCGCGTCCGAGGCGCCGGTGATCCGGCTGGTCAACCTGATTCTGCAACGGGCCGTCGAGCAACGCGCCTCCGACATTCATATAGAGCCTTTTGAAAGCCAGCTGAAAGTGCGTTACCGCATCGACGGTGTGCTCCACGAAGCCGAAGCGCCGCCGTCCAGTTCATCGGCAGCGATCATTTCGCGACTGAAGATCATGGCGCGGCTGGACATCGCCGAGCGTCGCCTGCCCCAGGATGGCCGCATCATGCTGCGCATTCAGGGTAAAGAGTTGGACTTGCGGGTGAGCACGGTGCCCACCAGCTTCGGCGAGTCGGTGGTGATGCGTCTGCTCGATCGGCAGACCGTCAGCTTCGACTTCCCCAGCCTGGGCATGGACGGCGAGCGCCTGCAGAACTTCCTCGACGTGCTGGAGAACCCCCACGGCATTTTGCTGGTCACCGGCCCCACCGGTTCCGGCAAAACCACCACGCTGTACACCGCACTGTCACGGCTCAACACCGCCGAGCGCAAGATCATCACGGTTGAAGACCCGGTCGAGTACCAGCTCGAGGGCATCAACCAGATTCAGGTCAAGCCGGCCATCGGTCTCGATTTCGCCGGCGCTTTGCGCTCCATCGTCCGGCAAGACCCTGACGTGATCATGATCGGCGAGATGCGCGACCTGGAAACCTGCCGCATCGCCATTCAATCGTCCCTGACCGGGCACCTCGTGCTGTCGACGCTGCACACCAACAGTGCCGCCGCGAGTATCACGCGGTTGCTGGACATGGGCGTCGAAAGCTACCTGATCGCCTCCACCGTTAAAGGCATTCTGGCCCAGCGGCTGGTGCGCAGGCTCGATCCGCTCACGCGCATCGCCTTTGAAGCACCGCCGGAACTGGTTGCCGAACACGGGCTGGATCGCTTCACCGATCAGCGCCCGATCACCCTGTATCGCCCCGCCAGCGAATTGCCCGGCGGCGGTTATCACGGCCGTAGCGCCATCACCGAATTGCTGGTGATGAATGAAGAGCTGCGCGGCCTGCTGATGCGCCAGGCCGATGCCTCGACGCTGGAGCAAGCGGCCCGTCGCGGCGGCCTGCGCACCTTATATGAAGAAGGCCTGCGCCAGGCGGTGGCCGGCGTGACCTCCCTTGAAGAGGTGCTGCGCGTTACGCGTGGCGACTGACCATGGCCCATTTCAAATACCGCGCACTGGATGCCGATGGCGTCGCCCAACACGGCACCCTCGAAGCGGCCGATCAAACCGCCGCGACAGCGACGCTGCACAAGCGCGGCCTGTTGCTGCTCAGCCTTGAAGCCAGCACCAACAGCGGCCTGCGCGCGGCCATGCGTCGCGGCGCAATGAACGGCGCGGCGCTGGTGAGCTTCACCCAGCAACTGGCGACCCTGCTCGGTGCCGGCCAGCCGCTGGAACGCGCCCTGACCATCCTCCTCAAGCAGACCCACGAGCCCAAGCGCCAGGCGCTGCTTGAACGGATTCGTGAACAGGTCAAGGCCGGTAAGCCGTTGAGTCAGGCGCTGGAAGAAGAGCACGGCCAGTTTTCCAGCCTGTACATCAGCATGGTCCGCGCGGGCGAAGCCGGCGGGTCCCTGGAAAACACCCTGCGCCAGCTCAGCGAGTATCTGGAACGCAGCCAGATGCTGCGCGGCGAAGTCATTAATGCGCTGATCTACCCGATCTTTCTGGTGGTCGGCGTGCTCGGCTCGCTGGCCTTGCTGCTGGCGTACGTGGTGCCGCAGTTCGTGCCGATCTTTCGTGACCTGGGCGTGCCGATTCCCTTCATCACCCAGGCAATCCTGTGGCTGGGGGAATTTCTCAGCGCCTACGGCTTGCTGCTGCTCGGCGCCATCGTCGGGCTGATCTGGACCGTCGCGGTCCTGCGCCGGGATCCGCAACGACGCCAGCGTCATGACCGGCGCCTGCTGTTTATCAAAGTCATCGGCCCGCTGTTGCAGCGGATCGAAGCCGCGCGTCTGGCGCGGACCCTCGGCACCCTGCTGAGCAACGGCGTCGCGCTGTTGCAAGCGATGACCATCGTCCGTCAGGTCTGCGGCAACTACGCCCTGCGTGCCCAGGTCGAGCAGGCCACCGAGTGGGTCAAGGGTGGCGGCACGCTGGCCCAGGCGTTCGGCGAGCAACCGCTGCTGCCGGAGCTGGCGCTGCAGATGATCGAAGTCGGCGAACAGGCCGGCAACCTGGACGGCATGCTGCTCAAGGTCGCCGACGTGTTCGACGTCGAGGCCAAGCGCGGCATCGACCGTCTGCTCGCCGCGCTGGTGCCGAGCCTGACCGTTGTCATGGCGGTGATGGTGGCGGTGATCATGCTCGCTATCATGCTGCCGCTGATGAGTCTTACCAGTAACATTTGAGGAAATACACATGTCCCGATTCAACGCTGCCCAAGGCCGTCGCCAGGGCGGTTTCACCCTGCTGGAAATGCTCGCCGTGATCGTGCTGCTGGGCATCGTCGCCACCATCGTCGTGCGTCAGGTCGGCGGCAACGTCGACAAGGGCAAATACGGCGCAGGCAAGGCGCAGCTCGCCAGCCTCGGCATGAAGGTCGAAAGCTACGGCCTGGACGTCGGCACGCCGCCGGCCAATCTGCAGCAGCTGGTGACCAAGCCGGCCAATGCGACCGGTTGGGCCGGCCCGTACGCCAAGCCTTCGGACCTGAAAGACCCGTTCGGCCACGCGTTCGGCTACCGCTACCCGGGCGAGCACGGCAGCTTTGACCTGATCTTCTTCGGTCAGGACGGCCAGCCTGGCGGTGACGGCTACAAGGCCGACATCGGTAACTGGGAATAATATGCACGCCCTGCCCCGCGCCCGCGGCTTCACCCTGTTCGAATTGCTGGTGGTGATCGTTCTGATCGGCATCAGCGTCGGCCTGGTGAGCTTTGGCGTGGGTCGGGGTTTGCACGCGGCCAGTGAACGTCGCGCGCTGAGCGAAGTGGTTCAGTCGCTGCGGGCGGCGCGGGTGCAGGCGATCGTCACCGGGCAACCGGCGCAGACGCGCTTTGATCTGCGCAACGGTCGGCTTCAAGGCCCGCACCTGAAGCCGGTGCAACTGCCCACCGACATGCGCGTGCAACTGCAGACCGCTGACGGCCTGGGCCCGGCGTTCGAGTTCTACCCGGACGGCGGTTCCAGCGGCGGCCATCTGTTACTGGCCCGGGGCGACAAACACTGGCGCGTGGACATCAACTGGCTGACCGGCAACGTTCAGTTGCGCACGCTCAATTGAGGCGTCAGCGCGGTTTCACACTGCTGGAGATGCTGGCCGCTCTCGCCGTGCTGGCGGTGTGCAGCAGCGTGCTGGTGGTGGCGTTCGGGCAGAGCGCGCGGGCCTTGCAGCAGGCGCAACGCAGTGACCGGCTGAGTCTGGCGGCGCGTTCGCTGATCGACGAAGCCAGCGCCGGCCGCTTGCAGCCGGGTCGCACCGAGGGCAAGTGGAGCGGCGTGACCTGGCAGATGGAGGTCAGCGCGCTGCCCCGCGGCAATGCGCCGGCCACGGCCTGGCGGCTGGACCTTGAGGTGAGCGACGGAGCGCGCCGCGCCCATTACAGCAGCCTGCAAGTGCGCAGCGCGGGCTCCGGAGCCGGGCAATGACGCGCCGAAGCCAGGGTTTCACGCTGCTCGAAGTTTTGGTGGTGCTGAGTTTGCTCGGCGTGCTGCTGACCATGGTCGGCGCGGCGATCACCGGGGCCAACCGCGCCATGGCCAAGGCCGAGCGCTACAGCACGCGGCTCGATGAAATACGTTCGACGCAGAATTTTTTGCGCAGCGCCATCGCTCAGGCGCTGCCCCTGGCGGCCAGCGGTGCCGAGCCCGGCCAGGCGCCGGTGTTCGAGGGCGACGCCCAGGCCATGAGCTTTTATGCGCCGCTGCCCGCCACACTCGGCGGCGGTTTGTACCGGCACAGCGTGACGCTGGCGGCCGGTCAGCGTTTGCAGGTCAGCCTGGAGCGCTTGCGCGGTCAGGCGCTGTTGCCGGCCGAGGAGCCCCAGGTGCTGCTGCATCAGGTGCGCTCGCTGCAACTGAGTTACCGCGGGGTGTCGCCCACCGGTGAATCCACCGCGTGGCTTGATCACTGGCCGTGGCCGGGACGCCTGCCCGTCAGTGTGCGCATCGACGCGCAGCTGGCCGGCCCCGTGCCTTGGCCGTTGCAGAGCATCAACCTGCGCCTGGACCTGTCCGGCGAGGCGCACACGTTATGAACGGCCGTCGGCAAAAAGGCGTGGCGTTGCTGCTGGTGTTGTGGGTGCTGGCATTACTCAGCACGCTGCTCGCCGGTTTGCTGGGCTGGGTGCATTTGCAGAACCGCCAGGCCCTGTGGCAACGCCAGCACACCCAGGCGGTGCTCGCGGCAGAAGCCGGGATCGGCATGGCGGTGCTGGCGCAGCTGGATCGCGACCCGCAGCAACACTGGAAAGCCGACAACCAGCCCCACGGATTGCGTTTCGACGAGGCCGCGCTGGCGGTGAGCCTGGGCAGCGAGACCGGCAAGCTGGACCTCAACGCGGCGCCGGCGGGATCCTTCGCCCGCCTGCTGGTGGCGTGCGGGGCGAATCCGGACCTGGCGCGGCAAGTGGCCCAGGGCCTGGAACAGCGTCGCGGCGGTGGCCGGGCACCGCTGCGGATGGTCGAGGAAGTGCGTGAACTGCCGGGCATCGGCCAGCCGCTTTACCAGTGCGCCAGCCCAAACGTCACGTTATGGAGCGGCCTCACCGCGCCCGATCCGCGCATGGCCTCGCTCTGGCTGCGGCGAGCGCTGGGTCTGCCGCAAGCGGGCCCCGCGACCAAGGACGCAGGCCCGGTCATCAGTATTCGAAGCCAGGCGACATTGCCCGGCGGTTACACCACGACGCTCAACGTCACGTTGTTATTGAACCCATCGAAGGAGGGAGCGCGACCGTATCGCGTTCTGCGTTGGCAAGAATGAAGCAATCACTTTTACAGCAGCTGGCGCCGTTGCAGGCCCGGGTGCGCAGTCAGTGGCGCGACAGCCCGGCGCAGCCTCTGTGGCAGGCCTGGCTGGACGAATTGCAGGCGCTACTGCCCGCCGGCGTCCGCGCACGGCTGATGCCCCAGGTGCGCGAGCGCCTGATCGACTGGCCCTTGCCCGAGCACATTGCCCACGAGACCGGCGAGCGGCTGATCCTGATGCTCCCCGCTGGCATGGTCTTGGCGCAGCCGCTGCAGTTGCCGCTGGCGGCGCTGCGCGATCTGCACAGCGTGGTGGGTTTCGAGCTCGACAAGTACACGCCCTACCCCCGCGAGCAGATGCATTACGTCGCGCGCGTCACCGCCAAGGGCAAAACCCAGGCGCAGGTGCTGCTGGTGGCGGTGCTGCGCGAGCGTTTGCAGCCGGTCATCGACACCTGCACGGCACGCGGCCTGCCGCTGTACGCCGTGGATGCGCGCAACGCCAAGGGCGAGCGGCTGAATGTCGATCTGCTGCCCGCCGAGCTGAAGCCAGCGGTGGCAGGCTCCGCACGCCTGCCGCGTTTCCTTGCCGTGATCTGCGGCGCCTTGCTGCTGACCTGCATGGTGCTCTGGCTGGACGCACGCACGGCCCAGGTTGAAGCGATGCAGCAGCACGTCGACGAGCAACGCAGCCAGGTGCAGGCCGTGCAGAACCTGCGCCGCGAACTGATCAATACCCAGGGCGCCGCGCGTTACCTGGCCCAGCAAAAGGCCGCGCAGCCGACCACCTCCAGCGTGCTCGCCGACCTCACCGGCTGCCTGGGCGCCGACACCTGGGTCGAGCAGCTGGAGATTGCCGAGGGCGGCAGCGTGTCGATCACTGGCCAGAGCGCCAAGGCCAGCGCCCTCATCAGCCGCATGAAAGACTGCCGCACCCTCACCGACGCGCAGTTCCAGGGGATCATTCAGCCCGACGCACAAACCGGTAAAGAGCGCTTTTCCCTGCGGGCCCAGTTGCGCAAGGAGGCCGCCGATGCGCCGTGAACTGACACCCCGTGAACGTCGCGGCGCCGCGCTGATTGCCCTGGCCCTGGTGCTGTGGGCGGCCTGGTGGCTGCTGGTGCAAAGTTGGTTTCTCGACCCGTTGAGCGACTTGCAAGATCAGGCCGATACCTTGCGCCACCAGGAGCAGCGCTATGCCGGCGCCCTCGCCCAGCGCGAGAGCCTTGAGCAGCAGTTGCAGGCGGCGCGCCGCGACCCGTCGAGCCGCAGCAGCCTGTTGCCCGGCGAAGACCCCAGTGCCGTGGCCGCCGACCTGATGCAACGCAGCCTCGATCTGGTCAAGGCCCACGCCGATCAAGGCCCCGGCTGCCAGGTCACCCAGCGCATGCCGATCACCCCCGAGCGCGACAGCGCCGAGCCGTATCGTCAGGTCAAAGTCAGCCTGACCCTGGACTGCGCCATGGAGCCGCTGGTGGCTTTGCTGCACGAACTGGAATACGGCCAGCCGTTCCTGTTCATCGACAACCTGAGCATCCGCCGCGCCACCTCGGCGCCCGCCACTGGCGGCGCCGGGCGCTTGCAGGTGCATCTGCTGTTGCGCGGGTATCTGCAACAGGCCGCGCCGCACAAAGAGCAGCCGTCCAACCCCGCCGCCGAGCCAGAGACCGAATCCCGGCAGCCACCTGATCCCGCCGAGCAAGCCGATCTGGATGAGCAACCTGAACCACCGACACCGTCCGAGGAGCCTGACGCATGAAGTTCGACGCCCTCACTCTCGCGCTCGGCGCGGCCACGGTTGCCCTCGCCGCCGTCGCCGTCAGCCTGAGCATGGGCGCCGGTCAGGACATCGACTGGTTGCCGCCCGGCGAAGCCCGTGAAGCCGCGCCAACCGCCAGGCCCGCCGCATTGCCGGCGCTGCCGGCTCAGGCGCTCACGCTGACCTGGCAGCAATCGATGTTCAGCCCGGACCGCAAGCCTGACCTGGTCACTGGCAAATCCCAGGCCTCGTCCCTGGATGGCATCAGCCTGAACGGCGTGATCATCGACGGCGCTTCGCGCTGGGTGCTGCTGCAACTGCCGCAGAAGCGTCGCCTCAAGCTGGCCGTCGGCAGCACGCTGGACAACGGCTGGACCCTTGATTCGGTCACGCCGCAAAACGCCACTTTCAGCCATCAGGGCCAGACCCGCGAACTGCGACTGCCCATGCTGCGCCTTCCGCCGCCGTCGAAAGTCCCCCCTATTACTCTTCCAAACGTACCCACACCATGAACAATCGCACCTCTGAGTTTTTCCGTTTACGCAGCCCGTTGTTGTGCCTGGCCACCGCCGTGGCCCTGGCCGGATGCGCGTCCACTCCGGAACGTTTTGAAAACGATCCGGCCCTGATGCAGGAAGCACTCAATGGCACCGGTTCGCAGCGCGGCCCGGTCAGCGATCCGGTCGAAACGCCGAGCCCGAACAACACTGGCGCCAGGCCTGCGCCTGCGCGCCAACAGATCATTCGCGGCAACCAGACGTTCGTGCGCGGTGCGGGACCGGCGCAGGTCGGTGCTGGTGCGAAAGGCGCTTCAGCCGCCGCCGGTGACATCACCTTCAACTTCGCCAACCAGCCCATCGAAGCGGTGATCAACACCGTGCTGGGCGATTTGCTGCATGAGAACTACAGCATCAACCAGGGCGTGAAAGGCGATGTCAGCTTCTCGACCTCGCAGCCGGTGAACAAGCAGCAGGCGCTGTCGATTCTGGAGACGCTGCTGTCGTGGACCGACAACGCGATGATCCGTCAGGGCGACCGCTACGTGATCCTCCCGGCCAACCAGGCCGTCGCTGGCAAACTGGTGCCGGAAATGCCGGTGGCGCGACCGGCCACCGGGCTGTCGGCGCGGTTGTTCCCGCTGCACTTTATCTCGGCCACCGAGATGCAGAAGCTGCTCAAGCCTTTCGCCCGTGACAACGCGTTCTTGCTCGTCGATCCGGCGCGCAACGTGTTGAGCCTGGCCGGTACGCCGGATGAACTGGCCAACTACCAGGACACCATCGACACCTTCGACGTCGACTGGCTCAAGGGCATGTCCATCGCCGTGTATGGCCTGCAACGCGCCAGCGTCGGCGAGCTGATGCCCGAGCTGCAAAAAATGTTCGGCCCGGACAGCGGCATGCCGTTGGCCGGCATGGTCAAGTTTCTGCCGATCGAGCGGACCAATTCGGTGGTGGCGATTTCTTCCCAGCCGCGCTACCTGAGCGAAGTCGGTGACTGGATTCACACCATCGACGAAGGCGGCGGCAACGAACCGCAGATGTACGTCTACGACGTGCGCAACATGAAGGCCTCGGACCTGGCCAAATACCTGCGGCAGATTTACGGCAACGGCCAGATCAAGGACGACAGCGCGGCCAAGGTCGCGCCGGGCCTGCGCACGCGCTCGCTGTCATCGCTCAACGGCAGTGGCACCGGCAGCAGCGGCGGCATGGGCGTGGGCGGCCAGGGCCTCAACGGCAGCTCCGGCATGGGCGGCGGCATGGGCGGCGGCCTGGGTTCGGGCATGGGCGGCGCCAACGGCGGTTTGCAGAACGGCTCTCAGCAAGGTGAAGAAGAGCAGGACGGCGAATCCTCTGAGGACAGCGCTGACAGCAGCATTCAGGGCGACAGTTCGGATGCCGCAGCCAGCGGCTCGGGCGCCAGCAAGCGCCTGGACGACAGCACGCGGATTACCGCCCAGCAGAGCAGCAATCAGTTGCTGATCCGCACGCGCCCGGCCCAGTGGGCCGAGATCGAATCGGCCATCAAGCGTCTGGACAACGCACCGATGCAGGTGCAGATCGAGACGCGGATTCTTGAAGTGAACCTGACCGGCGAGCTGGACCTTGGGGTGCAGTGGTACCTCGGCCGGCTGGCCGGCAATTCCACCAGCACCACCGTCGCCAATGCCCCTGGCAGCCAGGGCGCGCTGGGCGGCGGCGGTGCAGGCCTTGGTGCCGATTCACTGTTTTACTCATTCGTCAGCAACAACCTGCAGATCGCGCTGCATGCGCTGGAAACCAGCGGCCGCACCCAGGTGCTGTCGGCGCCGTCGCTGGTGGTGATGAACAACCAGCAGGCGCAGATTCAGGTCGGTGACAACATCCCGATCAGCCAGACCACCGTGAACACCAACGTCTCGAACACGACCCTCAGCAGCGTGGAATACGTGCAGACCGGCGTTATTCTCGACGTCGTGCCGCGCATCAATCCGGGCGGCCTGGTGTACATGGACATCCAGCAGCAGGTCAGCGATGCCAACGATGCCAACGGCACGGACAGCAACGGCAATCCGCGCATCTCGACGCGCTCGGTGTCGACTCAAGTGGCGGTGCAAAGCGGCCAGACCGTGTTGCTCGGCGGCCTGATCAAACAGGACAACGCCGACACCGTGTCTGCCGTGCCGTATCTGGGCAGCATTCCCGGCCTGCGCTGGCTGTTCGGCAACACCGTCAAGAGCAAGAAACGCACCGAGCTGGTCGTGCTGATCACCCCACGGGTCATCACCAGCAACAGCCAGGCGCGGCAAGTGACCGATGACTACCGTCAGCAGTTGCAGTTGATCAAACCGACGCCGCCAATGAGCAACCGTTAAGTCGGCTGTTTGATCGTTCCCGCGCTCCGCGTGGGAATGCCGCCCCGGACGCTCCGCGTCCCCAGACCTCACTCGGTAACGGGATTGCGGGCAAGGCGACGCGGAGCGTCTCGGGATGCATGCCCACGCAGAGCGTGGGCACGATCAGATACACAGTGGGCATGCACGATCGCGCGGTTGCTTACGCCACGGCCGGCCTCAAATTGCTTTACTCGCGCACGTGAAACTCTGGGCCGCCCGCGCACACCAAGACAGTACCCCTGACTGGCGGGCGTGAGCCCGAGAGAGAGCACGCAATTGGACAGCAACGACGGTTTGCATTTTCATGACGATGAGCTGGCGCAGGCGCGGCGCTTTAACAAGAAGCTGGCCTGGCTGCCGCGATTTCGTATCCGCAACCGCTTCACCCCTCTTTTGATTCAGTCGCTGTTGCGCGTCGGTCAGCTCAATGGCGCGGCCAGGCTGGCCCGCCATGGCCTGCACGCTGAAAGCACGATGGCGAACCTCGACGGTCATCGTGTGCCGGTGCGGATCATCCGGCCCAAGGGCAAGGCCAAAGGCGTGGTGCTGGACATTCATGGCGGCGGCTGGGTGATCGGCAACGCGCAGATGAACGACGACCTGAACATGGCGATGGTCCGGGCGTGCGAGGTGGCCGTTGTTTCGGTGGATTACCGGCTCGCCGGGTCGACGCCGGTGCAAGGGCTGATGGAGGATTGTCTGGTTGCAGCGCGCTGGCTGCTGGGTGACGGTTGCCCGGAGTTTGCCGGGCTGCCGGTGATCGTCGTCGGCGAATCGGCAGGCGGGCATCTGGCCGGGGCGACGCTGTTGCAGCTCAAGGCCTGGCCGGAGCTGTTCAAGCGCGTGTGCGGCGCCCTCCTCTATTACGGGGTTTACGACCTGACCGGCACACCGAGCGTGCGTGCAGCGGGGTCCGATACGCTAGTACTGGACGGCCCGGGCATGGTCGACGCCCTGCGCATGCTGACGCCGGACATCAGCGACGCACAGCGTCAGGCGCCGCCGCTGTCACCGCTGTATGGCGATTTCACAGGCTTCCCGCCGGCACTGATGTGGGTAGGCGCGCTGGACCCGCTGCGCGACGACACGCTGCAACTGGCCGATCGCTGGGCGAAGACCGCCGGGGTCGAAGTGCACCTGTTGCCCGAGGCCCCCCACGGCTTCATCCATTTCCCCACCATGATGGCGGACCGTGTGCTGGAGCACAGCCGCGCCTGGATTCGTCAGCGCATTCAATCTGCCGCGGGTTGACCGAATTCGACTGACTGCACATGGCTCTCTAGTGGGACCGGCTTTAGCCGGGAAGGCGTCGGTAGCCACACCGCAAATTGACGGTGTTCATGCAGGCCTCTTCCCGGCTGAAGCCGGTCCCACTAAAAGCAATCGCGTGCATTCCGCGCAGTCTGGCCGTGACGCGAACCTGTGGGACCGGCTTTAGCCGGGAAGGCGTCGGATGCCACACCGCTAAATTGACGGTGTTCATGCAGGCCTCTTCCCGGCTGAAGCGGGTCCCACTAGCTGCATCGCGTGTGTCCAATGACATCGGCGACGGTCCCATTGAATGCATGCGGTTCTCTAGTGGGACCGGCTTTAGCCGGGAAGGCGTCGGATGCCACACCGCTAAATTGATGGTGTTCATGCAGGCCTCTTCCCGGCTGAAGCCGGTCCCACTAAAAGCAATCGCGTGCATTCCGCGCAGTCTGGCCGTGGCGCGAACCTGTGGGACCGGCTTTAGCCGGGAAGGCGCCCGCAGCCATGCCTCTGATCGTTCCCACGCTCCGCGTGGGGATGCCGCCCCGGACGCTCCGCGTCCATCGCTGCGACGCGGAGCATCGGAGGATGCATTACCACGCGGAGCGTGGGAACGATGAAGCATCGCAGGGCCCTACTGGCGAACCCGATCGAACCCCGCGCGTCGTCTCGGGTCTGCTGATCTATCGCTTAACGGAGAACACTCGATGTCGCCGCATCACACCCTTGTCCTGCTCGCCCGTTCGGGTTATGCCGCCCGTGGCGTTCTGTACCTGATCATCGGCATTTTCGCCTTGCTGGCTGCCCGTGATTCATCACGCCCCAAAGACAGCCACAGCAGCCTCGAAGCCCTGTTCAGCCAGCCCTTCGGCCACTTTCTGGTCGGTCTGGTGGTCGCAGGCCTGCTTGCATTCGCCGCCTGGCGCGTGTTGCAGGCAACGCGGGACGTCGACCATCACGGCAGCGAGTTCAAAGGCCTGGTCATTCGCGGCGGGTTGCTGTCGGGCGGGCTGGTCAACGGTGCGCTGGCGTTTTTTGCGCTGGGCCTGCTGATTGATGGCCTGAGCAGTTCCGGTGGCTCCGGCGGCGGTCAGACCCAAGACCTGCTCGCGCAACTGCTGTCGTGGAAACACTCCAACCTGGTCGTCTACCTCGTTGCGCTGGTGCCGCTCGGCGTCGGTATCGCGCACTTCTTCAAGGGCTGGAAAGCCTCGTTCGAGAAGTATTTCGAGGCCGACGAAGAGGTCATGAGATACGTGACCCCGGTGTCCCGCTTCGGCCTGATCGCGCGCGGCGTGGCGTTTGTCGAAATGGGCGTGCTGCTGGCCATCAGCGGTTCGAGCTATCAGGCGATGCACCCGCCCGGTCTGAAAGACGCGCTCAACGCCCTGCAAAACCTGCCCGCCGGCGGCGTGGTGCTGATGGTCATGGCGCTCGGCCTGATCGCGTTTTCGGTGTACAGCTTCGCCGAGGCGGCGTGGCGCCGGATCAACATGGACGTACCCGGCATGGCCCGCGCCTGAGTCTCAACAGACGGCGCTCTGGTCAGAGCGCTGCTGAATCGGCAGCTCCACACGAAACGTCGTACCCACCCCTTCCAGGCTGCGCACGCTGATCGTACCGCGATGCTTTTGCACGATCCCGTACGACAGCGACAGCCCCAGCCCGGTCCCTTGGCCCACCGGTTTGGTGGTGAAGAACGGATCGAAAATCTTCGGCAGCACCTCCGGGGCAATGCCGGCCCCGGTGTCGCTGATCTCAAGCCACACGCTGTCCCCTTGCACGCCGTTGCGCAGCGTAATGGTGCCGCGCCCCGGGCCGATGGCCTGTGCGGCATTGACCAGCAGATTCATGATCACCTGATTGAGCTGCGCCGGCAGGCATTCGATGTCGGGCAGTGGCTGGTAATGCGTAACGATGTCGGCCTTGTACTTGACCGCATTGGTCGCGATGTTCAGCGTCGAATCGATGCCTCGCTGCAGGCTTGCCCATTGCCACTGCGGGTTGGGGTCGGCCCGGGAGAACTCCTTGAGGTCCTTGATGATCTGCGCGGCGCGGGCCACCCCGTCCCGTGACTCCTGTATCAGCAACGGGATTTCTGTCTCGACGAAGGCCAGGTCCAGACGGGTTTTCAGGGCATTGAGCGAGAGAAGAACCTCAGGCGATCCAAGCTGACACTCGGCCGCCCTGTAGGCTTCCAATAGCGCTTGAAGCTTGGCGAAATAGACCGCCAGCGTGCCAAGGTTCGACGAAATGAAGCCGATGGGATTGTTGATCTCGTGGGCGATGCCAGCGGCCATCTGCCCCAGTGAGGCGAGCTTTTCAGCGCCGATCAACTGGCTCTCCAACTGCTTGCGCTCGTCGATCTCGACCTGCAACGCATGACTGGCCTGCTTGAAGGCCCGGGTGCGCTCCTCGACACGCTGTTCGAGACTTTCATTGGCCGCCTTCAGGTCCTCGTTGACCCGGTTGATGACCTGATAACTGTGCAGCAGCCAACGGCCCAGCAGCACCAGCAGGCAGACGGAAAGGATCGAGAATATCTGCAGAAGCAACATGATCAACCCAGCGCCTCGATCCGTGGACTCATGCCCCTATGTCGGCCTGCCAGAGGTGAAGTTGAGGGCTGGATTTATATTGCGCAAAAGCCGCGAGGTCTCGTCATATCTCAACTAACCTTGCGGCATTCAGCTGTCCTGTCGGCAATCATGCCAGTCGGCATGGCAGTCACGACGCGGGTCACGATGTCAGTACGAGCGAGGGTCGATCATGGAAGCCTCAGCCAGTGTTTCAGTGCAGCAACGCCCCACCCTCCTGTTGGTGGACGACGAAGAATCGATTCTCAACAGCCTGCGCCGCCTGCTCCGCGAGCAACCCTACGATGTGTTGCTGGCCACCAGCGGCGAACAGGCCCTGGCGATCATGGCGCAGCGGCCGGTCGATCTGATCGTCAGCGACGCGCGCATGCCGGGCATGGACGGCGCGGCGCTGCTGGCGCGGGTCTACAGCCTGTACCCGGACACCACGCGCATCCTGCTGACCGGTTACGCCGACCTCGAAACCATCGTCAAAGCCATCAACCAAGGCCATGTGCATCGCTACATCGCCAAACCCTGGACCGACGAAGAGCTGCTGCTGACCCTGCGTCAGTCCCTGGCATTCCAGTTCTCCGAACGCGAAAGACAGCGCCTCGAACAGCTCACCCAGCGGCAGAACGATGAGCTGAAAAGCCTCAACGCCACCCTGGAAAAACGCGTGCTGGCGCGCACCGCGGAGCTGCAGCAGACCGCCGACATGCTCGATCTGGCCTACGAGGAGCTCAAGCACAGTTACGCCACCGGCACCGAGGTGTTCTCGATGCTGGTCAACCAGCGCCTGCCTGCGGACAAGCAGACCAATCGCCAGGTGATCGACCTGATCAATGCGTGCAGCAACCACCTCGATCTCGACGAGTCCACCCGCCGCGACCTGTGCATGGCCGCCGCGCTGTACAACATCGGCAAACTGGGCTGGAGCGACGCGCTGATCAATACCCCGTCGGACATGGTCAGCCACGCCGACCGCGAGACCTGGCGCACTTACCCGCGGCAGAGCCAGTCCTTGCTGATGACCCTTGAACCGATTCAGGACGCCGCCAGCCTGATCCTTCATCACCAGGAGCGCTGGGACGGCAGCGGCTTTCCCGCGCACCTCAAGGGCGAGGCAATTCCGTTCGGCGCACGTTTGCTCAAGCTGGCGGTGGACTTCATCGAACTGCAGCGCGGGCTGATCCTGGAACGGCACCTGAGCAGCGGCGAGGCGTTGCTGTTCATCCGCCGCTACGCCGGGAAGCTCTACGACCCGGGGCTGATCGAAGACTTCGCCAAGGCCTGCGCCGCGTACCTGGACGACGCGGTGCTCAACGACCCGACCGTCAAGGCCGTCACCACCCGAGAGCTGGTGCCGGGCATGACGCTGGTGCGCAACTTGAACGCGGACAACGGCATGCTGCTGCTCAATGCGGGCAAAGTGGTCAACGCCGCGCTGATCGAAAAGCTGGCGGCTTTCGAGGCCATCGACAACAAAGCCCACTACAGCATTTTCGTGCGGCTGCCCGAGCCTGTTCCCGGTTCGGAGCCGCCGAAAACCCACTGGACTCAGGTCGGGTGAAAGCTGCCGTTTGAAGGCAGCCCCTCGTTTTATTTTTTTGCAACGTTCACGGGATCGAAAACTGTGGGTGTCACGCTGGTCGTGACGAGGGCGCCGAACCTCAGGCTCCGGCGCCTTTTCAGCACTCCTCCACAGGGCTTTTCCCCAATGAAAATCAGCGTTTTCGGTAGCGGCTATGTCGGTCTGGTGCAAGCCACCGTGCTTGCAGAAGTGGGCCACGACGTGGTCTGCATGGATATCGATCAGGCCAAGGTCGAGCAGTTGCGCCAGGGCCAGGTGCATATTTTCGAGCCGGGGCTGGCCGGCCTGGTGCGCGAGAACCTGGAGAACAAGCGCCTGCAGTTCACCACCGACACCCAGCTTGCCGTCGAGCACGCCGAGGTCTTGTTCATCGCCGTCGGCACCCCGTCCCGCGATGACGGCTCAGCGGACCTGAAGGGCTTTTTTGCGGTCGGCGACGCGATTGCGACCTACCGCGCCGAACCGCTGATCATCGTCGAAAAGTCCACGGTCCCCGTCGGCAGCGGCGACGCCCTGCGTGCACACATCGACAAAGCCCTGCGCCAGGCCGGGCGCTTGTTGCAGTTCGATATCGTCTCCAACCCGGAGTTTCTCAAGGAAGGCTCGGCGGTCAACGACTGCCGGCGCCCGGACCGGATCGTCATCGGTTGCGATAACGACGCCGTGCGCAAGGTCATGCGTGAGCTGTACGCGCCGTTCAACCGCAACCACGACCGGATCATGTTCATGGACCTGCGCAGTGCCGAGCTGACCAAATACGCGGCCAACTGCATGCTGGCGACCAAGATCAGCTTTATCAACCAGATCGCCGAACTGGCCGAGCACCTGGGCGCAGACGTCGAGTCCGTCAGGCTGGGCATCGGCGCGGATTCGCGGATCGGCTACGACTTCATCTACCCCGGCTGCGGCTATGGCGGCTCGTGCTTCGGCAAGGACATCCGTGCCCTGATCCACAGCGCCCGGGAGGCTCATTGCTCCAACGACCTGTTAGCGGTGGTTGAGGCCATCAACGAGCGGCAGAAGAACAAACTCTTCGAACGGGTGAATGCGTTTTACCAGGGGGATCTGCGCGGAAAGACGTTCGCCTTGTGGGGCCTGGCGTTCAAACCGAACACCGACGACATGCGCGACGCGCCGAGTCGGGTGCTGATGGAAGCCTTGTGGGAGGCAGGCGCCACCGTGCGCGCGTTCGACCCGGAGGCCATGCAGGAGACGCAGCGCCTTTACGGCAACCGGAAGGATTTGATTCTGATGGGGACCCCCGAATCGGCGTTGAACGACGCTGACGCGTTGATCATCTGCACCGAATGGCAGCAGTTCAAGGCTCCGGATTTCGAGCTGATCCAGCAACGCCTCGCCGCGCCGGTGATCTTCGACGGCCGCAACCTGTACGACACCGAGCGGCTGGGACGCAGCGGGTTTCATTACTACCCGATCGGGCGCGGAGAATCCTGCGAACTGCCGATCCCGCAGAAACAATGGCTGCCGTACAAAAGCGTGGCAGGGGGTTCGATGGTGTAGCCGCTGGCCCCTTCCCGGCTAAAGCCGGTCCCACGATTGCTTGCGGCGCCAGTCCCCCTGAATGGACGCGACGCTTTTAGTGGGACCGGCTTCAGCCGGGAAGAGGCCGGTGCGTGCGCCATGGATTTCGCGGTGCTAAACCTGACGCCTTCCCGGCTGAAGCCGGTCCCACAAGGTGTTCAGTGCCTGTCCCACTATTGAGTACGGCGCCATTCCAGAATTAATGACGGCGCCAGCCCCACGAGTTCTTCACACCCCCCAAACCAATTTTTGACAATGGCGGCCCTACTATCGCGCGACTGTCGAGAGGGTGGGATCGTTTATATGCTGGTTGTTGAAGATCTGGTGCTGGATACGGCGAAATACCGGGCCCTGCGCGCGGACAAGCACCTGAGACTCAACCCCACCAATATCGACATACTGGCGCTGTTGATGCTCAGAAGCCCCGCCATTGTCAGTAAACAAGAAATTGCGGAGATGCTCTGGGGCGATCAAGCTCCCCACAAAAGCACCGGCCTCGGTACTCGCGTGCATCAAATCAGAAAAGTCGTCGACGACGGTTTCGCCTTTCCTCTGGTCCACACGGTCTATGGCGTGGGCTATCAGCTCTGCAAGCAAGTTATAAATCCCTGAAAGTCGCCTGACGGCTTCCGCGTGTCGCAGGGAGGGCGATACTGACCCTGCCTGAGCCTGTCCATTCAAGGTGTCTCCTCATTCGCGCGGCCTCCAACGGTCTGCCACACATCGGCAAGCATGACTGTCACACTGGGGATCTGCACCCTGATGGTGGCTTGGTGCTATCCTGCTGATACGCGCCGTTCATCCCTCTGTGGAAATCTATTCCATTCCCTCCAGTCCCACTTTTTTGAAATTACAGCGTCGAGAAGTCGCCCATGATGTCGGACAACGTACAAATCTGGACCTTGGACTTCCTCCTTGGCGGGGGCGAAATGGGGCAGCTGATCCGGGACTTCGACTGGGCGTCGACATCGCTGGGCGATCCGGCAACCTGGCCACAGTCGTTGCGTTCGGCCATCAGCATTTGCCTGCATTCGAGTTTCCCGACGGCCATCTACTGGGGCGCGGATTTCTGCCTGCTGTACAACGACGCCTGGGCACCGATTCCGGCAGACCGACATCCGGCCGTGCTGGGCCGCCCGGCGCGGGAAGTCTGGTCTGCCATCTGGGACGTCGTCGGGCCGCAACTTGAAGCGGCGGTCAGGAATGCAGAAGGCTTCTCGGCGTTCGACCAGCTGTTGATGATGGAGCGCGGCGGAAAGCTGCACGAGACCTGGTGGAACTACAGTTTCACGCCGATCCGAGGCGAAGACGGGCGCATTGCGGGAATCCTCAACCAGGGTCACGAAGTCACCGAACGGGTCCTCGCGGAGCAGCGCAAGGCGCAGGAGCTGGTCCGCCAACGCAAGATGTTTGAACAGGCGCCCGGTTTCATCACCATCCTCGCCGGCCCCGAGCACCGCTTTGAATTCGTCAACCAGTCCTACACTCGGCTGTTCGGCGAACGTGACTACATCGGCAAAACCATTTACGAGGCGTTCCCGGAGCTGGGCGGCCAGGGGTTTTACGAATGGCTCGATGCGGTCTTTACCACCGGCGAGCGCCTAGTGCATCAGAGCACGCCGATCCAGCTCAGTCATCCCGACGCCCCGTGCGAAGTGCGTTATCTGGATTTCATTTATGAGCCGCTGCTCGATGAGACAGGCCAGGTCACGGGGATTTTCTGCGAAGGCTACGACGTCACCGAGCCGCATCTCTCCCGTGCAGCACTGGAAGCCAGCGAGGCCGCGTTGCGCGAGGAAACCCGCACCCTGGAAACGCTGAACCGGGTCAATGCGCAGCTGGCCCTGGAGCTGGACCTCAAGCGGCTGGTGCAAACGGTGACCGATGCCGGCCGCGAGATGACCGGCGCCGAGATCGGCGGGTATTTTCACAACGCCGCGAGCGATCATTTTGACCTGTTCACACTGTCTGGTGCCCAGTCACGGGAACTGACGCGGTTGCCAGGCCCGCGCGCCAGCCCGGTGTTCTCGCCGGCATTCCTGACCGCAGGCGTCATGCGTTCCGACGACCTACTGTTGGACCCGCGTTATGGGCGAATTTCCCCGCATTTCGGCCTGCCGACAGGGCATGTGCCGCTGCGCAGTTATCTGGCGGTGTCGGTTGTGTCTCGCTCCGGCGAGGTACTGGGCGGCCTCTTTTACGGCCATCCCGAGGCCGGCCAGTTCACCCCGCGCCATGAAAAATTGATGTCGGCACTGGCCGCGCAGGCTGCCATCGCCATCGATAACGCTACGTTGTTTCAACAGGTTCAGAGCGCCAACGAAACCCTCGAACAGCGGGTGCTGGCCCGTTCCCAGGAATTGTCCGAGGCCCATTTGGCCCTGCGTCAGGCGCACAAGATGGAAGCCGTGGGGCAGCTCACCGGCGGCATTGCCCACGATTTCAACAACCTGCTCGCCGGTATCATCGGCAGCCTCGAAATGATCGAACGACGTATCGCCAGCGGCCGGGTCGATGGCCTGGACCGCTACGTCAACGCCGCCCACGACTCGGCCAGTCGCGCCGCCACCCTCACTCAACGGCTGCTGGCGTTCTCCCGTCGTCAGACCCTTGATGCCAAGCCTACCGACGTCAATCGGCTGGTGGCAGGCATGGGTCAGCTTATCGCCTCCACCATCGGCCCTTCCATCAGCATAAGGACCATCGCCAGCGGCGACCTGTGGCTCAGCAAGATCGACGCACCGCAGCTCGAAAGCGCGCTGGTCAATCTGACGCTCAACGCCCGCGACGCCATGCCCAGCGGCGGCGAACTCACCGTGCAGACCCGCAACGTTTCGGCTGACAGCGTTCCGGGGGTGGCGGCGCAGCTGCCCGCAGGGGACTTCGTCGAAATCAGCGTCAGCGACACTGGCACCGGCATTGCCCCGAACATCCTCGACCGGATCTTCGACCCGTTCTTCACCACCAAATCCATCGGCCAGGGCACAGGCCTGGGGCTGTCGATGATCCACGGTTTCGTTCACCAGTCCGGTGGCACCATTCAGGTGTGCTCGACCCAAGGCGCCGGCACGACGATCTCGCTTTACTTGCCGCGCTACCTGGGTGACCGCCAGCAGACGCCGGCGCGCTGCCCGTCGCAGACCCACAGCCGCGGCGAAACGGTGCTGGTCATTGACGACGAGCCACACGTGCGCATGTTGATGTGCGACGCCCTGCGCGAACGCGGGTACCAGGTCAGCGAAGCCATGGACGGGCCATCGGGCTTGCACATGCTCCGTTCGATGGCATCGATTGATCTGCTGGTGACCGATGTCGGCCTGCCCGGCGGCATGAATGGCCGACAGGTCGCCGACGCGGCCCGCACCCTGCTGCCTTCCCTCGATGTGCTGTTTGTCACCGGTTACGCGGAAAATTCGGCGGTGGGCGGCGATCAACTGGAGTCCGGCATGGCCGTGTTGCTCAAGCCGTTCGGGATGGACAGCTTCGCGCAAAAGGTCGGCGAAATCCTCGCAGCGGCGGCGCCCCGGGACACCACCCAAGCCACCTGCGATGTCGTGGACGGCTGCTGAATCCGGTCGGCCCCGGGCAAGGTCATACGATAGCGTCCGTCGCCCGGAGAATGGGGGGCTTTGGTCCGGCGTATCCGCCCTCGACCAATCAGTCAGTTTTTTTCACCCTGTCACGGAACTCACAGGGCCGGCATGCCCCTAACCACGACGTCAGCGAACCGGCAAAACGCCGGTTCCACGAGAGGTTTAGGTTTCCATGTCTTCCAGCACCCCATCCGCCGCCATAGGCCAACCAGACGAGCAGCGCACGTCGCCGCGTCGTCTGATTTTCATCTCGGTCCTTGTCGCCACCATGGGCGCACTCGCTTTCGGTTACGACACGGGGATCATCGCGGGCGCCCTGCCCTTCATGACCTTGCCCCTAGACCAGGGCGGTCTAGGCCTGAACCCGGTCAGCGAAGGGCTGATCACTGCATCGCTGATCGTCGGCGCCGCCTTCGGCTCACTGGCCAGCGGTTACCTCTCCGACCGTTTTGGCCGACGCGTGACCCTACGCATGCTGTCGCTGTTGTTCATCGTCGGCGCCCTCGGTACGGCAACCGCGCCTTCGGTGCCGTTCATGGTCGCCGCGCGTTTTCTGCTGGGTATCGCCGTTGGCGGTGGCTCGGCGACGGTGCCGGTGTTCATCGCCGAAATCGCAGGCCCTTCACGCCGGGCGCGGCTGGTCAGCCGCAACGAGCTGATGATCGTCAGCGGCCAGTTGCTGGCTTACGTGCTGAGCGCCGTGCTGGCTGCGTTGCTGCACACCCCCGGCATCTGGCGCTACATGCTGGCCATCGCCATGGTGCCGGGCGTGTTGCTGCTGATCGGTACGTTCTTCGTGCCGCCGTCGCCGCGATGGCTGGCCTCCAAAGGCCGCTTCGATGAAGCGCAGCACGTGCTCGAGCAACTGCGTGACACCAAAGACGCCGCCAAGCGCGAAGTCGAGGAAATGAAAACCCAGGAAAAACAGGCCCACAAGCACGTCGCCGCTCGCGAGTTGCTGCGCCAGCCATGGGTGTTGAAGCTGTTGCTGATCGGTGTCGGGCTGGGCTTTACCGCGCAGTTCACCGGCGTCAACGCGTTCATGTACTACACGCCGATCATCCTCAAACACACCGGCATGGGCACCAACGCTGCGCTGACTGCGACCATCGGCAACGGCATCGTCTCGGTCATCGCGACCTTGCTGGGGATCTGGGCCATCGGCCGTTACGGGCGTCGTCATCTGCTGATGACCGGTCTGGTCATCGTGATCATGATGCAGGCGGCGCTGGGTAGCGTGCTGATGTTCATGCCGCAGAACCTGACCCAGAGCTATGCCGCACTGGCCTGCATTCTGGTGTTCCTGCTGTTCATGCAGATGTGCATCTCGCCGGTGTACTGGCTGCTGATGTCCGAGCTGTTCCCGATGCAGGTGCGCGGGCTGCTGACCGGCACCGCGGTGTCGATGCAGTGGCTGTTCAACGCGACCGTCGCGTTCCTCTTTCCGATCGCGGTGGACACCCTCGGCAACCCGACCTTCTTCGTGTTTGCGGCGATCAACATCGGCTCGCTGATCTTCGTCTTCCTGTGCCTGCCGGAAACCAAGGGCAAGTCCCTTGAGCAGATCGAGAAGCACATGAAGAAGGAGCTTTGACGCCCCGAGCGTTCAGCCGAGCAATTCGGTGATCCAGCGCACCTGCTGCGCGGTGTCGCGAAGCTTGTCTTCCGGCACCGCCTGCCGCGCCCGCTGCAAGTCAGCCAGGGTGCGCAGTTTATAGGGCAGCACGCGCCGCCACTTTTCCAGAAACGCCGGACTGCGCGCCGGCATCAGCAACGGCCCGAAGTACAGCGCTTCGAGGCTGTATGCCACCGGCCCAGTGTGTTCGGCAACGATGATTTCGTAGTCGAAGCGGTTCTCCCGCAGGATTTCTTCATGGACGATGCGGTAACCGTTGTCCATCAACCACTGGCGCAGCTCAGGCTCGCCGCCGTTGGGCTGCAGGATCAGGCGCTCGCTTCCATTGAGACGCGATTTGCCCTTCTCGAAGATGTCGCGAATCGTCTCGCCGCCCATGCCGCAGATACTGATTGCGCTAATGCCGTCTTCCGCCTCAATCGCCGCCAGGCCATCGGCCAGACGCACACGGATGCGCGCCTCGAACCCGTTCTCGCGAACGGTACGCTCCGCCGCCCTGAACGGCGTCGCCGCCACCTCCCCCGCCACTGCCATCGCAATGAGCCCACGGCGCATCAATGCCACCGGCAGGTAGGCGTGATCGGAGCCGATGTCGGCCAGTCGCGCGTCGGCCGGCACCCGCGCCGCCACCCGCTCCAGACGCCTGGACAATGTGTGTTCGTTCAACGTTTGCAGCCCCTTCTCTCGCCACCGCCCGGCACGGCCTGCCGAAACGGGGCGTGAGTCTGTCGGGCTGTGGCGAGGATTTCAACTGCGTTGACGCGTGGCCGGCGGATTGAGCGTCGGGTGCTAAGGCAGCTTGGCGATGACCTTGATCTCGAAATCGAAGCCATACAGCCAGGTCACGCCGACGGCCGTGATGGTCGGGTGCGGCGCTTCGCCCCAGAACTCCGGCACCACTTCCCAGGCCGTTTCGAAGGTCGACTGCGGATCGACCATGAACACGGTGACGTCAATCACGTCATCGAAGGTGCAGCCGGCGGCGTTGAGAATGGCATTCAGATTTGTAAATGCCAGCCGGACCTGGGCGCGCAGATCAGGCTCGGGCGAGCCGTCTTCGCGGCTCCCGACCTGGCCCGAGACAAACAGCAGGCCATCGGATTTGATCGCCGGCGAGTAGCGATTGCGCTCATACAAAGCGTGGCGGCCGGGCGGGAATACAACGTCACGAACAGTCATGTGCTTCTCCTTCAGCGGAGCGGGATGCTCCGAGGTTTCGATGGGCAGACTGTAGGGCGACGGATTCGCTGGATAAACCAGCAGCACTGATCAAGACTGTTTGAATTCCCCAAACAATCAGGTGACGCGATGGACCGTTTCGACGCGATGCAGGCGTTCGTCCGAGTCGTGGAAACCGGCAGTTTCACCAAGGCCGCCGGTACGTTACACATGAGCAAAACCACGGTGACGCAACTGGTGCAGCAGCTTGAAGCGCGGCTGCGGGTCAAGCTGCTCAACCGCACAACGCGCAAGGTCAATGTCACGGCCGACGGCGCGGTGTTCTATGAACGTGCATTGCGCGTACTGGCGGATCTGGACGATGCCGAAACCGGTCTGTCCGCCGCCTCCGCCGCGCCACGAGGGCGGTTGCGCGTCGACGTGCCGAGCCCGTTCGCACGCATGGTGCTGATCCCGGCGCTGCCAGACTTCCACGCACGCTACCCCGACATCCAGATCGACCTTGGCGTGAGCGACCGGATGATCGACCTCATCGGCGAGAACGTCGACTGCGTGGTCCGCGGCGGCGAGCTGACCGATCAATCGCTGATGGCGCGGCACATCACCGACCTGAAGCTGGGCGTTTACGCGGCGCCGACGTATCTGCAGCGCGCGGGCACACCAAACCACCCCCGTGACCTCGAAGAACCGCAGCACTGCATCGTCGGTTACCGCTGGGCGCGCACCGGGCAGCTGTTCCCGATGGTGCTGCAGCGGGACGGCGAAACGGTTCAGGTGCAAAGCCGCTATTTGCTCACGGTGGACGACGGCAACGCTTACCTCGCGGCAGGGCTCGCCGGCATGGGCGCCCTCTGGCTGCCGCAGTACATGGCCGAGCCGTCCGTGCGCAGTGGTGGATTAGTGTCGCTGTTCAAAGACTGGCAGCTGGAATCGATGCCGATGTACGTGGCCTTCCCGCCCAACCGGCACATCAGCATCAAGCTGCGGGTGTTCATTGACTGGGTTGTGGAGTTGATGAGTGACGGGTACAAGAGCCCATCTCCCGTGACGATCAAACAAGGATAAAGACACGATGGACCAAGTGATCAGCTACCGAGAAGCCACGGTCGAGGATGTGGCGACGATCTGCGAATTGGGGCAGCTACTCAACGCCATTCACCACGCCGAGCGGCCCGATATTTATGCGGCTGAGACACTGGATTACACGCGCGACGCCCCTCACTGGTTGAGCTTTTTGAATAACCCGGAGCAGGTTATTTTCCTGGCGTTTGTCGGGGACCGGGCGGCAGGGTTTGTCAGCGCGGGAATGTTTTCAGCCGGCGGGCCATTGATGCAGCCCATGGCGTTCGCGCGGATCGGCTCGGTGTGCGTGGCCCAGGTTTACTGGGGGAAAGGCTTGGGGCGTGGGCTGATTGAGCAGGTACAAGCATGGGCGCTGGAACGCGGCGCCCAGGATATTCGACTGTCGGTGTGGGGCTTCAATACACACGCGCGGCGGTTGTATGAAGAGCTTGGGTTTGAGACGCGGGCGTTTGAGATGGGGATGCGCCTGACATGAGCACCGTTCATCGCGGGCACCTGACACTTTGTAGACGACCGGTCAGTTCTTTATTAAGGTGCTGCGCATTATGAAGAAACCCAACCTGGAAATGCGCCAACACATCATCGACGTCGCCAAGTCGTTGATGACCCATAAGGGCTACACCGCCGTGGGCCTGGCTGAAGTGGTGAGCGCGGCGGGCGTGCCCAAGGGCTCGTTCTACTACTACTTCAAATCGAAGGAAGAGTTTGGCGCCGCGTTGCTTGATGAGTACTTCTCCGAGTACCTGGGCCGCGTCGACACCGTCATGACGCGATCAGGCAGCGGCGCTGAAAAGCTGCTGGCCTACTTCGACTACTGGATCGAAACCCAGGGCACCGATCATCCGGAAGGCAAATGCCTGGTGGTCAAGCTGGGCCCGGAAGTCTGCGACCTGTCCGAAGACATGCGCAGGGTGCTGGAGGCTGGCACGGCGAAGATCATCCAGCGCATCACCGCCTGCGTGGACATGGGCCTGGCAGACGGCAGCCTGCACATCGAAGAAGGCAGCGAAGCCTTCGCCGAAACCCTGTACCAACTGTGGCTGGGCGCTTCCCTTCTGGTGAAGGTCAACAAGTCCACCACGTCCTTCGACACGGCCATGAGCCTGACCCAGCGCCTGCTCCGGTAGCAGGCGCTTTTTTTTCAAAGATTGGTAGACGACCGGTCAAATATGCGAGGAGTTCTCAATGATTGATATCAGTAACAGCACCGACTTGTTTTCCCCCGTGCAAATGGGCGCTATCGAAATGGCCAACCGCATCGTCATGGCCCCCGTCACCCGCAGCCGCTATGAAGAAGACGGCGTGCCCGGTGAACTGCACGCCACCTACTACGGCCAGCGCGCCACCGCCGGGATGATCGTGGCCGAAGCCACCAACATCTCGGCCCAGGGACGCGGCTATGCAGCGACGCCCGGGATCTGGAGCGACGCGCAGGTCGCCGGCTGGCGCAAAGTCACCGACGCCGTGCACGCGGCCGGCGGCAAGATCGTCAGCCAGCTCTGGCATGTGGGCCGGTTCTCCAGCGTCGACCTGCAGCCCAACGGCGAAGCCCCGGTCGCGCCGTCCGCCATTCAGGCTGAGGGCAGCACCTACACGGCCAACGGCTTCGTCCCGGTGTCGATGCCCCGCGCGCTGGAAACCGACGAGATCCCCGGCATCATCGAGCAGTACAAACTCGCTGCCGAGAACGCCAAGCGCGCAGGGTTCGACGGCGTCGAGGTCCACTCGGCGAACAGCTACCTGCTCGACCAGTTCCTGCGCGACTCCACCAATCAGCGCACCGATCAATACGGCGGGTCGATTGAAAACCGCGCGCGACTGACGCTGGAAGTCACCCAGGCCATCGTCGACATCTGGGGCAACGACCGCGTCGGGATTCGCCTGTCGCCCGTCACGCCGGATGCGGGTAACACGCCGCCGGACAGCAGCGTCATGGCGTTGCACGGTTACCTGATTCAGCAGTTGAACCGTTTCAATCTGGCGTACCTGCACTTTGTCGAAGGCGCGACCGCCACCTCCCGTGAAGTGCCGGCAGGCGTCGACATGGATGCGCTGAGTGCCCAGTTCAACGGTCCGTTCATTGGCAACAACAACTACGACCTGGACATGGCCGTCGAACGCCGCGCCGAGGGCAAGATCGACGCCGTCGCGTTCGGTCGCCTGTTCATCTCCAACCCGGACCTGGTCGCGCGTCTGCGCCACCGCGCCGAACTGACCATCGCCCCGCGCGAAAGCTATTACGGCGGCGGCGCCAAGGGCTACACCGACTGGCCGCTGGGCACTTACTAAGCAGCACTGGTAAACCGCACCGCTTTCAGACACCGCATTCACTAACGGCTGAACGGCAAGGCCTCCCCAAGGAAGCCGACGCTGCCCGCACGCCTTGAATTTGAGGAAACATCATCATGAATTATCTGGACAAGAAAACCGCCATCGTCACCGGCGCGTCATCAGGGATCGGTGCTGCAACTGCCCGAGCATTGGCCGCCCAAGGGGTCAATGTCGTGGCTGCGGCGCTGGATGAGAAAGGCCTTGCCGCGCTGGTCAGCGAACTCCGCGGAGCGGGCTTTGAGGCGTCCAGCTTTGTCACCGACGTGACCGACGCTGAACAGACGCGCGCTTTGGCGCAGTTCGCCAAAGACACCTATGGCTCGGTCGACATCCTGGTCAACAACGCCGGCCTGATGCTGTTATCCCACTGGGTTGACCTCGTGACCCAGGACTGGAACGCCATGATCGACGTCAACATCAAGGGCTACCTGAACACCATCGCCGCCGCCCTGCCCTTCATGCTCGAGCAGAAATCCGGGCAGATCCTCAACATGGATTCGGTGGCCGGGCATCAAGTCGGCCCCGGCGCCGGCGTCTACAGCGCGACCAAATTCTTCGTGCAGGCCATGACCGAATCCATGCGCAAAGAACTTGGCGTTCACCACGGCATCCGCGTCAACACCGTCAGCCCGGGCGTGATCAACACCGGCTGGGCGGACAAAGTCACCGACCCGGCTGGCCGCAAGGCGGCACAAGCGCTCAACGAAATTGCCATCGCACCGGAAGACATCAGCCGCGCCGTCATCTACGCGCTGAATCAGCCGGCCAACGTCACCGTCAACGACCTGATCATTTCACCTACCCGACAGGACTGGTGATTGCGCGGCTGTTGGTCATTGAAGCCATCGCCTATCTAACTCAAACCCTGGAGTCATCAACATGAGCAAGAACATCAAAGCCGTTGCTACACACGACTACAACGCCGTCATCACTACCGCCAGCCGCTACGTTGATGGCCTGCGCGAAGGCAGTATTACGACGATTAAACAGGCCTTTCATGAAGAGGCGGTGATGTACGGTTTCACCAACGGCCAATTGCTGGGCGGGCCCATCAGCAACTTGTATGACTTTGTCGAGAGCAACGGTAAAGCAGCGGACATCACGACGCGGCTGGATGTGCTGGCGATTACGCCGACTACGGCTGTGGTGCGGGTGGACATGGAGAAGGACGCCATTGGGGCGGATTACAACGACTACCTAACGTTGATCAAGATCAATGGCGACTGGAAGGTGATTGCCAAGGTTTATCACCAGTTTGAGGGGTAGGTTTTACAGCGATTGTTTTGGACGTAGGCCTCGGGGTTTCGATCTCGGGGCTTGCGGGCCGGGTTCTAGCGGCTCGGTAGTGAGCGATTTTTTTTGATCGATTCTTTGAGTCGCAGCGTTAGTTATTTGGGAGACAGCAGAGATGATTTCAGTTGAATACAGCGCAGGTTTGCCGTGCAGTGCGGATGAGGCGTGGAAGGTGCTGCGGGGGTTTGGCGGGATTGCGGACTGGCATCCGGCGATTGTGAAGAGTCGTCTTGAGGGTGAGGCTGGGGGTTTGCGGGTGGGTGCGATCAGGCGGCTAGAGCTTGCGGACGGTGCCGTGTTGCGTGAGCGTTTGACTGAGTTTGACGATGGGCGCAGGGCGTTGGCCTACGTGTTCGAGGAGTCGCCGTTGCCGGTGGATGGGTATCGGGCGCAGGTTCGGGTGGATGAGGTTGCAGGGTTGGTCGATCGTTGCGTGGTGCGCTGGAGTGCTGGGTTCGAAGTGCGGGAAGCCGGGACTGAGGCGGAATTTGAGGGATTGGTCAGGGAATTGATTGTGCAGGGGCATGAGGGTTTGGAGGGGGTAGTTCGGGGGTGATGGTTCTCGTCTGGGAGTGAATTGGGCGATGGGCACGCCAGCGCCCCATCGAGGCAAGACGCGCCGGGTTCCGACGCCCATTGGAGATCAAGTGAGACTGGCCAGGCAGACGCCCGACTAATGGCGCAGGGAAGCAAGCCAATTGAACAGCCTGCCCAGCCACCAGCGGCTGCGTGCTTCGCGTATTTCATCAATCTGCATGAACGTGTAAGGCGTGAGCCTGTTCTTTTCTCTCTTGCGCAGTGTGCGTAACCCCCTGATACGGTCGCGAGCGTGGATCAGCATGCAAACGGTGGCAAACAGGAAAATCAGAATGATCAAAATGCCCGTGGTGAACGGAGTGACTGATTTAATCACTGCACAGGCGGCCAAGGTCCCAACACCGGCAATCAACCCTTCCGCTCCCGCGGATGTGGAAGATACGGAAAATGAAACCCTGTTATCGGATACGTCGAACGCGAACCCTCGAGGAGGCGTTAGATAAAGGCCAGCGTACAGCGCCGCGATGAAACCCAATATCAACCCGGCGGTTATACGTCCCTCAGTCGGAGATCCTCCCAAGTCATCCGTGACCACGGTGTAACTGACCCACGCGGGGGCAAGGGCCAAGAGAAAAATCATCAGAGTGAAGTAACTCAGGGCGAATGTCGTATAACGCTCACACCAATATCTCATGTACAGCGTATAACCTGAGAGCAAGAAAAACAGCAGCCCGTACACCCATCCGTCTGTGGCTGAGCGCCAGAGACCAACGACACCCAAGCCAATGGCAACTATGAAAAGCGTCCGTGTCAGGGCGTTAACGGTTCGTGCGTCAGGATCGTAGATAGTGGACATTTAGACGCTAGTCCTTGCATGTGGTACCGGTGTGCGTGTACCTATCGCACATCGCGCGGCGGGCTAACCTTCCCACACCCACTCCAATGATTTTTTTCTTCGATGCGGATACACAGAGCCATCATGACCAGCGGCCTATGAATGAGGCAGCACGCCGTGCGCGTATCCTCTCCACCTCCATGAATGTGTAGCTCACCCGCTCCTTGATTTCCTGCTCTTTCAAACGGCGAAGAGACGAAATACTGACCCGATGGTAAAAGAGCATAAACAGTGAGATTGCGAAAAAGATAAAGGCAAGCAATAAAGCGGGAGAGTCGTAGGAATGGACCATAGGGTAGATCATGCTCGACAGTGCCGCCCCTATTCCGCCCTGCAGCGACTGGTTTCGGAAAGGAGGTGCGGTCACCTCGACCCGATTTCCCCGGGCAACCATTACCGTCGTTCGGCTTCTCCACCTATACAGCGCTAGGTAAATGACGAATGCGATGAGCAGTGGAATGCATGCCAACGAAAGTGATGTGACGGGTCCTAAGTTCAACTGTTTATACGCTGCGATCAATACCAGAAGAAATGTAAAACCTGGGGCGAAGCCGAGATTCAGAAAAAGCCTGAGATTGGCATATCGGGTGAATTTTTCGGTGCGGTAAGCGCAATCGAAACACCACCAACTCAGCCACACAACCGCCGCACACATGGGGAACAATAAAAGGCTGGGCAAAATACCTGCAGAAAACACCGCTTGCATCGTGAACAACAGCCAGGTGCTGAAGATGATGGACATGAAACGGTGTGGATCTGTGTCAAACATCGGCTATTCCCTACTGTTTATTTGAGCGTCACTGGGCGACCCATTCACTCACTGATGAAGAACCGAGCCCGGCACCTCAAGCCTGCAGTCTACTGCTGAGGGTGCGAGTTTTGGGCGTGTTCGACCAGCAGACTGTTGTCGACGCGGTTGAGGATCTGCGGAAGCTGTTCCAGCAGAAGCTTACGTCCGGTAGTCATTCGGACAGGATTGCCGAGCAGGCCGCCAGTGACTTTGGGGGCTATCGACAAAATTGCGAAACGCATGATGGCGTCACCAACCACGAAGGGAGTGCAGAGAATGGCGACCTTCAAACCTATAATGCCAATCTTGTAGATACCTACCAGACCCTTGGCGCCATCGGTCAACATCAGAATGTTGACGTTGTAGCTCAATCAATTTTATACCGCATCGTTGACCAGTAATTGGTCGGTTTAGTGCCGATCAAATTGCTGGCGCTAATATTTACAACCCATAAATACTATCAGCTTCCTTATTCATAGTTAACGACCCTAAAGCTCCCAAATCCAAGCTATAGACTTCATCCTTTCCTTTTAAACTTAAAAAATATCCTAAATCTCCATCCTGGCCGATTAGAAAATAGCCAGACTCATAGAACTGCACTTCATACGCTGCATTTCTTTCAAGCAACTCTGCACAACCATAAAGATATACCTGACCTCCTGACACAAGCTTCAGCTCATAAACATCATCCCCCTGTATCATTTTAGCAGAGAACTTTTTATAATTTTCGGCAAGCTTACCCCCAAGACCAACTTCAATTTCTTTGAGTTTTTTCAGCACCTGACTTTCGCCCATATTCAAAGCCCTCATTCGGGAGTTAGCAATTAGATATCAAAAAAACGATTTTCTATATTTTTCGCTCGAAAAACATCAAAATACTTATCCGCTTCCTCCAGTTCTTTTCCACCAGAGATATCTCGATTTGTAGGTCGCGTCGATGATGGTGTGCGGCAGACCCTCTTCGCTATTGAGGTACTCGGTCTTCTGGCCCAGCGGATCAATTTCAGCGATCAGATTGCCCTTATCGTCGTAACGCGCCTTCCAGACGCTGCCGTCCGGGAAGGCCGTTTCCGTGATCAAGGTGGTACTGAGGTGGTAGCTGTAGGTAATGCTTCGACCGAGCGGGTCAGTCTCTTCGATCAGCCGCGAAAAATCGTCGTACTTGAACGTCAGACGATTCCCGTCCGGCAGACTGATGCCGGTCGTGTTGCCCGCTTCGTCCAGATCGATGCCATAGCGCTCGCCGCCAAAGTCCCGACTGGCGATAACCCGTTTGTCCTCGTTGTACTCCACTTCCAGCTCACGACCGAGGACGTCAACCGCCCACGAAATTCTGTTCTTGAAGTCGTAGCGGAAATGAAAGTGTTCGCCATCGCTGGTCCAGTGCTCGACGACCCGCGGCTGGCCGTCGATGGTTTCCCAGCGGTAGTTGCAGCTCAAACCCAATGCGTTGCTGTGGCTGACCATCACGCCTTCGGCGTAGCTGAACCGGCGCATGCAATCGCCGTTGCGATTAATGACTTCGATGAGCTGGCCGTTGTCGTCGTAGCGGTACTGGACGAGGGTTTCCACGGCCTGATTGTCGACGATGCGTTTGACGTCGCTCAGGCGGCCCAGCGGGTTGTCGTAATGCAGGTGGATCCGCACGCCGCCCGGCGCGCTGATGTCGGTGAGCGTGCCTTCGACGGTGCGGGTGAAATGCAGGTAATGGCCGAGGGCATTTTCCAGACGCTGCAGCGGCACCGAGGTGTTGTCGTCCGGCACTTCGCCGAAGTAGAAAAACACGTTGTCCAGGGTTTGCAGCAGGTAGTGGCCGCCCAGGGTACGGACCAGATGAATCTGCTCGTAGGGGTTGTAGATGCGTTCGCCGGGCTCGATGTCGACAAAGGGCACGCTGCGGCCCTGGTTGTCGGTGAGGTACACAAAGCTGCCGCTGCGGCGCATGCTTTGTTCCCAGGGCAAGACCCAGCCTTGACCCAGCACGCTGTCGACGGTCAGGTCGCTGGCGTAGAAGCGGGACCATTCAATCGGCATCAGGCCGGGCAGTACGAAGTCGGTTTCGCCTGAGTCCATCAACAGCTTGCGGCCGGTCGTGAGGTCGACCGGATTGCCGATAATCCCGCCCAAGACTTTCCCGACTGCCGGGCCAATGATGTAAGTGCCCGTGAGGTAGCTGGCGGCAACGGTAGCGCCGAAGCGCAGCGCGCACGGTCCTGCGGCCTTCAACCCTTGCGTCAGCCCTAGCTTGGCGACTGATACCAGCGCTTTACCCATCGATGCGACGATCATCAGCACGTCGACAACGACGCGAAGCCAACCCGGAATTTCATCGTCGATGTGCAGGTATTGAACCGTGCCGCCGCCGATGGACACATCGTCCGAGCCGCCTGAAATCCGTGCACCACAGGTCAGCCTGTCATCCTTGCGCGCTGCAGCCACGCTGTTGATGAAGACGTTGGATGAACCCTCGGCGACCTGTACAGGCGCAGGATGCTTTTCGCACCGGCCGAGGCTGAGCTCGACATGCGCGGCATTGCGGTTGTTGATGTACACATCGGTAGAGCAGCCGGGGAGCTGAATCTCCCCGGCCGGCGAGCTGAACATCTTGCCGAAATATTCCCCAAAGCCGGCAGCGCACTAGCAAGAAGCCCCAGAGCGATGGGCATCAGGAAAGCAGCGGTGCCTCCCGAGCACACCATGGTGGCGGCATAAGCGGCAATCGCCAAACCGACGACCGCGCCTGCTAGAAACCCGGCCAGTGCGCCGGTGTGTTCAATTTCGTCGTTCCATCGAGCGGCTTCGAACATGGTTATTCCTGCTCGGCGTTTTCAGCAGGGGAATCCTGGGTCTGGCGGGGTTGGAAACTGGCGAGCAGTTGCAGCCAGCTTTCAGTTTGTGCGGCGCTGAAGTCTGTCTGGCTCGTGGTGGAAAACACCAGAATGCGACCTGGCTGAATTTCAAATCCGGCCTGACGCTGGTAATAAGGTCGACCGGCATCCATGTAGTAGCCATCGATCTGGATACCGGCCAACGGCTGTTGTGCAGACAACGTGGCGGGCTTCTTTCCCAGAGAGGTGTAGCCGCGCAGTTTTGAAGCAATCAGTTTGATCTGACGATCGATGTAGGTATTCAGGTCTTCCGCAGGGAGCATGTTGTCACGGGAGACGGTGACGTTCAGCGGCGCGGGAATCGTAGTGCCAAGCACGAACATGTTTACCGTGCGGTCCTGAAAGCCTTCCGGCAATACGATCGATCCTTCCTGAAGCTGATAGTCCATTGGAGGCGTGTTCCATAAGTAATAAGAAAAAGATTTCAGCAGGCGGCGATGCTGCCCAGCATTTCGTCGAACTCGATCAGCCAGTTGGCAAATGCGGGTTGGTCGGGGTTGATCACCGTCGACACGCTGAACCACTGACGCTCGTTCCCATCGGCAGGCGCAACAATTGCGCTGGTTGCCCGACCGTGCCGACGTTCCTGGCCTACCTTGAACGCGTAGTCCAGTGACACTGCGGGGCTACCCGCCAACAGGCAATCATTCTGGCGGACTACAGTTACGTCGGCGTGGTGCTTACGAAGATTGTCGACGTAGAGCTCGGTGGATCGCTGCAACGTCAACCCTTCCGGCGCAGGTCGACGTTTGGCGCTGAACGTGACCGGGTGGCCTTCTCGCTCTAGCGTCATGTCGAAATCCCGAAATGTCAGGAGGTGGGGCATCACCAAGGCAAGCCCGGCAATCTTCAGCTCATTGCGCGAGGGTTGCAGCGGCAACACGGGCGCGGGCTCATTTGTGATCGCAATCGCCGCCACAGCTGCAGCCTGCTCGGCTTCCTCGCGAGCAAGCGCCTCGGCCGCCAGGCGCTTCTCCGAGATGCGGTCGTACATACTGGTTCGAGTTCCGGAAATCGACGAATTTCTCATTTGTTGATATCGACCCGTTTGCCGTGAACGAAGGTGTCGTTCTTTCCGAAAATATCGACCGAATCACTGGTGATCTCGATGCGGCCATCTGTGATCTTGATGCTGCTGGATCCCACCTGAAGGATGATGTGCGTCTGCGCACTGATCTGAACGAATTGCTTGTCGACCTGAATCGTCAACGAGCCTTCCTGAACATTCATCACCGTGTCTTTCTTGATCACTTCTGTGTGAGTGCCGTTGACGGCGATCTCGCGATTGCCACCTACTTTATGGGTCTCATCCAGCTCGATCTCAGTGTCCATGTTGCGTTCGGCGTGCATGATGATCTGTTCCGCGCCGGACTTGTCCTCGAAACGGAAGAAGTTCGCCGTACCGCCATGGCCCTTGGTCGAGCGCGTCAGAAAACCACTCTGCGTCTTGTTCGCCGGCAATGACCATGGCGGGGTGTTTTTGCTGTTGTAGACGCTGCCCATGATCAACGGGCGGTCCGGATTGCCGTCCAGGAAAACTACGACAACTTCATCGCCCACACGAGGAATCTGGATGCTGCCGAAGCCGCCGCTGGCGCCGGATTGGGCGACGCGGACCCAGCAGGAGCTGTGGTCGTTGTACTTGCCGTTGCGGTCCCAGTGGAACTGGACTTTCACGCGACCGAGTTCGTCGGTGAAGATTTCTTCGCCCCGCGGGCCGACGATGATGGCGGTCTGTGGCCCGGCGATGGTCGGGCGTGGCGTGGACAGTTGCGGGCGAAACGGAATCTTTTTGCGCACGCAGGAGAAGGTGTTGTAGTAGCTCGCCTGATGGCCGTTGAGGTAGTTGTTGTGGCCTTCGCTTTCGACGCCCATCAGCAGGAACTGGCGATCGTCGGCGGAACCTTGATCGTGGTCGTAATGCTGCACCAGCTCAAAGGTGTAACCGGGCTTCATTGCGCGGCAGTTGCTCGCGCCTTCGAACTTCTTGCCGCGGATTTCCAGGGCTTCCATGCGCAGACGCAACAGGGTTTCGCCCTCGTCGTAGGTGCCGTGGGTGTACTGGCCGGGGAAGTCGTAGATCTCGAACGTCTCGACGTCGCCCTGTTTGTTCAGGCTGTTCATCCCGACGGGCAGACGGTTGTTGGGCTGACGGTAGTCGAACGTCTGCACGGCCATCTTGCCCGCCTGCAACTGGCGGTTGCTGCTCCATTTGGTGATGGAGTCTGCGGTCTCGGTGACGGACGCGGTGTGGAAGCGGATCTGCGGTTGTTCGGGCAACGGCTCCAGCATGCTGGAGTCGTCGCAGATGATCATGGTGTGGCCTTCGGCGGTGTGCTCGAAGTAGTAAAACATCCCTTCTTCTTCAAGCAGACGCTGAAGTCAGTTTCACGGTACTGGGCGATGTAGGTGTAGCGCTTGCGAGACCGTATGAGATCAATCCGTAATAAAACCGGACCGACCGTCTCACGCAAAGATAAGAATAGGAAGTTCTACTCAAGTATCGCTAATCTGCAAAGCATTTAACCCTCTAACTGTTAATCAGGGATGGAAATCAGGTTAGTTTATGAACAGCCACGCAGAAGCGGAATACATCCACCCCTGCTTGCCTCGACCATGAGTTCAATTGATACATATTTTCAAACCATTCTCAGGCGGACTTCCACTGACTCCAAGGATTTTCGCCTGCTGCCTTCACACTTGTGCAAATTCCAAGATCTCCTTCTTCAATTCATCAACGGAGAGCGTCACCTCAGTAGACCGGTCACGAATTAACGTATACACATCAACTTCCAGAGACAGAATTTCGACCACCTTAGCTTCGTAGTTGGTTATCTCAATGAAACCGTTAACAACGCCATTTAGATTTTCGATTTCCGACACCAATGTTGGCACTTTCATCAGCACTCCATCCTCGGCAGTGCCACTCGCCGTCGCCGGGTTAGCAAAATATACTCTAAGCTTAGGGAACACGTGTCTTTGCCATCTAAAAACCGGAATCATTCGAGATATCATATCCCTGAATTCCGCTTCAGACTCATCCCTAGCAAACTCACATCTAAAGATAGGAATACAGAGAAATAGATTACCACGTTTGGGCTCAAGTCTTCCTTTCAGACTCGAATGATAAGAACTTGGAACAGCCAAAGCATGGGTAAATCCGTAGTCGTTTCCACTCAACTTATATAAAGTTGGCTTCTCACGTGACAAATCAAGCGGCGCTTGATCCACTACCTTAATTGCGAAATCACGATCGGCTGTGTCCTCCGTAACAGTTAAGAGATCTTTGTCCACAGCGCTTTTTAGGCAATATTCATACACGAGCTTAGGCAGATTATGTTGAAAGAAGTAATATCCTGAGTCTTTTTCCTCAACTACTGGAAAAGACTCTAGCAAATCCTGCTTAGAAAACATATCAAGAACCCCTATTAAAGTCAGGACCTACATCCTGGCGATACCTAATACCTTCGGCAGCCATTCTTGCTCCATCAGCGCTATAGCGTCGTATCTGAACGCTTCGCTGCCTACGAGACGGCCAGTGTCGCGGCTGTGCAGCTGCCCGTTGGCTTCGTATTCGTGTGTGGCGTCGATGATGGTGTGCGGCAGGCCGTCGTCGCTGTTGAGGCACTCCGTCTTGTGGCCGAGTGCATCGATTTCAGCGATCAGGTTACCTTTATCGTCGTATCGGGCTTTCCAGACACTACCATCGGGGAACGTGGTTTCGGTCACCAGCGTCGTACCCAGATGGTGCTTGTAGCGGATCTTGCGCCCCAGCGGATCGGTCTCTTCGATCAGGCGGGAGAAGTCGTCGTACTTGAACGCCAGCTTATTGCCATCGGGTAGCGTGATGCCGATCAGGTTATCGGCTCCACTTCTTGGTCGTGACTAACTTGCCTACGCTTGGTAAACAGCCCAGAGGAAACTGAGAGCTGTTTGATTTTAATCCAACTTTTCGATGATGAATTCAGCGGCCCAGCCACCTTTCTTTAACAATCATTAATTTGAACACACGCAGCTACTCCATGGGGACTGCTGCACTGTCCCGTATTGTAATGGAGCGAAACCCTAAACACTTCTCATTCTGTGTAAAGAACGATCTGGCACCAACCATCTAGCTGATGCGTCCTACTTGCAGCATGCTTTCTTAGCTAACACCTGAGCTTGCTGCATGACTGAATGATAGTGGAATTATTGTATTCACCGGAAACCTTGCGTAAATTACTTAGGCGCAGGCGCGACTAACCTTGGCACTATACCCAAATCACTCAAGCGAATTCAGAAAAATATGTTAGCCGTTCAACTGGCGCTCAATCTCAGCGTCAGCGGCAGTCAAAATGCCCTCAACATTGTCCGAATCAATACGCCAAGTAGTGAGGCGGGGATTGCCCGAATAATGCTCACCGTAAGGAATTTCATAATAGTTGGCACTGATATTGTGTTTCTTAAGCGCGATAATTACTGCTCGTATTAACTCAGCATGGGCCTGATATTCACCTTCAAATATCTCAACCTCTACGATCGGCTCGCGACTAGATGCCTTTTCTTTTATGTCTTGCAAAGACACGCCCAAGATCCGATGAAGCTCTAGCAGCCCTTTAGCACTGGCAGATGCTTCATTAAGTACGATTGCAATAACTGACATTAGAACTCCTCAGGGTATGAATAGTTAAGCGGCTCGCCAAAAGAATCGTTCCTCCAGCTTCCACCATGCCACCGCTCAAAGTGCTCAGTGCGAGTAGCAGGATAGATATTTTTGGGGTCACTGGCAAGTTGAGGGTGATCGAGTGCATTATATTTATGATGCCCTTGAATTGACTCACCATTAAATTTTGGCGTTTTATTCGCTAGAATGTCAGCTTGCTGGTCTGCAGACCAATTTCGAGTGCCTGGCTCATCTAGTTTAAGCTTAGCGCGCTCATCTGCCCAAAACCTCGACACTCCTTTTGCCCGTTTATTGGCGAACCTTCGATCCCAATCAAGACGCTTATACTCCTCTCTGGTCAAAGTCCTATTTTCCAGCTTAGCCTTGAGATCTGCTCTTTGTGCCTTGGTAACGGGAGAGTGCGGAACTTTATAGGTCGGAACTTTTTCTGGTTCTCCAACAGATGCTCCTCGACGTTGGATTTTTACGTTAGCTAAGTTCGACCCAAAACCCTGAGTTTTGACCTCATACCGCGCGCCAAACCAGCCGCCTATAAGCGCGCCACTGAACGCCATGACCTTCTGCTCATCCGAGTCCTCCCCGAACAATCGGCCACCTAAGACGCTGCCAATAACCCCGCCTATTGCACCGTCTATAAATGCAGTGATCGCTATGAGGGGTGACGTCAGGACTACAGCGCTACCGAACCCGATGCCGCCCACAAGCCAATGAAGCCATGGCTCGACCTCAGGGTTAATGTCGTCTGTCTCTTCAGTCGGGCCACCGATGTTAACGTTTCCTGACCCAGCACTGATTTTCCCGTCACAGACGGTGCGATCGCCCACACGAGCGGCAGGTTGACCATTGATGTAAACCGTGTGACTTCCTTGCGCAATGACTTGCGGCACCGAGCCATGTTTGTCGCACGTTGCGGTGTCGAGGTGTGCTCGGGCTGCGGGCTTGCCGTTGGTGAAAACGTTTCCTGATCCTTTGAAGATCTGCCCCGCCTTATTGGTGCAGTAGGACAGACTGCCAATGAGTTCTCCAACTCCCGCCGACAACGCCACAACTGCGCCAACGACGGCCACCGCTGCTAACCCACCCGTGGCAAGGATGGTGACGCCCGCTGCCAACCCGACCACCACTGCCGCAGCGCCAACGGCTATCCCCAGGAGCAAACCTTCCAACGCCGACGTATGTTCAATCGGATCACCGACCCGGGCGGCCGCACTCATACCGCAGCGGCCTCTCCACTGCGCTCGTCATCAGGGTTTGGCGGCATTCGTAATTCGAGGGTTTCGACGACGGAAGCGAAAGCCTCGCGCTCGGCCGGCATCATTCCCCCAGGGTTGTTGCTTGTCCCGGTGATCTGCATCAGCAACGGTTGCTCATGCTCATCACGGTGCAAGAAGATCAGCTGCAATTGGTGAACAGGTTGTCCCTGCTGCCGCCATCTGAGCTCAACCTGTCGGCATCAACGCTTGCTAGCTAAGTCGGGAACAGCGGCTCGACCCAGCCCAACTGGGCGAGTGTTTTATCCAGATCGTGTCGTCGTAGCGAGCTTTCCAGACGCTGCGGTCTGGGAAGCTGCTTGCGGTCACCACCGTTTTACCGCTCGGTGTTACTTGTAGAGGGTCTTGCGCCCCAGCGGCTCAAACCCCTCGATAATGTGGAGGAACTCTTCGTACTTGAAGGCTAGCTGATTGCCATCGGAATACGTCAGGCCGGTCAGGTTACCGGCATCATGTCAACGATATGACTAATCTGCCCCGCGCGTGGTAAACACATAGGAACGAACTACGCTCAACTCACTTTGTATCTAACATGTCGATGGCGAGCTCAGCCGCGTCCCTTGTATCAATGCTTTCCGAGTTTAATGATATATTTAGGCCTTTACGAAGATCTTCGTCAGCAAAAGCTGCAGCAATCTGTGTAGACCAATAGCGAATACTTTCAGGAATACATTCATCTTCAAGTACTTTTTTTAAAGCAACCACCACATCAGAATGCGGGCATTTGTAGAAAACACCCTCGACCAACTGGTAGACCCCCCACCCATCACCGTCACCAAAAGATCTTAAAAATAATTCGATCGCACTTGAGTCAGGATAACTCTCAAAATACTTTCTAACTTCATCGTAGGAATCAATCAAATCTTGGGTAAGCCCAGCATCTGCAGGCATCGGCTGATGGCTCATCAAAAACGCTAAGGCTTCATCTTTTATCATTTACTGACCCAACCCTTTCCATAGTTCTTTATTTTGACGAATCAACTCACCCACTTGCCTATTGATCGTCTCACGGTTATACCCTGCTCGCCGTAAAATACCCCGAATATCTTTCGCATCCCTTCCAAGATACTGACGATCTGTAAGCCCCTTGACCAATGGCTTCCTATAAGTCCAGGTTTCCTCGTGAAGGTCTTTTCGCAAATTTATAGTTATGCCTCTACCATGGGTCGTTGGACTTACAGCATCCTGTATGGCGTGGTGAGGCGTATGCGTTGCGTTGAGACCTCCTTTGATATTCCCACCGCGGACCTGATTATATGTACCAACATAGAGGTCCTCGCCAGGCTTGGCAAGGTTGCTACGTTTAACCATGGAGATATTAGCAAGGTTAGATCCTAAGCCTACTTGCTTTAACTCATACCGCGCGTCAAACCACTGTCGCCCTTTACCGGCCAACCCACCGCCCAGTAACGCACCGCCAAACGCCATATATTTCTGTTTATTCGAGCCTTCCCCGAACCACCGGCCACCCAAGATACCGCCGCCAATCCCGCCTGCAAAGCTTCCTACCAGTCCCGCGAACGCTATGGCGGGCGTTGTCAGGATCACAGCACTCGCAAACCCAATCCCGCCGACCAACCAGTGAAGCCATGGCTCCACCTCAGGGTTAATGTCGTCTGTCTCTTCAGTCGGGCCACCAATGTTAACGTTTCCTGACCCAGCACTGATTTTCCCGTCACAGACGGTGCGATCGCCCACACGAGCGGCAGGTTGACCATTGATGTAAACCGTGTGACTTCCTTGCGCAATGACTTGCGGCACCGAGCCATGTTTGTCGCACGTTGCGGTGTCGAGGTGTGCTCGGGCTGCGGGCTTGCCGTTGGTGAAAACGTTTCCTGATCCTTTGAAGATCTGCCCCGCCTTATTGGTGCAGTAGGACAGACTGCCAATGAGTTCTCCAACTCCCGCCGACAACGCCACAACTGCGCCAACGACGGCCACCGCTGCTAACCCACCCGTGGCAAGGATGGTGACGCCCGCTGCCAACCCGACCACCACTGCCGCAGCGCCAACGGCTATCCCCAGGAGCAAACCTTCCAACGCCGACGTATGTTCAATCGGATCACCGACCCGGGCGGCCGCACTCATACCGCAGCGGCCTCTCCACTGCGCTCGTCATCAGGGTTTGGCGGCATTCGTAATTCGAGGGTTTCGACGACGGAAGCGAAAGCCTCGCGCTCGGCCGGCATCATTCCCCCAGGGTTGTTACTTGTCCCGGTGATCTGGATCAGTAATGGTTGTTCATGCTCATCACGGTGCAGGAAGATCAGCTGCAATTGGTGAACAGGTTGTCCCTGCTGCCGCCATCTGAATTCAACCTGTCGGGCATCAGCGCCTGCGGCCGTTGTGGGGAACAGTGGCTCGACCCAGTCTAAATGGGCCAGGGTTTTATCCAGCTCGGCCAGCAATTGCTGCGCCACCGTTTCTAAATCGGTATCAGCTGCAACGACCGAGCGGCCAATCACCAGCGAGAATGGGCTCGGCCCGAGATCCGTCAAGGTGAACACGTGAAAGGTCTTGTCCTTGAAACTCTCCGGCCGCACGAAGCTCAGCTCGTTGGTCTGAAAACGCTCATGGGGCTTGGGAATCAGGTTGGCTAAACGCTCCTGTTCCAGGCGTTCGGC
>NZ_JBXAWH010000011.1:0-248062 GCF_057291635.1 Pseudomonas sp. 1L-C-7-B-C1 | reverse complement strand
GCTTTCCGCTTTCCGCTTTCCGCTTTCCGCTTTCCGCTTTCCGCTTTCCGCTTTCCGCTTTCCGCTTTCCGCTTTCCGCTTTCCGCTTTCCGCTTTCCGCTTGCGGTTCAGTGTATCGATCTTGCGCAGTGCATCCCGCACCGATGCTAGCAATCGCGACCGGCGCGTCGATCGGGTTTTGACCGACTTTTTGCCGGTGCCGACTGGCCGCAATGAGTTGATTCTGTTGAAAAAGTCGGGAGTGGATTTCACGGCAGAAACGTACGCGCGTGAGATTGAAATCTTGAATCGCCGCCAAGGCATTCAGACTCAGATTTTACGGAGCAGTGCGCATAAGAGGCGCTTTCACAGAATCAGTCGTCTGGTAGTTTGAGAAAGCCGACTTTTCAACAGAATCGACCGAAAGCGGTCATTCACGATCGGCTTCGTCGCCTCGTACGCCTGATCGCCTTCGCCCTCGCCCTTGATTTTCTTTGAACCCCAGAAGCCTAGAACTTTACTCGTACCCACACCCGCCCCCCGGACGCACATTCAGGCCCACTTTCGCGAGCGGATAGGGGCATCCGTTAGCACCTCGCCTGACGGCACAACAAAGTCGTCGACCACCACCCCTTGCACAAAGCCGTCCCTGCACTATCGTACTGCCTTAGGTAGTAGGCGACCCAACCCCGATGGGTTGCTTTAGGCACTTTCGAGCGATGGAAACTTATTTGGGGGTTACATGCAAGGGGGAACACGGTTTCACGCGCTGGACAGTCTGCGCGGGATCTGCGCAATAACGGTCGTATTTATCACACCCATCTCGTCGGCAGCATCACGGAGTGGACCTTCTTCTCCAACGCCGACCTGTTCGTCGAACTTTTCTTTGTCCTCAGCGGCTTCGTCATGGCTCACGCCTACGGCAGCAAGCGCCAACTGACGTCAGCCACTTCCTGATTTCGCGCACCTTCCGCCTGGTACCCCTGCATGTTTTCATGCTCGCGGTATTCATTGGCCTGGAATGCCTCAAGTACGCCGCCTTGCCGCCTGCGGAGAACCTCTTGATGTTCGAAACGATGGTATGGTAATCGCTATGACCGACCGGGGTGCAGACCTCTTGGACGTCGCTGTCCTTCACGCCTTAATTTTTCGGGCGCCTGGGGCGGCTGTCCTACTTCATCTACTTGACCATCTGGCCGTGCTGTTCTTCGTGATTTCGGCTTATATGGTGGTGCAGAAAAAAAACCGGTTTTGCTGCCGCACCGATGCTGGGGGCGATCCGCTACCTGAATACCGGGCATGGCTGGCTGAACAACCTGAAGGTACTGCTGATCCTGACAGTGGTAGTGACGATTTCCAGCGCGACCTATCACCATGTTGAGCTCAGAGGGTAAGCGGTGGGCAAGCAGATGTTGCGGCGCAGGATGGTAATGCCCGTGGGCTAATCGTCAATATCTTTTAACTTATCAAGCACATAGGCAGAACTAATTCAGCAATCGCGGGCTCTGGCCGTAGGCTTTCACTCTCAGAACAACCAAAAACAGAGAGAGAGACCGAGATGTATTTACCCCGATCCCCTATCGCAGCCAGCCTGATTGGCGCGAGCCTGATGGTCAGTTCTGCCGCGTACGCAGACACGTTGACGCGCGACAATGGCGCCGCCGTTGGCGACAACCAGAACTCTCAGACCGCCGGCCCAAACGGCCCGGTCCTCCTGCAAGATGTGCAATTGCTGCAAAAACTTCAGCGCTTTGATCGTGAACGCATTCCGGAGCGTGTCGTGCACGCTCGCGGTACGGGCGTGCATGGCGAATTCGTTGCCTCCGACGACGCCTCGGACCTGAGCAAGGCCAAGGTCTTCAGCAAGGGCGAGCACACCCCGGTGTTCGTACGGTTTTCAGCCGTTGTCCACGGCAACCACTCCCCTGAAACCCTGCGTGACCCCCGCGGTTTTGCCACCAAGTTCTACACGGCCGACGGCAATTGGGACCTGGTCGGTAATAACTTCCCGACGTTTTTCATCCGCGACGCGATCAAGTTCCCGGACATGGTTCACGCCTTCAAGCCTGACCCGCGCACCAATCTGGATGACGATTCCCGACGTTTCGACTTCTTCTCCCACGTCCCCGAAGCCACGCGCACGTTGACCTTGCTGTACTCCAACGAAGGCACACCTGCCAGCTATCGCACCATGGACGGCAACGGCGTACACGCCTACAAACTGGTGAACGCCAAGGGCGAAGTCAACTATGTGAAGTTTCACTGGAAAAGCCTGCAAGGCCTGAAGAACCTCGACCCCAAGCAGGTCGCTGAAGTGCAGTCCAAGGACTACAGCCACCTGACCCATGATCTGGTTGGCGCCATCAACAAGGGCGACTTTCCGAAGTGGGACTTGTACGTCCAGGTGGTCAAGCCTGAGGACCTGGCGAAGTTCGACTTCGACCCGCTGGACGCCACCAAAATCTGGCCCAATATTCCCGAGCGCAAGATCGGCCAGATGGTCCTGAACAAGAACGTGGATAACTTCTTCCAGGAAACCGAGCAGGTCGCCATGGCACCCGCCAACGTCGTGCCGGGTATCGAGCCTTCGGAAGACCGCCTGCTGCAAGGCCGGGTATTTTCCTACGCTGACACGCAGCTCTATCGCGTGGGCCCTAACGTGTTGAGCCTTCCGATCAACGCACCACGGGTCAAGGTCAATAACGGCAACCAGGACGGCCCGCTCAATACCGGCCACACCACCACCGGCGTGAACTACGAGCCAAGCCGACTCAATCCGCGTCCAGCAGTTGAAGAGGCGCGCTACAGCCAACTGCCTTTGTCCGGCAGCACGCAGCAGGCCAAGATCCAGAAAGAGCAGAACTTCAAGCAGGCGGGCGACTTGTATCGTTCCTACAGCGAGAAGGACCGCAAGGATCTGATTCAGAGCTTCGGTGAGTCCCTGGCGACCACCGACACCGAAAGCAAGAACATCATGCTGTCGTTCCTCTACAAGGCGGATCCGGAATACGGCACCGGCGTGACCAAGGTTGCCAATGGCGACTTGGCCAAGGTCAAGCAACTGGCCGCGGCACTGAAGGACTGACCAACCACCTCGGCCCGTTTGCACAGCGGGCCGAGGTTTTGGAGGGCATCACCTTTTGAAGGACATCACATGCGCAAAACCCTTTATGGGCTGTTGCTGTGTCTGACGGCGAGCGTAGTCCACGCCGCCCCGTCAGACACCGGCAGCACTGCCGATACCCAGACGCAACTTAAAGCGCTGTTTTTCCAGGCCGCCCGAGACGGCCGCCAGGACATGCTCAACGAGTTCATCAATGCCAAATTCGACCTGAACGTCCAGGACGACAAAGGCTATACCGCCCTGATTCTTGCCGCTTACCACGGCCAACAACCGGCCGTGACCCAGCTGCTGAACGCTGGCGCCGATCCCTGCGCCAAAGATCTGCGAGGCAATACGGCATTGATGGGGGCGATCTTCAAAGGCGAGCTCAGCATCGCCCGGCAACTGGTCGCCGCGAATTGCGCTCCCGATCAACGCAATAACGCGGGTCAGACAGCGGCGATGTACGCGGCGCTGTTCCATCGCAAAGATGTTCTTGACGCACTGGCCGCCAAAGGCGCGGATCTCAATGCCACGGACGCGATGGGCAACCAGGTGCAAAATCTGGAGCGCGGCGAGTTCCAGCCGTTACCGGCGACACGGTGATTCAGGCAAAGCGCGTTCGGTAGTCCGGACAGGATCGGTTTGCTTCCGGCCAGAACCGCAGCGGTTTGCCTCGAGCCGGCCAGAGCTGCATGGCTCGTGGGGCGACACATCCCACCGCTGCACTCGTAGACCTAATGCTCTCTCGTCATAGACAACTGCCTGCCAAGGCTGTCCTTAACAGGCGGTTTCCCTTGGGTGGCAAGTGCTAATAATTCGTTACAACTAAGTCGTACGACATCATACGTACTGTGGTCGACTGTGCATCTCCCAACAAATACAACAATTGAGATCCCTTATGCCGAGCACTCCCTCCGCCGAAGGTCAGGCTACAACGCCAACGCAAAGCCGCGTCGTTAGAATATTCAAGCTCCTGGGCCCCGGCATCATCGCCGTATTGGCCTGGCTGGGCGCAGGTGACTTGATTACTTCCTCTGTCGCCGGTGCCAACTACGGGTACGCTATGATGTGGGTGCTGGCAGTCTCGCTGCTGCTCCGGTATCTGATCGTCAACATCATTGCCCGCTTCCAACTCTGCAATAACCAAGGCATGACCATCCTCCAGGGCTATGCCCAGTTGCATCCATTTTTCGGATGGTTCCTGCTGGCGTATGCCCTGCTAATGGGGCATTTGATGAATGCCTACATGATCAAAGGCGCTGGCGAAGCGTTGGCCATGCTTTTCAAGATTGACTACCCGCTGCTTTGCTCCGTGGCAGTCGTACTGGCGGTATGGATGCTGGTGGGCCGGAATATCTATTCGTTGATCGAAGGCGTGATGAAAGCCTTGCTCGCCGTCATGACACTGGCATTCATGGCCTTGGCGCTGATGTCCGGGCCGGACGTGACGGGGATCATCAAGGGCACCATCGGCTTCAGCATTCCGCCCGATGAAGGCGTCCACGGCGCACTGCTGGTTGCCGTCTCGGTAATCGGTGCAGTCGCAGGCTCTGTTGCCAACTTCGTGCATCCGTATGTAATGCGCCAGAAGGGTTGGGTCGGGCCGGAGCACAAGCGTGTTCAGCGCAACGACCTGCTATTCGCAGTGTTCGTGGGCATCATCATCAACCTGGCGATCTGGATCGTCGGCGCGGAGATCCTGAGACCCAACGGCATTGAGGTCAACACCCTTGCGGATCTGGGCAAGGCGCTGGAAATGTTCTTCGGCTCGATTGGCTGGTACATATTCTTCATTGGCGTGTTCGCCACGCTGTTCGCCAGTATTGCCGGCAAGACGACAGCGTTCCCAATGTTGATCACCGACGCCTTCCAGCAAGTCAAACCCGAGCGCCGCGAACGTTTTGGCAAAGAGTTTCACCGCGACCCGATGCACAAGTGGTTCATGTTGTTCATCCTGGTCACGCCTCTCATCTGGTCGCTGCCGGGCATGCCCGACTTTGTCACCCTGACCATCGGCGTCAACGCGTTGAACATTATTGGCTTGCCAGTGATCTCCCTTGGCCTGTTGATCATGTCCAATCAGAAGTCATTGCTGGACAAGCAATATCGCAACAACATCCTGGAGAACATCGCACTGGTATTCGCCACGGGGCTTGCACTGTGGGTTGCCTTCCAGTTGGGCGTGGATTTGTTTACCTGATTCACAGCGGGTACTCCGCAGGTTGCATCACCAACACTCCGGAGTTTCAAGTTGCTCGATGTTCCCTTGATCGGGAACTCGGGTCACGACCAGCGAGGCGGGATTCGAAGTCCCGCCTCTGTTTAAGCGCAAACCGGGTTTGACAGGTTCCTGTCGCGGGCAACAGCTCGAATTCACAACGATGAGCAGTCTTTAAACGGTCGAAGCTGATGTATCGGGGCTACTGCTCCTTCGCACCCGATCGCAGGGCAAACCACGTGCCTGCAAGCCCCCGCCAGACTCAGTTTTCTTCCAGCCAGAACCGCAACGGTTTGCCTTGGGCAGGCCAGAGGCGCAATTGCTCGATGGGCGACACATCCCACCGCTGTACCTTGCCCATCGCCTCAAGGAACCGGTGTTCCTGCTCCATCAAAGCCGGTGCGCACAGTTTGCGGGTGCTGCCGACCGGGCCGAACGTGATCGCATTGCCCTGCAACTGGTACGACGCGAACCAGTGGTTGCAGCCGGCATTGCCGTAGGCGCGGCCGTCGTTGCCGAGGGTCATGGTCAGGTGGCTGTTGTCGATCAACGGCCGTTCACCGATCCATTCCAGCACGTAGCCGTGGTCTTGTTTGAGTGCAGGGATTTCGGTGGCGCATGCCGTCAGCAGCGTGGCCGCCAGCAGTGTCAGCAAAAGCGGTTTCATGCGGCTTTCTTCGCGCAGGCAGGGCAGAGGTGGTTCTCGCCGACGACCTTCCAGCCCAGCTCCTCGATGCGCGCTGTGGCGGCAGGCTTGAGGGCCTTTTTGCCGTCCTTGCCGTCGACCATGAATTCGATGTCGCGCTCTTTGCCGCAGTCGTTGCAGTTCACCTTCCACTGATGGATCGCCAGCTCCGTGAACGCCGGACCGTTGGCGACGGCCACCCACTGACCGGTCGGGTTGATCAGGTGGCGGACTTTTTCCACGTTCAGGCGCATGAACAACTCTTTGCTGCCTTTGACGGTGACCAGCAGCACATCGTCGGGCTTGATCGAGCCGCCGTTGCCGGTCACTTGGTAGCGCCCGACGGCCAGACTGCGGCATTCGATCAGGGTGTGTTGCGGGGTGAGCATGCTGTAACGGAAATCGTGTTCGGCCATGGGGGTCTCCAAATAGGCGCGCATGCTAACACTTTAGAGAGGGGATTCTCGCTGCCGACCGGCCCGGGATCGGTAGAGAACGGGTTCATTGCACCAGATTCTGCGGGCTGCCCGCCGCCCAACCGGTGATGTTATCCAGCGTAGTCTGGGCGATGGCGCCGAGGGCTTCTTTGGTCAGAAACGCCTGATGGGCGGTGATCACCACGTTGGGGAATGTCAGCAGTCGCGCCAGCACATCGTCCTGCAGCGGCAGGTCCGAGCGGTCCTCGAAAAACAGCTGCGCTTCCTCTTCATAAACGTCCAGCCCGAGGTAGCCCAACTGGCCTCTCTTGAGTGCGTCGATCAGCGCCGGCGTGTTCACCAACGCGCCGCGCCCGGTGTTGATCAGCATCGCGCCGTACTGCATGCGCGCCAACGAATCCGGGTTGATCAGGTGCCGGGTGTGCTCGTTGAGCGGGCAATGCAGGCTGATGATCTGCGCTTCGGCGAGCAGTTCGTCGAGGGGCAGATAGCGGGCGCCCAGTGCTTCGACCAGCGGGTTCGGGTACGGATCGTAGGCCAGCAGTTGGCAGCCGAAGCCGGCCATGATCCGTGCGAACGTCGCCCCGATCTGCCCGGTGCCGACCACGCCGACGGTTTTGCCCACCAGATCGAAACCGGTCAGGCCGTGCAGGCTGAAATCGCCGTCGCGGGTGCGGTTGTAGGCGCGGTGCAGATGGCGGTTCAACGAGAGAATCAACGCCACCGCATGTTCGGCGACGGCATGGGGCGAGTAGGCCGGAACCCGCACGACGCTGAGGCCCAGACGCTTGGCGACGGCGAGGTCGACGTGATTGAAGCCGGCCGAGCGCAGGGCGATCAGCTTGGTGCCGCCTGCGGCCAGTTGTTCAAGCACCGGCGCGCTCAGGTCGTCGTTGATGAACGCGCAGACCACCTCGTACTGATCGGCCAGCGCAACGGTGTCCAGCGTCAAGCGCGCGGGCTGGAAATGCAGTTCGATGTCCGCCGCTATCTGCGCGCCAAGAAAGCTCTCGCGGTCGTAGGTCTGGCTGCTGTAGATAAGCGTGCGCATGATTGCTCCTTTATAGATGGGCCTGCAATGTCGCGTCGAACGTAGGATTTAGGCACCCCGCATCCACTGTAGGAGTGAGCTTGCTCGCGAAGGCGTTCTGTCAGTGCCCTCTATTTGACCTGACCCACCCCGGAACCCTGCAGCCTATCCATCACAGAACAAAAAACCAGTGACCCAGATCAAGCACTCACTCGTGCCTCGGTTTCCAGGCGGTTGATGGCCTTCTCCAATTCGTCCAGTGCCTTGTCGCTGTCTGCTGATTCCTGCTTTAGCAGGGTCTCGCTGCGCTGACACGCCGCGCGCAGTTGCGGGACGCCGCAGTAACGGGTGGCGCCGTGGAGGCGGTGGACGCGTTCGATCAGCGCGACATTATCCTTGGCCTCGCGGGCGTTGCGGATGGCTTCGCGGTCGGTGGCGAGGGAGGCCAGCAGCATCGCCAGCATGTCCGCGGCCAGATCGGCTTTGCCCGCCGCCAGCCGAAGCCCTTCCTCGTGATCGAGCACCTGCAGATTGATGCCGGCCTGTGCGAGCTCGACGTGCCGCTCGGGCGCCTGATTGCGCAATGCCAGCCCGGTCCACTTCAGCACCACCTGCGCCAGCTGGCGTTCGCTGATCGGCTTGGTCAGGTAGTCGTCCATGCCGCTCTGCAACAGCGCGCGCTTTTCGTTGGCCATGGCGTGGGCGGTGAGGGCGACGATGGGCAGCGACGTGGCCTGACGCTCGCTTTCCCAGCTGCGAATTTCTTCGGTGGCCTGGCGTCCGTCCATGCCCGGCATCTGCACGTCCATCAGCACCAGATCGAAAGGTTCGTCCTGTACAGCTTGCACCGCGGCATAACCACTGTCGACGGCCTTGACCTTGGCGCCCATGTCTTCGAGCAAGGTTTGCACCAGCAACAGATTCGCCGGGTTGTCGTCCACGCAGAGAATGCGCGGCGGGCGGCTCGACAGCGGCTCCGGCACCTCGCTGCGCAACTGCTTGGGCTGGATCAGCTCCGACAGCGCGCGGCGCAATTTGCGCGTACAGGCAGGTTTCGCCTGCAACTGGTTATAGGCGTCGGGCACGGAGAATTGATACAGCGCCTGCTCAGTGGTCGGGCACAGCACCAGCACTTTGCAGTTGAGGTTTTCCAGGTCCCAGATCTGCTGGCGCAGGCGCTCGGGCGGCAGCTCGTGGGCGGTGACGCCGAGCACAGCCATGTCGATGGCATGGGGCGTCTGATGCACCACCGTCACGCCATTGATGAGGTTTTCCAGGTTGTTGAAGACCATCGGCTGCAGGCCGCAGTCTTCCAGTTGATGCTCAAGCGCCTGGCGCGACAGGTCGTGATGCTCCAGCACCGCCACGCGACGGCCTAACAGCGGCGGGGCGGGCAGGTCTTCGAGGTCGTCGCGGGTTTTTGGCAGCGTCAGGCTGATCCAGAATTCCGATCCTTCCCCCGGCGTGCTCTCGACACCGATTTCGCCGCCCATCTGCTCGACCAGCCGCTTGGAAATCACCAGCCCCAGCCCGGTGCCGCCGGAGTGCCGCGACAGGGAGTTGTCCGCCTGGCTGAACGCTTGAAACAGCGCGCGCACATCCTGACTGGACAGGCCGATGCCCGTGTCCTGCACGCTGATGCGCAGTTGCACGGTGGTGTCGTGCTCCTCCTCCAGCATCGCCCGCGCCACGATAGTGCCCTCGCGGGTGAACTTGATCGCGTTGCTGACGAGGTTGGTCAGGATCTGCCGCAAGCGCAGCGGATCGCCCACCAGCGACAACGGCGTGTCGCGATAGACCAGACTCACCAGCTCCAATTGTTTGGCGTGGGCGGCAGGGGCGAGGATGGTCAGCGTGTCCTGCAGCAGGTCGCGCAGGTTGAACGGGATGGCGTCGAGGACCAGCTTGCCGGCCTCGATCTTCGAAAAATCCAGAATCTCGTTGATGATACTCAACAGGTTGTCGGCGGATTTCTCGATGGTGCCCAGGTAATCGTACTGACGCGGCGTCAGCTCGCTTTTCTGCAACAGGTGGGTGAAACCGAGGATGCCGTTGAGCGGCGTACGGATTTCATGGCTCATGTTCGCCAGAAACTCGGACTTGATCCGGCTGGCTTCCAGGGCTTCCTTGCGCGCCAGGTCCAGTTCGATGTTCTGGATCTCGATGGTTTCCAGGTTCTGGCGCACGTCTTCGGTGGCCTGCTCGATGCTGTGCTGCAATTCTTCCTGAGCGTTCTGCAACGTTGCCGCCATGCGATTGATGCCCGAACCCAGTTGATCGAGTTCGTAACTGCCCATGGGCGGCAGCCGCGCTTCGAGGTTGCCGTCCTTCAACTGCGCGACGACGTGCTTGATCTGGGTGATCGGGCCGTTGATGGTGCGGCTCATGCGCAATGCCAGCATCGCGGTCAGACCGAGACCGATAAGAATCAGGATCACGCTGGCGAACAGGCTGCGATAGCCGCGCAATAACGTCCCGTTATGTGAAAGCTCCAGCTCGACCCAGCCCAGCAGGTGGTCGGCTTCAGCGGGAACGACGTCGCCCGTCAGGTGGCGACTGCGCCCGAACACCGGCATCAGGTAGCGTGTGGCGTCGTTTTCCGACCGCTGCAGCATGTGCGTGCTGTTACCGATGGGGGCCTGGTTGATCATGCTCGGGCCGGCGTGGGCCAACATCCCCCGGTCGGCATCGAGGAACGACACCGCACGCACGTCGGCCTGCTCCAGCACTTGCCCGGCAATCCGTTCAAGCATGGCCTGATCACCGCTGGCCAGCGCGCCGGCTGACAGCGGCGCCAGCTCGTTGGCAATCATCTCGCCACGTTTGAGCAATTGGGTCTGCAACTCGGTCAGCTGCATCCAGGTGAAATACCCCCCCAGCAATGCCGCCATCAGGCAGGCCGGGAGCAGGGTCAGCAGCATGACGCGGCCTTTGATGCCCACTTTTTTCAGCACACTTCTTCTCCAGCAACCCGGCACGAATTCAGGCAAATGCAGCGCCCATGCAGCGCAATCACTGCGCAGTGTAGTCATTTGCGCATCGTGCACACAGTGGGGCCGGCGCGTGCACGTCTGATGGAGCGGGACACTTCCCTTGTAGGACTGGCTTTAGCCGGGAAGGCGTCAAGTGTTACGCCGCAGAATTGATGGCGCCCACACCGGCCTCTTCCCGGCTAAAGCCGGTCCTACAGGACCGCGGCGTGTGCACATGATGGGACTGGACACTTCCCTAGTAGGACCGGCTTTAGCCGGGAAGGCGGCAGTCATCACACCGCAGATTTGATGGTGTCCAACTGGCCTATTCCCGGCTGAAGCCGGTCCTACTAAAGATCACCGCTCCGGCAGGCCAGCATTGCCCCGCCGCACGCAATCTTGAATAATCCCCTTCTTGAGAATCAGTCGCAGACGCCAATGACTCCCGCCAGCCTCCATCGCCCCCACATACTCGCCATCGAGGACGATGTCGTGCTCGGCGCTTTTGTCCACGATCAGCTTGATCGCTGCGGGTTTCAGGTGACCTGGTGTCAGAACGGTGCCGAAGGGCTGGCCTGTGCGCAACGCGAACCCTTCGATGTGGTGCTGATGGACATCCTGCTCCCTGGCATGAACGGCCTCGACATCCTCACCCATCTGCGTCGTCGCCACACCGTGCCGATCATCCTCATGTCCGCCCTCGGCGCCGAGGCCGACCGCATCACCGGCTTTCAGAACGGCGCCGACGATTACCTGCCCAAACCGTTCAGCGTCGATGAGCTGCGCGTGCGCATCGAGGCGATCCTGCGCCGGGTCGACCTGGAACGACGCTTCCACGGCCTGACTGCCAACGAGCCCGATGCCGGCGTGGAGAAACCTGAAGCAGACGGCCTGGCCTTCGACGACGGACGCTGCGATGTCTTCTTCGTCGGCACCCCGGCGCAATTGACCGGCAGCGAATACCGCCTGCTGGAAACCTTGTGGCGCAACCAGGAAGACGTGCTCAGCAAAGCCTTCCTTTATCAGCACGTCCTGCAGCGCGGCTATTCCCAGCACGACCGCAGCCTGGACATGCACATCAGCCAGATTCGCCGCAAGCTCAAGGCCGTTGGCTATCAAGCACGGCAACTGCGCACGGTCTGGGGCAAGGGCTACGTGCTGACGGCTGCGGTGCTGGATGCCTGAGGTGTTGAATGGTTGAGCCGCGCAAACGGCTGCCCGGCCGGCATTCGCTGTTCTGGAAACTGGCGGTTCTGCTGGTCGGCTTTTGCCTGCTGATGATCTGGCTCAGCTGGTATTGGGGCCGCTACATCGAGACCCGTAACGCCTATCTGAACGCTGAAGCCCATCAGGTGCTCAACGGCTATGCGGCGCAGGCCGAACAGGCATGGAACACAGGCAGCCAGCGCGGCATCGACGATTGGCTAAAGCAGGTCCGACTGCAGGAAACGGGCTGGGTCGGGGTCATCGGCAGCGACTTGCAATCCCTCGGCAGCACGCCGCTGACCCGCGAGCAGTCGCAACGGCTGACCTTCATGCGTGGCATCGACTGGCCCATGAGCACGCGACAGAAGACCGTGCCGTGGCTGAAGATCGCGTTTCCGGGCAACCCGGACGCCGGCAGTCTGGTGATCGAACTGCCCGAGCGCTTCAAGCCGGGCCGTTACGCGTGGATCGGGCAAATCCTGACCAATGGGCTGATTCCCGCGTTATTCACCTTACTGCTGTGCGTCGGGCTGTATCGCCTGCTGATTCGCCCGCTCAACCAACTGCGCGAACAGGCCAACGCGTGGCGCGCGGATCGGCTGAGCAGCAGGCTGTCGCCGCAAATGACAGAGCGCCGCGACGAGCTGGGCGAGCTGAACCGCGCGTTCGATCACATGGCCGCGCGCCTGCATTCGACGGTGCAGGTTCAGCAGCAGTTATTGCGTGACCTTTCCCACGAACTGCGCACGCCCCTGAGTCGCCTGCGGGTGGCCTGCGACAGCGAGCAGACCCTGCCCGAATTGCGCGAGCGCCTGAGCCGGGAAGTGGATGGCATGCGCCGGTTGGTGGACGACACCCTGCAACTGGCCTGGCTTGACACCGAGCGCGAGAAACTTCCCGGCGAGGATATTCAGGTGGTGGCGCTGTGGGAGATGCTGGTGGATGACGCTTGTTTCGAAACCTGCTGGCCGTCCCGTCAGCTGCGCTGCGATCTGGACGGCGAATGCTGGGTCAGTGGCCATCTCAATACGTTGGCCCAGGCGCTGGAAAACATTCTGCGTAACGCCATCCGCCACTCACCGCCTCATGGCATCGTGCGCCTGGACGGTCGCCGGGAAGGGGACGACTGGCTGTTGTGGCTCGAAGATCAGGGCGGCGGGATCGACGAGGGCGATCTCGAGCGTATTTTTGCGCCGTTCATCCGCCTGGATGGCGCCCGCCCCGGCGACGGCGGTTTCGGCCTGGGCCTGAGCATCGCGCGCAACTCGCTGCGTCTGCAAGGTGGCGACTTGTGGGCGGAGAACACGGGGCAGGGCCTGAGGATGATCATGCGCTTGCCGGCCCGGAGGCCTGATGTCGCTGTTGGCTCTGGTCCCCATCCCAATTGTAGGAGTGAGCTTGCTCGCGATGCGGAATGTCTGTGACCAATGTTGCCGGCCTGATTGCAATCGCGAGCAAGCTCACTCCTACAGAGTTCAGTACCCGGCCCACAAGCCCAAGGACATGCCTTATTCCATTCAGCGATAATCACCTCACTTTGCGTGATATGGCCCGGCAGCGATTGCCGGTATGATGGGCGACCCCCGCACGTCTGGATCGCGAAAACGCCATGACCCTGCAGTATCAAACCATCGCCGATTGCGTCGGCAACACCCCGCTGGTGCGTCTGCAACGCATGGCCGGGAACACCAGCAACACGTTGCTGCTCAAGCTCGAAGGCAATAACCCGGCCGGTTCCGTGAAGGACCGCCCGGCGCTGTCGATGATTACCCGTGCCGAAGCGCGCGGGCAGATCCACCCCGGCGACACCCTGATCGAAGCCACCTCCGGCAACACCGGCATCGCCCTCGCGATGGCTACGGCGATCAAGGGCTATCGCATGATCCTGATCATGCCCGACAACTCCAGCGCCGAGCGCAAGGCGGCGATGACCGCCTATGGCGCCGAGCTGATTCTGGTCAGCAAGGAAGAGGGCATGGAAGGCGCCCGTGATCTGGCCGAGCGCATGCAGGCTGAAGGCCACGGCAAAGTGCTCGACCAGTTCGCCAATGGCGATAACCCGCAGGCGCATTACGTCGGCACCGGCCCGGAAATCTGGCGGCAGACCGGCGGCACCATCACCCATTTCGTCAGTTCCATGGGCACCACCGGCACCATCATGGGCACCTCGCGTTTCCTCAAGGAACAGAACCCGAACATTCAGATCGTCGGCCTCCAGCCTATGGATGGCGCGTCGATTCCCGGTATCCGCCGCTGGCCGACAGAGTACCTGCCGAGCATTTATCAAGCCGACCGCGTCGATCGGATCATGGACATGGGCCAGACCGAAGCCGAGGACGTCATGCGTCGTCTGGCGCGGGAAGAAGGCATTTTCTGTGGCGTGTCGTCGGGCGGTTCGGTTGCTGGCATGCTGCGGTTGTCCCGGGAAGTCGAAAACGCGGTGATGGTCGCGATCATTTGTGACCGCGGCGACCGTTACCTGTCGACCGGCGTCTACGATGCGCCCAACTGATGGCCAAGCGTGATGCAGGCCTGCGTTTCCAGCCCAGCGGCGGCACCCGGACCCCGCAGGTTCCTGCCGGTAAAAAACAACGCCTGAACATCGAGCGGTTGGCCAACGACGGTCGCGGCATCGGTTTCGTCGAAGGTCGCACCTGGTTTGTCATGGGCAGTCTGGCCGGCGAAGAGGTCGAGGCCCGCGTGCTCAATGCCCACGGCAAAGTCGTCGAAGCCCGCACCGAGCGCGTGTTCCAGGCCAGCCCTGTGCGCCGCCCCGCAGCGTGTCCGCATTTCGGCCGTTGCGGCGGTTGCAGCACCCAGCACATGCCCCACGCCGAACAGCTCGCCCTGAAACAGAGCATGCTCGCCGAGCAATTGAGCCGCATCGCCGGGGTCGAGCCGGAGGAATGGGCCGCGCCGCTGACCGGCGATGAATACGCCTACCGCCGCCGCGCCCGTGTCGCCGTTCGCTGGGACGTCCGCGCCAAACGGCTGGACGTCGGCTTCCGCGCCGCGGCGAGTCAGGACATCATCGCCATCGAACAATGCCCGGTGCTGGTACAGGCCTTGCAACCAATCATGACAGCGCTGGCGCCCATGCTTCGCGGCCTGAGCAAACCTCAGGCGCTGGGACATGTCGAGCTCTTTAGCGGCTCGGCCAATGCCGTGCTGCTGCGGCACACCGCGCCGCTGCCTGAGAACGATCTGGCAATCCTCAAGGCGTTTTGCGAAACCCATGACGCGCAGCTGTGGTTGCACGGCGAAGGCGAGCCACAACCGGTCGAACGGACCGCGCAACTGGGCTACCGCCTGGAACCGTGGAATCTTTCCCTGGCCTATCGCCCCGGCGACTTCGTGCAGGTCAATGCTCAGGTCAATACCGCGATGATCGAACAGGCTCTGGCCTGGCTCGCGCCGGGCAAGGACGAACGAGTGCTGGACTTGTTCTGCGGTCTCGGTAACTTCGCTCTACCGCTGGCGCAAATGTCGCGCGACGTAGTGGCCGTGGAGGGCGTCGACGCCATGGTTCAGCGGGCGACGGCCAACGCTACCCGCAACGGTTTAAGCAATGTGAAGTTTTATCAGGCCGATCTGTCACAGCCACTGGACAAGGCGGCCTGGGTGGCGGAAGGTTTCGCCGCAGTGCTGCTCGATCCGCCCCGTGACGGGGCGTTCGAAGCAGTGGGCAAACTCAAGTCTCTGGGCGCTCAGCGCGTCCTTTATGTGTCGTGCAATCCGGCTACGCTGGCGCGCGACACGGTTGAATTGATCAAACAGGGCTACCGTTTAAAACGTGCCGGAATCCTCGATATGTTCCCGCAGACAGCGCATGTCGAGGCGATGGCGTTATTTGAAGCGAGCAAGTGAGGCAGCGGCTCAGGAAAAGCCCATGCCTTACACGGAGTCTCGTTTAATCCGACTGGCCCGCGCGTACGCGACCTTGCATGGCCCGCAAGGCGCACGCGCTCAAGAAGGCCGGCGACTGATGGCGCATTTCATCGCGCCGTAGGGAAGGTAAGCAACATGGTACAGGTGAGACCCCACCAGCCGATCAACACTGACGGCAGTATCAACCTCGACGCGTGGCTGGATCACGTGGTCAGCGTCGACCTCGCAGTGGACCGACAGGCCCTCAAAGAGGCCTGTGAATTTGCCCGGCACGCCGAGCAACAGGACAACGCCGCGAAGAACCTCTGGGCGGAGGGCACGTCGAGTTTTCAGACGGGTCTGGAAATCGCTGAAATCCTGGCCGACCTCAAGCTCGATCAGGACTCCCTCGTTGCCGCCGTGATTTATCGCGGCGTTCGCGAAGGCAAGATCTCGCTGCCCGACGTCAACCAGCGCTTTGGCCCCACCGTCGCCAAACTCATCGACGGCGTGCTGCGCATGGCGGCGATCAGCGCCAGTCTCAGCCCGCGTCAGTCCCTGGTGCTCGGCACTCAGGCCCAGGTCGAAAACCTGCGCAAGATGCTGGTGGCCATGGTCGACGACGTGCGCGTCGCGCTGATCAAGCTCGCCGAACGGACGTGCGCCATCCGGGCGGTGAAGAACACCGACGACGAAAAGCGCAACCGCGTCGCCCGGGAAGTCTTCGACATCTACGCGCCGCTGGCCCACCGACTGGGTATCGGTCATATCAAATGGGAGCTGGAGGACCTTTCCTTCCGCTACCTGGAGCCCGAGCAGTACAAGCAGATCGCCAAGCTGCTGCACGAACGCCGCCTTGATCGCGAGCGCTTCATCACCGACGTGATGTCCCAGCTTGAGAACGAGCTGCTGGCCACTGGCGTGACGGCCGACATCAGCGGCCGGGCCAAGCACATCTACTCGATCTGGCGAAAGATGCAGCGCAAAGGCCTGGAATTCAGCCAGATCTACGACGTTCGCGCCGTTCGTGTGCTGGTGCCGGAGATGCGCGATTGCTACACCGCCCTCGGCATTGTCCACACTTTGTGGCGGCACATTCCCAAGGAATTCGACGACTACATCGCCAACCCCAAGGAAAACGGCTATCGCTCGCTGCACACGGCAGTGATCGGTCCGGAGGGCAAGGTGCTGGAAGTGCAGATCCGCACCCACGCCATGCACGAAGAGGCCGAACTGGGCGTCTGCGCCCACTGGAAATACAAGGGCACCGACGTCAAATCCGGCTCCAATCACTACGAAGAGAAAATCTCCTGGCTGCGTCAGGTGCTCGAATGGCACGAAGAGCTGGGCGACATCGGCGGGCTGGCGGAACAGCTGCGCGTGGATATCGAACCCGACCGCGTTTACGTGTTTACCCCGGACGGCCACGCGATCGACCTGCCCAAGGGGGCGACGCCGCTGGACTTCGCCTACCGCGTGCACACTGAGATCGGCCACAACTGCCGTGGCGCGAAGATCAACGGGCGCATCGTGCCGCTCAACTACAGCCTGCAGACCGGCGAGCAGGTCGAGATCATCACCAGCAAGCACGGCACGCCGAGCCGCGACTGGCTGAACTCGAACCTGGGTTACATCACCACGTCTCGGGCGCGGGCGAAGATCGTGCACTGGTACAAGCTGCAGGCGCGCGACCAGAACGTCGCCGCCGGCAAGGTGTTGCTGGAGCGCGAGCTGGCGCGTCTGGCGCTGCCGCAAGTGGACTTCGACAAGCTGGCCGAGAAGGCCAACATGAAGATGGCCGAAGACATGTTCGCGGCCCTCGGTGCCGGCGACCTGCGCATTGCGCAGCTGGTCAATCTGGCCCAGCAACTGGTCGAGCCTGAACGCGGCAACGAGCAGCTGGAGCTGATTCCGCGCAAGGCCACCGGCTACAAGCCGGGCAAGCGCGGCGACATTCAGATCCAGGGCGTCGGCAACCTGATGACGCAGATGGCCGGCTGCTGCCAGCCGCTGCCGGGCGATGCCATCGTCGGTTACATCACCCAGGGCCGCGGCGTGAGCATTCACCGTCAGGACTGCGCCTCGGTGCTGCAACTGGGCGGGCGCGAACCCGAGCGCATCATTCAGGTGAGCTGGGGCCCGGTGCCGGTGCTCACCTATCCGGTGGACATCATCATCCGCGCCTACGACCGGTCCGGCCTGCTGCGCGACGTCTCGCAAATCCTGCTCAACGAGCGCATCAACGTCCTGGCGGTCAACACCCGCTCGAACAAGGAAGACAACACCGCGCTGATGTCGCTGACCATCGAGATCCCGGGCCTGGACGCGTTGGGCCGGCTGCTGGGGCGCATCTCGCAACTGCCGAACATCATCGAAACGCGGCGTAACAGAACGCCGTGAGGCGTAGCTGCAAGCTACAAGCGGCAAGCCACAAGCTGCAAGCTGTACGCGCACGGCTTGAAGCTTGTGGCTTGCCGCTTGAAGCTGTGACCAAAGGGATCCCTCATGTATAGCCTCCAAGACCTCCTCAACCTCATGGCCCGCTTGCGCGATCCGCAATTCGGTTGCCCGTGGGACGTGAAGCAGCATTACGCGAGCATCGTGCCGCACACCCTTGAAGAAGCCTACGAAGTGGCCGACGCCATCGAGCGTGGCGATTTCGATGACCTGCGCGGCGAGCTCGGCGATTTGCTGTTTCAGGTGGTGTATTACTGCCAGCTGGCGCGGGAAGAAGGGCGCTTCGAGTTTGACGGTGTGGTCGACGGCATCACCCGCAAACTGATTCGCCGTCATCCCCACGTGTTCCCGACCGGCGATCTGTACGCGCCACTGGAAACCCCGCGTCTCAGCGAGGAGCAGGTCAAGCAGCGCTGGGAACAGATCAAGGCTGAGGAGCGCGCGGAAAAGGCCAGCGCCCCTGAGCAGCTTTCCCTGCTCGATGATGTGCCGGCGGTATTGCCTGCGCTGTCGCGGGCGGCGAAGTTGCAGAAGCGCGCCGCCCAAGTCGGGTTCGACTGGCCGGATGCGCTGCCCGTGGTCGACAACGTGCGCGAGGAACTCGACGAAGTCCTCGAGGCCATGGCCGACAACGACAGCGCTGCCATCACCGAAGAGGTCGGCGATCTGCTGTTCGCCGCCGTCAATCTGGCCCGGCACCTTAAGGTCGACCCGGAAAATGCCCTGCGCGCCGCCAATGCCAAATTCGAGCGGCGTTTCAGATTTATCGAACAGACCTTGCGCGACACCCGGCGCCCCATCGAAGATTGCAGCCTCGAAGAGATGGATGCGCTCTGGGGCGAAGCCAAGCGTCAGGAAAAGATCACGCCCAACTGCGGTTGAGTTGACTATTTAGAGAGAGAAGACAGATGGCGGGTATTTCCCTTCGTGACCAGTTGTTGAAAGCCGGACTGGTCAATGAAAAGCAGGCCAAGCAGGCCAGCAAGAGCAAGCAGAAGGAGCAGCGTCTGGTGCATAAGGGCCAGGCAGTGGCGGACGACACCAGCCAGCGCGCGGCCCAGGAAGCGATGGCCGAGAAGGCCAAACGGGATCAGGAGTTGAACCGTCAGCAGCAGGAAAAAATCGAGCAGAAAGCCCGTGCCGCCCAGGTCAAGCAACTGATCGAAGCCACGCGCCTGCCGAAGCTGACCACCGAGGACTACTACAACTTCGTTGACGACAAGAAGGTCAAGCGCCTGTCGGTCAACCCTTTGATGCGCAGCAAGCTGAGCAGCGGCGCGCTGGCCATCGTGCACCACGGCGGCACCTACGAGGTGATCCCCCGGGAAGCCGCCCTCAAGGTGCAAGAGCGCGATCCCCGCCGCATCGTCATGCTCAGCGCACCCACCGAAGAGCCGGATGGCGATGATCCTTATGCCGCGTACAAGATCCCTGATGACCTGATGTGGTGATTCCTTGCGAAGGGGCATGAGCTAAATCTTCAGAGGGTGCAGTACCGCTTTAGTGAGCAAGCTCACTCCCACCTAGTTCGCATTGTCTGTATGAAAGGGTTGCGCTGGGGCATCGTGAAAGGCGGACCTCTGGTGAACAACAGAACCCGCCGAGAGGCGGGTTTTGTTTTGCTGCGATTCCGAAATTACGAATGACTGGCCTGTAGCTTCGCTTCTTGCTCGGCTAGTTCTGCTGCGTAACGCTGTGCGTCCGATTCGTAATGAAACATCCCTACCAATTGGTCTTGCTGGCGAACATCCCAGATCTGGATGCCATCGGCGATGGTTTCGTGGGAGATATGGGCGTCGTCGCGTTCAGTAACAGTTACGGTCATAGTGCAAACTCCTGACTCTTGGATATCTGCGGCAGGACGTCGCAGGCCTTCTTTATAGTTTTTGATAGGCGGCTAAGTAAATGTGCGCGTCCGGCAACAGTTATTTACCGAATCCGTAACAGTGCGCTAAATGCTTGTATTCGAAGGGAGTGTGGCGTTTTGTCACACCCGGTTGAGGGCCATGAAGAATCTTTCATGTAGGCCCATGTGTCTCTCAGCGCCAAGAAAAAACCCGCCATGGAGGCGGGTTTTTTCGTAGTGCGCTCGGCGGTGGCGTGTCTTAACTGCCTTTGACCGACTTACCGTTCACCGTGCCGTCCTGCAGCATGATGTTGTATTCCTTGCCGTCGGTTTCAACCTGTTGCAGGCGAACCAGCAGGTAGTCGTAGTCTTTGGCGAACCACATCACGGTGATGCGTTTGTTCTGCGTAGGGTCACGCACGCGCTCGACCTTGATGGCGTCGACCGAACCGACTTTGGTCTCGACCTTTTCAGTGCCCAGGACGCGGAAGTCATAGGTGTCGATCTCGTCACCATCGACCACCTGATACGACATGCTCTTTTTGCCCGCTGCCACGTCATGCTGCAGCGCGAGCTGGTAGGTGGACTTGTCGAGAACGCCGGCATTCAGCGGGATTTTCACCGCGTCGCCACGGTCCGAGCCGGTGATAAATTTGGTGGGCCAGTCGAATACCAGATCGACCGTTTTGCTCTTGCCCAGGCCGCCACGTTCGAAGTGGTAGGTCTGCGGCAGCAACTGATCCTTGTCGACCTTGATCGTGCTGACTTCGGTCAGGCTGGCGATCATCATCGATGCCTTGAAGTTCAGGGTCCAGGTGCCGTTGGCGTTCTTTTCGAGGCTGCGGCTGGCGCTGCCGCCGCTCATGGGGAGTTGTTTCCAGTCAGCGGTGTAGCTGGCGGAGAAAGGTTGAAGGTCGGCCGCGTTGACTGCGGGAAGTGCGAACAGAGCGAAAGCGAAGAGCAAAGCGCGACGCATAATATCTCCTAATGTCGGATCAAGTGGCCGCTGGGCCCTAGGCCCTGGCCGTCCAGTGAGGCGCCGTGTTCGTCGAGGGTCAAGCGTCCTTCGGCAAACCAGCGAATGGCCAGGGGATATATCAGGTGTTCCTGGGCGTGAACCCTTTGTGCCAGCGTGGCGGGCGTGTCGTGCAACTCTACAGAAACAACTGCCTGTACGACCAGAGGCCCCCCATCGAGTTCCTCGGTGACAAAGTGCACGCTGCAGCCATGCTCGGCATCGCCGGCGTCCAGCGCCCGTTGATGGGTGTGCAGGCCTTTATACCGCGGAAGCAGGGAAGGGTGAATGTTCAGCAGGCGGCCATGGTAGTGGCGGACGAACCCGGACGTGAGGATGCGCATGAACCCGGCGAGCACGACCAGCGACGGCTGAAACGAATCGATGGCTTCGATCAGCGCCGCATCGAAGGCCTCGCGACCTTCGTAGCCGGTGTGATCGAGCACGCGAGTGTCGATCCCCGCGCGAGCGGCCCGCTCGAGCCCGAAGGCATCGGCGCGGTTGGAAATCACCGCCCGGATGCGCGCAGGGCTCGCGCTGTCCTGAAAGCTGTCAATCATCGCCTGCAGGTTGCCGCCGGTGCCGGACAGCAGCACCACCACGTCACAGGGTTGGGGCATCTCAGGCATTAATGAGCCTTGACGTTCTTCAGCTCGACTTGTGCAGCGCCTTCGGCAGCGGTGCCGATCTGGCCGATGACCCACGGCTGCTCGCCGGCGTCACGCAGGGCGTTCAGCGAGACTTCAACGTGTTCCTGGGCAACACAGATGACCATGCCAACGCCGCAGTTCAGCACGCGGTGCATTTCGTGCTCATCCACGTTGCCATTTTCCTGCAGCCAGTCAAACACCGCCGGGCGGGTCCAGCTCGCCACGTCGACGATGGCCTGTGCGCCTTCAGGCAGCACGCGCGGAATGTTATCCAGCAAGCCGCCGCCGGTGATGTGGGCCATGGCTTTAACCGCGCCGGTGTCTTTGATCAGCTTGAGCAGTTGCTTGACGTAAATGCGGGTCGGCGCCATCAGCAGTTCGGTCAGCGGCTTGCCGTCGAGCTGGATGGTGTCGATGTCGGCACCCGACACTTCGATGATCTTGCGGATCAGCGAGTAACCGTTGGAATGCGGACCGGAAGAGGGGAGCGCGATCAGTGCGTCGCCCGCTGCAACCTTGGAGCCGTCGATGATCTCGGCTTTTTCCACCACGCCGACGCAGAAACCGGCCAGGTCGTAGTCTTCGCCTTCGTACATGCCGGGCATTTCAGCGGTTTCGCCGCCGACCAGGGAGCAGCCGGCCAGTTCGCAGCCCGCGCCGATGCCGGTGACCACTTGGGCGGCGGTGTCGACGTTCAGCTTGCCGGTGGCGTAGTAGTCGAGGAAGAACAGCGGCTCAGCGCCGCAGACCACCAGATCGTTGACGCACATGGCGACCAGGTCGATGCCGATGGTGTCGTGTTTGTTGAGATTCAGCGCCAGACGCAGCTTGGTGCCGACACCGTCGGTGCCACTGACCAGCACAGGCTGCTTGTAGCCGGCCGGGATTTCGCACAGAGCGCCGAAGCCCCCGAGGCCGCCCATCACTTCCGGGCGCTTGGTGCGCTTGGCGACGCTCTTGATGCGTTCGACCAGCGCTTCACCGGCGTCGATGTCTACACCGGCGTCTTTGTAGCTCAGGGAGGGTTGCTTGCTCATGATCCAGGCCTTTAAGGGGGGGATTCGGGGTAACGACCGAGTGGCAACGACGCGGGGCCTTGTCATCGCCGGTCTGCGAAGGCGCGCGATTTTATCAGGGTTGGGCGCAAGCGGCCATCCTTGGGCCGACGGGCAGGACGACCGTGAAGAAAAAATAACCGGGTTTATCCTGCCGCACCCGTTCGTCGCCGCAAGGATCCGGTGTAACGTTGGCGCCTGAGTGAGCGATTCGGCTGCACCTGCGGTCTGAGTCGGTTCATTCAAGTTTATGCGGCTATTTATAGCGTTGCCTTTTTTACCCAGCGGGAATCCTTCATGCGTCCACCTTCATTCATGCGCCTAAAAAACTGCCTGTTCGTGGGTTGTCTCTCATTGATGAGTCTGCCGGCGCTCGCCGAGACGGTGAACACGCTTTATCAGGTGCGCGAGCCCGTCAGTGGCCAGACCCCGGACGAGAAAACCCGTGCCACCCAGGCTGCGCTGGAAACCCTGGTCATCCGCCTGACCGGCGACCCCAAGGCGGTGCAGAACGGCGGCCTTGCCGAGGTGCGCAAGGACCCTCAGCAAATTATCAGCCAGTACGGTTATGACGCCGGCCCACCCGAGACCCTGCAGGTCGACTTCGACCCGGCGAGCACCGAACGCGTGATGCGTCAGGCGGGGCTGCCGTTGTGGGGCACCAACCGTCCGGTGATCATGGCCTGGTGGTTGAACGATGCGACTGACGGCGCCAATCTGGTCGGCGACGGCCAAGCCTCCGCCGAACCTCTGCGTCGCGCCGCTCAGCATCGCGGTCTGCCGTTGCGTCTGCCGCTGGCCGACCTGGGCGAGCAAGGCATCGGCAACGCCAAGACCCTCGACGGCAACGACGTCGGCCCGCTCAAAGAGGCTTCCGAGCGTTACGGTTCAGACGCGATTCTGGCGGTACACGCGCAGGAAAACGGCGGCCAGTGGCAGGGCAAATGGCACCTGTGGCTGGGCGACAAGATGGAGCAGGGCAGCGCCAGCGGCGCGAGTTCGGCGGAACTGGCCGATGCGGTGCTGTTGGCGGTGAGCCAGCGTCTGGCGCCGCGTTTCGTGGTCAAGCCCGGCGCGGCGACCGGCATGGTGCTGGATGTGCAGGGCATGAATCTTGAGCGTTATGCGCAGCTGTTGCGCCTGCTCGAACCGTTCGGTGGCCGCCTGAAATCAGCCGACGGTGATCGCGTCGCTTTCGACGTCAGCGGCAGCCCCGATCAGTTGCGGTCCCAGCTGTCGCTGGCGAAGTTGCAGGAAGTGCCGGCCAGTGAGCTCGCCAGCGCGCCGGTTAATTCCGCGCCCAACCCGGCGCCGGCGTCTGCTGACGGCACGCCCGCAGCACCGCAGCCGCCTGCTGTTTCCGACAGCGCACTGCACTTCCGTTGGTGAACAGGTTCATAACGACGTTGCGCAAAGCACATCATCTTGGGGAAAGAGGCAGTAATGACTGATACGCGTCGTTGGTTCTGGCTGGGCGGGGTTGTCCTGGTCTGTTTGTTCGTCTGGCTGCTGCATTCGATTCTGACGCCGTTCCTCGTGGCCTTGCTGCTGGCGTACATGGGCGATCCGCTGGCAGACCGGCTGGAAAAACTGAAAATGTCCCGCACCATGAGTGTGGTGACGGTGTTCCTGTTGTTCACCCTGATTTTCATGGGACTGCTGTTGGTGCTGGTGCCGATGCTGGCCAAGCAGCTTTATCGCCTGTACGAACTGGCGCCGCAGATCCTCGACTGGCTGCAGCACACCGCCCTGCCGTGGACACAGGCCAAGCTGGGCCTGGCAGACGGGTTCTGGAAGTTCGACAAGGTCAAGGCGGCGATCTCGGAGCACATGGGTCAGACTGGCGACATCGTCGGCATCGTCCTGTCCCAGGCCACCACCTCGACCCTGGCGCTGATCGGCTGGCTGACCAATCTGGTGCTGATCCCGGTGGTCTGCTTCTACTTGCTGCGTGACTGGGACGTGATGACCGCCAAGGTCCGCAGCCTGTTGCCGCGTCACCGCGAGAAGAAGATTGTCGCCCTGGCGGACGAGTGCCATGAGGTCTTGGGCGCGTTCATTCGTGGTCAGTTGCTGGTGATGGTCGCGCTGGGCGTGATCTACGCCGCCGGGTTGATGCTGGTCGGGCTGGAGCTGGGGCTGTTGATCGGTGTCATCGCCGGCCTGGCGGCCATCGTGCCGTACATGGGTTTCGTGATCGGCATCGGCTCGGCGATACTGGCGGGCTTCTTCCAGTTCGGCGGCGACCTGTACCCGATGCTGGGCATCGTGGCGGTGTTCATAGTCGGTCAGGCGCTGGAAGGCATGGTGCTGACGCCATTGCTGGTAGGCGACCGCATTGGCCTGCACCCGGTCGCGGTGATCTTCGCCATCCTGGCGGGCGGCGAGCTGTTCGGCTTCACTGGCATCCTGCTGGCGCTCCCGGTGGCGGCGGTGATCATGGTGTTGGTGCGCCACGTTCATGACCTGTACAAGGATTCTGACATCTACGGCGGTCTGGACGACCCGGATCTCTGATTCCCGCGAATCAGGATGCGTACCGGCGCGCGGTGTTCACCGCGCGCCTCCTTTCTCGGCGGGTTTTGCCCGTATTCCCCAGTGATACCAGTGACCTACGCAAGCCTTTGATTTTGCTGGCGGTCTGCCGCATTGTGCGGCCAGCCCTGCGGGTATAGACTTTGCGCACTTTTCACAGAGGCCATTTGGCGGTTCGTCTCGAACCGTTCAGCCAGCATGAAACCAGTTCAGCTGCCCCTGAGTGTGCGTCTGCGTGATGACGCCACCTTCATCAATTACTATCCAGGCGCCAATGCCGCTGCACTCGGCTATGTCGAGCGGCTGTGCGAAGCCGAGGCCGGCTGGACGGAGAGTCTGATTTATCTGTGGGGCAAGAACGGGGTAGGGCGCACGCATCTGTTGCAGGCCGCCTGCCTGCGTTTCGAACAGATGGGCGAGCCGGCGGTTTACCTGCCGATGGCCGAGTTGCTCGATCAAGGCATCGGCCTGTTCGATCATCTGGAGCAGTACGAACTGGTGTGCCTCGATGACTTGCAGGCGGTGGTCGGCAAGCCTGAGTGGGAAGAAGCGTTGTTCCATCTGTTCAACCGCCTTCGCGACAGCGGCCGACGCTTGCTTATCGCCGCTTCATGCTCGCCGAGGGAGCTGCCGGTCAAGCTGGCCGACTTGAAATCACGGCTGACCATGGCGCTCGTGTTCCAGATGCGTCTGTTGTCCGACGAGGAAAAGCTCCGCGCCCTGCAGTTACGCGCCTCGCGTCGCGGGCTGCACCTGACCGATGAGGTGGGGCATTTCATCCTTACCCGCGGCAAGCGCAGCATGAGCGCGCTGTTCGACCTGCTTGAGCAACTCGATCAGGCCTCGCTCCAGGCCCAGCGCAAGCTGACCATTCCCTTCCTCAAAGAAACCCTCGGTTGGTAGGCGCGTCCGTGGTCGATCCGGCCCTGGTGCTGCAAACCGCCGCGGCTCTGCGCCACGCCACCCGTATTCTGATCATCACCGGCGCCGGCCTCTCGGCTGATTCGGGTCTGCCAACCTATCGCGGTGTCGGTGGACTGTATAACGGCGAGACCGACGACGGCCTGCCCATCGAAATGGCCTTGTCCGGCCCGATGCTGCGTCGTGATCCCGCGCTGTGCTGGAAGTACATCGCACAATTGGGCAGCGCTTGCCTGGGCGGACGTCCCAATGCGGCGCACTACGCCATCGCCGAATTGCAGCGGCGCAAGCCGGAGTGCTGGGTATTGACGCAAAACGTCGACGGCTACCATCGCGCCGCAGGCAGTCCACCGGAACGGCTGATCGAAATTCACGGCCAGTTGGCGCCGCTCTACTGTCAATCTTGTGGCGCCGAGGATCTACAGTTGAGCGAACATCTCAACCGGCCATTGCCACCACTGTGTCCCCGCTGTACTGGCGTTCTGCGGCCATCGGTGGTGTTGTTTGGGGAGATGTTGCCGGAGTTGGCACTGAACGTGCTTGAGAGGGAGATGGCAAAAGGCTTTGACGCTGTGCTCAGCATCGGAACCACCGCCAGCTTCCCGTACATTCATGAGTCTATGCTGCGCGCTCGGGTGACGGGAGGCTTTACTGCCGAGATAAATCCTTCGCCGACCGATCATTCCGCGCATATGGATGCGTTTCTGAGGTGTAGAGCCTTAGAAGTGATGGACGACATCGTAAGTCACATTTGTTTCGATTGAATTTGCAAATGGGTACGATAGCGGGCATAGTTTCGGCTTCTTTACACTTCAGCCACGGTCGTGCACATGCTAAACCGCTTCGCACCCCTCGTGCCTCTCGCACTCGTAACGCTGTTGTTCGGCTGCGCGGCCCAGATGCCGACGTCGCAACAACAGTCGCAAAGCCCCCAGTTCCGGGACTCTGCCACTGCTCAATCCGCTACCAAGCGCGCCGACTACGCCTCTTCCGTACTGGATGACGAAGTCGCCACTGAAGACGAGCTCGCTCAGTTTGCCGACAACAAGCCATACCGATTGCCGGTTCTGGCTGACAGCATCCTCGAACGCGGCAAATCCTTGATAGGCACTCGCTATCGCTTTGGCGGCACGTCGACCACCTCCGGTTTCGACTGCAGCGGTTTCATCGGTTACCTCTTCCGTGAAGAGGCGGGCATGAGCCTGCCGCGGTCTTCCCGCGAAATGATCAATATCGATGCCCCTCTCATCAAGCGCAATGACCTCAAGCCGGGCGATCTGCTGTTCTTCAGCACCGCCGGCCGTGGTCGTGTCAGCCATGCGGGCATCTACCTGGGCGATGACCAGTTCATCCATTCCAGCAGCCGCCGCAGCGGTGGCGTCCGCGTCGACAGCCTCGACGATGCCTACTGGGCCAAGACCTTCATCGAAGCCAAACGCGCACTGGCCATGGCACCTTCAACGGTACCTGAAACCACCACCGCGATGACCTCGACTACCATCAAGCGCCAACACCGTTAATTCCGGGCGCGTAGAGGGTTCGGCCCTCTTGCGCGCAACCCCGGCTGTCGGCAAAGTAAGCTGCACCCCGCACAGGTTGTCGTGTTTATGTCGTTAACGGTTCGCCTGATGGTTGCCTCTCTGGCTGTGCTGCTGGCCGCGTGTTCCAGCACTCCACCGCCCGCTCCGCGCAAGGTCGTCTATCGGCCTGTGGTTTCCGCTCCTCCCCAGTTTGCTTCACCGCTCGCCGACGACGTCTTGTTGCGCGCGATCGGCCTCGTTGGCACGCCCTATCGCTGGGGCGGCAACACGCCTGATTCGGGATTCGATTGCAGTGGCCTGATCGGCTACGTCTACCACGATGCGGCGGGGATCACCTTGCCGCGGTCGACACGGGATATGATCACCCTGCGCGGTCCTGACATCGATCGCAGTCAGCTGCAGACCGGTGATCTGGTGTTCTTCGCCACCAGCGGCGGCTCCCACGTCAGCCATGCCGGCATCTACGTCGGGGAAGGGCGATTCGTTCACGCACCAGCCACCGGCGGCACCGTCAAACTCGACAGCCTCGACAAGCCCTATTGGCAAAAAGCCTGGCTGAACGCCAAACGCGTTATCCAGCCATCGAACCTCGCCAGGCAATAGTCGCTTCTGAGGCAATGTGTTCATGGGCTGTTGCTGCATGAACACCTGTGCCTTTCAGGGTGAAATCCCGTAAACCCGTGGGCGCTCTGCCCACGGTTCGATTGACGCTCCCCAGTCAACCCTCTAACCTTCGCGCCATGTTTCAGGTGCCCGGGACTTCGTTGGTCCACAGGGTGAAACAGGGAAGCCGGTGCGATTGCTCGTGCGATCAATTCCGGCGCTGCCTCCGCAACGGTAAATGAGTCTGGGCCACGCACGATGCCACTGTGTTCGCTGAACATGGGAAGGCGCATGGCCTGCCACGCTTGTGGCAACTCATGAGTCCGGAGACCGGCCTGATCCATCGAACAGCATCACGGAGGGCGATGCTCTGCTGCAGGCCGGCCTTGTCCGGTGCCTGCTGACAGTCTTTGCCCGTGCCCTCCGTCTGCCACACCTGCCCTCAAGCGGAGAGCTGAGATGAGCGAATCCCCCGAACGTGACGAACGCCACCTGGCGCGCATGCTGCGCAAAAAGGCGGTGATGGACGAGCGCATTTCCAGCGCGCCGAATGAATGCGGATTGCTGTTGGTGCTGACCGGCAACGGCAAAGGCAAGAGCAGTTCGGCGTTCGGCATGCTCGCCCGCGCCATGGGCCACGGCATGCAGTGCGGCGTCGTTCAGTTCATCAAAGGCCGCCACAGCACCGGCGAAGAGCTGTTCTTCCGCCGCTTCCCTGAACAAGTGCGTTACCACGTGATGGGCGAGGGCTTCACCTGGGAAACCCAGGACCGCCAGCGTGACATCGCCGCCGCCGAAGCCGCCTGGGCCGTGGCCCGGGAGATGCTCAAGGACGCGTCCATCGGTATGGTCGTGCTCGATGAGCTGAACATCGCCCTCAAGCACGGTTATCTGGACCTGGAGCAGGTGCTGAGCGATCTGCAGGCACGGCCACCGATGCAGCATGTGATCGTCACCGGTCGCGGGGCGAAGCATGAATTGATCGACCTTTCAGACACCGTGTCCGAAATCGGCGTGGTCAAGCATGCCTTTCAAGCCGGCATCAAGGCCCAGAAAGGCATCGAACTGTGAGTGAGCGTCAACCCCGGCACTGCCCGGCAGTGCTGATCGCAGCGCCGGCGTCCGGTCAGGGCAAAACCACCGTCACTGCCGCACTGGCCCGTCTGCACCGCAATCAGGGGCGCAAGGTGCGCGTGTTCAAATGTGGGCCGGACTTTCTCGACCCGATGATTCTTGAACGCGCCAGCGGCCATCCGGTGTACCAACTGGACATGTGGATGATCGGCGAGGACGAAAGCCGGCGCCTTTTATGGGAAGCCGCTGCCGATGCCGACCTGATCCTCATCGAAGGCGTCATGGGCTTGTTCGACGGCACCCCCTCCAGCGCCGACCTGGCGCGGCGTTTCGGCGTGCCGGTGCTGGGCGTGATTGACGGCACGGCCATGGCCCAGACCTTCGGCGCTTTGGCGCTGGGACTGGCGCGCTATCAGCCGGATCTGCCGTTCGCCGGCGTGCTGGCCAATCGCGTCGGTACGGTGCGCCACGCGCAGTTGCTGGAAGGCAGCCTGACCGAAGGCCTGCGCTGGTACGGCGCGCTGTCCCGTGAAACCGGCATTGAGCTGCCCAGCCGGCACCTCGGCCTGGTGCAGGCCAGCGAATTGAATGACCTGGACATGCGCCTCGACGCTGCCGCCACCGCGCTGGCCAGCACCTGCGACGCCACCTTGCCACCGTCCGTGACCTTTACCGCGCCGGAATTCGTGCCGGCCGAACCGCTGCTGGCCGGGGTGAAAATCGCCATCGCCCATGACGAGGCGTTCGCGTTTTTCTACGGCGCCAGCCTGGACCTGCTTCGGGAGATGGGCGCAGAACTGTCCTTCTTCTCGCCGATCCGCGACCGCGAATTACCCGACGCCGACAGTCTGTATCTGCCCGGTGGCTACCCGGAATTGCATCACACCGCGCTGGCGGAAAACCACAGCATGCTCGCCGCGATTCGCGCGCACCACGCCGCCGGCAAACCCTTGCTCGCCGAATGCGGCGGCATGTTGTACCTGCTCGATGCCCTGACCGATGTCGACGGCCAGCGCGCCGAAGGGGTGGGCTTGCTCAAGGGTGAAGCCGTGATGCAAAAGCGTCTGGCAGCCCTTGCCCTGCAATCGGTCGAACTGCCGGAAGGCACCTTGCGTGGCCATACCTATCACCACTCCCTGACCAGCACCGAACTGACCCCCATCGCCCGCGGCCTCAGCCCCAATGGCGGGCGCGGCGCCGAAGCGGTGTACCGCGAAGGACGCATGACTGCGTCGTACGTGCACTTCTACTTCCCCTCGAATCCCCAGGCGATGGCGGCGCTGTTTTTGCCATGAGCCTGGCCAATGCAATCGCCGCATTCTGTGGGAGCGAGCTTGCTCGCGAAGGCTGTCTTTCTGACGTAATTGCCTGTCTGACCCAACGCTTTCGCGAGCAAGCTCACTCCTACATGGGGCGCATCGCAGGTGATTGCTGTGTTTCACGCGCGGGACAGGCGACTCCATGACTGAACACACCTTCACCGATCCCGAACGCGCCGCCGTTTACCGTGCCATCGCCGAGCGTCGCGACATGCGCCACTTCTGCGGCGGCACGGTCGCGCCCGAGTTGCTGGCCCGCCTGCTCGAAGCCGCGCACCACGCGCCAAGCGTCGGATTGATGCAGCCGTGGCGCTTCCTGCGGATCACCGACCCGGCATTGCGTGGGCAGATTCAGGCGCAGGTGGAGGAGGAGCGTATTCGCACTGCCGAAGCCCTCGGCGAGCGCTCTGACGATTTCATGAAGCTGAAGGTCGAGGGCATCAGCGACTGCGCCGAGGTATTGGTCGCCGCGCTGATGGACGACCGCGACAAACACATCTTCGGCCGTCGCACCTTGCCGGAAATGGACATGGCGTCGCTGTCATGCGCGATCCAGAACCTCTGGCTGGCGGCGCGTGCCGAAGGCCTCGGGATGGGCTGGGTATCGCTGTTCGACCCCCTGGCCCTGGCCGATCTGCTGAAGATGCCAACCGGTTCAAAACCCCTGGCAATTCTGTGCCTGGGTCCCGTCAAGGAGTTCTACCCGGCGCCGATGCTGGTGCTGGAGGGCTGGGCGCAGCCGCGCGCGCTGCAGGAACTGGTTTACGAGAATACATGGGGAGTGATTGCATGAGCGTGGCGTTATTGAGCGTCGCCGGGGTCGCGCTGGACGCGTTGCTCGGCGAGCCAAAACGGAACCACCCGCTGGTGGCGTTCGGCCGCTTTGCCGAGCGCATCGAACAGCGCCTGAATGCCGCCGGCCGGGGCTGGCGCAGCCATGGCGTGACCGCATGGTTCATCGCCGTGATTCCCCTGACCCTGATCGCCACGCTGCTCAGTTGGTTGCCGTTGATTGGCTGGCTGGTGGAAGTCCTGGCGCTTTATTGCGCGTTGGGTTTGCGCAGTCTGGGTGAGCACGTCGAGCCGGTCGCCCAGGCGCTGCGCAGCGATGATCTGGACGAAGCACGCCGACGGGTCGGCTATCTGGTCAGTCGCCAGACGTCCGAACTGGACAGCACCGAAGTGGCCCGCGCGGCCACGGAATCGGTGCTGGAAAACGGCAGCGATGCGGTGTTCGCGGCAATCTTCTGGTTCGTCGTGCTGGGCGCGCCGGGCGTCGTGCTCTACCGCCTGAGCAACACCCTCGATGCCATGTGGGGCTATCGCAACGAGCGCTTCGAACGCTTCGGCTGGGCGGCGGCGAAAATCGACGACCTGCTCAACTACATTCCGGCCCGCCTGGTGGCGTTGACCTACGCGCTGCTGGGCAACACCCGATTGGCCCTGCGCTGCTGGCGCACCCAGGCACCGAAGTGGGACAGCCCCAACGCAGGTCCGGTGATGGCCGCCGGCGCCGGTGCGTTGGGCGTCGAACTGGGTGGTGCGGCGATTTATCACGGCGAGCTGCATGAGCGCGCGACCCTGGGCGAAGGTGTCCCGGCGGACGCGAATTCCATTGATCGCGGTTGGCAACTGGTGCAGCGCGGCGTGTGGCTGTGGTTGCTGATCTTGTGTCTGGGGACAGAATTCTATGCTTGAACATGGCGGCCGATTGCGTGGCGCAGTCCTGAAATATGGCATTGAAGAATCGAGCTGGCTTGACCTGTCCAGCGGGATTTCGCCGTGGTCGTGGCCGATCCCGGCGATTCCTGAAGCGGCTTGGGCGCGCCTGCCGGAAACCGATGACGGTCTGGAAGCCGCCGCCCGCCGCTATTACGGCGCTACGGACGTGCTGCCGGTGGCCGGTTCCCAAGCGGCGATCCAGGCGCTGCCGCGTCTGCGTCAGGCGGGCAAGGTCGGCGTGCTGTCGCCGTGCTACGCCGAGCACGCCGAGGCCTGGCGCAATACCGGCTTTCTGGTGCGCGAGGTGCTGGAGCACGAGGTGGAGCGGTTCATCGACACCCTTGATGTGCTCGTCGTAGTCAACCCGAACAACCCCACCGGCCTGAGCTTGCCGCCTGAACGCCTGCTGGAATGGCACGCCCGTCTGGCCCAGCGCGGCGCCTGGCTGGTGGTGGACGAGGCGTTCATGGACAACACGCCGGAGTTGAGCCTGGCGGCGTACACCCAGCGCGCGGGCCTGATCGTGTTGCGCTCGTTCGGCAAGTTTTTCGGGTTGGCCGGTGTGCGCCTGGGCTTTGTGCTGGCGGAGCCGCGGTTTCTGAAAGTCATGGCGCGGCAGATCGGCCCCTGGTCGGTCAGCGGACCCACGCGGATCATCGGTCAGGCCTGTCTCATCGACGTGGCCGGCCATCAACGCCAGCGCCAGCGCACCGAGCAGGCCAGCCAGCGTCTGGTCGACGTGCTTAATCGCCACGGCTTCGCGCCCAAGGGCGGCTGCGCGCTGTTCCAGTGGCTGATCACACCGCTGGCGGAAGAACTTTACGAATTCTGTGCGCAGCGGGGCGTCCTTCTGCGGATCTTTACTCACAACAGCAGCCTGCGCTTCGGCCTGCCCCGCGAGGAAGCCGACTGGCATCGTCTGGAACAGACGCTCAGCGAATTTTCCCGGGAGCGCTTATGACCCTCGGCAAAACCCTGATGGTGCAGGGCACCACCTCCGACGCCGGCAAAAGCACGCTGGTGACGGCGCTGTGCCGCTGGCTGACCCGTCAGGGCGTGCGCACCGTGCCGTTCAAGCCGCAGAACATGGCGCTGAACAGCGCAGTGACTGCCGACGGCGGGGAGATCGGTCGCGCCCAGGCGGTCCAAGCCCAGGCCTGTGGCCTCGAGCCCCACACCGACATGAACCCGGTGCTGCTCAAACCCAACAGTGATACCGGCGCGCAAGTGATCATTCATGGTCGCGCCGTCACTACCATGAACGCCGTGGCCTACCACGACTACAAAGCCATCGCCATGCAAGCCGTACTCGCTTCCCACCGCCGCCTCAGCGAAGGCTGGCCGGTGGTCATGGTCGAAGGCGCCGGGTCGCCAGCCGAGATCAACCTGCGCGCCGGCGATATCGCCAACATGGGCTTTGCCGAAGCGGTGGATTGCCCGGTGCTGCTGGTGGCGGACATCAATCGCGGCGGGGTATTTGCCCATCTGGTCGGCACGCTGGAATTGCTTTCGCCCAGCGAACAGGCGCGGGTCAAAGGCTTCATCATCAATCGTTTTCGCGGTGACATCGCCCTGTTGCAGCCGGGCCTCGACTGGCTCGAACAGCGCACCGGCAAACCGGTGGTGGGCGTGCTGCCCTACGTGATGGACCTGCACCTTGAAGCCGAAGACGGCCTCGACCAGCGCCAGACCGACAAGGCCGAGCAGGTGCTTAACGTCATCGTGCCGGTCCTGCCGCGCATCAGTAACCACACCGATTTCGACCCGCTGCGCCTGCATCCCCAGGTGAATCTGCAATTCGTCGGGCCGGGGCAGGCGATTCCCGGGGCTGATCTGATTATCCTGCCCGGCTCAAAAAGCGTGCGCAGCGATCTTGCCTATCTGCGCGCCAATGGCTGGGACACCGCCATCGGCCGCCACCTGCGTTACGGCGGTAAGGTGCTGGGCATCTGCGGTGGCCTGCAAATGCTCGGCGAGCAGCTGCATGACCCGCTGGGGCTTGAAGGCGCGGCCGGTTCCAGTCCGGGATTGGGACTGTTGGCCCTGAGCACGGTGCTGGAAGAAGAGAAGCAACTGCGCAATGTGAGCGGTCGCCTGACCCTCGAAGACGCCGACGTCAGCGGCTACGAGATTCATGCGGGGGTGACTACCGGCGCGGCGCTGGAACGTCCATTGGTCCAGCTCGCCGACGGTCGCTGCGATGGCGCGCGCAGCCCGGACGGCCAGGTCTTCGGCACGTACCTGCACGGGCTGTTCGAGAACCCCGCGTCGAGCAGCGCCTTGCTGCGGTGGGCCGGTCTGCAGAATGTGCAGTCGGTGGATTACCACGCCCTGCGCGAACGCGACATCGAGCGCCTGGCCGATCTGGTGGAAACCCACCTGGACGGCACACTGCTGCGTGAACTCTGCGGCCTGGAGCAACGTTGATGCTGCAATTGATCCTCGGCGGGGCGCGCTCCGGTAAAAGTCGGCTGGCGGAAAAGCAGGCCAGCGAAAGCGGCCTCGACGTCATCTATATCGCCACCAGTCAGCCGCTTGACGGTGAAATGAACCAGCGTGTCGCCTTGCACCGCCAGCGTCGTCCGGCGCAATGGGGGTTGATCGAAGAACCCATCGAGCTGGCCCGCGTGCTCCGGGAAAACGCCGGGGAGGGCCGCTGCCTGTTGGTGGATTGCCTGACCCTGTGGCTGACCAATCTGTTGATGCTGGACGATCCGCAGCGCCTGGCTGAAGAGCGCGAAGCCTTGCTCGACGGCCTGGCTAAACTGCCGGGCGACATCATTTTTGTCAGCAACGAAACCGGGCTCGGCGTCGTGCCACTCGGTGAGCTGACCCGCCGTTATGTCGATGAAGCCGGCTGGCTGCATCAGACGCTGGCCGAACGCTGCCATCGCGTGGTGTTTATCGTTGCCGGACTGCCCATGATCCTCAAAGGACCCGCACTATGAGTAACGCCTGGTGGCTCGCGCCTGCCCGTGACGTCGATCAAGCCAGCCGCGACCACGCGCTGGCCCGGCAGCAGCAATTGACCAAGCCGACCGGCTCACTGGGCCGGCTGGAAGACGTTGCGGTTCAGCTGGCTGGCCTGCAGGGTCGCCTGAAGCCGGAGGTCGATGAGGTCTGGATCGCGATTTTTGCCGGCGATCACGGCGTGGTCGCTGAAGGGGTTTCGGCGTACCCCCAGGAAGTGACCGGGCAGATGCTGCACAACTTCATCATGGGCGGCGCGGCAATCAGCGTGCTGGCCCGGCAATTGTCCGCGCAACTGGACGTGGTCGATCTGGGTACGGTTGCCCCGCTGGACCTGCCGGGCGTGCGTCACCTCAACCTCGGTCCGGGCACCGCGAACTTTGCCCACGGCCCAGCGATGACTGAGGCGCAGCTGCATGCTGCCCTTGGAGGCGGTCGCGACAGCGTGTTGCGCGCCAAGGCGTCGGGCGCCGAGTTGTTCATCGGCGGGGAAATGGGCATCGGCAACACCACCGTCGCCACTGCGCTGGCGTGCGCGCTGCTCGATTGCCGGCCCACCTCGCTGGTCGGCCCCGGCACCGGTCTGGATGCCGAGGGGGTGAACCACAAAGCGCAAGTGATCGAGCGGGCCCTGCGCCTGCATGCCGATGCTGTCGATGATGCGCTGGACAGTCTGCGCGCCCTCGGTGGTTTTGAAGTCGCGGCGCTGGTCGGTGCGTACCTGGCCTGTGCCCAGGAGGGCATCGCTGCGCTGGTCGATGGCTTTATCTGTTCCGTGGCGGCGCTGGTGGCGGTGGGTATCAATCCGTCCTGTCGGGAGTGGCTGTTCTTCGGCCACCGTGGCGCCGAGCCGGGCCATCGTCTGGTGCTGGACGCGCTGCAGGCCGAGCCGTTGCTGGACCTTGGATTGCGTCTGGGCGAAGGCAGCGGCGCGGCGCTCGCGGTGCCGTTGTTGCGTCTGGCCTGCGAGTTGCACAACGGCATGGCGACCTTCGCCGAGGCCGCGGTGGCAGACCGCCCGGCATGACCTTGCATCTGGACCTGCTGCGCCACGGCGAAACCGAATTCGGCGGCGGCCTGCGCGGCAGCATCGATGACGCGCTGACTGACACCGGCTGGCAGCAGATGCGCGCGGCAGTGGTTGGTCGTGGCCCCTGGGACCGCATCGTCAGCTCGCCCCTGCAACGCTGCGCGCGCTTCGCCGACGAACTGGCCGAGCGACTGGGCTTGCTCGTGGAGTTGGAAGTCGATCTTCAGGAATTGCACTTTGGTGACTGGGAAGGGCAGAGCCCCGCGCAATTGATGGAAACCGACGCCGCCGGGTTGGGACGCTTCTGGGAGGACCCGTACGGGTTTACGCCGCCCAACGGCGAGCCGGTCCAGGCATTTGCCACCCGCGTGTTGGCCGCCGTTGAGCGGTTGCAGCGGGCGTGTGAGGGTCAGCGCGTTCTGCTGATCAGTCATGGCGGGGTGATGCGTCTCTTGCTGGCCCGCGCCCGCGGTCTGCCTCGCGAGCAATTGCTGCAGGTCACGGTGGCTCATGGCGGTATGTTCAGTCTCCATGTGCAGGCCAACAGCGAGTTGACGGAGGTTTAAATGCTGCCGTTCTGGATTGCCTTGCAGTTCCTCAGCAGCTTGCCGATTCGCCTGCCGGGCATGCCGACGCCCCAGGAGTCGGGGCGCTCGCTGCTGTTTTACCCGCTGGTCGGATTGCTGTTCGGCGTACTGTTGATGGCGATGGACCATCTGCTCGACGGCGCGCCGACACTGTTGCATGCCGCCTTGCTGCTGGCGGCCTGGGTGATGCTCAGCGGAGGGCTGCACTTGGACGGCCTCGCTGATAGTGCGGACGCCTGGCTCGGTGGATTCGGCGACCGCGAACGTACGCTGACGATCATGAAAGACCCCCGGAGCGGCCCGATTGCCGTGGTCACCCTGGTGGTGGTGTTGCTCTTGAAGTACAGCGCGGTGGTGGCGTTGATTGGAACCCACAATGGTGTTGGCCTGCTGCTGGCGCCGGTGATCGGCCGCGCGGCGATGCTGGCGCTGTTTCTGAACACGCCCTATGTGCGCGCCGGCGGGCTGGGCCAGGCGCTGGCCGATCATCTGCCGCGCCAGACGGGCGTGCGGGTGCTGGCGGCGGTGGCGGTGGTCTGCGTGCTCATCGGTGGCGGTCCGGCGGCGTGGGTGCTGGTGGTGGCAGCGGGTGGGTTCTTCTGGCTGCGCCGGGTGATGATGCGACGTTTGGGCGGCAGCACCGGCGACACCGCCGGCGCGATGCTCGAACTGCTCGAAACCCTGGTGCTGGTGACATTGGCGCTGATGGGCGATTGATTTGTCGTTTAACATCCTGCATCGGCGCGCGGCAAACACCGTCCATGTCGGAGCGAGGTTGCTCGCGAAGACGCCATTCCAGCTGCTGAAAATTTATTGGATGTACCGACGTCTTCGCGAGCAAGCTCGCTCCCACAGGATCTGCGGTCCGCTCGATATCTATGGCAAGCCACTGGAACCTGTGGGACTGACCGGGGTGGCGCTCCACCTTGCTCAAGAAGGGGCCGGAACTGTTAGCCACTTCTCTGGTGACTGAAAGTGAGCCTTCGCGAGCAAGCTAGCTCCCAAATTGATGAGTCGGCGGATCAGCCGGAGAGGTGTCATGCATAGCGTTGCGCTGGTGGTGTACCCGCATTTTCAGTCCCTCAGCCTGTCGGTCGGGTCCGTGCTGACCTGCGCGAACCTGATGCAGGGCGAGGCGGCGTACTCCTTTCATCTGGTGTCGGAGAGCGGCGGGGAGGTGATGTCGTCCGAAGGCTTCTCGGTCAACACCACGCCATTGCAGCCCGAGGGTTACGACACGATCATCGTCAGCGGCTACATGGACCTGCAATTGCCCACCCCCAGCCTGCTTGCGTTCGTGCGCACCGCCTCGGCTCAATCGCGGCGGGTGGCGTCGCTGTGCACGGGCGGGTTTGTGCTGGCGGAGGCCGGGCTGCTCGACGGTAAGCGCGCGACCATGCACTGGATTCACGCCCCTGAGTTTCGCAAGCGTTACCCCAACGTTCGCGTCGAGGACGACAAGCTGTTTACCGTGGATGGTCAGATCTGGACCGGCGCGGGCATGAGCGCCGGCCTTGATCTCGCGCTGGCGATGGTCGAGAACGACCTCGGCGCCGACATCGCCCGGCAGGTCGCGCGCAAACTGGTGATCTATCAACGGCGCGGCAGCGAGCATTCTCAGCTGTCGACGCTGCTGGAGCTGGACCCCAAGTCCGATCGCGTGCAACTGGCGCTGGCCTATGCCCGCGAGAACCTCAAAAGCGATCTCTCCATCGATGCCCTGGCGGCCATTGCCCGGTTGAGCCCCCGCCAGTTCAGTCGGGTGTTCCGCGAGGAAACCGGGCAGACCCCGGCGAAAGCCATCGAATGCCTGCGGGTGGAAGTGGCGCGGGCGATGATGGAAACCAGTAAGCACCCTATTGAAGTGGTTGCTCTGGAGACCGGTTTCGGCGATCGCGAAAGAATGCGCCAGGCGTTTCTGCGCAACTTCGGTGAGCCGCCCCAGGCTATGCAGCGAGCGTTCACAGCCACCGACAAAGCCAGTTGATGGCCCCGTTTCCTTGGCGCGCTAGGCATTCATCGCGCGGCGGAGTAGCGTAGCGGCAACCCCACTTTTCCTGCCCGCTCATGAATGGACGTCGCCATGGCCTTACGCTGGATTCACGCGCCTCTGCTGTTGCTTGCCCTCAGTGGCGCCGCGTCGGCTGCCGATTGCCCGCCATTGTTGCAAGGCGAGCTGCCCAAGCTGCGGGCGAAACAGGATATCGACTTGTGCAAGCAGTTCGCCGGCAAGCCAATGCTCGTGGTCAATACCGCGAGCTTCTGTGGCTTCGCGCCGCAGTTCAAAGGGCTTGAAGCGCTCAATCAGCGTTTCAAGGGCGAGGGGCTTGAAGTGCTGGGCGTGCCTTCGGACGATTTTCTGCAGGAATCCAAAGACGCTGCCGAGACCGCCAAGGTCTGCTACGTGAACTATGGCGTCACGTTCACCATGACCGAGCCGCAGTCGGTGCGCGGCGCCGACGCCATCAACCTGTTCAAGGTCCTCGCCGAGCAAAGCAGCCCACCGCGCTGGAACTTCTATAAGTACGTGGTCGACCGCAAGGGCAATGTGGTTGCCAGCTTCTCCAGCAAAACCGCGCCGGATGATCCCGAGCTGATTTCGGCCATCGAGAAGGCCATCGCCTCTAAGCCTTAAAAGCGGCGCGACACAGAACAGACCGACCACAACGAAAAACCCCGCAGCCATTGCTGGCTGCGGGGTTTTCTGTCTGGCGAACAGGTGATGTATCTGTCCCGCCAACTGCATCAGAAGCGGTACGTCATGCCCACGCCGAAACCGTTGGCGCTGTTGTCGTACTTGGCGTTGTAGCTCTGACCCAGCGCGTTCGCGTCGGAGACCTTGACCTTCTCTTCCTGGAGGTAGGAGTAAGCCACATCGATGGTGATGTCGTCGGTAGGGCTGTAACCGGCGCCGAGGCTGAAGATCGTGCGATCGCCTGTCGGGATGCGCGGCGAGCGGTTTTCGTTGTTGGTGGGCGACTGGTCGAACGACAAGCCGGTACGCAGCACCCACTGCTTGTTCAACTGGTACGAAGTTCCCACGGCGTAGGCCCAAGTGTCGTGCCAGTTCTGCTCTTCACGGATGGTACCGACCAGAGACTGGGTCGCGTCGCGGCGAGACACCGGCGAGATACCGGAGTTTTTGACGGTGATGTCTTCCAGGCGGCTCCAGCGGGTCCACGTTGCACCGGCGTACAGCTTCCAGTCGTCATTCATTTTCTGAGTGACGGAGAAGTCGACGGTTTCCGGTGTATCGATGTTCAGCTTGGCGTCGTAGCGACCGCCCGGCAGGATGGCTGAAGGCACACCTGCACCCGGGGTCACTTCGGTGTGGCCTTCGAGCTTGTAGGTCACTTTGGAATGGTAGGTCAGGCCGACGCTGGTGGTGTCGGTGGCTTGCACCAGGATACCGGCGTTGAAGCCGTAACCAACGTCATCGCCCTTGACCTGCACGCGGCCGTCGCCGGTACGGGCGCCCAGCAGCGGGCTGACATTGAGTGCCGATTCCAGCGCACCGGAAATACGGTTGATGGTCGGACCGAAACCGATCGACACCTTGTCATTGAATGCGTAGCTGACGGTCGGCTGAAAGGTCACGACCTTGACGATGCTCTTGCTGCCGAAGTTACGGCCCTGGAAGTTGTCTTCGTAATCGGTGACCAGGCCGAATGGCGCGTAGACACCAAAGCCGAACGCCCAGTGCTCGTCGACCGGGTTCACGTAGAAGCCCATCGGCACGGCGATGAAAGGCACCATGTCGCCTTTGTTCGAACCGGTGCTGCGGCCGCTGGTGTCGGTGATGTCGGTGGAAGCATCGATTGCGGCGACCCCCACGGTCGCCTGCGCGCGCTTGAGACGCGACATCCCGGCCGGGTTGCCGTACACGATGCTGGCGTCATCGACGGACGAGGTACGGCCCGCAAAGCCGGTCCCCATGCCGCTGATACTTTGTTCGTTCAGGGCGAAGCCGGATGCAAAAATCTGAGTGGAGGCAAGAGTGATGGCGAGACTGAGGCTGGATTTGATCATCGTTTTTTTCATTGTTAGAACTCCTTGTTGATCACCGCGCGGAAATTACCAATATTTCTTCCCACGCGCCATAGCCTGGATCAGCCGATTTAGAGCGGTTCTTGTAGGACAATCCTGAAAGTTCGCGGCTTTTTCGTTTAATACCGGTCGGTCACGAAATGGCTGGTGAGGGCTGGAATAAGGGGCTGACCCACGTTTGCCAAGCCGAGGTGAAATCCTGCAACTGCCCATCGGGCTGAAATATCTCGCGCCACATGTGTGCCATGGCCAGACAGTCATCTGTATCCGGCAGCGAAATATGGCTTGCTTCGACCATCAACCAGGCGATGGCAGTCGAGTAACGCAGGTTGACGGTCAGTTCCAGATCGGGACCTGTGAGGAACGCGTGCTGGCTGGCCAGGCCTCGCACAAGGCTGGCAAGGTCCGGATCCCGGGCCAGGTATTCGTCCCAAAGCTGGCGGTGTTGAGTGTCGGCGATGCTGTAAAGCCCGTGGCCGGGCGGGTTATCCAGCTCGGCGCCTAGCGCTGACTGGCTGGCGGCAATGCCCAATAACAGGGCTTCGGCGGCCCGATTGTGCCGGCCAAGGTAGATGAGCGTCGGGCGAATGACGTAGCGACACAGTTCACTGGCGGCGATTCCCATAACACCCTCGAGGAGTTGATGAGTCGGCGGGCCATGGCGCTTGGCAGCATTGATGGAGTGGGCCCACCGGCAGCGACCTGAGCCGCTGACTTGAAGTGTAGTGTGATATTCACGATGTAAAGGTCTGTTTTACGGTCAGTTCCCATGCAGTGTCAAAATGGTGACTGGCATTCATTACCGCATCTGTCGCTGTTTCTGTAAGTAAAACAGATACAAAAAAGCCCCACCGTTATCGGGTGAGGCCTTGTCGATGCAGCGGTATTTACCGACGGACGGTATCAGCCAACGGTATCAGGCAACCAGGGCCTGACGCGTACGGTCGATCACCGCCTGCAGCGGAGCATCGCTGGAGTACTGGTTCGGGTACAAACGCTCGCTATGGCGGGCGATGCCGTGCTCGTTGACGATGGTGAAGCTGAAGCAGCCTTTGCGTGCTGCCATGATCAGGCAGTCCATTGGGGCGAAAGCGTTGGTCAGTGTACGAATAGCGTTTTGGGTCTGGATATGAGTAGTCATGTTATGGGTGTTTCCTGAATCGACACGCAATAAGAGGCGTGCAAAATTAAAACGTTCCAGTAAACGCGGACCCATGCTCGAATGCGAGTCAAGGGCAGGGCGCAGAACCTGTCTGGAACAAAAGCAGCCAGTTGAGCGCATTTAAAATGTGGCGCGGGGCTGACTGGTAGGTACTTAGGAGGGCAGGCAACACAACGCGAGCTAAGGTTCGATGCTCGAGGTGAAGATCCTGATCAATTTGCAGGCTGGTTGAGGAGAGCATGAATGTTCTGCACACCCCTCCGTTTCGACGGCAGGTCGTGTGAGTTCATGTCTGGAAACCATCGAGGTGATCGATCCCTTTTTTCAATCCGTTCGCTCATTGGCGAACCGGGATTGGGGGATTTGTTCGATCAGAATTGACTTTCAGCTTGGTACTAACGGCGGCGATGCTAATAGAGTTACTGGCGCAGCGCAAGCACTGATTTGCAATGCTTCAGTTGAACGGCACAACGCGGGGCAGAAGAGACTACAGGATATCGAGCGGAAAGGGTGGCCCTGTGCCTTATTCCCGCGAATTTTGAGCGGATGTCATGGCTGCTGAAACCGGCTTGTGCAGAGACAAAATCCACTTGTGCACATTGCGAAAGGTATCTGTCATGTCACTGTCACGTCGTCCGCTAACCGCTTGATTTAATGCAACGAATTATTAAGTCAATGAAAACCATCGTTTTTTTGCGCTGGTGAAAAAATCGTCAGTTTGAACGCAGGCCCCATTCTACGTGCGTTTCCGAGAGCTTAAGGGGTGTTGTCCACTGAGTTATCCACAGGTTCTGTGGATTGTCCCAAGCACTGGCTCTATCACGCCGCTCTTGAAGCATCCGCTTGCTTTTTTCTCTTCCCCTTGCGCGGTTTTACCCGAATCGTACGTCGAGCTCGCTTCTGCGCATAATGCTGACTGCATGAATGGAGGAGTCTGGATTTTATGTTGTTTGAGTTAACCAGCCTGTTGCTGGGTTTGGCGGTGGCGGCATTGCCTTTGGTGGGACTGGCGTGGCAGTTGCAGCGGCGTCTGGCGCAACGCGAAGCGGACGCCGCGTTGCTTGACGAGCGTTTGAGTAATGCGCAGATGGCGCAGGACGGGCTCAACGCCCAGCTTGACGCCAGCCGCGATGAGATCAGCGACCTGGCCCAGGCCAATGCGGTCAAGCAGGCGGACCTGGCGGCCCTGCGCCGGGAAGTGGAGTTGCTCCGTCAACAGCATGAAGGCGCGCGCGAGGCTCAGGAAGACTGGAACCGCGAACGGACCGCCAGGGAGGCCGAGCTGCGCCGCCTTGACGCCCAGTGCGCGTCCCTTGGTGCCGAGCTGCGCGAACAGCAGGACAGTCATCAGCAGCGGCTCACCGACCTGCAGGGCTCCCGCGATGAGCTGCGTGCGCAGTTTGCAGAGCTGGCCGGCAAGATCTTCGATGAGCGCGAACAGCGCTTCGCCGAGACCAGTCAGCAGCAATTGGGGCAGTTGCTCAACCCGCTCAAGGAACGCATCCAGTCGTTCGAAAAGCGCGTTGAAGACAGTTACCAGAACGAAGCCCGCGAACGTTTCTCTCTGAGCAAGGAGCTGGAGCGCTTGCAGCAGCTCAACCTGCGCCTGAGCGATGAGGCAAACAACCTCACCCGTGCGTTGAAGGGCCAGAAGACCCAAGGCAACTGGGGCGAATTGATTCTGGAGCGGGTGCTCGAACATGCCGGCCTTGAAAAGGGCCGCGAGTACCAGACCCAAGTCAGCCTGAAGGGCCCCGACGGCGAGCGCTTCCAGCCTGACGTGTTGATCATGCTGCCGGGCGATAAGCAGGTCGTTGTCGACGCGAAGGTCAGCCTGACCGCCTATCAACAGTATGTGTCGGCCGACGATGAGGTGATTTCCCAGGCGGCACTGAAGCAGCACGTGCTGTCCCTGCGCAATCACGTCAAAGGCTTGTCCGGCAAAGACTACAAACGCCTTGAAGGGCTGCACAGTCTCGATTTCGTTTTGCTGTTCGTGCCAATCGAGGCGGCGTTCTCGGCGGCGTTGCAGGCCGAGCCGAACATGTTTCAGGAGGCCTTTGATCGCAACATCGTGATCGTCAGCCCGACCACACTGCTGGCAACGCTGCGGGTCATCGACAGTCTGTGGAAGCAAGAGCGGCAGAGTCAGAATGCCCGTGAGATCGCTGAGCGGGCAGGGTGGCTCTACGACAAGTTCGTGCTGTTTATCCAGGATCTGGACGAGGTCGGCAACCGTCTTCAGCAGCTGGACAAGGCCTACGGCGCCGCGCGCAACAAGCTCGTCGAAGGGCGCGGCAACCTGGTTAGCCGCAGTGAACAGCTCAAGCTGCTCGGCGCGCGGGCCAGCAAGAGTCTGCCGGCGGATCTGCTGGAGCGGGCGATGACCGACCCGGATGGACTGGTGCAGTTGCCGGAGTGACCCGGGACTGTTTTTCATGACGCTGCGCGCTCACAGGCTTATAAGTTAGAACAAAGTCGCCGCTGATCGTGTACAGATTTCATTTCGTTCTTGTGCCTGTTTACTGCCTGGCAAGAATGCACCGACATTGATCACGGTGCACTGCCAGCAGGCGCTGGTGCGTAATCCCTGCTGTTCAAGATCGCAGCTAGTGACGTGCCCGATTGCCGGTAACCCGCTATCTTGGCGCCTTGCCAGACCGCCAAGCAGGCAATGGCACGCATTCTGCCTCTCGCTTCGTATACAACCCACACGCGCTCCCGTACGCAGTGTGCGCACGTGTGATGTCGGGAGCCGGTTCGTCCTTAAAGGGAGAAATGCGATGACCGAGCCATTGCCCAAAGGCTACAGCCCCCGCCTGTACAACGAGGACCTGGGCCCCGTGCCGCAGAAGTGGACCTGGTACAACATTTTCGCGTTCTGGATGAGCGATGTGCACAGCGTGGGCGGCTACGTCTTCGCGGCCAGCCTTTTTGCCCTCGGGCTGGCGAGCTGGCAGGTGCTGATCGCGCTGCTGGTGGGCATCTGCATCATTCAGGTGATCGCCAACCTGCTGGCCAGGCCCAGTCAGCAGGCGGCGGTGCCGTACCCGGTGATCTGCCGTCTCGCTTTCGGCGTGTTCGGTGCGAATATTCCTGCAGTGATTCGCGGCCTTATCGCGGTGGCGTGGTACGGGGTGCAGACGTATTTGGCCTCGAGCGCGCTGATCATCGTGGTGCTGCGCTTCTTCCCACACATGTCGGTCTATGCAGAGCCGCACTTTGCCGGCTTGTCCTATCTCGGATGGATGGGCTTCCTGGCGCTCTGGGTGGTACAGGCTGCTGTGTTCTGGACCGGGATGGACTCGATCCGGCGCTTCATTGATTGGGCCGGACCCGTGGTCTATGCCGTGATGTTCATCCTGGCGGGGTGGATTGTCTGGAAGGCGGGCTGGGCCAACATCAGCTTCACCCTGTCCGAGAAATCCCTGACGGGCTGGGAAGCGTTTTCCCAAGTGATCATGGCCACGGCGCTGGTGGTGTCGTACTTCTCTGGCCCTACGCTCAACTTCGGCGATTTCAGCCGCTACTGCCGAAGCATGTCCGAAGTGCGTCGCGGCAATTTCTGGGGGCTGCCTATCAACTTTCTGGCGTTTTCGCTGGTCACCGTCGTCATTGTTTCGGGAACGCTGCCGGTGTTCGGCGAGATGCTCCATGACCCGATCGCCACCGTGGCGCGCATCGATAACGATGTCGCAGTGCTGCTCGGCGCGTTTGCCTTTGTGACCGCGACAATCGGCATCAATATCGTCGCCAACTTCGTGTCGCCGGCGTTCGACTTCGCCAACGTCGCGCCCAGCAAGATCAGCTGGCGTGCAGGCGGGATGATCGCAGCGGTGGCGTCGGTCTTCATCACACCCTGGAACCTGTTTAACAACCCCGCCGTCATCCATTACACCCTGGACGTGCTGGCGGCGTTCATCGGGCCGCTGTTCGGCATCTTGCTGGTGGACTATTACGTGATCAAGAAGCAGCAGATCGATGTCGATGCGCTGTTCAACGATGGGCCGACCGGGCGCTACTGGTACACCGGCGGGGTGAACTACACGGCGGTCAAGGCGCTTATCCTGGCAACAGTGGCAGGCATTGCAATCACCTTCGTCCCGGCATTGCAGCCGATGGCCAACTTCGCATGGTTTACAGGATGTTTCCTTGGCGGCGGGCTGTTCTATCTGTTTGCCAGACGCCGGCAGGCCCATGAATGCGCGGCGTTGACCTCCGCGGTCGCTGGCTGACGGCCCCGCCGTCTGTCGCGTGAAGTCTTCGAATCGGCGATTTGCAGTGTCACAACGTCATGCAAGGCCAAAAATTCCTGCCGCGACACTCGGTAGCAGGCGTAAAGTGCGCCTTAGCACTATGATCTGCTTAGGCAGTTCGGACATTGGCTGCCGAGTATTTCCCTGAAGGGGGCGTTATATGAACAGCAAGTTGCAAGAATGGCTTCACGATGTAGGCGTCGCGCTCGGGTTGATTGAAAAGCCAAAGCTGCAACCCATTCCCGTGCGCAGCAATGATGATGAGCGTCGTCGTCCACGGCGCTAAGCGCTTTCTCAAGACGCGTCTGAAAGCGGCGCTATCGCCCGATAGCCCGCTCCCGATTTTCTCCGACCATTTGGTCGAGTCCTTCCCTCCGCTCTGCACCCTTTCTGAATCGATCCCATTTGCGACTCAGTGGTGAGTTCGGCGCCTTTTTTCGACGAGAATCTGGTCGACAAGACCCTGCAGGGTCAGTTGTCCATAAGGTGATTGCGGTGACATACCCGCAATATCGGCTTTGATCTGGTTGGGAAGGACGATGCCAAAGTCACTTTGCAGAATTGAAAAAAACTCTCTGAAGTCTTCCTCATCCAGTTCAAGCGCACTCAGCATCACATCGTCTTCTTCCTGAATCAGTGTCTTGTCGACCAGGATCTTCCCGATCGTGTCGATGACATGTTGTCTGACTTCACTCCGCTTCATGGCCGGCCTCTGCTTTGATCCAAGTGGTAATCACCCCAACATCAAAATACAGAGGGTTGTGGCAGGAATGCCCAATGAGCAACCACCCTGAAAAACCTGCGGTGCAATGCACAACGCCGGCGGTCTCGGATTAAGGCTAGCCCAAGTTTGCGGGAGAGGAATGACAGGTGTGTGGTGATTTTTTGTAACGGCGCGCAATGGAAGAGCGGCGCGCCCGATGCAGCGCACACGTTGTGGGACCGGGCTCAGCCGGAAGGCGTCATGCGCCACACCGCAAGAGTGAGGGTGCTCATACGGGCCTCTTCCCGGCTGAAGCCCTTCCCACAAAGTAAGCGCGTGCAAATCGTAGGACCGGCTTCAGCCGGGAAGGCGTCAGGCGCCACACCGCAAAATTGAGGAGTGCTCATAAGGGCCTCTTCCCGGCTGAAGCCGGTCCCACAAAGTCAGCGCGTGCAAATCGTAGGACCGGCTTCAGCCGGGAAGGCGTCAGGCGCCACACCGCAAAATTGAGGAGTGCTCATACGGGCCTCTTCCCGGCTGAAGCCGGTCCCGCTAAAAAGCAGCGCGCCTGGTCCCATTAAGCAACCCGTCCAGTCCCGCTATCAGCGGTGCGCGACGCCTGGCAGCACGCAGAGCATTTCATAGAGCAGGTTCGCCCCCAGCAGCGAGGTATTGCCGGTAGTGTCATACGGCGGCGAAACCTCGACAAGGTCGCAGCCAATCAACTCCAGCCCTTGGCACCCACGAATGATCTCGATTGCCTGAATTGTCGTCAGACCGCCGATCTCGGGTGTGCCAGTGCCCGGCGCCCAGGCCGGGTCGATGCCGTCGATGTCGAAACTCAGGTACACCGGACCGCCGCCTACCTTCTCGCGCACTTCGGCCATCAGCGGCGCCAGCGACTTGTGCCAGCATTCCTCGGCCTGAACCACCCGGAACCCTTGCTTGCGACTCCAGTTGAAGTCTTCAGCGGTATAGCCCTGGGCACGCAAACCGATCTGCACCACGCGATCGCAATCCAGCAGACCTTCCTCCACCGCCCGACGGAACGTGGTGCCATGGGCGATCTTTTCGCCAAACATGTGATCGTTAACGTCCGCATGGGCGTCGATGTGCACCAGCCCGACCTTGCCGTGTTTCTTCTTCATGGCGCGCAGGATCGGCAGCGTGATGGTGTGATCGCCGCCAAGGGTCAGTGGAATGATGTCGTGTGCGAGAAAGCCGTCGTAGGCTTCTTCGATGATGCGCACGGCATCCAGCAGGTTAAACGTGTTGATCGCCACGTCGCCGATGTCCGCCACGGACAGCGAATCAAACGGGGCGGCGCCGGTGGCCATGTTGTAGGGGCGAATCATTACCGATTCGGCACGGATTTCCCGCGGGCCGAACCGAGTACCGGCGCGCAGCGACGTGCCGATGTCCAGGGGCACGCCGACGAAGGCCGCGTCCAGCCCGGCCGCCGTTTGCAGGTGCGGCAGGCGCATCATGGTGGCGATGCCGGCGAAGCGCGGCATTTCGTTGCCGCCCAGTGGTTGGTGAAAAATCTTGTCCACGAGAATGCCTCGTCAGTGGTAATCAAAAAGGGGCGGAAGCGGGCTTCCAGCATGGCCCCGATTCTGTTGACCGGGCCCACCGCGAACAATCGGCCAGGCAAAATACTTAGTTCAGATATTCCTGAAGTATCGGGTAAGCTGCGCGCAAAGCCCTCCCTGGAACAACCATGCCCAGCGCGCTCCCCGACCTCAAATTGCTGCGCATCTTCGCCTGCGTGGTGCGCCATCAGGGCTTTGCCAGCGCTCAGCAAGAGCTCAATCTCTCGACCTCGGCAATCAGCACCTACATGAGCCAGCTCGAAGCGGCGTTGGGCATCGTGCTGTGTCATCGCGGACGCGGCGGTTTTAGCCTGACCAGCAAGGGCGAGCTGTTTCATCAGGAAACCCTGCGGCTGTTAGGCGAGCTGGAAGGCTTCGAGCGCTACGCCGCTGCGCTCAAGGGCGAGCTGCGCGGCACGCTGAACCTGGGGGTGCTGGACTCGACGGTCAGCGACCGCGCGCTGCCCTTCGCGGAAGTTATCGGCGCCTACAGTGCAGAGCATCCGGCCGTGCATTTGCACCTCGCCGTGATGAGTCCGTATGAACTGCAGCTGGGCGTGCTGGACAACCGGCTGGACCTCGCAATCGGCTCGTTCTCCACCCGCATGAACGGCCTGCTCTATCAGCCGCTGTACCGCGAGCAGCACTGGCTGTACTGCAGCAATCGCCACACGCTTTATGCCGAACGGCGGATTCCGGAACCGGTCATCACTCAACAACGCATGGTCGGGCGCGGCTACTGGAGTCAGGCCGAACTGGCTCGCCACGGCTTCAAGCACAGCGCCGCGACCGTCGAGAGTATGGAAGCGCAACTGATTCTGGTGCTGTCCGGGGCCTACATCGGTTACTTGCCCGAGCATTACGCGCAGTCGTGGGTGGACTCCGGGCACCTGCGCGTCTTGCTGCCGGCCACATTCGGCTATCAGGCGCCGTTTTCGATGATCCTGCGTCGCGGCCGCAGCCGTGAGCCGCTGATTCAGACCTTTCGCGATCTGCTGAAAGCGCAGCTCAATCCACTGTAGGAAACCGACGATGTCCCGTGCCCGTTGTGAACGCTGCCTGCGCCCGACCGATCACTGCCTGTGTGCGTTGATTCCCGCGTTGGGCAGTCGGACGCGCGTGTTGATCCTGCAGCATCCAAGTGAAGTCAATCACGCGCTCAACACCGCCCGCCTCGCAGCCCTTGGCCTGACGAATGCGGAATTGCAGGTGGGAGAGGTGTTCGAGGATCTGGCGCTGTGGCTGAGCCGGGATGGTTACCGGGCCTGTTTGCTGTTTCCGGGGGAGGAGGCTGTTGCGTTGAAGGCTTACAGTGCCGACGACGTGTCCGTGCTGCTCGTGGTACCCGATGGCACTTGGCGCAAGGCGCGCAAGCTGCTGCACCTCAATCCTCTGCTGGCAGCATTGCCCAGAGTGATGCTGACGAATGCGCCAGCGTCACGCTATCGTTTACGCAAAGCGCCGGGGCCCGACGCGTTGTCAACGCTCGAGGCCATCGTCCATGCGCTGCATACGCTGGAGCCGGAGACGTCATTTGATAGCTTGTTGCGTCCGTTCGATGCGCTGATCGACGGACAGATCGCAGCGATGGGCGAAGAGACCTTTCGCCGCAATCATTCATGAAAACGGGCTGAATCAGCCGTTGAGCGAGGAGGGCATGCCTGGCTGATATGCACTGACCGCCTGCATGCGACGGATATAGACCTCGGTTTCACGAGCAGCGTCTTCCTTGCTCATGAACGGACCTTCCAGGGTGTTTTCCCGGGTGCTGAAGAAATACTGGCCATTGACGCGGGATACGCGGTCGCTGCGAAAACGTACGGTGGGGGCTGGATCTTGTTCACGCTTGCTTAACATGGCCTTCTCCGGGCATTGGGTTGGTACGCGAGTGATCTGAATGGGCGACAGCCGCCGCCACAGCGTAAGTCAGAGCATTTGAATAGTAGCGTTGTTAACGGTTCCATCAACGTGCGAGCCCATGCGCCACTGCTGACCGTTCGGGCATCACCTTCAGCGCTTGCCCAGTGCTTCGGCGTCACGAAGCCACTGCTGACGCTGCTCTTCGGTAGAGGTGCGCACCGGCGAGAACTCCGTCAGCCGCGTGGTCTTGATGCCGCAGAATTCGAGGATCGTCCTGACCATCTGCCGATGGGCGGGGGCCTTGAAAACCCAGCGGAAATAGCGCGACGGCGTGTCCATTGTCACCAGCAATTCCGCTGTCCGGCCCTTCAGCAACTCATTGGAGGGGTGATGCCTGCCATGGGCCTTGAAGGCAAAGCCGGGCATGAACACCCGGTCGAAAAAACCACCGAGCAGGCTCGGCAGCCCGCCCCACCAGACGGGATACACGAACACCAGATGCTGCGCCCAGTGCACCTCGCGCTGGGCTTCGAGCAGATCGTGTTCAAGCGTCTGTGCGGATTCATAACCACCACGCAGCACCGGGTCGAAATCCATTTCATCAAGCTTGAGCACCCGCACGACATGACCTTTGCTCCGCGCGCCCTGGGCATAAGCCTCGCCCAGCGCGTGGCCGAGGCTGATGCTTTTCGGCGTGCCGATGATCATCAGAATGCGTTTGCCATAGCCTTCCAGTGGCGTGGCGCCGCTGATGGGTTCAGCCATTGCTGCCAGCCTCGAGCATGTGTTCCGGGCGCACCCAGGCATCGAACTCGGCGTCGGTGAGGAAGCCCAGTTGCAGCGCCGCCTCGCGCAGGGTCAGCCCTTCGCTATAGGCTTTCTTGGCAATCTGCGCCGACTTGTCGTAGCCGATGTGCGGGTTCAGCGCGGTCACCAGCATCAGGCCGCGTTCCAGATGCTCGGCCATCTTGGCGGCATCCGGTTCCATGCCGGCAATGCAGTGTTCGTTGAAGTTGCGGCAGCCATCGCCCAGCAAGCGGATCGATTGCAGCAGGTTGTGGATGATCACCGGCTTGAACACGTTCAGTTGCAGGTGGCCCTGACTGGCGGCGAAGGTGATCGTGGTGTCGTTGCCCATGACCTGACACGCGAGCATTGACAGCGCCTCGCACTGGGTCGGGTTGACCTTGCCCGGCATGATCGAGCTGCCCGGTTCGTTGGCCGGCAGCTTGACTTCGGCCAGGCCGGCGCGAGGGCCGGAACCGAGCAGACGCAGGTCGTTGGCGATTTTCATCAGCGTCACGGCGAGGGTTTTCAGCGCGCCGGACAGCGCGGTCAGCGGCTCATGCCCGGCCAGCGCGGCAAACTTGTTCGGCGCAGTGACGAAAGGCAGGCCAGACAGCGCAGCCAATTCAGCGGCGACCGCTTCGGCGAATCCATGGGGCGAGTTCAAACCCGTACCAACGGCGGTGCCGCCCTGGGCCAGTTCACATACGGCCGGCAACGCAGCGCGGATGCTTTTTTCGGCGTAGTCGAGCTGCGCGACGTAGGCCGACAGCTCCTGGCCGAAAGTGATCGGCGTAGCGTCCATCATGTGCGTGCGGCCGGTTTTCACCAGTTTCATGTGCCGCGAAGACTGTTCGGCGAGGCCGCTGGACAATTCAGCGATCGCCGGCAGCAGGTGTTCTTTCACTGCCTGCACAGCGGCGATGTGCATCGCGGTGGGGAAGCAGTCGTTGGAGCTCTGCGAGCGATTGACGTGATCGTTGGGGTGAACCGGCGACTTGCCGCCGCGAACGCCACCCGCCAGTTCGTTGGCACGGCCGGCGATGACTTCATTGACGTTCATGTTGCTTTGCGTGCCGCTGCCGGTCTGCCAGACCACCAGGGGAAACTGGTCGTCGAGCTGGCCTTGCAGCACTTCGTCGGCGGACTGCTCGATCAGGTTGGCAATGTCGGTGGGCAAGTCGCCGTTGCGGTTGTTGACTCGGGCGGCGGCTTTTTTGATCAGTGCCAGCGCGTGCAATACGGGCAGTGGCATGCGCTCCTGGCCAATGGCGAAGTTGATCAGAGAACGCTGCGTCTGCGCCCCCCAGTAAGCGTCTTCGGGGACTTCGATCGGACCTATGCTGTCGGTTTCGGTACGGCTCACTGGACTCTCTCCTTAAGATCGATTTGCGCAGTTTAGTAACCAGGCGAGCCAGCGGGGTTCCCCGTGGCTGCTGTGCGGTCGGAACAGGTACGGCCAGTGTGCGACAAAACGACCGGGGCGGTCGCCCTAAACCTGCATACGGGCGAGTGCGTCAGGTCCGCGGGATAACCGCTCGTAGGGTCGGGGGTTGAGAGAAATGCGCAAAGGGGCGCAGAATGGCCGCCCTTGGGGTTCTGCCTCGCCTGCTAGATAAGGAAACTCGATGACCCGTCTTCGTGCCATTTGTGCTGCGGTTGCTCTGGTATGTGCCAGCGGCCAGGTTCTTGCCGATACCGCCAGCCATGAAGCCAGTGCTGTAGCGTTCCTCAAACTGGCTCACGCCGATCAACTGGGTGCGCCGGTTTACATGCAAGTCCAGCAGATGTTCGCTCAGCGTTTCGCTGAAACCAAAGCGCCTGCGTCCAAGCAAGCCACCCTCGAAACCTACCAGGGCAAGGCCAACGCCGCGCTGGATCAGGTGATCAGCTGGCCAAAACTGCAGCCTGACATGGTCAAGCTGTACACCTCCAACTTCAGCGAAAGCGAGCTGAAAGACCTGGTTGCCTTCTACCAGTCTCCACTGGGCCAGAAAGTCCAGGCCAAGATGCCGCAGATCAGCCAGCAGTCGTTCCAGCTGACCCAGAGCAAACTGGAAAGCGCGGTGCCTGTGGTCAACAAGCTGCTCGCCGACATGACCAAGGAACTGACCCCGGCCGGCGCCAAGCCTGCTGCACCGGCTGCTCCTGCCAAGAAGCCATAAGCGAAGCCTGACATGAGCATGCAACAGCGAATCGAATCCGCGTTGACGGTCTTTCAGCCCGAGTACCTTCAGGTGCTCAACGAAAGCCACATGCACAGTCGCGGCACGGACACTCACTACAAGGCGGTGGTGGTCAGCGAGCAGTTCGCTGGCCTCAACGCAGTCAAGCGCCATCAGAAGGTCTATGGCCTGCTCGGTGGCCTGATGGGTGAGTTCCACGCTCTGGCGCTGCACACCTACACCCCGGAAGAATGGGCGAAGCTCGGCTCGGCGCCGTCTTCCCCGACCTGTGCGGGTGGGCATGACTGACCCGCGCCGCCCGAAGCCGTTGTACAGGTTTCGGGCGCTAGCGGGCGTCATGCCGGCAGTGGGCCGTAGGCGCGATAGGCCTCGATTAACCTATCGAACAGTGTGATGTCCGACCTGCTTCGTGCGATGAGCTGCGCCCCCGCGACGGCCGAGAAAATGGCGCGCGCGCGGACGTCGCTGTCGGCTTCCTCGCAGTATTTCGCGGCGACCAGCAGTCGGCTAAGCCAGGCAATATTGACCTGAGCAAACGTCTGAATCTCCTCGGCCATGGCCGTGGGCAGATTATCGGTTTCCGCCCCCACAAAACTCGCCAGACAAAGCCGGTTATCGGTCTCCAGCGAGCGACGAAAAATTTCGGGGAATCGGCGCAATGCCTGTGCCGGATCCGGCGTCTCCTCGGAAATAGTATCGAGGGCAGCGGCACCGTCTTGCCAATACCGCTTGGCAACGGCAATACCCAGATCGGCCTTGCTTGGGAAGTGGTAGTAAATACTGGCTGGCTTGATGCCAACCTCTTGGGCGAGATCGCGAAAATTCAGTCCGTTGTAGCCCTGTGACTGGGCAATGTTTCGAGCAGCCAGAAGTATGGCTTCGCGGGCGTTGATGCTCATTGTCGTGCCTTTCATGGGTCGGACGAGTTGCTGTGGAACCGGCCATCTTAAAGCAAATGTCCAGGCAATCGTCCTCACACATCATGACGTGCGGATCCAGACGGATCAGGCGGAAGGTGAATCCAGTTCCGGTATGCCACTGCTGCGATCAGCGTAGGCGGCCTGGAAACTTGGGCGCTTCTGCCAGCGCTGCCAGTAGCTATCGAGATGCTCGAAACGCTCGTCCAGCGGGGTCGCGTTTACCGGGAACTTGGAAAAGGCAATCGCGGTAGCCAGCGTGATATCGGCAAACGTCGGTTCGGCACCGCCCAACAGCCATTCGCGACCGTCAGCCAGGTGACGATTCACCAAGGCCGCGTGCATCAGTGCCTCCTTGCGGCAGTGTTCACCCCATGCCTCATTCTTCGTCAATTCCAGTTTGAAACCGAGCCCGGTGTGCAAGACGTGAAAAGCCGTGACGATGCGATACAGGATATGCACCCAGATGCGGTTATCCCACATGTTGTCCAGGCCCTGCTCCAGCGGGGTTTCTCCCATGATCTTGCGGCCGGGGTAGGACTGGTCGAGAAAACGGACGATGGCCGGTGTTTCAGAGATGAAGCTGCCATCCGCCAATTGAAGGGTAGGGGTTTCGCCCCATGGGTTCATGTTGAGGTGACGCCAGCCGCGTTGTTCGCCGCCGGGCGCCATGTCATAGACGGTTTCATCGAACTGATCGGCGATGCCTTTTTCGTGCATGAACAGCCGTAGCCGCTGGGGATTGGGGAACGCTGAAGGGGAAGTGAATAGCTGCAGTCTGGTCGTCATGGCGCTGTCCTGTAATGGAAGATTAAGCACCTAACGGTTGTTAGGTAGGCCAACCTTAGGCTTGAATACCGCCTCGGTCAATAGGCTACCTAACATTCGTTAGGTACGAATGCATTCCTGATTTGACGGGCGTTCATGTCAGGTCGGCCGCCAGCTTCGAGGCCTGCGCCAGCGCCGCGTTGAAGTTCTTCTCCGCCGTCGTCGCATCCGCGAGGGTGGCTTCCGACACCACCGCATCGATGGCCGGTACACCCACCATGCGCGCCCAGGTTTTCAGGTAAGCGACCTGATGATCGTAGTCCTCCGTGGGGAAATCCTCCCCAAGCGCTACCCCACGGGTCGCGAACACCACCACTTTCTTGCCTTTGAGCAGACCGCGCATGCCCTGAGCGTCGAAATCGAACAGCACGCCCCGCTGCGACACGGCGTCGATCAGATGCTTGAGGCGGTAAGGAATACCAAAATTCCACATCGGCACGCTGAAAACGATGACGTCGGCGCGATGGAAACGCTCGCCCAATGCATGTATCTGCTCCCACACCATCTGCTGCTCGGCGTTCATCTGCACGCCTTGCAGATCGGCGTACTTGGCCTCCAGTGCGGCACCGTCGAAGGGCAGCAGATCGGTCGTCCAGACGTCCAGGACATCCACCGTGGCGTCGGCGTGCAACGAGGTCAGGGTCTCGAGATAGCGCGCAGCGAGTTTGAGAGAGGCAGAGCGATCGCCGCGGGGAGAGCTGGCAAGGTGAAGAATATGCATGGGATTCGTTCCTGTGGGGGTGGGGAAGCGATGTCATTTAGTCCGTGACGCTCAGGCCGATGTTCCCGGCAGGTGGACGGAGCGATGAGGCGATTGATCAACCCTCCTGCCTGCCCACGTTCGATTCTTGATAGAATCCGCGCCGCGTTGCCCGGTCGGCACACGCTTATCTGAATCATTCACCCGGTAGGCCCTTTGCGAGGGTCACCACCTGGAGACGCCACATGACCCAAACCGCACCCATCGTCGTCGCGGCGCTGTACAAATTCGTCACCCTTTCCGATTACGTCGCGCTGCGCGAGCCACTGCTGCAGGCGATGGTCGACAACGGCATCAAGGGCACCTTGCTGATCGCGGAGGAAGGCATCAACGGCACCGTCTCCGGCAGCCGCGAGGGCATCGACGGCTTGATGGCCTGGCTGAAGAAGGACCCGCGCATGGTCGATATCGACCATAAGGAATCCTACTGCGACGAGCAGCCGTTCTACCGCACCAAGGTCAAACTCAAGAAAGAGATCGTGACCCTCGGCGTGCCGGGCGTAGACCCGAACAAGGCCGTCGGCACCTATGTTGATCCCAAGGACTGGAACGCGCTGATCGCCGACCCTGAAGTGCTGCTCATCGACACGCGCAACGATTACGAAGTGTCCATCGGCACTTTCGAAGGCGCGATTGACCCCAAGACCACGTCATTCCGTGAGTTTCCCGATTACATCAAGGCGAATTTCGATCCAGCCAGGCACAAGAAGGTCGCGATGTTCTGCACCGGCGGCATTCGCTGTGAGAAGGCCTCCAGCTACATGCTCGGTGAAGGGTTCGAAGAGGTCTACCACCTCAAGGGCGGCATTCTCAAATACCTGGAAGAAGTGCCCCAGGAAGAAACCCGCTGGCAGGGCGACTGCTTCGTGTTCGACAATCGCGTCACCGTGCGCCACGACCTGACCGAAGGCGACTACGATCAATGTCACGCCTGCCGCACACCGATCAGCGCAGAAGACCGCGCCAGCGAGCACTATTCGCCGGGCGTCAGTTGCCCGCATTGCTGGGATTCACTGAGCGAAAAAACCCGCCGCAGCGCCATCGACCGGCAGAAGCAGATCGAACTGGCGAAGGCGCGCAATCAGCCGCACCCGATCGGGCGCAATTACCGTGCGCTCGACGGCCAGGCCACTGAAACTCAAAGCAACGAGGGCTGAGCCATGTCCACCCGCCTGCTGTATGTGATGGACCCGATGTGTTCCTGGTGCTGGGGATTTTCTCCGGTGGCCGAAGCATTGGTCGAGCAGGCGGGAGCGGCGGGGGTGCCGTTGCATCTGGTGGTGGGCGGGTTGCGCACCGGCAGTGGCGCGGCGCTGGAACCGACGACCAAACGCTACATCCTCGAACACTGGCAAGCGGTGCACGAGGCCACGGGCCAGGCGTTCCGTTTCGACGGCGCCTTGCCCGACGGTTTCGTCTACGACACCGCGCCTGCCTGCCGAGCGATTGTTGCGGCGCGCAGTCTGGCCCCGGACGTGGCCTGGCGGCTGGTCAAGGAAATCCAGCAGGCCTTTTATCTGGACGGCCGCGACGTGACCCACGGCTCGGTGCTGGCCGAGCTGGCCGAAAAAGCCGGCTTGCCGCGCATCGAGTTTGCCGAAGCCTTCGACAGCGTCGAACAGCACACCGCAACTGCGTCGGATTTCTCCTGGGTTCAGGACTTGGGCATCGCGGGTTTTCCGACATTGCTTGCCGAGCACCACGGCCAGTTGGCGCTGCTGACCAACGGTTATCAACCCCTTGATGTCCTTGAGCCCTTGCTGGGTCGCTGGCTGGAGCGTAATGCCAGTGCCTGATGTCGAGAATGCGGACCGTCGCAGCACCGCACCATCGGTTGATGAGCCTCCCGCCGTTGATCGCTTGAACTGGGCGCAGATCCGCCGCCTTGCCCTGCAGCACAGGAAATCGCTGTGGGTGGCCAATGGCGTCGCGGTTCTGGCCGTGCTCTGCTCGGTGCCTATACCGCTGCTGTTGCCGTTACTGGTCGATGAAGTGCTACTGGGCAAAGGCAATTCGGCGCTGATCTTCATGAATCAGTTCCTGCCCGACAGCCTGCACAAGCCCGTCGGCTACATCGGTCTGATGCTGGTGGCGACACTCTGCCTGCGCCTGGGCGCGCTGGTGTTCAACGTGATTCAGTCGTGGCTGTTTGCCGGCCTGGCCAAAAACATTGTCTACCGCATTCGCACGCGCCTGATCGAGCGACTCAAGCGCATCTCGCTGAGCGAATACGAAAGCCTGGGCAGCGGCACGGTCACCGCGCACCTGGTGACGGATCTGGACACCGTCGACAAATTCGTCGGCGAAACGCTCAGCAAGTTTCTCGTGGCGATGCTTACCCTCACAGGCACTGCCGCGATCCTGATGTGGATGCACTGGCAACTGGCGCTGCTGATTCTGCTGTTCAACCCGCTGGTGGTGTTCGCCACGGTGAAACTCGGCAAGCGCGTTAAACACCTCAAGAAGCTGGAAAACGACAGCACTTCGCGCTTCACCCAGGCGCTCACTGAAACCCTCGACGCGATCCAGGAGATCCGCGCCAGCAACCGTCAGGGGTATTTCCTCGGATTGCTCGGCCTGCGCGCCCGGGAAGTGCGCGATTACGCGGTGTCGTCTCAATGGAAGAGCGACGCGTCGGGCCGGGCCAGCGGGTTGCTGTTTCAGTTCGGCATCGACATTTTCCGCGCTGCCGCGATGCTGACGGTGCTGTTCTCCGACCTGTCCATCGGTCACATGCTCGCCGTGTTCAGCTACCTGTGGTTCATGATCGGCCCCGTCGAACAACTGCTGAACCTGCAGTACGCCTACTACGCGGCGGGCGGCGCGCTGACCCGGATCAACGAGCTGCTGGCCCGTGCGGACGAACCTCAGTACCCGGGAAAAATCAATCCGTTCGAGGGTCGGCAGACGGTGAGCATCGACGTGCGCGGGTTGAGCTTCGGCTACAACGACGAGTTGGTCCTCGATGAACTTGACTTGTCCATCAATCCGGGCGAGAAGGTCGCCATTGTCGGTGCCAGCGGCGGCGGCAAAAGCACGCTGGTCCAGTTGTTGCTCGGCCTGTACACCCCCCAATCCGGCGTGATTCGTTTTGGTGGCTCGCGCATGCAGGAGATGGGTCTGGACACCGTGCGCGAGAACGTCGCGGTGGTGCTGCAACATCCGGCGCTGTTCAACGACACCGTCCGTGCCAACCTGCTGATGGGGCGCGAGCAGGACGACAGCGCCTGTTGGCAGGCGCTGGAAATCGCACAGATGGATGCCACGATCCGCGCCCTGCCCCTCGGGCTGGACAGTGTGGTCGGGCGCTCGGGTGTTCGGTTGTCTGGTGGCCAGCGACAACGGCTGGCGATTGCGCGCATGGTCCTGGCTGACCCCAAGGTGGTGATTCTCGACGAGGCTACTTCTGCCCTGGACGCTGCCACCGAGTACAACCTGCATCAGGCGCTGAACCGTTTTTTAAGTGGCCGCACCACGCTGATCATTGCCCACCGACTTTCGGCAGTGAAACAGGCGGATCGGGTGCTGGTGTTCGATGGCGGGCGCATTGCCGAGGACGGTGACCATCAGCAGCTGATTGCAGACGGCGGGCTGTACGCCAGGCTCTACGGACACCTGCAACAGGTGTGACTCAGCCTGTGGGGTTCGGGAGGTTCATGGTGAAATGGCGTATCGCCACTGGAACACGTCAATTGTTGGGCTATGCTTCGCGTCGACGCCCGCCGGAAATGTGAGAAGCGTCATGTTTACGTCTCTCCACTCAATTGGCTGGTTACGTCTTGTAATGGATGTGAGAGATTGTCTGCTGCATCGTGGAAATTAGCGAAGTCCCTCAGGCTCCAGGAAGGTTGCCTGGCAGGGGGGCTGAGTATCTGGCAGTGCTGATCAAAGGGACACCATGAAGCAAAAGCGGATTCTCGAGAAGCCTCGCCTTCTGGGCATCGTATGGCCATTTATCGCCGTTGTGCTGTTACAGGCACTGCTCGGCTGCGTCAGCCTGTACATGATGTCGGCGGTGCGCAGCTACATTGGCGGGGAGAGCCTGTGGTCGAAGGGCCAGAAAGACGCCATTTATTACCTGAATCTCTACGCCAACAGCCGCGACGACATTAATTACCTGAAATACCAAAAAGCCATTGCCATTCCCCAGGGCGGCCATGACCTGCGCCTGGCCATGGATCAGCCGGTGCCCGACATCGCGCGCGCCAAGGCCGGGATTCTGCAAGGTGGCAACCACCCTGACGATGCCCAGAGCATCATCTGGCTTTATCTGAATTTTCAGCACTTCAGCTACCTGGAAAAGGCCATTGACCTGTGGAAGGTCGGTGACAACTACCTGGTCAAGCTCGATGAAGTCGCCCGGGAAATGCACGCGCGGATTCAGGAAGGCAACGTCACCAATAGCGAGGTCCTGGGGTGGCGGCAGCGCATCAGCGCCATCAACGAAGGCGTCACGCCCGCGGCCATGGCCTTCAGCGACGCGCTGGGCGAGGGCTCGCGGGTCATCCTGCGAATTCTGCTGGTGGTCAACCTCGCCACCGCGCTGTGCCTGATCATCCTGGCGCTGCTGCGCACCCATAAGTTGCTGGAGCAGCGCCATGCCTTCGCGGTCGCGCTGCAGATGGAAAAGGAGCGTGCGCAAATTACCCTTGAGTCCATCGGTGATGGTGTCATCACCACCGACGTCGACGGCTCCATCGTCTATATGAATCCCGCCGCCGAACTCATGACTCACTGGAAAAACGAGCAGGCGGCCGGCCTGCCGCTGGCCGCGTTATTCAGCCTGCTCGACGAGAATGACCAGAAAGACACTTCGACCCTGATCGAGCGCATGCTCAGTGGCAATCTGGGCGGCGGCAGCGAAAGCTCCAGACTGATTCAGCGCCTGGACGGCAGCACTGTGTCGGTCGCGCTGGTCGGCTCGCCGATTCGCGCCGAAGGCAAGGTCAGTGGCGCGGTGCTGGTGCTGCACGACATGACCCAGGAGCGGCAATACATCGCCAACCTGTCCTGGCAAGCGACCCACGATGCCCTGACCGGACTGGCGAACCGCCGCGAGTTCGAATACCGCCTGGAACTGGCCCTCAACAATCTGGTGGAGCAGCCCGCGCGGCATGCACTATTATTTCTGGATCTTGACCAGTTCAAGCTGGTCAACGACACCAGCGGTCATGCGGCGGGTGATGAGTTGCTGCGGCACATTTGCACGCTGTTGCAGCAGGGCGTGCGGGAGGGTGACACCCTGGCGCGACTGGGCGGTGACGAGTTCGGCATCCTCCTCGAACATTGCGCGCCGGAGGACGCCGAACGGGTCGCCGAAAGTCTGCGGCAAACGGTGGAAAGCCTGCATTTTGTCTGGAAAGGCCGGCCGTTTGTGACCACGGTCAGCATTGGCCTGGTGCACATCGACGAGGTCCCGACCACCCTGGAAGCCTCGCTGCGCGCCGCCGACATGGCCTGCTACATGGCCAAGGAAAAAGGCCGCAACCGGGTTCAGGTCTACCACGACGACGACTCCGATCTGTCCACCCGCTTTGGTGAAATGGCGTGGATTCAGCGCCTGCACATGGCCCTCGAAGAGAACCGCTTCTGCCTGTATTCCCAGGAAATCGCAGCGCTGGGTCGCAACGCCGAGCAAAGCAATGGCCATATCGAGATTCTGCTGCGGCTGCGGGACGAGTCCGGGCGGATGATCCTGCCCGACAGCTTCATCCCCGCCGCAGAACGCTACGGCATGATGACCACACTGGATCGCTGGGTCGTGCAGCACGTCTTCATGATCATTGCCGACTGCCTCAAGGTCGGGCACCACAAGGGGCCCATGGCGGTGTGTGCGATCAACCTGTCCGGGACCAGCATTGGCGACGACGCATTTCTTGAATATTTGCGACAGCAGTTCCAGATCTACGCAATCCCCCCTGAACTTATCTGTTTTGAAATCACCGAAACCAGTGCGATCGCTAACTTGGGCAGCGCCATTCGGTTTATCAATGAACTCAAAAGTCTGGGATGCCGTTTCTCTCTGGATGACTTCTGTGCAGGCATGTCGTCATTTGCGTACTTGAAGCACTTGCCTGTGGACTTCCTGAAGATTGATGGCAGTTTCGTAAAGGACATGCTCGACGATCCGGTCAACCGGGCGATGGTGGAAGTGATCAACCATATCGGGCACGTGATGGGCAAACAGACGATCGCCGAGTTTGTCGAGAGCCCTCAGATAGAGCAGGCGTTATTGGAAATCGGTGTGGACTACGCTCAGGGGTATGTTATCGAGCGACCGCAATTATTCACCTGTGAATGTCTGCACGCACGGCCCGCGAGGCAGACCCCCCTGTTGTTCAGCGCTCCCGGGACTTTTCGCTGAACACACCCTACGCAACTCACATAAGGAGCTACACAGTGATCGATATGTTCATTAGAACCGGTCCGCTGATGGATGCCAGCAGTTACCCCGCTTGGGCACAGCAATTGATTAATGATTGCAGTGACGCCAAGGCCAAGGTGGTAGGGCATGAACTTTATCAACGCATGCGTGACGGGCGGCTCAGTTCTAAGACCATGCGCCAGTACCTGATTGGTGGCTGGCCGGTTGTCGAACAGTTCGCGGTCTATATGGCGCATAACCTGACCAAAACCCGATTCGCCCGACACCCGGGTGAAGACATGGCACGACGATGGTTAATGCGCAATATTCGGGTCGAACTCAACCACGCCGATTACTGGGTCAACTGGAGCGCCGCCCATGGGGTGACACTGGAAGACCTGCAGGCGCAAAGGGTGCCCTCGGAACTTCACGCGTTGAATCACTGGTGCTGGCACAGCTGTTCGTCGGATTCGCTGGTGGTGGCCATTGCGGCGACCAACTACGCCATTGAAGGCGCCACTGGTGAATGGTCTGCGGTGGTCTGTTCCCAGGACACCTACGCAGACCTGTTCCCGCCGGAGACACGAAAGCGGGCGATGAAGTGGCTGAAGATGCATGCGCAGTACGACGATTCCCACCCTTGGGAAGCGTTGGAAATCATTTGCACCCTGGCCGGCAACAACCCCAGCGAGCAATTGCAGACCGACCTGCGAATGGCGGTCTGCAAGAGTTACGAGTACATGTTCCTGTTCCTTGAACGATGCATGACGCTGGAACGATCCCAGGAAGGTAACGGCTCGGTCCGGGAACACCGGATACCTGCCCGCGCCTGATCGATCAGCCCGCCATCTCCAGGCGGTTGCGGCCCTTGCGCTTGGCGGCGTACAGGGCCGTGTCGGCGCGGCGCAACATGCTGTCGGACGATTCGCCCGGCAGCAGCGTCGAGCAACCGAGGCTGACGGTCAGATCCAGAGGCCGTCCTGTCACCGGATAACTCAGTTGCAGTGCCGCACTGCGCAGGCGCTCACCCACCAGCGCGGCTGACTCACGACTGGTGTCGCTCAGCACGATAAGAAATTCCTCACCGCCAAATCTGAACACTTGATCGATATTACGCAGGCGATCCTTGACTGCGTTGGTCACGGCCCGCAGCACTTCATCGCCCGTGGCATGGCCATGGGTGTCGTTGATGCCCTTGAAGTGGTCGATGTCCAGCATCAGCACCGATAGCGGTTGCTGCTGGCGGCGTGCGATTTCGAACTCTCGAATGAGTGACTGTTCCATGGCAATCCGGTTACCGGCGCCGGTCAGCGGGTCACGCAGCGCACTCAGGCTGGCATGGCGGTACAGCAGGGCATTGCGCAGGGGGTAGAGCAAGCTCGACAGCAACGATTCGAGTTGCTCCAGCTCGTGCTCGGCAAAACGATGATCACGCTGGAACGAAAGCTCGCCAAGTTGCTTGCCTTCGTGGGTCATGCTGTACGTGGCGTTATGCCGGGCGCGTTCGCCGAGCTCCAGACGCAGATCGGTGGGCAGGTGTTTAAAGTTAAGGGCATTCAGCGGGATGAGCTGCTGAATGCTCTGGAAGAGCATCGACAGGATCTTATCCGCTTCAAGGCTGGTCTGCAGTTGCAGGTCGAGCTGACGCCGAAGCTGCTCGTAATCGAGGGCAGGCCGGACGAGTCTGTGCTGCGGCGCGAAACCATGGCGTTGCAGCCGGGCGCTGTCGAAATCTATGGCATTGGTGGTGGTTGGAAAACTCATGGTTCCGCTCCTTCGCCTCTACGGGCTTGAAATGCAGAGAGCGAAACTCGTGCCAATTCGACTGCCTGCGTGAAAAGTATTGTCAATCAACAAGTTGCGGCGGATTGTGACAGGTTTGGTACCTATCGGCGCCTTGGATTTGACTTACGTATCGATTCCGAACGCATTGGGCGATACAAGACGACAGGAAACTGCCGAGTGGAGGGCACCCGGCGCCACTAGATATTCAGATGAGGGAGCGCAGCGTCAGTGCGCTCGCTCCCATGGGCTGCGACGAACCCACAGCCGGGTTCAGCGGGTCTGCGCATCCAGTGCCTGCCCGTTGATGCCCTTACTATCCGGGCCCATCAGGTACAGGTACACCGGCATGATCTCTTCCGGCGTCGGGTTATTGGTCGGGTCCTCGGCCGGGTACGCCTGGGCGCGCATGTCAGTGCGGGTTGCGCCCGGATTGATGCTATTGGCGCGTAGCGACCCCAGCCCATCGATTTCATCGGCCAGTGTCTGCATCAGCCCTTCGGTGGCGAACTTGGACACACCATAGGCGCCCCAATATGCGCGGCCTTTGCGCCCGACGCTGCTGGAGGTGAACGCAATGGATGCGTCACCCGAGAGCTTGAGCAGAGGCAGCAACGCAGTGGTCAGCATGAAGGTGGCGTTGACGTTGACGTGCATGACTTGCATGAACTGCTCGCCAGTGAGCTGTTCGATCGGCGTGCGCGGGCCGATGATCGAGGCATTGTGCAATACGCCGTCTAGCCGACCGAACTCGGCTTCGATCATCGCGGCGAGTTCATCGTATTGATGGGGCAGGGCAGTCTCGAGGTCGAACGGGATGACCACGGGCTGCGGATGCCCGGCGGCCTCGATCTCGTCATACAGCGCGCTCAGGTTCGATTCGGTCCTGCCCAGCAGCAAGACCGTTGCACCGTGGGCGGCGTAGGTTTTCGCGGCAGCGGCGCCAATACCACGGCCGGCGCCGGTGACCAGAATCACCCGGTCCTTGAGCAGATCGGGGCGGGCGGAGTAATTGAACATGGGGTCTCCTTCATCACACGTAGTCAAGCGGTAAAACGCAGTGTGTGGCTGGCGGCATTACTGTGGGAGCGAGCTTGCTCGCGAATGTATTCTGGATTCACTAAAGATGCGACGGATGTACCGTCCTCTTCGCGAGCAAGCTCGCTCCCACAAGTCCGGAGGTGTAACCAAGATATCGAGTCCACCCCGATCCTGTGGGAGCGAGCTTGCTCGCGAATGTATTCTGGATCCACTAAAGATGCGACTGACGTACCGTCGTCTTCGCGAGCAAGATGGAGCGCGACCCCGATCGTCCCACAAGGGATTTGCATTCGGTCTCAAATCAGCAACTGCACAACGCATCGTCCAGCACCCGGCGCAGTTCCAGCGGGTGATTCACCACCACGTCCGCGCCCCAATGATCGGGGTTGTCGTGGGGATGGATATAGCCATAGCGAACGGCGGCGGTCTTGGTCCCGGCGTCGCGGCCGGATTCGATGTCACGCAGGTCATCGCCCACGAACAACACGCTGGCCGGGTCCAGATCGAGCATCTTGCAGGCCAGCAACAGCGGCTCCGGGTCGGGCTTGCTCTTGGTCACGTGGTCCGGGCAGATCAGCAGCGCAGAGCGTTCCGACAAACCCAGTTGTTCCATGATCGGTTGGGCAAAGCGCACCGGTTTGTTGGTCACCACGCCCCAGATCAAGTTGGCTTTTTCGATGTCCGCCAGCAACTCGGCCATGCCGTCGAACAGCTTGCTGTGCACGGCGCAATCAGTCTGGTAGCGCGCCAGAAACTCCAGTCGCAGCGCCTCGAATTCCGGCGCGTCGGGGGACATGGCGAACGCCGCCGAAACCATGGCCTTTGCGCCGCCTGAGATTTCGTCGCGAATCAGCTTGTCGTCCACACGCGGGAAGCCGCGTTCGGCCAGCATCGCCTGGCAGATTGCGATGAAGTCCGGCGCGGTGTCGAGCAGCGTGCCGTCCATGTCGAAGAGAACTGCCCTCAGGCGCATGGCTCAGACTCCTCGCAGTGTCTGGATCATGTAATTGACGTCGACGTCGGACGCCAGCTTGTAGTGCTTGGTCAGCGGGTTGTAGGTCAGGCCGGTGATGTCCTTGACCTGCAGCCCGGCATCACGGCTCCACGCGCCCAGCTCGGACGGGCGGATGAATTTCTTGAAGTCATGGGTGCCGCGCGGCAGCAGGTTCATGATGTATTCGGCGCCGATGATGGCGAACAGGTACGCCTTCGGATTGCGGTTGATGGTGGAGAAAAACACCTGACCGCCCGGCTTGACCATCTGGTAGCAGGCGCGAATCACCGACGAAGGGTCGGGTACGTGCTCGAGCATTTCCAGGCAGGTCACGACATCGAATTGCTCGGGCATTTCTTCGGCCAGCGCTTCGGCGGTGATCTGCCGGTATTCAACGCTCACGCCGGATTCCAGTTGATGCAGTTGCGCCACGGCCAGTGGCGCTTCGCCCATGTCGATGCCGGTCACGGTGGCGCCGCGCAAGGCCATGGCCTCGCTCAGAATGCCGCCGCCGCAGCCGACGTCGAGCACCTTTTTGCCGGCCAGATTCACGCGCTCGTCAATCCAGTTAACCCGGAGCGGATTGATGTCGTGCAGCGGCTTGAACTCGCTGTTGCGGTCCCACCAGCGATGGGCGAGGGCCTCGAATTTGGCGATTTCGGCGTGGTCGACGTTGCTCATGTGTGATCCTCTAAAACTTGAATTCGGTGTCCGGCCACGGTATCTGACCGTGGCGGCGCTCAATGGGTCAGGCTTTATCTGACGCGATGCGGTCGCCCCAGGCTTTGGCGGTTCGGGTCAGCGCTTCTTCGTCCATGCGGGTCAGGCGTTTGTCCTGCAGCAACTGCTTGCCGGCGACCCAGACGTGGGTCACGCAGTCGCGTCCCGTTGCGTAAATAAGTTGTGACACCGGGTCGTAGACCGGCTGTTGCGCGAGCCCCGAAAGGTCGAACGCGACCATGTCGGCGGCCTTGCCGATTTGCAGCGAGCCTGTGTGATCATCAATGCCCATGGCGCGAGCGCCGTTCAGCGTGGCCATGCGCAGCGCACGGTGGGCGTCCAGCGCGGTGGCCGAGCCGGCGACGGCTTTCGCCAGCAGCGCAGCAGTGCGGGTTTCGCCAAGGAGATCCAGGTCATTGTTGCTGGCCGCACCGTCGGTGCCGATGGCGACGTTGACCCCGGCCTGCCACAGACGCTCGACCGGGCAAAAACCGCTGGCCAGTTTCAGGTTGGATTCGGGGCAGTGAATGACGCTGGAGTTGCTTTCGACCAGCATCGCCAGGTCGTCATCACTGATCTGGGTCATGTGCACCGCCTGGAAGCGCGGGCCCAGCAGGCCCAGGCGCTGCAGCCGCGCGAGGGGGCGTTCCTGGCGTTGCTGAACGGCCTCGTGCACTTCAAAGGCGGTTTCGTGAACGTGCATCTGGATCATCGCGTCCAGCTCATCGGCGATGACCCGGATCTTCTCCAGGTTTTCATCGCTGACGGTGTAGGGCGCGTGGGGGCCCATGGCGATCTTGATGCGATCGTGGTGGGCGAGGTCGTTGAACAGCTCGATGCCGATGTGCAGCGATTCGTCGCTGTTGCGTGCGCCGGGTATCGGGAAGTCCAGCACCGGCACGGTGATCTGTGCGCGAATGCCACTGTTGTGCACCCGCTCGCAGGCAACCTTCGGGAAAAAATACATATCGGAGAAGCAGGTGATGCCGCCTTTTAACTGCTCGGCGATGGCCAGATCGGTGCCGTCGCGAACGAAATCCTCATCAACCCATTTCGCCTCGGCTGGCCAGATATGATCCTGCAGCCAGGTCATCAGCGGCAGATCATCCGCCAGACCGCGAAACAGCGTCATCGCCGCATGGCCGTGGGCGTTGATCAGCCCGGGACTGAGCAGCATGCCCGGCAACTCGCGCACTTCGAGGGCCGGCTGGCGCAGGGCCTCGGCACGCGGACCGATGTAAACGATCAGGTCATCGCGAATGCCGATCCCGTGCTGCTTCAACACAACGCCGGCGGGTTCGACCGGTACCAGCCAGTCCGGCAGCAACAACAGGTCGAGCGGGGCAGCGGAATGGGGCATGGGGCGGGCATCCAATGGCTTATTACGGGGACGGCGAAGTATACCCGAGCGTCTTCGCAGGCGGCTCGCTATAATCGGCGGCTTTTTAAGGTGCTGGCGATTTGCTTCTTTGCACCGTCGCTGTGGCAGCAGGTTTTTCAAAAATTCATCAAGTGGGGTGTGCAATGCGCGATCGATTACTGGCTGCGGAGAAGGTAAAGGCCATCGATTGGCGGGACGGCACGTTGCATCTGCTGGATCAGCGGGTCTTGCCCTTCGAAGAAACCTGGCATCCCTACACCAGTGCCGAAGGCGTGGCCGAAGCCATTCGCACGATGGTGGTGCGCGGCGCGCCGGCTATCGGCATCAGTGCGGCCTACGGCATCGTATTGGCGGTTATTGATCGTCTGGCCGAAGGCGGCGACTGGCAGATGGCCCTGGAAGAAGACTTCGACCTGCTGGCCAATTCCCGGCCCACGGCGGTCAACCTGTTCTGGGCGCTGAACCGCATGCGCGAGCGCCTGTATCGCCTGAAGGATCACGAAGATCCGCTGAAGGTCATGGAAGCCGAAGCCGTGGCTATTCATTTGAGCGACCGCGAAGCGAACCTGACCATGGCGCAACTGGGTGCCGAGCTGATCCGCAAGCATCAGGGCAACCTGCAGACCGTGCTGACCCACTGCAACACCGGCGCGCTGGCCACCGGCGGCTTTGGTACCGCACTCGGTGTCATTCGCGCAGCACATCTTGAAGGCATGATCGAGCGCGTTTACGCCGATGAAACCCGGCCCTGGCTGCAGGGCTCCCGCCTCACGGCGTGGGAACTGGTCAACGAAGGCATTCCGGTCACCCTCAACGCCGACTCTGCGGCCGCGCACCTGATGAAAACCAAGGGCATCACCTGGGTCATCGTGGGTGCCGACCGCATTACCGCCAACGGCGACGTCGCCAACAAGATCGGCACTTACCAGTTAGCAGTCGCGGCAATGCACCACGGCGTGCGCTTCATGGTGGTAGCGCCGAGCTCGACCATCGACATGAACCTGGCCAGCGGCGACGACATTCCCATCGAAGAGCGCGACGGCCGCGAATTGCTGGAAGTCGGCGGCAAGCGTGTGGGCGCCGACGTCGACGCCTTCAACCCCGTCTTCGACGTGACGCCCGCCGATCTCATCGACGCCATCGTCACCGAGAAGGGCATCGTCGAGCGCCCCGACACGGCGAAAATGGCGCTGTTGATGTGCCGCAAACGCCTGCATTAATCACGCCGTGACCGGTAATACCGTTCGTCCCCATACGCCGTATCACGCTCTGTGAGCGCGTCTCAGGCGTCTGCTGGCGAAATGGCTTGTTCGCGGCACCTGCAAACACTTCGTGCCTGACGGCGATTGTGGTACCATCCGGCGCTTTCCAAAGGGCCGCATGGCGACCCTGATAACTGCGCCTATTCATGGCATAACTCGCTGATTTGTCGTAAGTCGTTGCCTGACAATCGTCGGCAGCGGCAAGCCTTGTTCATCCCGTACGGCTGAGCGAGGTTTCACCAGAAAAAGGAATCAGGCTTCTCATGGGCGAACTGGCCAAAGAAATCCTCCCGGTCAATATCGAAGACGAGCTGAAGCAGTCCTACCTCGACTACGCGATGAGCGTCATCGTCGGACGTGCTCTCCCCGATGCGCGCGACGGCTTGAAGCCCGTGCACCGGCGGGTACTGTTCGCGATGAGCGAACTGGGTAACGACTGGAACAAGCCGTACAAGAAATCCGCCCGTGTGGTCGGTGACGTTATCGGTAAGTACCACCCGCATGGCGACACCGCGGTCTACGACACCATCGTTCGTATGGCCCAACCCTTTTCCCTGCGCTACCTGCTGGTAGATGGCCAGGGCAACTTCGGTTCCGTGGACGGCGACAACGCCGCCGCCATGCGATACACCGAAGTTCGCATGACCAAGCTGGCCCACGAGCTGCTGGCCGACCTGCACAAGGAAACCGTGGACTGGGTGCCGAACTACGACGGCACCGAACAGATCCCTGCGGTCATGCCGACCCGTATTCCCAACCTGCTGGTCAACGGCTCGAGCGGCATCGCCGTGGGCATGGCGACCAACATTCCGCCGCACAACCTCGGTGAAGTCATCGACGGCTGTCTGGCGCTCATCGACAACGGCGACCTCACCGTCGACGAGTTGATGCAGTACATCCCCGGCCCTGACTTCCCGACCGCCGCGATCATCAATGGTCGTGCCGGCATCGTCGAAGCCTACAAAACCGGCCGTGGCCGCATATACATGCGCGCCCGCTCCATTGTCGAAGATATCGACAAGGTCGGTGGTCGCCAGCAGATCGTCATCACCGAACTGCCGTACCAGCTGAACAAGGCGCGCCTGATCGAGAAGATCGCCGAGCTGGTCAAAGAGAAGAAGCTTGAAGGCATCACCGAACTGCGTGACGAGTCCGACAAGGACGGCATGCGCGTGGTCATCGAGCTGCGTCGCGGCGAAGTGCCTGAGGTCATCCTCAACAATCTTTACGCCCAGACCCAGCTGCAAAGCGTCTTCGGTATCAACATTGTTGCGCTGATCGACGGCCGCCCACGCATCCTGAACCTCAAGGACCTGCTGGAAGCCTTTATTCGTCACCGTCGCGAAGTGGTTACCCGCCGCACCGTGTTCGAACTGCGCAAGGCCCGCGAGCGGGGTCACATCCTCGAAGGTCAGGCCGTTGCCCTGTCGAACATTGACCCGGTCATCGCCCTCATCAAAGCCTCGCCGACGCCGGCTGAAGCCAAGGAAGGTCTGATCAGCACGCCTTGGGAATCCAGCGCCGTGGTCGAGATGGTCGAGCGCGCAGGCGCCGAATCCTCCCGCCCGGAAAACCTCGATCCTCAGTACGGCATGCGTGACGGCAAGTATTTCCTTTCGCCGGAACAGGCTCAGGCCATCCTCGAACTGCGTCTGCACCGCTTGACCGGTCTGGAGCACGAAAAGCTGCTGACCGAGTACCAGGAAATCCTGACTCAGATCGGCGAGCTGCTGCGCATCCTCAACAGCGCCACGCGCCTGATGGAAGTCATCCGCGAAGAGCTGGAGCTGATCCGCGCCGAATACGGCGATGTGCGTCGCACCGAAATCCTCGATGCGCGCCTGGACCTGACCCTCGGCGACATGATCCCCGAAGAAGAGCGCGTCGTGACCATCTCCCACGGTGGCTACGCCAAGACTCAGCCGCTGGCCGTCTATCAGGCCCAGCGTCGCGGCGGCAAAGGCAAGTCGGCCACCGGCGTCAAGGATGAGGACTACATCGCTCACCTGCTGGTCGCCAACAGCCACACCACGCTGCTGATGTTCTCCAGCAAAGGCAAGGTGTACTGGCTCAAGACCTACGAGATCCCGGAAGCGTCCCGCGCCGCCCGTGGTCGTCCGCTGGTCAACCTGTTGCCGCTGAGTGAAGGTGAATACATCACCACCATGCTGCCGGTCGACCTCGAAGCCATGCGCAAGCGGGCTGACGAAGAAGAAGCCGAAGGCGTGGACGCCGACGCCGAAGACCTCGAAAACAGCAACGAGACCGAAGAAGAGCGCAAGGCGCGCATCAAGGCTGCCGACAAGAAGAAGGCCCCGTTCATCTTCATGTCGACCGCCAACGGTACCGTCAAGAAGACCCCGCTGGTGGCGTTCAGTCGTCAACGCAGCGTTGGCCTGATTGCGCTGGAGCTGGACGAAGGCGACATCCTGATTTCCGCGGCCGTCACCGATGGCGAGCAGGAAATCATGCTGTTCTCCGACGGCGGCAAGGTCACCCGCTTCAAGGAATCCGAAGTGCGCGCCATGGGCCGTACCGCTCGCGGTGTGCGCGGCATGCGTCTGCCTGAAGGGCAGAAGCTGATTTCCATGCTGATTCCGGAGCAGGGCAGCCAGATCCTCACCGCTTCCGAGCGTGGCTACGGCAAGCGCACCGCGATCACTGAGTTCCCTGAGTACAAGCGTGGCGGTCAGGGCGTCATCGCCATGGTCAGCAACGAGCGTAACGGCCGTCTGGTCGGCGCGGTTCAGGTGCAGGACGGCGAGGAAATCATGCTGATTTCCGACCAGGGCACGCTGGTGCGTACCCGCGTTGGCGAAGTATCGAGTCTGGGCCGTAACACTCAGGGCGTGACCCTGATCAAGCTGGCCAAGGACGAGAAACTGGTAGGTCTGGAGCGCGTGCAGGAGCCATCGGAAGTCGAAGGCGAAGAGCTGGAAGGCGAAGCGTTCGAGGGCGAAGAGGTTGATGGCGACGTGATTGGCGCCGTCGACACCGACGAGTCCGCTGACGATGTGCAGGCGGATCCCGCGGCTGACGAAGACGAGCCGCAGGAGTAACGCTGAGAGGGGGCTGGCGATCCGGCCCCCTCCTTAGAATCATGGGGCGCACGCTGTCAGGCAGACCGCTTTCGCGACCGTCGCAAACTCCGACTGTTCCTACAGTCGATCTCAGCGCCCGACCAGAGAACGTCTGTAGGAGCAACCGGAGGTAACGACGGTCGCGATGCGGATCTTCTGACACAATGCAGTCCCTGTCCTGCACTTCCCCGCATTTCACCCGTTCCAAATTAATTCAGTGACACGACGAGAGTGGATATGAGCAAGCGAGCCTTTAACTTCTGCGCAGGTCCTGCCGCGCTCCCTGAAGCTGTTCTGCTGCGCGCCCAGGCCGAACTCCTGGACTGGCATGGCAAAGGCCTGTCCGTCATGGAAATGAGCCATCGCAGCGACGAGTTCGTCTCCATCGCCACCAAGGCGGAGCAGGATTTTCGCGATCTGCTGTCTGTCCCCTCCAATTACAAAGTGCTGTTTCTTCAAGGTGGCGGCAGTCAGCAATTCGCTCAGGTTCCGTTGAACCTGCTGCCGGAAAACGGCACGGCCGACTACATCGACACCGGCATCTGGTCGCAGAAAGCCATTGAAGAAGCATCGCGCTACGGCAACATCAATGTGGCCGCCAGCGCCAAACCCGCCGATTACTTCGCTATCCCCGGTCAGAGCGAATGGAAGCTGTCGAAAGACGCCGCCTACGTTCACTACGTGCCCAACGAGACCATTGGCGGTCTGCAATTCAACTGGATTCCGGAAACCGGCGACGTGCCGCTGGTTGCTGACATGTCTTCGGACATTCTTTCGCGCCGTCTCGACGTGTCGCGTTTCGGCATGATCTTCGCTGGCGCCCAGAAGAACATCGGCCCGAGCGGCATTGTCGTGGCGATCATCCGCGAGGACCTGCTGGGTCGCGCGCGCTCGCTGTGTCCAACGATGCTCAACTACAAAGTCGCCGCCGACAACGGATCCATGTACAACACGCCGCCAACGCTGGCCTGGTACCTGTCCGGTCTGGTCTTCGAATGGCTGAAAGAGCAGGGCGGCGTCGAGGCCATGGCCGTGCGCAATGAGCTCAAGCAGCGCACGCTGTACGACTTCATCGACGCCAGCGGCTTGTACAGCAACCCGATCAACCCCTCCGATCGCTCGTGGATGAACGTGCCGTTCCGTCTGGCCGATGATCGCCTGGACAAGCCGTTCCTCGCGGGTGCCGAAGCGCGCAATCTGCTGAACCTCAAGGGCCACCGTTCGGTGGGCGGCATGCGCGCCTCCATCTACAACGCCATCGACATCAATGCGGTCAATGCCCTGACCGCCTACATGGCAGAGTTCGAGAAGGAACACGGCTAATGTCTGAACAAGAGCTCAAGGCACTGCGGGTCCGCATCGACAGCCTGGACGAAAAGGTTCTGGAGCTGATCAGCGAGCGCGCCCGCTGTGCCCAGGAAGTCGCGCGCGTCAAGATGGCCGGTCTCCCGGCTGGCGAAGTACCGGTGTTTTATCGCCCTGAACGTGAAGCAGCGGTGCTCAAGCGCGTCATGGAGCGTAATCGTGGCCCGTTGAGCAACGAAGAGATGGCGCGGCTGTTCCGCGAAATCATGTCCTCGTGTCTTGCGCTTGAGCAGCCGCTCAAGGTCGCGTATCTCGGCCCGGAAGGCACCTTTACTCAGGCGGCGGCGCTGAAGCATTTTGGTCACGCCGTGATCAGCAAGCCGATGGCTGCGATCGACGAAGTGTTCCGCGAAGTCGTCGCCGGTGCGGTGAACTTCGGCGTCGTCCCGGTGGAGAACTCCACCGAAGGTGCGGTCAACCACACCCTGGACAGCTTTCTTGAGCACGACATGGTCATCTGTGGCGAAGTCGAGCTGCGTATTCACCATCATCTGCTGGTGGGCGAGAGCACCAAGACCGACAGCATCAGCCGCATCTATTCCCACGCGCAGTCCCTGGCGCAATGCCGCAAATGGCTGGACGCGCACTACCCGAACGTCGAGCGCGTCGCTGTCGCCAGCAATGCCGAGGCGGCCAAGCGGGTCAAGGGTGAGTGGAACTCGGCGGCGATCGCCGGTGATATGGCGGCGGGCCTTTACGGGCTGACGCGGATTGCCGAGAAGATCGAAGACCGTCCGGACAACTCCACACGTTTCCTCATGATCGGCAATCAGGAAGTGCCGCCGACGGGCGACGACAAGACGTCGATCATTGTGTCGATGAGCAACAAGCCCGGTGCGCTGCATGAACTGTTGGTGCCTTTCCACGAAAACGGCATCGACCTGACGCGGATCGAGACGCGGCCCTCGCGAAGCGGTAAGTGGACCTACGTGTTTTTCATCGATTTCGTCGGCCACTACCGCGACCCGCTGATCAAGGCCGTTCTTGAGCAAATCAGCCAGGAAGCCGTGGCGCTCAAGGTGTTGGGTTCCTATCCGAAGGCAGTACTTTGATCCTGCGTCCGGACTTGTAGCCCACAGGTTTCACTGAAAAGGTAATGCGATACATGAGCGGCGACTTCCTCGCGCTGGCACAGCCCGGCGTGCAAAAACTATCGCCTTACGTTCCCGGCAAACCGGTGGACGAACTGGCCCGTGAACTGGGTATCGATCCGGCGCGCATCATCAAGCTGGCGAGCAACGAAAACCCGATGGGCGCGAGCCCCAGGGCGTTGCAGGCGATCAAAGACGCACTGGCGGAGTTGACCCGTTACCCCGACGGCAACGGTTTCGAGCTCAAGCAGCGCTTGTCGCAGGCCTGTGGAGTGCACCCTGATCAGGTGACGCTCGGCAACGGCTCCAATGACATTCTGGAAATCGTCGCCCGTGCCTATCTGGCCCCGGGGCTCAATGCGGTGTTCAGTGAACACGCGTTCGCGATCTATCCAATCGTCACCCAGGCCGTGGGCGCAACCGCTCACATTGCCAAGGCAAAGAATTGGGGGCACGACCTGCCGGCCATGCTCGCCGCCATCGACAGCAACACCCGGGTGGTCTTCATCGCCAATCCGAACAACCCCACCGGGACCTGGTTCGGGCCGGGCGCTTTGGCGGATTTCCTCGCTCAGGTGCCCAGGGACGTGCTGGTGGTGTTGGACGAGGCTTACATCGAATACGCCGAAGGTGCCGAACTGCCTGACGGGCTCGACTTCCTGAGTACCTATCCGAACCTGCTGGTCTCGCGGACGTTCTCCAAGGCCTATGGCCTGGCGTCGTTGCGCGTCGGTTATGCGTTGTCCTCGCCGGTCGTGGCGGACGTGCTGAACCGCGTGCGTCAGCCATTCAACGTCAACAGCCTTGCACTGGCAGCTGCCTGCGCCGCGCTGGACGATGTTGACTATGTTGCGCAAAGCCGTCAGCTGAATGAAGCCGGCATGCAGCAGCTGGAAGAAGGGCTTGGCCGGATGGGCCTGGCCTGGATTCCCTCAAAGGCCAACTTCATCGCCGTGGACTTGGACCGCGAAGCCGCTTCGGTTTATGAAGGATTGCTGCGCGAAGGCGTCATCGTTCGACCGGTCGGCGGTTACGGCATGCCCGATCATCTGCGGGTGAGCATTGGTCTGCCAGCAGAAAACAGCCGCTTTCTTGAGGCGTTAAGCAAGGTTTTGGCGCGTGGTTGATGTCATGTCGCTGCGACCCGCTGAGCCTGTGATCGGCCGCCTGGTGGTGGTCGGCCTCGGCTTGATCGGAGGGTCATTCGCCAAAGGCTTGAGGGAGAGTGGCTTGTGTCGCGAAGTGGTGGGCGTCGATCTCGACCCGCAATCGCGCACACTGGCCGTCGAACTGGGCGTGGTTGATCGCTGTGAAGACAGTCTCGCTGCCGCTTGCACAGGGGCGGACGTCATTCAGTTGGCCGTGCCGATTTTGGCCATGGAAAAGCTCCTCGGGATACTGGCAGGCCTGGACCTGGGCAATGCCGTGCTGACCGATGTCGGCAGCGCCAAAGGCAATGTGGTCCGTGCTGCCCGCGAGGCGTTTGGTGTGATGCCCGCGCGCTTCGTACCCGGCCACCCGATTGCCGGCTCCGAGCAGAGCGGAGTGGAAGCCTCCAACGCCGAGCTATTCAAGCGGCACAAAGTCATCCTTACACCGCTCGCTGAAACCGACTCTTCTGCGCTGGCGCTGGTCGATCGTCTCTGGTCGGCTCTGGGCGCTGACGTGGAGCACATGCAGGTCGAGCGTCACGATGAGGTGCTGGCGGCGACGAGTCATTTGCCTCACCTCCTGGCCTTCGGTCTGGTGGATTCCCTGGCCAAGCGCAACGAAAACCTCGATATCTTCCGTTATGCCGCGGGCGGCTTCCGCGACTTTACGCGCATCGCCGGCAGCGATCCGGTGATGTGGCATGACATCTTCCTGGCGAATCGCGAGGCTGTGCTGCGCACCCTCGACACCTTCCGCAGCGACCTGGATGCGTTGCGCGACGCGGTCGATGCAGGCGACGGACATCAGTTGCTCGGTGTGTTCACCCGGGCTCGCGTCGCCCGCGAGCATTTCGGCAAGATCCTCGCCCGTCGTGCTTACGTTGAAAAAACCTCAGGCGCCGACCTCAGCTTTATTGCCCAGCCGGGCGGCGTAGTCAGGGGGCGGGTTCGCGTGCCGGGGGACAAGTCGATTTCCCACCGGGCGATCATGCTCGGGTCACTGGCCCAAGGCACCAGCGTCGTCGAAGGCTTTCTGGAAAGTGAGGACGCGCTGGCAACGTTGCAGGCCTTCCGCGACATGGGCGTAGTCATCGAAGGGCCGCACCACGGTCGCCTCACCATTCACGGCGTCGGCCTCAACGGGCTTCAACCGGCGCCGGGGCCGCTTTATCTGGGTAACTCGGGCACGTCGATGCGCCTGCTCTGTGGCCTGTTGGCCGCGCAGCGATTCGACAGCGTGCTGACCGGCGATGCCTCGCTGTCCCGGCGCTCGATGACCACTGTCGTCGCGCCATTGCGCCAGATGGGCGCGGTGATCAAAACCGCAGAGGACGGCCGACCGCCGCTGACCGTTCGCGGCGGGCAGGGGCTTCAGGCCATCCGCTACGACATGCCGTTGCCCGGTGCTCAGGTGAAATCCGCGCTGTTGCTCGCCGGTCTTTACGCAAATGGCACAACGATGGTGCATGAGTCGGCGCCGACCCGGGACCACACCGAGCGTATGCTGCAAGGGTTCGGCCATTCGGTTGCTGTCCATGACGGGACTGCGGCGCTGCAGTCAGGGGGAGAGCTCAAGGGCGCACCCATCGAAGTGCCCGGCGACATCTCCTCTGCGGCGTTCTTTATGGTGGCAGCGTCCATCGCCGAAGGCTCCGACCTGATTCTGGAAGGCGTGGGCGTCAACCCGACGCGCTCCGGCGTTATTGATGTCCTGCGTCTGATGGGCGCGGACATCACGCTGCACAACCCGCGCGATGCGGGCGGTGAGCCGGTGGCTGATCTGCACGTGCGCCCTGCGCGCCTCATGGGTACCGCCGTTCCACAGACGCTGGTGTCTTTGGCGGTCGACGAGCTTCCAGCACTCTTTATTGCCGCCGCGTGCGCGGAAGGGCGAACAGTGTTCAACGGTGCTCAGGGCTCACGCGTCAGGGAATCCGGCCGTCTTCAAGCCATGGCCGACGGTCTGGCGACGCTCGGTATAAACGTTGAATCGACCGCAGATGGCATCATTATTGATGGTGGAACCGTCGGCGGTGGTGAAATCAATGCGCAGGGTGATCACCGCATCGCCATGGCATTCAGTATCGCGTCGCTGCGCGCGGCCAGTCCGATCCACATCCGGGACTGCGCCAATATGGCGACTTCATTTCCCAGTTTCCTGACGCTGTGTGCTCAGGTGGGTATTCGTGTAACGCAAGAGGGGCAATCGTGAAAGTTCAAGCTCCGGTCATTACGATCGACGGACCCAGCGGTTCCGGAAAGGGCACAGTGGCGGGCAAGCTGGCCAAACGTCTGGGCTGGTCCCTGCTGGATTCCGGCGCGCTGTATCGGCTGCTGGCCTTCGCCGCGGTCAACCATGGCGTCGACCTGACCAATGAAGAAGCATTGAAGCTGCTGGCTGCGCATCTGGATGTGCAGTTTATGGCGGCGACCGACGACCACGGTCAGCGCATTATCCTGGAAGGTGAGGACGTGACGTCGGCCATCCGCAATGAGCACGTGGGCAGTGGCGCGTCGCAGGTGGCCTCGTTGCCGGCGGTTCGCGAAGCACTGCTGCAGCGCCAGCGGGCGTTTCAGGAGTTTCCGGGGCTGATTGCCGACGGCCGCGACATGGGCACGGTGGTATTTCCCGGCGCGCCATTGAAGATTTTTCTGACGGCCAGCGTCGACGAGCGTGCCCGCCGACGATATTTGCAGTTGAAGGCCAAGGGTGACGATGTTAGTCTGCCGAGTCTGCTAGATGAGATCCGTGTCCGCGACGAGCGCGACACCCAGCGAGCGGTAGCCCCGCTCAAGCCGGCGCATGACGCCATTCAGCTGGATTCCACCGAATTGTCCATCGAGCAGGTGCTTGAACGCATCCTGAGTGAAGTCGCACTCCGCGATCTCGCCGGATGACCAGAAAGCCATGTGGGAGACCAGTCATAGTCCCGCAGGCTTTCTTTCATATGAACGAAACCCACGTTGTCTGGAGCGTGGCAGATGGGCGTATTCTTCGCCCTTATCAACAGGAATTAAAATGAGCGAAAGCTTTGCTGAACTTTTCGAAGAAAGCCTAAAGACTCTTAACCTTCAGGCCGGTTCGATCATCACCGCGATCATCGTCGATATCGATTACCAGGCTGGTTGGGTCACCGTTCACGCTGGTCTGAAGTCTGAAGGCCTCATCCCGCTGGAGCAGTTCCACAACGACGCTGGCGAGCTGACCATCAAGATTGGCGATGAAGTGCACGTTGCGCTGGACGCGGTCGAAGACGGCTTTGGCGAAACCAAGCTGTCCCGCGAAAAAGCCAAGCGTGCCGAGTGCTGGATCGTTCTGGAAGCGGCTTTCGCAGCTGAGGAAGTGGTCAAGGGCGTTATCAACGGTAAGGTTAAAGGCGGCTTCACAGTCGACGTTAACGGCATCCGTGCGTTCCTGCCAGGTTCTCTGGTTGACGTCCGTCCAGTGCGCGACACCACGCACCTGGAAGGCAAAGAGCTGGAATTCAAGGTCATCAAGCTGGACCAGAAGCGCAACAACGTTGTCGTTTCCCGTCGCAGTGTCCTCGAAGCCGAAAACAGCGCCGAGCGCGAAGCTCTGCTGGAATCGCTGCAGGAAGGCCAACAGGTCAAGGGTATCGTCAAGAACCTCACCGATTACGGCGCATTCGTCGATCTGGGTGGCGTCGATGGCCTGCTGCACATCACCGACATGGCCTGGAAGCGTATCAAGCATCCATCGGAAATCGTCAACGTTGGCGATGAGATCGATGTAAAGGTCCTGAAGTACGATCGCGAGCGCAATCGTGTTTCCCTGGGTCTGAAGCAACTGGGTGAAGATCCATGGGTTGCTATCAAGGCTCGTTACCCGGAAGGCACTCGCGTCACCGCGCGTGTTACCAACCTGACCGACTACGGCTGCTTCGCAGAGCTGGAAGAAGGCGTGGAAGGCCTGGTACACGTTTCCGAAATGGACTGGACCAACAAGAACATCCACCCGTCTAAAGTCGTTCAGGTTGGCGACGAAGTGGAAGTCATGGTTCTGGACATCGACGAAGAGCGTCGTCGTATCTCCCTCGGCATCAAGCAGTGCAAATCTAACCCGTGGGAAGATTTCTCTGGCCAGTTCAACAAGGGCGACAAGATCTCCGGCACCATCAAGTCGATCACCGATTTCGGTATCTTCATTGGTCTGGACGGCGGCATCGACGGTCTGGTTCACCTGTCCGACATCTCCTGGAACGAGGTGGGCGAAGAAGCCGTACGTCGTTTCAAGAAGGGCGACGAGCTTGACACCGTGATCCTGTCGGTTGATCCAGAGCGTGAGCGCATCTCGCTGGGCATCAAGCAGCTGGAAAGCGATCCGTTCTCCGAGTACGTCACTGTCAATGACAAAGGCGCTATCGTCCGCGGTATCGTTAAAGAAGTTGACGCCAAAGGCGCCATCATCACTCTGGCCGACGACATCGAAGCGACCCTCAAAGCCTCCGAAATCAGCCGTGACCGCGTTGAAGACGCGCGTAACGTCCTGAAAGAAGGCGAAGAGATCGAAGCCAAGATCATCAGCGTTGACCGCAAGAGCCGCGTGATCAGCTTGTCCATCAAGTCGAAAGACGTTGAAGACGAGAAAGAAGCGATTCAGAGCCTGCGTAGCAAGCCTGAAACCGCTGAAAGCACTGGTCCTACCACTCTGGGTGACCTGCTGCGTGCTCAAATGGAAAAACAGAACTGAGTTCTGTCTGACCATTGAAAAAGGGCGACTTCGGTCGCCCTTTTTTGTGGGCGGGTGTTTTACGGCAGATTCGGCCATTGGCCGGTTGACGATCTAGAAGCTCGTCTCATTTAAGTCTGGACACACTCTGTTCAAATCCTTCAGGTCATGCTAAAACCTTCAAAGCGCTTTACCTAGCTGCTTGAAAAAGAAGGGAAAAATATGACGAAGTCGGAGTTGATCGAACGAATTGTCACCCATCAAGGACTGCTCTCATCCAAAGATGTGGAGTTGGCCATCAAGACCATGCTTGAGCAGATGTCGCAGTGCCTTGCGACGGGCGACCGTATTGAAATACGCGGCTTCGGCAGCTTCTCGCTGCATTACCGCGCGCCCCGCGTAGGCCGTAATCCAAAGACAGGTCAGTCTGTCAGCCTCGACGGCAAGTTTGTCCCTCACTTCAAGCCAGGCAAAGAGCTCCGCGACCGGGTGAACGAAGAAGAGGAGCATGAGCTCCAATAGCTCTTTGAGGGGTTCTCATGCGAAATGTAAAGCGTCTGATCTTTTTAGTTATCGCCCTGTTGATCGCAGCGGCGATTGTTGTATTTGTGCTGGAAAACCAGCAAGCCGTTGCACTGGTGTTCTTTGGCTGGAATGCGCCCGAGCTGCCTGTCGCCGTGCCGGTGATCTTTGCACTGCTGGTGGGCATGCTGATTGGCCCCCTGTTGGTCTCAATCGCGCGTCTGCGCAGGAAGCCCAAAGCGTCACGTCTGCCCTGATAGAATCCCGCGCGCCAGACACCTCAACGCTTGCGTTGAAGATAATTACAAGCGCACTTATAACTAATCTCCTTTTTTAATGCCTAACCCACGCCTCAAGCTTTCAGGCGCGAGGGTTGCGTGCAGTTCGTTATTCGAGCTGCTTCTACTGAACAGAGGAACCTTCGGGTTTTTTCGTCGCATAGGTTTTTACACATGAGTTCCGACTATCCCGCTCTGCAGACTCGCTGCTTCAAGGCCTACGACATCCGTGGCCAAGTGCCCAATGACCTCGATGATGACATCGCGTACCGCATCGGTCGGTCCATGGTTCTTGAACTGGGTGCCAAAAATATCGTTGTAGGCCGAGACATGCGTCTTGAAAGCCCGGCTCTCGCTCAGGCATTGATCAAAGGCATTCAGGAAGCCGGCGCCGATGTCATCGACATCGGCCTGTGCGGCACCGAAGAAGTCTACTTCGCCACCAGCCACTACGATGCAGACGGCGGCGTGATGGTCACAGCCAGTCATAACCCGAAGGGTTATAACGGCATGAAGCTGGTCCAGAAGTCGTCCCGTCCCATCAGTGGTGATACCGGCCTCGATGCCATTCGCCAGCGCGTGGATGCGGGCGACTTCGGTCAAGTGGCGGCTCAGCACGGCAGCGTCCAGTCCAAGCCGGACAAAACCGCCTACATCGAGCACCTGCTGACCTACGTCAAAGGTGCCGACCTTCGTCCACTGAAGATCCTCGCCGACCCGGGCAACGGCGCTGTCGGTCCTGCACTGGACGCGATCCGCTCCCAGCTGCCTTTCGAGTGGGTGATCATCAACGCTGAACCGGATGGCAATTTCCCCAACGGCGTGCCGAACCCGCTGCTCCCGGAAAACCGCAGCATCACCCGCGACGCGCTGCTCAAGCACGGCTGTGACCTGGGCCTGGCGTGGGACGGTGACTTTGACCGTTGTTTCTTCTTTGACGAGCAAGGCCGCTTCGTTGAGGGTTACTACCTGGTGGGCCTGCTGGCCGAAATGCTGCTCAAGCAACACCCCGGCTCGAAAATCATTCATGACCCACGCCTGACCTGGAACACTATCGATCAGGTCAAGCAGGCGGGCGGTACGCCGGTGCTGTGCAAAACCGGCCATGCGTTCATCAAGGAGCGCATGCGCCTGGAAGATGCCGTGTATGGCGGCGAGATGAGTGCTCACCACTACTTCCGCGATTTCGCCTACTGCGACAGCGGCATGATCCCGTGGCTGCTGGTCGCCGCGCTGATGTCCGTGTCCGGCAAGAAGTTCTCGCAACTGGTTGATGAGCGCATGGCGGCCTACCCGTGCAGCGGCGAAATCAACTACAAGGTTGAAGACGTCAAATCCATCATCGCCAAGATCCTGGAGCACTACACGCCGTCTTGCTCGAACATCGACGGAACCGACGGCATTAGCCTCGAGTTCGCCGAATGGCGCTTTAACCTGCGCGGCTCGAACACCGAGCCCTTGCTGCGCCTGAACGTGGAAAGCCGCCGTGATCCTGCCCTGGTAGAAGCCAAGGTCAAAGAGATCGAAGCGCTGATCAACGGCAAGTGATGCACCTGGCCCACGGCCCTGCTGACTGAATGGCAGGGCCGCGAGTCAATCGTCTACAATGGCGCCGCTGCCACGCAGCGGTCGTCATGATGGACGGCGAATCTTTATGTGCATGGATCGGATATGACCAGAAAAATCCTGGTAACAGGGAGTTCGGGATTTTTAGGAACAGCGCTGGTTGACCACCTTGCACACCTGTCTGACGCGCACATTGTCGCGGTCAGCAGACAAGCGACGACCCACTCTTCTCCAACCGTTACGACGGCCATTGTTGCCGGGCTGAATGCCGACACCTCATGGCAGACAGTCCTACACGACGTCGATACGGTCGTTCATGCGGCAGCGCGTGTGCATGTCATGCACGACACGGCCGCTGACCCGCTTTCGCTGTACCGGGAGGTCAACACCCTCGGCACGCTGCATCTGGCGGAGCAGGCCGCTGCAGCCGGTGTCCGGCGCTTCATCTTCATCAGTACGATCAAGGTCAACGGCGAATCAACGGCACGGGGCGAATGCTTTCGTGCGGACGACGCTCCCAATCCGAGCGATCCCTACGCCATTTCCAAGCACGAAGCGGAACAGGGCCTTCTGACCCTCGCAAAGACCTCTAAGATGGAAGTGGTGATCATCCGTCCGGTCCTGGTGTACGGGCCCGGGGTCAAAGCCAATTTCCTGCAACTGATGCGCACGTTGCGCAGAGGTGTGCCGTTACCCCTCGGTTCAGTGAACAACGCACGCAGTCTGGTTTCGCTGGATAACCTGATCGACCTTATCCAGGTTTGCATCGATCATCCTGCTGCCGCGAATCAGGTTTTTCTGGTCAGTGATGGCCGGGATTTGTCGACCACTGAACTGGCCAGCCGCCTCAGCGCGCACCTGCGTGCATCCGGTTGGCTCATTCCGGTCCCCGAATCCCTTATCATGCTCGGCGCCACCCTGTTGGGTCGCAAATCCGCGGCCGAGCGGGTGCTGGGATCGCTGCGGGTGGACATCAGCAAAAACCGCGAGCGGTTGCAGTGGCAGCCCCCGGTATCGGTAGAGGACGGCTTGAAGAAGACCGTCGAGCATTTTCTGGTTACGGATCGAGCATGAACTATTGGTGGGTCGCGGTTGCTGTTGTGGTCTTTTCGTTTGCGCTGACGCATGTATTGCGATGGTATGCGCTGCACAAGAGCCTGATTGATATTCCCAACGGCAGAAGCTCCCATACGATTCCGACGCCGCGCGGCGGCGGTGTGGCGATTGTCATCAGTTACCTGGTGGTGCTGGTCTGGATGGTCTCTACAGGACTGTTGGGGCGCGACCTGTTTCTGGCCATGTTTGGCGCTGGCGCATTGATCGCCGCACTGGGGTTTCTCGACGATCATGGTCATATCGCAGCGCGATGGCGTCTGCTGGGGCATTTTTTTTCTGCGGTGTGGGCGTTGTTCTGGCTGGGTGGTCTTCCTGCGATCAGCGTGTTCGGCATGACGCTGGCGCCGGGCTTGATCGTTAACGTGCTGGCGGCGTTCTATCTGGTGTGGCTGCTCAATCTGTACAACTTCATGGACGGCATCGATGGCATTGCCAGCGTTGAGGCGATCTGTGTCTGCGTGGGCGCGGCGATCATCTACGCGCTGAGCGGCTTCGCCTCGCTGGTGTGGCTGCCGGTCCTGCTGGCGTGCGCAGTGACGGGCTTTCTGTTCTGGAATTTTCCCCCGGCAAAGATCTTCATGGGCGACGCCGGCAGCGGATTCCTCGGCATCATGCTGGGCTGTCTGTCACTGCAGGGCACGTGGATTTCCTCGCAGTTCTTGTGGGTATGGCTTATTCTCCTCGGGGTTTTCATCGTAGACGCTACGGTAACCCTCATCCGTCGGCTCGTTCGGGGCGACAAGGTCTATGAGGCTCACAGAAGTCACGCTTATCAATTCGCCTCGCGACGTTTTGGCAAGCACCTTCCGGTGACGTCCGCAGTCGGTGTAATCAATCTGTGCTGGCTGTTGCCGGTCGCTGTGTGTGTCATCCGTTTCAAGCTGGACGGCGCACTCGGCGTGATCATTGCTTACGCTCCACTGCTCGCTCTGGCGGTCCTGTTCAAAGCAGGGGCGCTTGAAAAGAGCTGAGTGTGGACATTGGCGCTGAAGCTGTTGATCCGAATCCCCGGCGGGACAGGAATCAATGGTCAGCGCTGGGGTCGACTGGAAGGAGTTTGAACGCGTGCTTGAGGGGAAAATGGAGAAAATTCGTACTTCGCTGCTGGCGCTGCCTCGCCGGCACAAGCGGATCATGCAGGTCGCCGCAGACGTCTGTCTGATCTGGTTTGCCTTGTGGATGGCGTTTGTCGTCCGCCTGGGCATCGACGAACTCATCAACCCCCTGGAAATCCACACCTGGCTGTTCGCCTGTGCGCCGGTTGTTGCTATCCCGCTGTTCATTCGTTTCGGCATGTACCGCGCGGTCATGCGCTATTTCGGCAATGACGCGCTGATCGCGATCATCAAGGCTGTCAGCCTCTCGGCGCTGATTCTCGGGTTTATCGTCTACCTCTACAGCAACCACCAGCATGTGGTGCCGCGATCGGTGATGTTCAATTACTGGTGGCTGAGCATGGTCATGATTGGCGGACTGCGCCTGGCCATGCGTCAGTATTTCCTGGGGGACTGGTTCTCCGCCGTTCGCCATGTTCCGTTTGCGACCCGGGACGATGGGCTGCCCAAAGTGGCCGTTTATGGTGCCGGTGCGGCGGGTAACCAGTTGGTTGCCGCATTGCGCATGGGCCGGTCAATGCGTCCGGTGGCATTCATCGACGACGATGATTCGATCTCCAACAGGGTCATTTCCGGGCTGCAGGTTTACAAGCCCAAGCACATCCAGCAGATGATCAACGTCACGGGCGCGCAGGAAATCCTGCTGGCGGTCCCGTCCTCGGCACGGGCGCGCAGACGGGAAATTCTGGGCTTTCTCGAGGGCTTCCCGCTGCACGTGCGCAGCGTGCCGAATTTCTCTGATCTGGCCGCGGGACGGGTGAAGGTCGACGATCTTCAGGAAGTCGACATCGCCGACCTGCTCGGTCGCGACGCAGTGCCTGCCCAGGAAGAATTGCTCGAACACTGCATCAAGAATCAGTGCGTGCTGGTGACCGGGGCGGGGGGCTCGATCGGTTCGGAGCTGTGCCGGCAAATCCTGCTCCTGAAGCCGACCACGCTGTTGCTGCTCGATCACAGCGAATTCAACCTGTACACGATCCTCACCGAGCTGGAGCGACGCGTCGCTCGGGAGTCGCTCAAGGTCAAAGTGCTGCCCATTCTGGGTTCGATCCGCAATCACGCCAAGCTGCTGGACGTGATGAAAACCTGGCAGGTCAATACCGTCTACCACGCGGCGGCTTACAAGCATGTGCCGATGGTCGAGCACAACATTGCCGAGGGCGTGCTCAACAATGTGGTCGGTACGCTGAATGCTGCCCAGGCGGCGCTGCAGGCGGGCGTGGCCAACTTCGTGCTGATTTCAACCGACAAGGCCGTGCGCCCGACCAACGTGATGGGCAGCACCAAGCGACTGGCCGAGCTGACGCTGCAGGCGTTGAGCCGCGAAACCGCGCCGGTGATGTTCGGCGACCGCTCCAATGTGCATCAGGTCAACAAGACGCGATTCATCATGGTGCGCTTCGGCAACGTGCTGGGTTCCTCCGGCTCGGTGATTCCGCTGTTTCATCAGCAGATCAAATCCGGCGGGCCGCTGACGGTCACGCACCCGAAGATCACCCGCTACTTCATGACTATCCCGGAAGCCGCGCAACTGGTGATTCAGGCAGGTTCCATGGGGCAGGGCGGCGACGTGTTCGTGCTCGATATGGGCGAGCCGGTGCGCATCATCGAGCTGGCGGAGAAGATGGTGCATCTGTCGGGCCTGAGCATTCGCTCGGAACACAACCCGCAAGGCGACATTGCCATCGAATTCACCGGGCTGCGGCCTGGCGAGAAGCTCTACGAGGAGCTGTTGATCGGCAACAACGTTGCGGCGACTCGCCACCCGATGATCATGAGCGCCCAAGAAGACTTCCTGTCGTGGGACGTCTTCAAGCAAAGCCTCTCGCATCTGCTCAAGGCGCTCGACGATGACGATTACACTCGCGTTCGGCAGATCCTCGGTGACACCGTCAGCGGCTACGCCCCGGAAGGCGATATCGTCGACTGGATTCATCAGCAGCGTCGTCGGGAACCGTAAGCGCACGCGTCGCGGAAACCTTTTCTTACTCAGCCAAACCGGGCCTGAATCGGGCGGGAGCCCCATATATACCGGGCCTGCGGGCCGGGACATATCCGGTCACCGATCCCTGCATTGACGCACTGCCGCCATCGGCTAGGTTTGGGAAGCAGCTCAGGAATGCTGCTTCCACTTACGATGCCCATGGAGCATGACTCATGCGTACTTCTTATCTGTCCTCCTTGATCTTCGCGCTGCTGGCGGGTACATCCCTCGCCGTGAATGCCGCGACTTCCGCCGCCCCTGCCACCACGCCGGCAGACGTCGCCAAGCCTGCGATTTCCGCTCCGCTGGGTGTGCAGGGCTCAAAGGTCAATCTCAACGCCGCCAGTGCGGAGACCCTGCAGAAAGAGCTATCAGGCATCGGCGCCGCCAAGGCCAATGCCATCATCGCGTACCGTGAAGAGCACGGCGGCTTTACGGCCGTCGACGAGTTGATCGAAGTGAAAGGCATTGGCAAGGCGCTGCTGGACAAGAACCGCGACAAGCTGTCGATTGACTGAAACCCCATGAGCCTGAGGCCGATCACTGATCGGCCTTTTTCATGCCTGCAATAACTCAAAGCTCGCCGTTCGCGGACCGATCAGAAAAATGACGATCGACATATGATTTTTTAAATTACGGGCGTAATATCCCTCCGCAGCTACGCTCACTTACCCGTGGAGAACGTTCATGACGAGTCAAAATCAAGGCAAAGCTGTCATCACCGGCGCATCGTCGGGCATTGGCTTCACCTACGCGGACCGCTTGGCACAGCGCGGATTTGATCTGATCCTGGTGGCCCGTGACCAAGCGCGCCTGGAAGCGCTGGCGACGGATCTGCGCGCGAAACATTCGATCAATGTCGAGGTGGTGAAAGCCGACTTGATCCAGCCCGCAGACGTCAGTGCCCTCGAGCAACGGCTGCGCACGGACGCATTGATCACGCTGCTGGTGAACAACGCCGGGGTTGCACTGAGCACGCCCCTCGCTGAATCGGATATGGGCGAAGTGGACCGTCTGATCCAACTCAATATCGTTGCGCTGACCCATCTGGCTTCAGCCGCAGCGGCCGGTTTTGCGACGCGCGGTACCGGGGCGATCATCAACATCGCGTCCGTGGTGCCACTGTTGCCGGAACGCTTCAACGCGGTGTACGCCGCCAGCAAGGCGTATGTGTTGAGCCTCACCCAGTCGCTCGCCGCCGAGATGAGCGAAAAGGGCGTGCAGGTTCAGGCGGTAATGCCCGGTGCCACACGTACTGAAATCTGGGAGCGCGCGGGCATGGACATCAATGCCTTCCCGGCGGAGATGGTCATGGACGTCAACGAAATGGTCGACGCCGCCTTGGCCGGGTTTGATCAGAAGGAGCTGGTCACCATTCCATCGCTGCCCGATGCCGCGCACTGGCAGGCTTTCACCCAGGCACGCCTGGCGCTGGGCCCGAATCTGTCGCTGCAGCACGCGGCGCAACGTTACAAAACGGCGGGCGCTTAACGGTGCCGGCCACTGCCAAAAACGAGGAAAAGGTGAACCCATGAGTGAGCGTCGCATCGTAGTGACGGGTATGGGGCTGGTAACGCCATTGGGCTCCGGCGTCGAAGCGGTATGGAAGCGGTTGCTCGAAGGCCGCTCCGGCATTGTGCAGTTGCCTGAGCAGACGGTGGCTGATCTGGCGGGGAAAGTCGGCGGCCCGGTGCCGACGCTGGAGCAAGACCCTGAAGCCGGATTTGATGCTGACGCTGCCGCGCCGCCCAAGGAGCAGAAGAAGATGGACCGCTTCATCCTCTTTGCCCTGGGCGCTGCGCAACAGGCAGTCAAGCAGGCGGGTTGGGCGCCGTCCACCGAGGAAGAACGCGAACGCACCGCGACCATCATCGGCGCCGGCGTGGGCGGTTTCGGTGCCATCGCCGAGGCCGTGCGCATCACGGATACCCGTGGGCCGCGGCGTCTGTCGCCGTTCACCATTCCGTCGTTTCTGGTCAATCTGGCAGCCGGGCATGTGTCGATCCAGCACGGTTTCAAAGGCCCGCTGGGCGCTCCGGTCACCGCATGTGCAGCGGGCGTCCAGGCGATCGGCGATGCCGCGCGGCTGATCCGCAACGGTGAAGCGGACGTGGCCATCTGCGGTGGCGCCGAGGCCTGCATCGATCGCGTTGCCCTGGGTGGCTTCGCGGCGGCGCGGGCGCTCTCCAATGGCTTCAACGACACGCCGGAGCGCGCTTCAAGGCCATTCGACCGGGACCGCGACGGCTTCGTCATGGGCGAGGGCGCGGGGATCATCGTCATCGAAACCCTGGAGCATGCACTCGCCCGCGGCGCCACGCCCATTGTCGAACTGGTCGGTTACGGCACCAGCGCTGACGCCTATCACCTGACGGCCGGGCCGGAAGATGGCAGTGGTGCGCGCCGGGCAATGCAGGCAGCGATCCGTCAGGCTGGCATCCAACCTGCCGACGTCCAGCACGTCAACGCCCACGCCACGTCCACCCCGGTGGGGGACAAGGGTGAAATGGCGGCGATCAAAACGGTGTTTGGTGACCAGAATGGTGTTGCGGTGACGTCGACCAAATCAGCCACCGGGCACCTGCTCGGCGCAGCAGGCGGTATCGAGGCAATCTTCACGGCGTTGGCGATCCGCGATCAGATCGCGCCGATGACGCTGAATCTGGAGAACCCTGACGAGGCGGCAACAGGCATCGACATCGTCCACGGCAAGGCACGTCCGATGAACATCGAGTACGCACTGTCGAACGGTTTTGGCTTCGGGGGCGTGAACGCCAGCGTGTTGTTCCGTCGCTGGCATCCCTGAGAGGCCTCAGTGAACTAAATGTGACGCTTCCCTGCCGCGAAGAGGGCAGGGAAGTGAGGGTCAGCCTTCGATCAGTTGCTTGAGCTGATCGCGGGTGGTCTCGAGGATTCGCTCGGCCAGCGCCGGATCTTTCGCGCTGCGCGCCAGCACCATCGCCCCCACCAGCCCGGACATCAGCATCACGCTCTTGTCGCTGCTTGGCCCGTCGGCCGGCATTCCGGCTTCGAGGGTGGCGAGCATGCGGTTGATCAACTCGTCGGTGATCTCGCTCGGTTGCCCGCGCTGGCCCAGCTCGGACGCCATGGTCGGCAGCGGGCAGCCCTTTTCCGGATGATCGCGATGGGCGGTCGACAGGTACAGGTCGATGAACGCCTGGGTCGAGCTGTCTTCGGCCAGTTTCTCGGCCCGTGAAGCATGCAATTGATCAACGGCACATCGCAGGGATTTTTCGACCAGGTCGTCCTTGGATTTGAAATGGGCGTAAAAACCGCCATGGGTCAGTCCCAATGCCTTCATCAACGGCTGCAAACCGGTGGCGCCAATGCCGTCACGGCGAAAGCGCGCGGCGGCTTCCTGAAGGATGCGCTGGTGGGTCTGGGCTTTGTGATCTTCGGCGTAACGCATGGAGCGAGCCTCCCGATTGTGGCTCTTGAAATGGTGGTCGACATTTTTACACGTCTGACAGGCCCGCGCAGTAGCCACGTTGGATCGCGTGTCGCCACCGGTCAGAGCGCCTCATTTACAGCCCGCTGATGACGACGGCGTCACAGCGCCTTTATTTCGGCCCCATCATTTTCGCCAGCGCCTCAGGCCGGGGCGCGCCTTGTTGCTGCTGGAGGTGTCCGGCCTCGTCCTTGTGGAAAATCGACGGGGTGGCCGAAAGGCCCATGTCTTCCATCAGTTTCATGTTGGCGTCGAGTTTTGTCTGGATGTCTTTGGGGATGTTTTGCATGGCCTTGAGCGTGCTGGCTTTGCCCGCCTGCTCGTGGTTCTGCAGGGCGACTTCCGGGTTCGCGTCGGCCAGCAGGCTCGCGGCTTTGGCGGCGCTGTCCTCGCGGATCACGCCGACCATGATGTGGCGCAACTGTACTTTCCCCGATTTGACCCATGGCCGCGCCTGCTCCCAGAACAGGTTGCAGTAGGGGCAGTTGGCGTCGCTGAACAGGTAGATGATTTTGGGCGCAGTTTTGGCACCGTCGGCGATCCAGGTGCTGTTTTCCATGCGGCTCCACATCGCCTCGGCCATTGGCCCATAGACCAGTTTCTGCAGGGGCGCGGTGCTCAGGTCTTCGCCTTTTTCATTAAACAGATTGCCGGCGAGCACATGCTTGCCGTCAGGGGTCAGGTACAGCGCCATGCCCTGATCCTGGTACTCGGCGGCGTAACCCTTCAGTCCGGCCGGCGCGTCGAAGCTGCCTTTGATAGTCGCGCCCTTGGCCTCCAGTGCCTTGATCGGAGCGGGCAAGTCTTCGGCGTGAACCAGCGAGGCTGGCAGGCTGAGCGAAACGGCGACGGCGATGAACGCAGGGTGAATAAAATTCATGGAATGATCCTTTGCTGTGAAGACGGGGTGGAAGAGGAGACAGGCTGGCCGAAACCGTCCAGGTAATGTTTCAGGCTGGCGCTGGACAGTTCGCCCAGATGCCCGTCCTGTTGTCGGCCGTTCTCGCCGTAAAACAGCGTCGTGGGCAGGGCGGCTGATCCGGCATGTCGACCCAGATCACCGCTGTCATCGAACAACATGTTATCCAGTTGCAGACCCTGGCTGCCGAGAAAGGCCGCCACGTCACGTGGGCTTTCTCCCTGATTGACGAACAGAAACGCGACGTCGGGATTAGCCTGTTGCGCGGCTTGCAGGACTGGCATTTCCCTCCGGCAGGGCGGGCACCACGTCGCCCACAGGTTGATCACCAGCTTGCGCCCGACGTAGTCGCGCAAGTGAACGCGCTCGCCCTTGTCATTGCGAAACGCCAGATCCGGCAGCGGGGCATCCTGACGAACGCTTTCGACCGCCAGACTGCTCAGCCACCAGAACAGCAATCCGCTGGCGACGCCCCACCCCAGTGGCCTGCGCTGCAACGGTCGCCGCCACACCATCGTGACGGCGCTGGCCACAACGGCGATCACGCCGGGCCAGGTACTGAAGCCGCCGTCGCGGATATCGACGATGCGCAGCGGGTCACTCTCATACTGCGGCCAGTAGCGCGCGACGAACGCCAGACGCGCCACCAGAAGCCCGAACATGAACAGGCCGAACACGGCGCGTTCCGGGTTGATCCTCTGCTTGCGGCCACTGATCCAGCCGACCAACGTCGCCAGCGCGAGGGCAACGAGCAGCAGCAGATGGTTGAGCGACAGGGCGAACGGCCCGACGGAAAAACTCAGCATCAGCCACGCCCCCGGGTCGTCTGCCAATGCTGCAAAAAGCCCTCAAGGTCGACTTCGCCGGTGATTCGCCGATCACGCCTTTCGCTGCCGTCCGGTGCGATCCACACCAGCGTCGGCGGGCCCAGCACGTTGAAACGAACGAGCAGCGCGCGGCTGGCGTCGTTGTCGGCCGTGACATCAAGGCGCAGCAGGCGCACGCCGTTCAATGCCTGCAGGGTTTCAGCCTTGGCGAACACGTTCTTCTCCATGATCTTGCAGGACACGCACCAGTCGGCGTAGTAGTCGACCAGCACCCACTGCCCGGCGGCTACGGCGGCGGCGAGTTCCCGGTCTAGGGCCTGCGGGTCCTTGATAGTGGTGAATGCATCATGGGCCTCAATCGCGGTAGACGAACTCGACCCGCTGTAGAGCTTGAGCGGCTGCCAGGGATCGTCGCCGCCCGCCGCCGCGCCGGTCACCATCATCACGCCCCACAGCCCCACGACCAGGCCGATGGGTGCGCAGAGGAGTGAGGCGCGTGGCAGCAACCGGGTCTGCAGGATAGCGCTATAAGCAACCACAATCAGCAGCACGCCGAACAGCGCCAGCCACAGCACGTCGGCGAGCAGCGGCCGGATCATGATCAGCGCCGTGCCCAGTAGTAGAAACCCGAAGAGGCCTTTGACCAGGTTCATCCAGGCCCCCGGTTTAGGCAGAAAACGCGTGCCGACCGTGACCAGCAGCAACAACGGCAGGCCCATGCCCAGCCCCATGACCAACAACACCAGGGCGCCATGCAGCGCATTGCCGCTCTGGGCGATATACAGCAGCGCGCCCGCCAGTGGTGCGGTCATGCAGGGGCCGATCATCAGTCCCGACAGCGCGCCGAGAACAGATGCGCCCAACAGACTGCCACCGTGGCGCTGACGCCCGGCCTTCTCCAGACGGTCGCGCAGGAAACCCGGCAACTGCAGCTCGAAGAAGCCAAACATCGGCAGCGCAAGCAGCACAAACAGCACCGCGAAACTGCCCAGCAGCCACGGCTGTTGCAGGGTCGATTGCAGGTTGCTGCCCAACAGCGCGGCGACCACGCCCAGCCCGGCATAGATCAACGCCATGCTCAGCACGTAAACGCCGGCCAGCGCAAAACCTCGTGCCGGTCTCGCGCCGCTGCCGACTACCACGCCGGCCAGGATCGGCAGCATCGGCAGTGAACACGGGGTGAACGCCAGCAGCAGACCCAGCCCGAAAAACGCCAGCAGGCTCAGGGCCAGAGAACGTTGCGCGAGGCCACTGGCCAGCGCTTGATCTTCAGCCTGATCGCCGACTTGAGCGTTGGCGGGTTGTCCGTTGCCGCTGCCCACACTGACGGGCTCGCTTTGCGGGGGATAACACAAGCCGGCATCGGCGCAGCCCTGCCAGCTCACTTTGATCTGACCACTGGCCGAGGCCGGAATCGTGAGTTCAAGGGCTTGCCGATAAACCTGCTGCTGGCCGAAATACTCATCGTGATGATCTTCACCGGTCGGCAGGACGGGCTGCTGTTCCTTGTTCAGTCCTTCGAACCTGAGCCGTTGCTGGTACAGGTAATAGCCGTCCGCAATTTGCCAGTACAGGCGGGTTTCCCCGGACGCCAGGCGTTCCGGGGTGAAGATAAACGCTTTATTGGCCGGCAGAAAATCCGGCTTCTCGCTGAAGAGTGAGGGGCCGGTCCTGGACGGGAAAGTGTCGCCGCCGGGCAGGGCCTGCGCCAGCAGCGGGAAAAGGATCAACATCACCAACCACAGATTACGCATGCATTCTTTCCATCCTTAGTGAATGGGGCCAAGCCTGCGCAGTGGCGATTAACAGTCGATTAACCCGATGGGGCGCGTCGTGTCTGCGGCGGCTCGTGCATAATCCGCCGTTAATCCCTCTGCGCTTCAATCGCCTTTTTTTCGGGGCCGACCATGCACGTACTGCTTTGTGAAGACGACGACCTGATTGCCAGCGGCATCGTCGCAGGCCTCGATGCCCAGGGCCTGACGGTGGACCGCGTGGCCACGGCCTCGTCCGCCCGGGCGATGCTGTCGGCCGCACATTTCGACGTGATGATTCTCGACCTCGGCCTGCCCGATGAAGATGGCCTGAAGCTGTTGCGCCAGATTCGCCAGCAGGGCGTGGAAATCCCGGTGCTCATTCTTACCGCTCGCGATACCGTCACCGACCGTGTCGACGGCTTGCAGGCCGGCGCGGACGATTACCTGCTCAAGCCCTTCGACTTGCGTGAACTCAGCGCGCGTCTGCATACCCTGGTGCGCCGCATGGCCGGGCGCAGCGTCAATGTGATCGAACATGGGGTGCTCAGCTATGACCCGAGCAGCCGGGAAACCCGCCTTGCCGGTCAGCCGGTTGATCTGTCCCGCCGTGAACAGGCCCTGCTGCAAGCGTTGCTCAACAACAGCGGGCGCGTGCTTTCGGGCGAACAGCTAAAAGACTGCGTGTACGGCTTCGGCGACGAAGTGGAGAGCAACGCCCTCAATGTTCATATCCACCACCTGCGGCGCAAGCTGGGCGGCCGTATCATCGAAACTGTCCGCGGGCTCGGTTATCGGCTCGGCCCGGCCGGTCATGATTCGGAGCCCACGCCATGATGAGCCTGCGCACACGGCTGAGCCTTATCCTGGGCTCGGCGTTCATTCTGATCTGGGTGCTGGCGGCGGCGTGGATGCTGCGCGACTTGCGCACGCAGATGATGCAATCCCTCGATCAACGCCTTGAGGCCTCGGCGCGGATGGTGGCGGGGCTGCTCGAACAGATGCAAATGCCCACCGGCAGCGACACTCGCTCGCTGCGGGCCGATGATCCGGCGTTGCCCAACGGCATGGCCTGTCAGTTGAGTTCCCTGCGCGGGCAAGTGCTGGCGCGCACCGATAGCTCGCCGAGCGAACCGCTGAAGGCCGATGCCAGCGGCTTCCATGACCAAATGATCAACGGCGACCACTGGCGCGTGTACACGATGATGCATGACAACGTGCGGGTGAGCACTGCCGACCGCCAGATCGAACGCGATGTGCTCGGGCACTCGGTGCTGCTGGCGGCATCGGTGCCGGTGCTGGTCGCGCTGTTCGGCAGCCTGGCGCTGGTCTGGTTCGGCATCGGCCGGGGGCTGGCGCCGCTCAACCGCATGCGCGATGCGTTGAATCGTCACAGCGCCGATTCGGTCGAGCCACTGGACGTGCCCAACCTGCCCAGCGAACTTCAGCCGCTGCTGAAAAGCCAGAACCAGTTGTTTCAGCGTATCGCCCAGACCCTTGAGCGCGAACGTCGGCTGACCGGCGACGCCGCCCATGAACTGCGCAGCCCGCTCACGGCCATCAAGACCCATCTGCAGGTGGCGCGGATGACCGACGGCCAGAAGCGCGACACGGCGCTGGCCCATGCGGAGGAGGGCGCTGACCGCATGCACCGCACCCTCGAACAGCTGCTGTTGTTGGCCCGTGTCGAGGGCAGCCTGTCGTTCGATGATGGCGTGCAGTGCGATGCCGAGCAGGTCGCGCGGCTGGCGATTCACGATGCCAGTCACGGCGATGAACAGCGCATCGAACTGATCCTTCCGTCGCAGTTGTCCAGCGCTGCACTACAAATGCCGGCGGCGCTGGCGGTGGCCGCACTGCGCAATCTGCTGGACAACGCCCTGCGCCACAGCCAGGCCGCGGCGCAGGTGGAACTGAGCGTTGAAACCTTCGACGGGCAGGCGCATTTCCGCGTTCGCGATCATGGCCCCGGCATTCCCGAGCCGGACCTGGACAAGCTCACCCAGCGCTTCTGGCGCAACGGCAAAAGCCCTGGCGCGGGCCTGGGGCTGGCGATCGTTCAGGCTATCGTGCAGCGTTGCGCGTGTTCGCTTCGCTTTGACAGCCGTCATGACGGTTTGCGGGTGGAGCTGAGCATGCCGTTGCGGCGCGATGTCGCAGGCGAGTGACGTGTGGGAAGGGTCTGAAAGTGGAGTCGGCCTGCCGTTGCACATCAGGCCGACTGTTGGCTGAATGTCCGCTACTCCGGCATGGCCGAAGAGTGATGGGAGGTAATCAGCCACTCGTTATCAACAAGTGCGTAAGTGAAGGTGTAACGTGCCTGGACTTCTGAGTTATCGCTGAAACGAAACGTGTACAGGCCGGTATCGATTGCACTGTTGCAACTTGTAATAACAGTGCTGCTGTCGAGGGTGCCGAACGGCTTCTTTCTAAGAAACGTGTTGAAGTAATCGAGTTTGCCGGCAAGGTCTGTTCTGGGCCGGTTGGAGAGGGTCGGAAGCAGCACGGCGTCGGACGTGTAGTTCGCGGCGACCTTACGAGAATCGCCGGTTTGCAGTGTGTTGTTCCAGCGTTCGAACAGGATTTTCGCTTGCTGCTGATCAAGTGTTGCGCAGTGTGCGGGGGCGTTGTTTGCACTCGCGTAAGTGCTGGCAGTGAGCAGTGTGATGACGGCAAAAGTCTTGAGCATGCGTTACCTTCCATGGGCGGTTCAATGTGGGTCGAGAGCCTAAGGGAGGACGACTTAAAGTTGTACTGCCGTGGATTTACAATACGTTTCGTGAACTAAATCAGCCGTCTCTGATGTGGGAATTGTCCGATTGATTAAGTAAGAAACGTGGCTGATTTACCCAGGAAGTTAACCCGGTTTGAAACTTCGATGATCCCGGCCCGAGGGCTTTTGGTCCGACAAGCCTTTGATTCTGCTCTCCAATCCCGGACAATCCCGCCCCTTTCCCTGTAGAGAACCGGTCAGGGGCGCCGACTGCCATGTTTTTTCGACGCGCTTTTGACCATGTAGCTATCACCGGCAACGGAGAATCGACCGGATGAATGATCAGGCCAACAGCGTCGAACACACCGTCGACGCCGCACCCGCGAACGTGACGACCTGGAACCGCAACGACACCACCTGGATGCTCGGGCTGTTCGGCACCGCCATCGGCGCGGGCACGTTGTTTCTGCCGATCAACGCGGGTATCGGCGGGTTCTGGCCGCTGGTGATTCTGGCCGTGCTGGCCTTCCCGATGACCTTCTATGCGCACCGCGGGCTGACCCGCTTTGTGCTGTCGGGCCGCAATGGGGCGGACATCACCGAGGTGGTCGAGCAGCATTTCGGCAAGAAAGCGGGTGCCTTGATCACCCTGCTGTATTTCTTCGCCGTGTTTCCGATCCTGCTGATCTACAGCGTGGCGCTGACCAACACCGTGGGCAGCTTCATGGAGCACCAACTGCATGTGCCGCCGCCGCCCCGCGCGCTGCTGGCGTTCGTGCTGATCCTCGGCCTGCTGGCGGTGGTGCGTTGCGGTGAGCAGATCATCGTCAAAGCCATGAGCCTGATGGTGTACCCGTTCATCGTGGCGCTGCTGTTCCTCGCCGTGTTTCTGATTCCGCACTGGAACGGCGGCATTCTCACCACGGCAAGCAGCTTTCCGGCACCTTCGGCACTGCTGCACACGCTGTGGCTGGCGATTCCGGTGATGGTCTTCTCGTTCAACCATTCGCCCATCATTTCGGCATTTGCCGTCGACCAGAAGCGTCAATATGGCGAGCAGGCCGAACCGCGCAGCTCGCAGATCCTGGCCCGCGCCCATCTGCTGATGGTGGTCATGGTGCTGTTCTTTGTCTTCAGCTGCGTGCTGACCCTGGCGCCGGAGCAACTGGCGGAAGCCAAGGCGCAGAACCTGTCGATCCTGTCCTATCTGGCCAACCATTTCAGCAACCCGACCATCGCGTTTGCCGCGCCGCTGATTGCTTTCGTCGCGATCACCAAGTCGTTTCTGGGCCACTACATCGGCGCCAGCGAAGGCCTAAAGGGTCTGGTGTTGAAAACCGGCCGCCGTCCTTCACCGCGTACGCTTGATCGCCTGACCGCAGGCTTCATGCTGGTGGTCTGCTGGCTGGTGGCAACGCTCAACCCAAGTATTCTCGGGATGATCGAAACCCTCGGCGGTCCGGTGATCGCGGCGCTGCTGTTCCTCATGCCGATGTACGCCGTGCGCAAAGTGCCAGCCATGCGCCGGTATGCGGGAAAGCTGTCGAACGTGTTTGTGGTGGTGGTCGGACTGATCTCTATCTCGGCGCTGGTTTATTCGTTGTTGCAGTGACGCTCCAAGGGCGGCGGAGGGCAGATCGTCCGTCGTCCTGAAGCTGCGCGCTGCGGGATAGCCAGCACCGCTCGTGTGAGCATGAACGGGATGGCGCAACCCATGGCTCAAGAAGACGGGATTTCATCACTGAAAATTCGGGGAATGTACCGACCTCTTCGCGAGCAAGCTCGCTCCTACAGTTGGGCACCGACAACGCAGACTTCTGAGTTGAGTGAGAGACCGTTGGCCTCCGGCCTGGGTCCGGATAATCGCAAAGTCGGTCAGCAAACGCCGATCATGTGGGAGTGAGCTAGCTCACGAAGACGGTGGTCTGGCCGCAGTGGATCCACTGCCCGGCCCGGTCTTCTCAAATCGCCGCCACATTGACTTTGCCAATTGCGTCGCCCCATGATCCTGCTCGTTTATGATCGATTCAGCCCTTTATCGAGGCCTCATGTCTGCCAACCCTGAAGCATTCCCCGGTGAGCGTCAGCGTTTGATCACCGAGCGTCTGGCCGTGCAAGGTCGGGTGATCGCCGCAGAGCTGGCGACCGAATTCAATGTGTCCGAGCATTCCATTCGTCGCGATCTGGGCGTTCTGGCGTCCGCCGGCCTGTGCAAACGCGTGTACGGCGGGGCGATTTCGCTGGCGTCGGACGGCCCGCTGGCGGCGCGTGTCGAGCACGAGCCGGGGCGCAAGCGGCAGTTGGGCGTCGCGGCGGCGAGATTGATAAGCGCCGGGCAACACGTATTTATCGACGGCGGCTCGACCAACCTGGCGATCGCCAAAGCCCTTGATCCGCATATGGCGCTGACCGTCACCACCAATGCGCCGCTGATCGCCGTCGAGCTGATGAAGCTGCCGGCAGTGGAAGTGATTCTGCTGGGCGGGCGCTTGAGTCCCGTCGCGGGCAGCACCTACGGCTTCACCACGATTCAGCAACTCGCCCACTTCAATTTCGATCTGTGCTTTCTCGGCGCCTGTGCCCTGGATGCGCTGAAAGGCGTGACCGCGTTCGACATGGACGTTGCCGAGTTCAAGCGCGCCGTGGTGGCGCGCAGCGGTCAGGTGGCGGTGGCCGTGATCAACGAGAAGCTTTCCAGCATCGCGCACTATCAGGTCGCGCAGTGCGAGGAGGTCGGCGCGCTGGTGGTCGAACACGACGCGCCCGCCGACCGGCTGGAGCTGTTTCGCGGCAAGGTCGCGCAGATCGTCACGGCGCAGGCAGCGCACTGAGCAGCGTCGACTCCTGCCAGGCGACGGTACGATTGCGGCCCTGGTGCTTGGCGGCATACAGCGCGGCGTCCGCGCGTTTAACGAAATCTTCCATGCTCTGGCACTCCTGCGCCCGACAACCGTAAACCCCCAGGCTGATGCTGACGATGCCAATCGGATTGCCCTGATGTTCCAGGGCTCGCGTGAGCACAGCCAACCGAATCTTCTCCGCCAGACTCACGGCGCCGTGCATATCGCTGTAGGGCAGGAACACGGCCATTTCTTCCCCGCCGTAGCGCACCGCAAGGTCGCCAGTGCGGTTGAGGTTGCTGCGAATGCACTCGGCCACGGCGACAATGCATTTGTCGCCGGCGACGTGGCCATAGTTGTCGTTGTAGCTCTTGAAAAAATCGATGTCGATCATGATCAGGCTCAGCGGATGCAGGTTCGGCTCACCGTTGCGAAACTCCAGACTGAGAATCTCCTGGAAGTGCCGTCGATTGGCCAGGCCGGTCAGGCTGTCCTGTAGCGCAAGCTTTTCCAGCGAGTGGCTGGCAATGCGCAGTTGTGATTCGGCATTGAGCCCGAAGCGGATCTGCTGGAACAGCAAGACGCCAAACAGCAGGTTGGCGACCACCACGCAGATGATGATCGCCAGCGAGCGCCACGCATACTGCCGCCACTCGTCGAGCACTTCGCGCTGGGACAGACCGGCGAGCACCACCATCGGGTAGCGGTCCAGTTTCTTGTAGCCGTACAGGCGTTGTTCGTGGTCGAGCATCGACACGACGTTTGCCGTGCCTTCGTAGTGTTCCTTGACATAAAGCCGGAACAATTCGCCGTCGCCGATAGAGGTGCCGCGCACGTTTTGAATGAGCGGACGTCGTGCCAGCACGGTCCCGTCGGCCATGGCCAGGGTGATGACGCCGTGCTTGCCGATGTCGAAGCGCTCAAAGAACTGTTCGAAGTAGTTCAGTTCAATGGTGGCCAGCACCACACCGGCGAAGTTGCCCATCTCATCGTCCACCCTTCGCGACACAGGGATGATCCAGTCGCCGGTGGTGCGGCTCTGAATGGCGGGGCCGATGTGGGGAAGGTTGCTGGCGATGGACCGGTGGAACCGAAAATACTCACGATCGGCATTGTTGGCGTTGGCCGGCATGTGGTTAAGGGAGGTTGCCGCCCAGTTGCCATCCTTGTCATAGATGAACAGACCCTGGATCTGCTGGACGCTGGCGGCGGTGGCGCGCAGATAATCGTGCATGCGCGATCCACTGGCGGCGCCGAAGCCGTCGAAGGAAAGCCGTTCGACCACCGATGACACGGCGATGTGCGCCTGATCGAATGCGTCATCAACGTGTTGCGCCATCGAGCGAGAAAGGTTGGCAACGGTGGTGTTGGCGATTTCCAGCTCGTGAATGCGCGTCTGGCGCAGCTGCCAGACGGTGATGCTGGTGATGGAGATGCACACCAGCAAGGTAAACAGTCCCGCCAGCCACAACACCGGCATGCGTTTGAGTCTTCGGTTTCTGACGCCGAACTCCGATCCTTCTACCTGTCTCAAACCCCACCCTCGCTGACTGCCACGATTTCAGACCCGCCACTGTGACGAACAATCCACTCGTTCGGACACGCAGCATCGCAACAGCGAAACGTCTGACTCACAGCGTAGGACAAGTGCGGGATTTTGAAGGGAAATTTATGGCTTATAAATCATCTGCGGTAGATGCGCTGCTGTGTGGGCGTGACGTGGTTATAGGGCCGTGTGCGAGTTTGGCTGATGTCGACATGTGGGAGCGAGCTTGCTCGCGAAGGGGCCAGTACTTCCGCTAAATGTTCAGCGGGTGGAATGCCGCCTTCGCCAGCAAGCTCGCTCCCACAGGTGTTGCGTTCGGCGGCTACTGCAGCATTCCTGGGACCGAGTGCGAGGTCCCAGGAATCCGCTGAAGGAGCACCCATCAAATCCGACGCCCTTGCACCTCATCCAGATTCGCCTGCCAGTCCTTCTGCGCCGTGGTGGTGTGTTCGGGTATCGGCGCCTTGAGCAGCACGAAGTAGGCGAACGCCGAGAGCAACGCGACGATGGCGCTGACCGCAAAGGCCGTGGCGAAGGTGCCGGAATATTGCACGCTGAAGCCGGTGACGATCGGCGCAATGGAGCCTGCGATGTAGCCGCCGAAATTCTGGATCGAACCCAGTGACGCCACGCGTTTGGTGTCGACCACGGTGTTGACTACCATCCACGCCGTGGCGCTGGACAGGTTGATGCCGAAAAGCGCCAGGCAAAGCAGGGCGACGCAGCCGCTCAGGCCGGTGACGAAGGTCAGCGGCAGGGTGAACACCGCGGCGAATACCAGCCCGCCGATCACTGTGTATTTGCGGCTGTTAAGCACGCCGACGCCGCGCTTGACCAGCCGATCGCAAATCCGTCCGGCGGCAATGGTGCCAATCGCGCCGAACACATAAGCAAATGACACCACCCAGGCGGTTTGGTAGGGGTCCAGGCCGTGTTCGCGCTGGAAGTAGCCGGGCAGCCAGGTCAGGTGCAGCCAGAGCATGTAAATCACGCCCATGAAACCGAGGAAGGTGCCCCAGGTGCTGCGGTGCTTGAACAGGTCCAGCCAGCCGGCGAAGAACGAAGCCTTCGGCGCGGCGTCGGCTTGAACCACCTGAACGGTGGGTTCACGACCCTCGGCCGCCAGTTCCTTCAGGTATTGCGCGCGGCTTTTGTAGAACATCAGCCAGCACAGCGACAACACGATGCCGAGCACGCCGGTGATGATGAACATCCCGCGCCAGCTGAAATTGACCATGAACAGCGTCAACAACGGCGGCGCCAGGCACGGCCCGATGCAGGTCGCCGACCAGACGATCCCCGTCGGCGTGCCGCGCTCGTGCTCCTCGAACCACTCGTTAAGGGTCTTGGCGGCCGATGGAAACATCGGTGCCTCGCCAATCCCCAGCAACACGCGCAGGGCGAAGAAGCCGCTGAAGCTGTTGACGAAGCCAGACGCCGTCTGCGCGATGGACCACACCATCAGCGCGCCGCCCAATGCGATCTTGCTGCCCAGCTTGTCAATGATCATGCCCATCGGCAACTGCGCGAAGGCATAGGCCAGCGAGAACGCCGACAACAGAATGCCCATCTCCGAAGGACTGATCAGCATGTCCTTCTGGATCGTCGTGTTGGCGATGGACAGCGCGCTGCGGTCCAGATAATTGACGATCCCGAACAGCATCAGAAAAACGATGGTGATCGTCTGGTAGGTCTTGAGGGATTTCATTGCGCACCTTTTTTTATTGTTGTGGGGCTTAACGGCTTCGTTCGTGTAGGACCGGCTTCAGCCGGGAAGAGGCCGGTTTGGGCACCATCCATGTTGCGGTGTAACGCTGGAAAAGCTTCCCGGCTAAAGCCGGTCCCACTGAAAGCAAGACAGTTCCCGGCTAAGCCGGTCCCATTGAAAGCCAGACAGCTTCCCGGCTGAAGCCGGTCCTACCAAGGCAGCCCGTCTTGTCAGGTCACCGCACCGATGTGCCAAGGCACAAATTCGTTTTGCCCATAACCGTGCTGCTCGCTTTTGCTGCGGGCGCCGGAGGCGATGTCGAGCATCATCTGGAACACGTACGCGCCGCGTTCTTCAATTGTCGTCGTGCCGTCGGCGATGCCGCCGCAATTGACGTCCATGTCCTCCTGTTGAAATTCGAACACGCGGTTATTCGTGGCGAGCTTGATCGACGGCGTTGGCGCGCAGCCGTACGCAGAGCCCCGCCCGGTGGTGAACGCTATCAAATTCGCACCGCCCGCCACTTGCCCCGTGGCAGAGACCGGGTCATAGCCGGGGGTGTCCATGAACACCAGGCCTTGGGCGCGGACGGCTTCGGCGTATTCATACACGCCCATCAGGTTGGTCGAGCCGGCCTTGGCCACGGCGCCCAGCGACTTCTCCAGAATGGTCGTCAGCCCGCCGGCCTTGTTGCCGGCGGAGGGGTTGTTGTTCAGTTCGGCGTTCATGCGCTGGCAGTAGTCTTCCCACCAATGAATGCGCTGAACGAGTTTTTCGCCGATGGCCTGACTGGCCGCGCGCCGCGTCAGCAAATGCTCGGCACCATAGATTTCCGGGGTCTCCGACAGAATCGCCGTACCGCCCGCCGCCACCAGCCGGTCCACCGCATTGCCCAGTGCCGGGTTGGCGGTGACGCCGGAGTAGCCGTCGGAGCCGCCACATTGCAGACCGACGATCAAGTGCCGGGCGCTGACGCTTTCCCGGGTGACCTGATTGGCCTGCTGCAGCAGCGATTGCACTTGCGCGATGCCGCTGGCGATAGTCTTCGACGTGCCGCCGGTGCCCTGAATGGTGAACGCGCGCAGTTGGTCGCTGGCCTTCAGGCCCTGGCTGTCGAGCATGTCCTGGATCTGGTTGGTCTCGCAGCCCAGGCCCACCACCAGCACCGCCGCAAAGTTCGGGTGCACGGCGTAGCCCGCGAGTGTACGACGCAGCAGGTCGATGGCCTCGCCTTTGGAATCGATGGCGCAACCGGAGCCGTGGGTCAGCGCGACCACGCCGTCGATGTTGGGGTAGTCCGCAAGGGCTTCGGGAAAGATGTCGCGGCGGAAACGGTCGGCGATGGCCCGGGCCACGGTGGCCGAGCAGTTCACCGAGGTCAGAATGCCAATGTAGTTGCGCGTCGCCACACGGCCGTCGGCACGCACGATGCCCTGAAAGTACGCTTCGGTTTTCGGCGTCTCGTGGGCGTCGACCCCAAAGGCGTAGTCACGGGAAAAGTCGCCCATTTCGACGTTGTGCACATGCACGTGCTGTCCGGCCTCGATGGGCTGTGAAGCAAAGCCGATGATCTGGCCGTACCGCCGCAGCGGCTGACCCTGCTCGACCCGCACCGCCGCGACCTTGTGCCCGGACGGAACCGGCTGGGAGACCGTGACGTTTTCTTCGTCCAGGTACGTGCCTCCACTCAGCGCCTGGCGAGCGATCAGCACGTTATCGAGTGGGTTCAGGCGGATGAACAGCGCGCTGCTATCGAACGCGGGCGTTTTGGCGATGAGTTCCATGCGGCCTCTCATGACGGTTGCGGCCTGGGTCAACAGTGCCAGACGCAACTTCCTTCAGGAAGCGGCACCGCGGCTGGCCGGTTATTGTTATGTACGACGTATCAAGCACCCGCTTCAGAGCGCGGACGTTGTCAGCCTATTTTCAGCCACTCTATGAAGCCGGTACGTAATTTCCCAATGAAAGGTTTCGATTGAGCGATAACGCAGGGTTATCGATTCATGGGCCGTCTGCACCGTTAGAAATGGCGCTTAGACACGTGAGCAGCGCCTTCACCGCCGCCGACAGCGGCCTGGCTTTCGACGTCATCAGCCCGAGATTGGCCATGCTCAACGGCAACTCAACCGGCAGAATGGCGATCATGCCGTAACGCGTGTAGTGGTCGGCAACGTCATTGGGCACCACGGCAATCATGTCCGAGGATTCGAGCATCGAGGTGGTTGCCAGAATCGAGCGGGTTTCGACGATGTCCAGCGGCTCAATCAGTTGCGCTGCCTGCAGTGCGTTTTCGACCTGGCGCCGCATCGGGCTGCCGATCGGGTGGAGGATCCAGGTCATCGGCGCCAGCGCCGCCAGCGTCAGTCCGTTGTGGCTCGCCAGCGGGTGCTGCGGCCGGGCGATGATGCGCATGCGCTCGCCCTGTTCGAAGCGCTGAATGTCAAGGCTCTGGCCGTCGAGTTGATCGGGCAGGCGGCCCAGCACCAGATCGAAGTCGCCGCGAATCAGTGCCGGTATCAATTCATCGCTGGTGCCGACTTCCAGGGCGATGCGCACCTTCGGGTGCGCGGCCTTGAACGCCAGCACACCACGGGTCAGCAGTGTCGGCACCGGGCCCATCACTGTGCCGATGCGCACCATCCCTGTAGCCCCCCGTGCCAGCTCGGCCAACTGCGCTTCGGCGTATTCGAACTCATGCAGCGCACCCCGGGCGTAGCGAATCATCACCTCGCCGAACAGCGTCGGTTGCATGCCGCGCGGCAAACGCTCGAACAATTGCACGCCGAGACGATCCTCCAGCTGTTGCAGCAACAAACTGGCGGCGGGCTGGGTGGTGTGAATGGCGGTGGCGGCCTTGCGCAGATTGCCCAGTTCGCCCAACGCGTTGAGCAATGCGATCTGCCGGCTGGAAATTTTCAGCATCGGGAAGGTGCCAGGCAGACCAGCGGAGGATGACGTGTCTGACATATCGGATTTGATATCGATGATTAGGATTTGGCGATTATGCCTGTATCGCGCATTGGCCTACAGTCGGCTATGACTGTAGGAGTGACCGGGGTGGCGCTCCACCTTGCTAGCGATTGCAATTGATCAGCGACTGAAGCGTTGACTGGCACGCTGCAATCGCGAGCCAGGTGGAACGCCACCCCGGTCACTCCTACAGGTATGCGTTGCCACAAACAATAAGAGCCCACTATGCAGATCACCTCCATTTCCGTCCGCGACATCCGCTTCCCCACCTCACTGTCCCTCGACGGCTCCGACGCGATGAACAGCGCGCCGGACTATTCCGCCGCCTACGTTGTGCTGCACACCGATTCGCCTGACGGGCTGGAAGGTCACGGCCTGACGTTCACCATCGGCCGGGGCAACGAGATTTGCGCCGCCGCGATCCACTCCCTGGCGCCCTGCGTGGTGGGACTCAGCCTGGAATCGATCACTGAAGACATGGGCGCTTTCTGGCACAACATCACTGCGGGCGACAGCCAGTTGCGCTGGCTGGGGCCGGAAAAAGGCGTGATCCATCTGGCCACCGCCGCGCTGGTCAATGCGGTCTGGGATTTGTGGGCCAAAGTCGAGGGTAAGCCGGTCTGGAAGTTGCTGGCCGACATGACCCCTGAGCAACTGGTGAAATGCCTGGACTTCAGCTACGTCACCGATGCCATCACCCCCGAAGAAGCCATCGCCTTGCTCCGCCGCCAAGTGCCGGGCAAAGCGAAACGCGAGGCGCAGATGCGGGAGGAGGGCTATCCGGGCTACACCACCGCGCCGGGCTGGCTGGGTTATTCGGAAGAGAAAATGCGCCGACTGGCTCGCGAAGCCGTGGCCGAAGGCTGGACCCACATCAAGCAGAAGATTGGCTCGGACATCGAAGAAGACATGCGCCGCGCCGCGATCCTGAGGGATGAACTGGGCTGGGAACGCACGCTGATGATGGACGCCAATCAGGTCTGGAGCGTCGACCAATCGATCAGCAACATGCGCCGACTGGCGGCGTTCGAGCCTTGGTGGATCGAAGAGCCGACCCACCCCGATGACATCCTTGGCCACGCGACGATCCGTCAGCGCATCGCGCCGATTGGCGTGGCCACCGGCGAGCATTGCCACAACCGGGTGATGTTCAAGCAGATGTTCCAGGCCGGCGCGCTGGATTTCTGCCAGCTCGACGCGGCCCGGCTGGGCGGGCTGAACGAGGTGCTGATCGTGCTGCTGATGGCCGCGAAGTTCGACATCCCGGTATGCCCCCACGGTGGCGGGGTCGGGTTGTGCGAATACGTGCAGAACATCTCGCTATTCGATTACATCGCCGTGTCCGGCTCCCTGGACAAACGCGTGCTGGAATACGTCGATCACCTGCACGAGCACTTTCTTGATCCGGTGGTCATCCGCCGCGGTCGCTATATGCCACCGCAACGGCCGGGGTACAGCATCGAAATGCACGCCGAAACGCTGGAGCGCTATCAGTATCCAGACGGCGCGGTGTGGGTGGAACTGGCTGCCAACAGATGATTTAAATGTTGATCACTCCGTCTCACGGATGCTGCACGGTGGCGCAGCAAACATAGACCCTGTGGGAGTGACCGGGGTGGCGTTCCACCTTGCTCACGAAAGCGGCACTCCAGGCCCAGAAAATGCAGCGGATGTACTGGCCTCTTCGTGAGCAAGCTCACTCCCACAAGTCCTCCGAACTGGCCGAAATATCGAGGCAGCTCACCATCCTGTGGGAGTGAGCTTGCTCACGAAAGCGGCATTCCAGTTACAGAAGATGCAGGGGCTATACCGGCCTCTTCGTGAGCAAGGTGGAACGCCACCCCGGTCACTCCCACACGCTCGTCATCGCCACGAATATCGGCGACATGGCCCTATTTGAGAAACCCCGCGCTGCGCCAACAGACAACCCCATGTCGCTGCCGATACGGGCCTTTCCCGGACATGACCGGTATGATCCTTCGCATCTACCCGACCACGGTGCGACATGAATTCCTCCGAGCCCGGCAACGTCATCCCTCCCGGCACTCCTCCAGCAAGCGCCCCCATCCCGCCGCCCGAACGTGATCGCTTGTCGGCTTCGCTGCTCGGCGGCGGCTGCGAGCCTGACCCGCGTTTCACCCTCGCCAACGAACGCACCTTTCTCGCCTGGATCCGCACGGCGCTGGCGTTCCTGGCCGGTGGCATCGCGGTCGAAGCCTTTACCAGCGACGTGTTCAGCCCCGGCCTGCGTCGGGCGGTGGCCCTGTCGTTGCTGGTGCTGGCCTTGTTGGTGAGCGCCAGTGCCTGCGTGCGCTGGCTGAAGGTCGAGCGGGCGATGCGTCAACGCAAGCCGCTGCCGTTGCCGGTGCTGGTGCCGATTCTGTCGTTGGGGGGCGGGTTGGTGGCGGCGGGGCTGATCGTCTTTCTGATTTACGGCGCGTCGTGAACCGGCGCAGTCATGCCGTGCCGTTGCGCCACGACGATCCCGGTCTGCAACCCGAACGCACGCTGCTGGCCTGGCGTCGGACGCTGCTGACGTTGATCGGCGTGTGCATCTTGTTTCTGCGCTGGATTCCGCCGTTTGGGTGGGTGGCCCTGCTGCCGGTCATTCTTTCGTTGATGGCGGGCCTCCTGATCCAGATCGGCCTCAACGCCCGCTACCGCAAAAGCGCCCGGGGAATGACCCAAGAGCGCATTCCGCCGCCACTGCGTGAAGTGGCGGTGCTGGGTTGCACGGTGATGGTGTTGAGTCTGGTGGGGATTGTTGCGGTGGTGTCTGGCTGAAGAAGGCATGGGTCTAATGAAATACCTGTAGGAGCGATCGGGGTGGCGGCCCACCTTGCCCGCAAAATCAGGTCTGTTTTGGACATGTCCCTTGTCTGACACGCCGCAATTTCTCAGCCAAATAGATCCCTGTGGGAGTGAGCTTGCTCACGAAGACGGCATTCCAGCCGCCTGAGATCTTGCGGACGTTCCAGCCCCTTCGCGAGCAAGCTCGCTCCCACAGGTTTTGCGTCAGCCGCAGGATCGAGGCTGCGCCGATGGATCAAAACATTAGGGCTCAGCAGGACCTGCCGCTTCCCGGCTGAAGCCGGTCCTACAATGCGGGGTGACTCAATACGCCGCCACCAACCCATCCTTCCTCGGATCAGTTCCGCCCACATACCCATGGGCCGTGCGCTGGATGATCTGCGCGCCGCCAAACGCAAACACGCCGCTGGGGTCTTCCACCTCCACATCGTGACCCTTGGCGCGCAGCGCTTCGATCACCTTCGGATCAAATGACCGCTCCACCGCGACCTTAAGGCCCGACTCGATACGCCAGCGCGGCGCGTCGGCAGCTGCTTGCGGGTTCTGCTTATAGCGCAAAATGCGCAGCATCATCTGCAAATGCCCTTGTGCCTGCATCGGCCCGCCCATCAGGCCGAAGGACATCAGCGGCGTGCCGTCGGCGTTCATCACAAAGCCCGGAATGATGGTGTGAAAGGGCCGCTTGCCCGGTGCCACGGTGTTGACGTGATCCGGGTCCAGGGTAAAACCCGCCCCGCGATTCTGCAGGCTGATGCCCGTGCCCGGCACCACCACACCGGAACCAAACCCCATGTAATTCGACTGGATGAACGAGACCATCATCCCGCTCTCGTCCGCCGCCGACAGGTACACCGTACCGCCGGCCTTGGGCGCGCCATGCAGCGGGTCTTCTGCCTGTTCGCCGACCAGCGCCGCGCGGTCGCGCAAGTACGCCGGGTCGAGCATGTGTTCAGCGGCCACGCGCATGTGGTCGTTGTCGGTGACGTGCTGATTGAGGTCGGCCAGCGCCAGCTTCATCGCTTCCAGCACCGGGTGCACGGTCTCGACGCTGTCCACCGGCTGTTCGCCCACGCCCAGCGCTTCGAGGATGCCCAGACCCGCCAGCGTGGCAATGCCCTGACCATTCGGCGGCAGCTCGTGGACCACGGCGCCGGCGTAAGGCACCGACAAAGTATCGATCCAGTCCACCCGGTGGTTCGCCAGATCCTCAAGGCTCATGACGCTGCCATTGGCGTTAGCGTGAGTGATTATTGCCTTGGCCAGCTCGCCGCGATAAAACGCCTCGCCCTTGGTTTCAGCAATCAGCTCCAGCGTTTTCGCGTGATCCTTCAGCATGACCTTCTCCCCGGCCTTCGGCGCTTTGCCGCCTTGGAGGAAGCACTCGGCAAACCCCGGCTGATCCTTCAACAGCCCGGCGCCGCGCCGCCACAGTTCGGCAATGATCGGCGTGACTTGGTAGCCGTTGCGCGCATAGCCGATGGCCGGTGCCGCGAGGGTGGCGAAGGGCAGCTTGCCGTAGCGCTCGGACAACGCGACCCAGGCCGACACCGCGCCCGGCACCGTCACCGAGGCCCAGCCGCGCTGGGGCATTTCCTGCTGACCGGCGAAATGCTCCGCTGTCCAGGCTTGCGGCGAGCGGCCCGAGGCGTTGAGGCCCTGCAACGTCTTGCCGTCCCAGACGATGGCGAAGGCGTCGCTGCCGATGCCGCAGCCGGTGGGTTCGACCACGGTCAGCACCATGGCGGCGGCGATGGCAGCATCAACGGCGTTGCCGCCCTGACGCAGCATGTCCAGCCCGGCCTGTGCGGCCAGCGGTTGCGAGCAGGCGACCATGTTGTTGCCCATCACCGGCGAGCGGGCGGACGCGTAAGGTTGGCTGTAATCCAGATCATCGAACATGCAATCGTTCTCTTCTTGGCAGTTGATCGGTTATAGAGGCGCAGCTTTCGAGCCTGTGGGCATAAGAGCCGTCAGCTTTTCGGGTCAAGGGCATCACGCAGCCCGTCGCCCAGCAGGTTGAAACACAGCACCGTGATGTAGATCGCCACGCCCGGGGCGATGGACATCCACGGCGCCTGTTCCATGAAGTTCTTCGCGGTGTTGAGCATCGAGCCCCAGGACGGTGAGGGCGGTTGCTGACCCAGGCCGAGGAAAGACAGGCTCGCTTCCGCCAGAATGGCCGACGCGATGGTTAGCGTCGCTTGCACCACCAGCGGCGAGAGCACGTTCGGCAGCACGTAGCGCAGGATGATCCAGCGGTCCGGCAGGCCGATGGCGCGGGCGCCTTCCAGATAATCTTCGTGACGGATCGCCAGTACCTGACCGCGGGTCAGGCGCGAGAAAATCGGCATCGCCGACAGCCCGATGGCAATCATCGCGTTGCTCAGGCTCGGGCCCAGAAACGCGCCCAAGGCAATCGCCAGCACCAAAAACGGACACGACAGCAGCGCTTCCATGACGCGCGAAATCACCGCGTCGAGCTTGCCGCCGAAGTAACCGGCCAACAGGCCCAGCGGCACGCCGATGACCATGGCAATCGCCACCGAAACCCCACCGGCCAGCAATGAACTGCGCGCCCCCCAGAGCAGGCGGGAGAACAGGTCGCGGCCGAGTTCGTCGGTGCCCAGCCAGTAGATCAGCGAAGGTGCCTTGCGCACGGCGAGGAAGTTGGCCTTCAGCGGATCATGGGGCGCAATCCACGGCGCCAGCAGCGCGGCAAGAATGAAGACGATCAGCACCACCGCGCCGACCACTGCGCCTTTGTTGGCGAGGAATTTCTTCACGAACGGCGAGCGGGTGCGTGGCCAAAGGGGTTCTCTCAACGGCGCTTGGGACGGTGCGTTCAGCGGCGCCGAAGGATGGGTCGCAATCGAAGTCATCAGGCAGTCCTCAGACGCGGATTGATCAGGCGATAGAGCACGTCGGCCAACAGATTTAGCAGCAGAAAGCCGATGGCGACGCACAGCACCACGCCTTGCACCACGGCGTAATCACGGTTGAACACGGCATCGACAATCATCTTCCCGAAGCCAGGAATGCTGAACACCTGCTCGGTCAGCACGGCGCCGCCGAGCAACTCACCGAACAGCAGCGTGGTCAGCGTGACGATCGGCATCAGGGCATTGCGCAGGGCGTGCTTCAAGATCACCGTGCGCGGGAACAAACCCTTGGCCCGCGCGGTTCGCACGTAGTCGGCGCGCAGCACTTCGAGCATCGCGCTGCGGGTGTGGCGCATCAGCACGCCCGACAGCCCCGCGCCCAGCACGAAGGCTGGCAGAATCAGGGTTTTCAGGTTCTGCCCGACGTCTTCACCCAGCGGCACAAAGCCCGACGCAGGCAGCCATTGCAGCTTCACGGCGAAGATCATGATCAACAGAATCCCCAGCCAGAAGTGCGGAATCGAGATCCCCGACAGGGCGAACACGTTGGCCGCGTAATCCACCGACGTGCCCTTGCGCACCGCCGAGATCACCCCGGTGGGAATGCCGATCACCAGCGCGATGATCAACGCCAGCACCGCCAGCTCGATGGTCACCGGCAGCTTCGACGCCAGCAGCACGGTCACCGGTTGCTCGGTGCGCAACGAGGTGCCGAAGTCGCCCTGCAGGACATTGCCGACCCAGTGCACGTATTGCAGCGGCAGCGGGTCATTGAGCCGGTATTTCTCGCGCAGGTATTCCATCACCGCCGGGTCGCGCTCTTCACCCGCCATGGCCTGGACCGGATCGCCCGGCAGCAGCTTTTGCAGGGTGAAGACGAACAGCGAAACCAGGATCAGCGTCGGAATGGCGCTGAGCAGGCGTCGCAGGATGAAAGTCAGCATGACGAATCCTCGCGGCCGAAGCGGTTGTCCACGGGCGCCGCTGTCATTTGAAAGCGACGTTGTTCAGGCGAATCAGACCATCGGGGTTGGGCACGAAACCGGTGAGGTTGCTGCGCATGGCGATGATTCGCGGATCGAAGTACAGGTAGCTGGTCGGCACGTCTTCGGCGAGCAGGCGCAGGGCCTCGAAGTAGAGGGCCTGACGCTGGGCCTGGTCGTTCACGGTGCGCGCCTTGTTCAGCAGCTCGTCGAGTTTCGGGTCGCAGAAATGCCCGTCGTTCTGGCCGCCCTTGCAGGTCACGAACTGGTGGATGTCGCCATCCGGATCAGGACGGCCCGACCAGGCGCTCATGCCGATCTGGAAGTTGCCGGCCTGTTGCTCGCTGAGCAGCGTGGCGTATTCGGTGGCGATCAGATTGACCTTGAAGCCGGCCTCTTCGGCCATCGCCTGAATGATCTGGCCGACCTGCTGGGCGATGGGGTTGTTGGCGACTTTCAGCTCGACGCTGAGGGGCGTCTTGACCCCGGCTTCCGCCAGCAGTTTTTTGCTGGCTTCGACGTCGCGGGTCGGGAGCGGCAGGTCCTTGTCGTAATACGGGCTGTTTTTCGGGAACGGCTGGGCGCTCGGCGCGTACAGGCCTTCGAACACCACCTGATTGATCGCGTCCCGGTCGATCGCCAGCTCAAAGGCCTTGCGCACGCGCTTGTCCTTGCCCAGCGGGTTGTTGGCCTTGTCGCCGTTGTTGGTGTTGTACATCAGCTGCATGTAGCCCAGGCCCGGCGTGCTGAACACCTGCACGTGGCTGTCGGCCTTGGCGGTCTTCACGTCGGTGGGCGCGACGCGCTCGATGATGTCCAGGTCGCCGGAACGCAGGTTTGCCAGGCGCACCGAGGTATCCGGAATCGGCAGGAAAATCACCTTGTCGAAGTGGTACGCCTGCTTGTTCCAGTAGTTGTCGAAGCGCTCCAGCACGATGCGGTCCTGCTGCACCCGCTGAACGAATTTGTATGGCCCGGAACACACCGGTTTCGAGGCCACGTCGGTCGCTGAAGCCTTGGGCGCGAGCATCATCCCGGCGCGGTCGGACAGCTGCGAGATCAGCGTGGCGTCGGGCTGCTTGACCTTGATCGCTACGGTTTTCGCGTCGACCACCTCAACGCTTTCCACCGACGCCAGTTCGCTCTTGCGCAGGGAGTCGGGCAGGGTGCGGGCGCGGTCGAGGTTGAACTTCACGGCGGCGGCGTCGAACACCTCGCCGTCGTGGAAGGTCACGCCGTCGCGCAGGGTCATGGTCAGGGTCTTGCCGTCCTCGCTCCAGTTCCAGGCGGTGGCCAGTTGTGGCGCGTAGGTCAGATCAGGATTGACGTCCACCAGCTTGTCGCAGAGCGCGGTGTAGACCAGTCGCCCCGAGTAGGTGCGCGAGCGTTGCGGGTCGAGCATGTCAGGGTCGTCCTGAATACCGATGCGCAGGGTGGTTTCGGCAACAGCCGCATTCGCAGCGAGCAGCAACAACGTGGTTGTCATCAGGTGGGCGAACTTCATGGCTGACTCTCCAGAGAAAGGGCTTGATGGCTTTTGAACAGATTCAGACGCTGGCTATAAGCGGCGCTGGGGGTGGGCACGATCAGCGAACCGGCGCCGGCGTTGGCGATTTCGCGCCAGTAATGGCAGGCCACCTGACGCCCGAGCTCGACGGTTTCGAAGAGCGGTTTCACTTCGCGGCACAGGGGCTTGGCGTGGGGGCAACGGGTGTGAAAGCGGCAACCGGACGGCGGCTTGCTCGGGCTTGGCATGTCACCGCCGAGCAACGGCCGCGGGCGGCGCAGGTCCGGGTGGCTGACCGGCACGGCGGCCATCAGCGCTTGCGTATAAGGATGAAAGGGCGTTTCGAACAGCGCGTTGACCGGCGCCAGTTCGACGATCTCGCCGAGGTACATCACCGCCACGCGGTCGCTCATGTGGCGGATCACCGCGAGGCCGTGCGCAACGATCAGCAGGGTCAGGCCGAACTGGTGCTTGAGGTCTTCCAGCAGATTAACCACCTGGGCCTGCACCGAGACGTCCAGCGCCGACACCGGCTCGTCGCCGAGGATCAGCCGTGGCTCCGACGCCAGCGCCCGGGCGATGCCGATGCGCTGACGCTGACCGCCGGAAAATTCGTGGGGAAAGCGGCTGCCATGCTCCGGCGCCAGACCGACCGTACGCAACAGCTCGGCGACCTTGTCCTGGCGGGCGCTGCGGCGGTCGTCACGGTGCAGCCAGATCGGTTCGCCGATGATCGATTCCACGCTCATGCGCGGGTTCAGCGAGGCGAACGGGTCCTGGAAAATGATCTGCAAATCGCGGCGCACCTGACGCAGCTTGTCGGCGGGCAGATTGCCCAGGTTGCGGCCCTCATAAATGACGTCGCCTGCGGTGGGCTTGAGCAGGTTCAGCAGCACGCGGCCCAGGGTCGATTTGCCCGACCCCGACTCACCCACCAGCGCCAGGGTTTCGCCCCGGCGCACGGCCAGGGAAACCTCGTTGACCGCCTGCACCGGCGGCTTCTTGCGCTGGAACAATCCTGCTTCGCTGTGAAAGTGTTTGCTCACCGCGATGCTTTCCAGAATCGGCTTTTCCAGCGCCGATTCAGCCACCCCGGTATTCACGATGTGTGGGCCTGACAGGCTCATGCGCTGACTCCCAGATGCTGTTCAAGTGGCACGCGAATGCAGGCGGCAAAGTGCCCGGCGGAAACTTCCAGCAACGGCGGACGGGCTTCCCGGCAGGCAGCGATGACGAACGGGCAACGGCTGGCAAAGCGGCAGCCGCCGGGCATTTCAGCCGGCGTCGGCACGCGCCCATTGATCGTTGCCAAACGCCCCTCGCGAGGGCCGACCGAGGGCATCGAACCCATCAGGCCGATGGTGTAAGGGTGCTGCGGATCATCGAATAAGGTTTTGACCGAGCCGCTTTCGACGACGCGCCCGGCGTACATCACGATGACCTCGTCGGCCACTTCCGCGACCACGCCGAGGTCGTGGGTGATGAGCATCATCGAGGTGCCGGTTTCGGCCTGGAGGCTGGCGACCAGCGAGAGAATCTGCGCCTGAATGGTCACGTCCAGGGCGGTGGTGGGTTCGTCGGCGATGATCAGCGCGGGGTCATTGGCCAGCGCCATGGCGATCATCGCGCGCTGCCGCATGCCGCCGGACAGCTCGTGTGGGTAAGCGTCGAGGCGCTGGAGGGCATCGGGCACGCGGACCTTTTCCAGCATTTCCAGCGCGCGCTGGCGGGCGGCGCTGGCCGACAGACCCTGGTGGCGAATCACGCTTTCGGCGATCTGATCGCCGATGGTGAACACCGGATTCAGCGAGGTCATCGGCTCCTGAAAGATCATTGCCATGCGGTTTCCGCGCACGTCCAGCAGGCGCTCGTCGGACATCCCCAGCAGCGGCTCGCCCAGCAAGTTCGAGGCGCTGGCCTGGACCGTCGCGGTGTCGGGCAGCAAGCCCATCAAGGCCATGGACGTCACGCTTTTACCGCAGCCGGACTCGCCGACGATGGCCAGGGTCTTGCCCGGCTGAATGGCGAACGACACGCCGTCGACGACATTGGCTGGCGCATCCTTGAAGCGCACGGTGAGGTCGCTGACGCTCAATACCGATGGGGTGTTCGCGGGTGAAGCACTCATACGCTGGCCTCGAGGTCTTGCTGGATGACGTGATCGAGCGCCTGTTGCAGCGCACGCAGATGGCCGCGCATGGCGGTGGCGGCTTTGGCCGGATCGCGGCTTTCGATGGCGCCGACGATGTCGTGGTGATCGTGGCTGTAGGTGCTCAGGCGGTCGGTGTTGCGGGCGCGTTGGCGCAGCTCGCGCCACGCCGGATCAAGACGAATGGCGTCGAGCATCTCAAAGATGTCCAGCATCAGGCGGTTGCCGGCGGCTTCGGCGATGCCGCGATGCAGCGCGCTGTCCCACAGCTCGATGCCTTCGGCGTCGGGTTCGCTGGCGTGTTGCTGGTGAGTGGTGCGTTCCGCCAGCCGGCGCAGGATCGCCATCTGTTCGCCGCTGGCGCGCAGCGCGGCCAGTGACGCGAGTGCGGGCTCCAGATAGATGCGCGCTTCCATGACCTCGCTGAAATTGGTCCGGCTCGACAGCCTGGCAAAGCTCATCGCCGCGCTCGGCGGGGTAGGGCCGACGAAAGTGCCTTTGCCCTGCCGGCGCCAGATGTGTCCCTCGGCTTCGAGCACTGCCAGCGCGCGGCGAATGGCCCGGCGACTGACGCCGAAATCCACCGCCAGGTCGCGCTCGGTCGGCAACGGCCGCTGCGGGAAGGCCGCCTGCTGCGCGACCATCTGGCGCAGCGCATCGAGGGCCATCTTCGACGAAGTGTCGTGGTTTGCGTCGGTGTCGATGCTGTCCATCTGCGTCTCTCGTCACGGGGGTGAACCGGAGGCCAGGGGCTGCATGAAGCAGGGCCTGGCTGCAGAGGAGGAGTGCAATAGCGATGCCAATGGAAATTGGTTCGCCTGCAAGGACAGATGGCCGGTCGTGCGGGCAGGCGTAATCCTGCCGCTTCGGGCCAATCGGCAAAGGTTCGGAAGTCTGGTTCGCAGGAGAGGACGGGATTGGTTCAGGCGGTAAGCGAACCAATTTCAGGAAGGGGCCAGGCAGGGCGCCTGTTTATGGTTCGGGTGCGTTATTAGGGGGCGTCGGATTAGAGCGCGGGGCCTGGCGGGATGACTTCTTTTTGCTGATCCCCCACTTTGGTCCAGCACACGCTGGCCACTGTGGGAGTGAGCTTGCTCACGAAGGCGGCAGTTCAACCAATAAAGATGTAGCGAATCTACTGGCCTCTTCGCGAGCAAGCTCGCTCCCACATAGACCGTTTGTGCATCAAGGCAACAGGGGGCAGGTGCATCGGCCTGACCTGAGCAGCCCTCAGTCAATCAATCCCACTGCGGCGCGAGGCTGGCCGGGCTGGTCAGGCGATGACCACGGTCCAGCTGGGCGATCTGTGCCATGTCGTCTTCGCTGAGTTTCAGGTCCACGGCTTTCAGGTTGCTCTCCAGGTTCGCGCGTTTGGTCGACGACGGAATCACCGCGTAACCCAGCTGCATGGCCCACGCTAGCGTCACTTGCGCAGGGGTTGCGTTGTGGCGCTGGGCGATCTGCTCGATCACCGGGTCCTTCAGCACTTCGCCATAGGCCAGGGTCATGTAGGACGTGATCTTGATTCCGTGCTGCTTGGCGAAATCGGCGACGGTGCGGTTTTGCAGGTACGGGTGCAGCTCAATCTGGTTGGTTGCGATGTTTTCGGCGCCGACCGCAGCAATGGCTTCTTTCATCAGCGCCACAGTGAAGTTGGAAATGCCGATCTCGCGGGTCAGGCCTTGCTGTTTGGCCTCCAGCAGCGCGCCCATGAACTCGGCGACAGGCACCTGGCCTTTCGGCGACGGCCAGTGGATCAGCGTCAGGTCGACGTGATCGGTTTTCAGCTTTGCCAGGCTTTCCTTCAGGCTCGGGATCAGCTTGTCGGCGGCAAAGTTGTCGGTCCAGATCTTGGTAGTGATGTAGAGCTCGTTACGGGGCACGCCGCTCTGCTCGATGGCCTGACCGACCTCAGCTTCATTGCCATAGATCTGCGCGGTGTCGATGACGCGATAGCCCAGCTCCAGGCCATTGCTGACCGAGTCGATGACGACCTGATCTTTCAGGCGAAAAGTGCCGAGGCCAAATGCGGGAACAGTCATGGGAAAACTCCAGAGTTCAAGGGGGGAGGGGCGGAACGAAACTGACGGCCAGTATCCCGCGCCGGCTGGCAGGGAAAAACCACAGCGCGGGCACGGGAGTTTTGACGGGGGATCATGAATGACATGGAGTTTGGGGCAGCGGGTGAGCTTGATCGTTCAACGGGATGTGATTTCCGTAGAAGCTGTCCTTAGCCAGCGCGCTGCATTGTCTTGCGGAAAACGGAGGAACTGTAGGAGTGAGCTTGCTCGCTAAGACGGTATTTCAGCCGGAGAAGATTTAGCGGATGTACTGGCCTCTTCGCGAGCAAGCTCACTCCTACAAGGTCCCTTGCCAGACTAAGATTTTGCGCGTGCCGCAGATCCGCTGTAGGGGCAAGCCAAATCCCGAAAACCGTCAAACATGCCCATCCCGCTTGACGAAATGCTTGTGCATGTCCGCCGTCAGCCCTTCGACGCGCTCGGTCAGCACTTTGGTCATTTCGGTGAGCCGGGTATTTTGCTCTAGCAGTTCCAGCATCTGCGCCGTGTAGTGCGCCGCGATGGCCATGCGTTCTTCATTGGCGGTCGCCAGTGCTTCTCTGTGCTCTGCGTCGGCATCGGCGCTGGCCTTGTCGCGGGCAGCCTGTCGCGTCTGGGCGAGCAGAATGAGCGGCGCGGCGTAGGCCGATTGCAGGCTGAACGCCAGATTGAGCAGGATGAATGGGTAGAGGTCGAACGACACCAGCCCGCTCAGGTTGGCGCCCACCCACAGCAATACCAGCAACGTTTGTGCGCCGAGAAAGGTAGGGGTGCCAAAGAACCGCGCAAATGCCTCGGCCTTGAGGGCGAAAGCATCGGTGCCAAAGGTCGGCGCCAGGTGGGCGTGGCGTTTGTGGAAGCGCAGGTGATCGACCGGCGCAGCGGCAGCGCTCGGTTCGGCGGGCGTCGGGGAAGGCGTTGCGGTGGGCATGGGGCTTTCCTGAAGACAGAAACATCTGCCCACTATAGGCCTACGCCCCCTGGCGTTGTACTTAACCGCTGCTGAACCGATACGCGTCCCTGGGAGCCGCGTCAGTCCACCGATTCGGGGTACAGCGGCTTGGAGCGCTGCATGATGCTGGCGTAGTCGTAAACGTACTGGCGGCCGGCGTGACTGGTCATGCGCAGGCGGTCGATCAGTTGTCGCTCTTTCTTGTTCAGGTATCTCAACCCGTGGTGGTCACTGGACTTGAGGCGATCACGTTCATGGGCGTCAGGGAAAGTGATGACGTTCGTCATGAAATATCTCCTTGGTTAAATCCGTGTCCCCGGCTCCGGGTTCCGGGTTCACCCTGTGTGGTGCGACGCTGCACCTTACCCATAAAAAGTCGGACGCTACAACCCTGCAAATGATCAGTGGATCACAGGATTTGCGTGATCTCGAACGATTGACGGCTGCCGTTCACCACCACTTCCACCTCATCGCCATCGAACTTGCCGAGCAGGCTCTGACCCAGCGGCGAGCGCGCCGTGATCACCGTAATCACCTGTTCTTCGACGTTGATTTTCAGCCCCGCTGCGTCAGGCCCGAGAAACAAACGCTGTTCCGTACCGTTGTCCGCCTGGAGGGCGATGAGGTCGCCGGTCTGGATCCCGCGCTGTTCATCGAAGGGCTTGAGCACGAGGGTGCGACACAGGTTCAGCGACTGGCGGATTTCCTCCACGCGCCGCGCCTGACCCGCCGCCAGATACGAGGCCTCCAGCCCAAGGGTGTCGTACTTGTTCTCGGCGATGTTCTCTTCGTGGGTCGCGGTTTCGTACGCCGTTTGCGCGGCCCGCACGGCCACATCGAGATCGACCTGCAACTTCTCGACGATGCACTGCAGGACGGTTTGCTTGTTCACGGGCATGGCGTATTCGGGGGCATGGCATGGCTCGACAAAAGGGGATTCAGCCGCAGAACTGATAGACGCTGGCGCGGCTTTTCTCGCTGGGCGCGGTCTGGTTCTGCTGCATCCAGAACTGGCATTTCGGGCCGTTGAAGCTGCGTTGCCGCTCCGCCTGTTCGGCTTCCTGGCTCTGCCGAGCTTCGCTGTCGCGCAGAATCTGCCGGTACTGATCGAACATCGGGTTATCACTTTCAGGCTTTGGCTTTGCCGCAGGCGGGGTCGTCATTTGCGCGGCTGCATTGTTCAGTGCCTGGGTCTGCTCGGCGGGGAGCATTTTATAGATCAGCCACAGGCTCAGCAGCACAGCAAGAAATCCCAGCCAGATGCCGGCGGCAATCGACAGGATCAGCTTGAGCGGGCGCAGCGTGACAGACAGTTCGCGGTGGTTGACGTACATGACAGACTCCAGACTTGTATGCATGTGGCCAGCGGTGGCAGCGATTGTCGCACGACCGGGGCTGGTGATTCTGCGCAGCAATGAAGGACAATCGGTTTTTTTGAACATCCTCAGGGAGCCCGGATGAAAGCCTCTTGGGATATTTTCTGCAGCGTTGTCGATAATTTCGGCGACGTCGGCGTGACCTTTCGCCTGGCCCGACAACTGGTCGCCGAACACGACCTGCAGGTTCGCCTCTGGATCGATGACCTGAATGCCTTCGCACGGCTGTGCCCGGGTGCCGATCCGCTGGCGGAAGAGCAGATGCGCGATGGCGTGACCGTCCGTCACTGGCCGAAGGAATGCCCCAAGGTGTGGCAAGGGGTCGAGCTGCCGGACGTGGTGGTCGAAGCCTTCGCCTGTCGCCTGCCACCGGATTACATCGAGGCCATGCACGGGGCAGAGAAGCGGCCGCTGTGGTTCAATCTCGAATACCTCAGCGCCGAGGACTGGGTGTCAGGTTGCCACGGCCTGCCGTCGATCCAGTCCTCGGGCCTGCGCAAATACTTCTTCTTCCCCGGATTCACCGAAAAGACCGGCGGGTTGCTGCGTGAGGCGGGCCTGATTGAAAAGCGTCAGGCGTTTCAGGCGGATTTCGCCGCACGCCAATCCTTCCTCCAGCGCCTGCACATCGTGCCCCATGCCGATGCGCGGCTGATGTCCCTGTTCGCCTACGAGCACGCCGGCCTCGGCACCTGGCTGGATTGCCTGGCCCAGGCTGATCGCACGACCCATTTGCTGGTGCCTGAAGGCCGCATTCTGGGTGACGTTCAGCGTTGGTTGGGCGTGAATGAACTGAAGGCGGGCGCCGTGCAAGTGCGCAACGCCCTGACCATTCAGGTGTTGCCGTTCGTGCGCCAGGAAGACTACGACCAGCTGTTGTGGTGTTGCGAATTCAACGTGGTGCGCGGGGAAGATTCATTCGTCCGCGCGCAATGGGCGGGGCGACCGCTGATCTGGCACATCTATGAGCAGGACGACGACGCCCACTGGGCCAAACTCGATGCCTTTCTGGCGTTGTATCGGGTGGGGTTGTCGGAGGCGGCGGGGCAGGCGCTGACCGAGGTCTGGCGCAGCTGGAATGGCGGAACAGACATGACCCAGGGCTGGAATGCGCTGGAACAACACGCCGACGAACTGGCCGCCCATGCCCAGCGCTGGTGTCTGGAACAGGCCTTGCAGGACGATCTGACGACTGCGCTGGTAAGGTTTTACCAAAGTTGGATATGATACGCGGCCTTGTAGTAAGCCCTGTACGAAAAGTGGCTTTTCGTACAGGGCTTAGAAAGATCTTTCATCCAAATTCGGATACTCGTAATGAAAACTGGTAAAGAGCTTAAACCCGGTACCGTGATCAAGCTGGAAAACGATCCTTGGCTGGTTCAGAAAGCTGAATTCACCAAGTCGGGCCGTAACAGCGCGATCATGAAGACCAAGCTGAAAAACCTGCTGACCGGCTACAAGACTGAAATCGTCTACAGCGCCGATGACAAGCTGGACGACGTGATCCTGGACCGTAAAGAAGCCACGCTGTCTTTCATCAGCGGCGACACTTACACGTTCATGGACACCACTGACTACACCATGTACGAACTGAACGCCGAAGACATCGAAGCCGTTCTGCCGTTCGTTGAAGAAGGCATGACCGACGTCTGCGAAGCGATCTTCTTCGAAGAGCGTCTGGTCTCCGTAGAGCTGCCGACCACCATCGTGCGCACCGTTGACTACACCGAAGGTTCGGCTCGTGGCGACACGTCGGGCAAAGTCATGAAGCCGGCCAAACTGGCCAACGGCACCGAGCTGCAGGTGGCTGACTTCATCGAAATCGGTGACAAGATCGAAATCGACACCCGCGACGGCGGTTCCTACAAAGGCCGTGCTAAATAAGCACAGCTCTTGTAATGCCGGAGATGTAATGCCGGACACGAAAAAGCCCGACCATCGAGTCGGGCTTTTTTGTGGGTGCGTGAAAGGGCAGTTCCAACACACGCTGACCTTGTAGGAGTAGGTGTCGCCGCCGCAGACGCAGCTGTCGACAAAGCGCTGTGGGAGCGAGCTTGCTCGCGAATAGACCGGTACATCCGCCAAATCTTCAGCGGCTGGAAATATGTCTTCGTGAGCAAGCTCACTCCCACAGGGACCGCGTGTGCTGCGCGACAGCGGGTTATGAACGACGGAATCCAGCAATGCAAACGGGTCGACCATTGCTGATCGACCCGTTTTTCTATACTGCCTTTACTTCAAATGTACTTTCAGCTCTTGCGAAGCCTGCAGCATTGCCGAGCGCACTTCCGGCACCTGGCTGACCACGTTCAACAACCCGTAATCGTGGATCATGCCGTTGTAGCGAACCGCCGTGACCGGCACACCGGCTTGGTCGAGCTTGCGAGCATAGGCTTCACCTTCGTCGCGCAGCACGTCGGCACCTGCCGTTTGCACGAGGGCAGGCGGCAGACCTTTCAACTGATCGGTCGTGGCCCGCAGCGGTGAGGCATAGATCTCGGCGCGCTGTTTCGGGTCGGTGGTGTAGTTGTCCCAGAACCACTTCATCATGTTGCGGGTGAGGAAGTGACCCTCGGCAAACTGATCGTACGAACCGGTATCGAAGTTGGCATCGGTCACCGGCCACAACAGCACCTGGTAACGGATGGCTGGGGTGCCTTTGTCTTTGGCCATCAGGCTGACGACTGCCGCCATGTTGCCGCCGACGCTGTTGCCCGCCACCGCCAGACGCTTGCCGTCGACGTTGATTTCCTTGCCATGCTCGGCGACCCATTTGGTCGCCGCATAGGCTTGGTTGATCGCCGTCGGGTAGTGCGCTTCAGGGGAAGGCGTGTAGTTGACGAACACCGCCACTGCGCCCGAACCCTCTACCAGATCCCGCACCAGACGTTCGTGGGTCGGGTAATCGCCGAGCACCCAGCCGCCGCCGTGGAAGTACATGAACACCGGCAAGGTGCCTTTGACGCCGGCCGGACGAACGATCGTCAGGCTGATGTTCTGGCCGTCCACCGAAATGGTCTTCTGGCTGACATCGGCCTTGGGCAGGGTCAGCTTGACCCCGGCCTGGGCACCGGTCAGCACCGCGCGGGCGTCTTTGGGCGAAAGCTGTTCGATCGGCTTGCCGCTTCCGGAATTCAGCGCGTCCAGAAACGCCTGCGTGTTGTGCTCGACGCCCGTATCGGTCGCCGCGAAAGCGTTGCCGATGGACAGTGCGAGGAGCGAGCCAGCCACAATCTTGCCAAACGTGTTCATGTTCTTCTCCCGGTCAAACGAGGGTTGGGGACGAGGTCTTGTGACGAGCCTTTACACAGTCACGTGCAGACGGACATCGACGTTGCCGCGTGTAGCGTTGGAGTAAGGGCAGACCTGGTGGGCCGCATCGACCAGCGCCTGAGCTTCGGCTTGTTCAAGGCCCGGCAGGCTGATGTGCAGGTCGATGTCCAGACCGAAACCGCCGGGGATCTGGCCAATGCCGACGTGGGCAGTGATCGACGCGTCAGCCGGGATGGTTTTCTTGCTCTGGCCGGCGACGAATTTAAGTGCGCCGATGAAGCAGGCCGAGTAGCCGGCAGCAAACAGTTGCTCTGGGTTGGTGGCTTCGCCACCGGCGCCGCCCAATTCTTTCGGGGTGGCCAGTTTGACGTCGAGAATTTTGTTGTCGGAAACAGCGCGGCCATCACGGCCACCGGTTGCGGTTGCGACTGCAGTGTAGAGAGCTTGCATGGTAATTCCTCACATGATGATGGGTTGGATGTTGATAACTGAATCGGGATCTGCTTGGCGCTAAAGTCTTGTGCGCTAAGCAAGTGAGATGGAATGTACTGCGCTAATGTTTAGTGCGCAAGATAAATTTTCGGGATTTTTCAAAAGAGTCGATTTTCGGGGGCTGATCAGAGGCTCTCGAGCAGATTTCCACGCAGGGCAAGCAGGTCTTTCTGCAGGGCCTTGAGCTGTTCAAGGTTGATGCCGCTGGCGGCCAGAATGCATTGCGGCACGCTCTGGGCCTTTTTGTGCAGCGCCTTGCCTTGCTCGGTCAGGGTCAGCAGCACGACACGTTCATCTTCCTTTGCGGGTGCGGCGGATCAGGCCTTCGGCTTCCAGACGTTTGAGCAGCGGCGTCAGCGAGCCTGGTCGCCCCGCGTCAAACGGCAGCTCCACCCCGTAGTCATTAGCGCTAATGCATCCGCTCAGATCAGGCTCAAAACGCATCCGAGCAGGACGTTGATGTTTTTTGATCGGACTTCACCAAGAGTCGTAAGGGATGCCGAACTTGTCGATGTATGCTCGCGACTCTGGCTCTAGCTCCAAGGCATAACGGCCGTTTGTACGCCCTTGGTCAGGTCCTTTTTCAACGACCTTGGCTTGCACGCGGCTGACTTCAATCGCATCAATGCAAACTCCCATGAGCCAGGTTTTGACAACGCCACCGGGAGCGAGACCTACCACCAGATTCTTTCGGTAGTCATCGATCCATACCTTGCTTGCATCGCAATAGGTTTTCCCCCCTTCAAGCATGGATTGCTGAATCTGCTCCGGGATATCAATGTAGGCTTCATAGGTTTGGGGTTCTGCCAACGATTGCCAGCGGACATAAATCAGCCGAGGGACATCCGCTCGCCACACGTGTTTACCCTTTCCGTCGCCCGGTCGTGTAGGCCAGCCTTTTGGATTCCCCCGGAGATTGGGTGGCGTCTGGATCCCCGCCACGCCACTCATGGCCCGTCTGAATAACCGGCCTTTGACATCGACGACGTTTGCGGTCTCAATCCAGACTTCCATGTAGTTGGGAGCAAAGAAGCCCAGTCGCCATGCGTCATAAGGCAGCTCCACCCCGTAGTCGTTAGCGCTACTGCATCCGCTCAGGATCAGGCCCAATACGCATCCGAACAGGACGTTGATGTTTTTTGATCGGTCTTTACCAAGAGTCATAAGGGATGCCGAACTTGTCGATGTATGCCTGCGATGCCTCATTGGGAGGCCGGTAGTAAAGGCCTTTTGAATGGCCTTCATGAGGACCTTTCTCGACTATCCGACCTTGTACGCGGCTGACTTCAACCGCGTCGATACAAACTCCCATGAGCCAGGTTTTGACAACGCCACCGGGAGCGAGACCTACCACCAGATTCTTTCGGTAGTCATCGATCCATACCTTGCTTGTATCGCAATAGGTTTTCCCGCCTTCAAGCATGGATTGCTGAGTTCGCTCCGGAATATCAATGTAAGCCTCGTAGGTCTGTGGCTCGGCCAAAGACTGCCAGCGTACGTAGATCAGCCGGGGAACATCTGCTCGCCAGACGTGCTTACCTTTTCCGTCGCCCGGTCGTGTGGGCCAGCCTTTTGGATTCCCCCGGAGATTGGGTGGGGTCTGAATCCCCGCCACGCCACTCATGGCCCGTTTGAACAACCGCCCTTTGACGTCGACGACATCGGCTGTCTCAATCCAGACTTCCATGTAGCTGGGAGCAAAGAAGCCCAATCGCCATGCGTCGTAAGGCAGCTCCACGCCGTAGTCATTAGCGCTGCTGCATCCGCTCAGGATCAGACCCAATACGCATCCAAGCAGCGCGTTTAACCTACCGATTGCCATGAATAATCCGCTGATGGTCATCAGTTGGCCGGTTGATGAACATTGGTCCGATGCTCGTTCGATTCCTGTCTTTCACAGCGTTCCAACTGGCTGAAAGGTGGATGTAGCGTAGTAACAACAAGTCCTCTTCAGCGGCGGTTAGATCAAGCGTTGTTCTCCTGCCTGTTGCATAACCCAGAATCTTCGCTGAAATGGTGGCGAGATCAGTCGGCAAGGACAGGCGCTGGTCGTGCTCGTTGATAACATCGAGCGGGGCGCCGTGCTGTACTGCCAGCTCCCGCATCACCCGCAGATAAATCTTCGACAAGTCTCCATCCACTTCACGATCAAGTGTGGTGAGGACGTAAACCTGCTTGTGAAGGGGGATTTGATTTTCCTGCGTGCGCTCTTCGTCTTCGGAGCGGCAATGTATATCCACCTCAAGACCCTGATCGACCAAGCGTCTAACCAAAGGGCCGACGCTTTGAATGGATTGTGAAAACGCAAGCGACTGTTCGTTGGGTGTGGTCTTTCGTTCCCGACTACTTGCCGGTTTCGCGACCAGCAGCCGTTCACGCATACGAGGCCGGTAGCCGCCGCCAATGTCTGAATGCGAGCCGGGCAGAACGATATCGTTCTCGGTGCGGATCAGGGCGAAGTTCAATCGATGCTCATCCCGCGCCACCAACTGCACCACTTTGCGGGCGGCACCGGTTGGAAGTCCCAGGTTGAGTCCTCCGTTGCGATCATTGCCGGGGCTGAAATCCAGCATTAACGGCGTGACAATGGCTGGCACGGTATCGAAGAGGCCGATGAAGTTCAGATGTACATCATGCTGGACACGCCAACCGAACCCTTCAACGAATATTGAGGCACTGGGAGGCAATGCTTTTGCAAGCAAGCTCTCGACGCCTTTGCGCATGTCATTCGCGAAATGACGAGCCGCAGCTGCTCCGCGGCTGAAACCGAAGATATCGATCTCAAGGCGGCGAATAGTTACTTCAGGATTGTTGCGGTTAAACCTCAGCAAACGCTCCACAACCGACTGCGAACTCTGTTCAACACGCGCCAGTACTCCATTTTTTCCTCTCCCAGTTGCTTGACTCCAAAGATCGTCGTGTCCGCCGCTGACAGTTCCAATCCCTTCGATGTACACCGCTATGGAAGCTTCATCAGCTGCTGAATCAATATGCTGGCCGGCTTGGTCCCTATACAAATCATAAAGCCGCGCCACATTCGAGGTGTCATTCCCAAAGCTGTTGTCTGGCGCACTCCCGTCAATCCCATAGCCAAACTCGGCGCAGAACTTCTGAATTTCTTCGGCTTCATTTTCCAGCCCGACATCCCGCGCCATGCAACCTGCAACTGTTTCGCTGTTGGCCTGGTTGTTACCGGTGCCGTCAAAGAACACGCCGAGGCGCAGAGTAATCAGTTGCTCTTGCTCGACTTCTTCTTCCTCTTCTTCGAGGTCCTGCTCCATCTGCGCGTTGGCAGTACGGCGTGCGCCAAGTGGCATCGACGTAGTTGCAACGGCAGCACCCTGCTTGTAACCAGCGGCGGAAAAAGGCCTGCCGGCTACTGCCGCCGAACACTCCTCGTTCTCGTAAGTGGCACAGAATAGCGACGGCTCCAACCGGGCTTTACAGGGGCAACCGCTGACACTGTCCAGGGTGCCGGCCAAGCGAATGCCGTCACTGGTCATGTGGGAAATTCCGCCCTCGATCCGATACATTTTACCGTCGACACCGCACTTCACCGCGTCGCCCTCTCGCGACTGATCGAGGCCGTGCAACCCCATGCCGGATGTTGCTTCCATCACGAATCCGCCACAGCTGGTCTTGTCGTAGAGTCGAATGTAATAACCGGTAGCCATCAATGCTCGGTCCCTGTTCAGGTGTCGCGTCCATGCGAAAGAGTGGGGATGTGGGAGATCCACGCGAAAGCCTGATGGGCAGGTCGCGCAATGGAACCAAGTGGGGTGTTATTCGGCGTTAGCGCTGCCAACGGCAGGCAGGAAGTCGGCAGCCAAAGGGACGCCCTGGCGGGCTACGAACGGTCTGTGGGGCTGTGGCGTGTTGATGATCTCGTCGCCGTTGCACAAGCGGCTGCCCACCAACGCAACGTGACCATTGCTGTGGCCTGCGCCTGTGATGATTTGGGCGGTGGAACCATCCGGATAAAGAACGCAGTCTCCCTTATGCGCTAAGCGCACTTGCTCGCCGTTCTCCAGGATGCAAGTGATGGTCGACTGCGTTTTTTGAACAATGCCGCCGTTGCGCGTCTGGCTGCCTTCAGTGGCAAGCCGGTAGATGCCGATGGGCGGATGGGCCAGGCAATAGGCTTCGTTTCTGCGAATAACCGCTACAGCGTCTTCGTGAAATTCAGCCATTTGTTCAGAAGTGAAGGTGGGCGTGTCGAGCGACTGAAGAAAGTCGCCTGTCACTTCATTGGTGTACATCGGAGCGAGTGAGGTCGTCATGCCCAGGTCCTGAGTCGTGATCATTCTGAGAGGGGCCGTATCAATCAATGCGGAATGATTGAGCGGGTCGGACAGAAATGATGATCAGGGTCAAAGCCGGAAACCGAAGCGTCTTGCCTGCGATGACGTAGGACGGAAATGAAAAGCGCGTCGTCCATTTCTTGCAGAAAGTGTCTGTTCGTACTCAGCAAAAAGCCCCTGACTCTTCCGAGTTCAGGGGCTTCACTGTGCGTGTGGGCGAGTGTCAGACAGTCATGTGCAGACGGACATCGACGTTGCCGCGTGTGGCATTGGACTAAGGGCACACTCGGCGGGCTGCATCGACCGGCGCCTGGGCTACGGCTTGTTCAAAGCCAGCAGACTGATGTGCAGTACTGCGCTACTGCTTAGTGTGCACGTTAAATTTTGAGGTTCTTGAGAATTGCCGATTACGGCAGCCGATTAGAGGCTCTCGAGCAGATTTCCACGCAGGGCAAGCAGGTCTTTCTGCAGGGCCTTGAGCTGCTCAAGATTGATGCCGCTGGCGGCGAGAATGCATTGCGGAACGCTCTGCGCCTTTTTGTGCAGCGCCTTGCCTTGCTCGGTCAGGGTCAGCAGCACCACGCGCTCGTCTGCCTTGCTGCGGGTACGGCGGATCAGGCCTTCGGCTTCCAGACGTTTGAGCAGTGGCGTCAGCGAGCCAGGATCGGTCAGCAGGCGGGTGCTGACTTCTCCGACGGTCAAGCCGTCGCGCTCCCACAGCACCAGCATCGCCAGGTATTGCGGATAGGTCAGGTTCAGTGCCTGGAGCAGTGGCTTGTAGACCTTGGTCATCATCAGCGACGTCGAGTACAGGGCGAAGCACAGCTGGTTATCCAGCAGCAGCTCGTCGCAACTGCCAGCGCCAGCCTTGTGGGTGGGCTCGTTGGCGTTCATGGGGTGTCCCTCTCAGTCAGTAATGCTCGGTAATTTAGTGCCCTGCTGTTTAATGCACCAGATAATTTCTGTAATGGCCGGGCGTGGGGTTTTCTATCGCCCGCCTCAGCCGCGGATCGTTTCCACACCCTGATATCGTCTCAGCGGATTTCCTCAACGGCACTGACTGCGTAGCATGCGCGCAGAAATCGGATCAGAGGATCGGCCGTGATTGTCGATGTATTGATGTACCTGCTGCTGGGCGCCGCCATGGGCACACTGGGCGGCCTGTTCGGCATTGGCGGCGGGCTGGTCGCCATTCCGGCGCTGGGCGTGTTGTTCGGGCTTGATCAGCAACTGGCCCAGGGCACGGCGTTATTGATGGTGCTGCCCAATGTGCTCCTGGCGCTGTGGCGTTACAACCAGCGCAATCGGGTGTCGGTGCGTCATGCGCTGATGCTCATCGTGCCCAGTTTCACGATGTCCTGGCTGACCTCGCTGTGGGCCGTGCGCGTCGACCCGCAAATCATGCGCCTGGGCTTTGTCGGCTTTCTTGTGGTGCTGACGCTGTTCAACCTGATCCAGATGGTCTGGCGCAACGGGACCGTAGGCGCCGAGTTGCGGCACACCCGTTGGTTGTGGCTGCTGGGCCTCGGCTCGGGCGTGACTGCCGGGCTGTTCGGCGTCGGCGGCGGGGTGATCGCGACGCCGATTCTGACCGGCTTGTTCGGTGCGACGCAGGTGGCGGCCCAGGGCCTGGCGCTGGCCCTGGCGGCGCCGAGCACCACGATCACGCTGGCGACCTACGCTTTGCACGGCCACGTCGACTGGCTGATGGGTATTCCCCTTGCGATTGGCGGACTGGCCAGCATCAGTTGGGGGGTCGCCTTGGCGCACAGTTTGCCAGAGCGCGTACTGCGATCGCTGTTCTGCGGCTTTCTGGTGATTTGCGCGATCATGCTGTGCTTCAAGCTGTGATGCCGGATGTCATGAATGCGTTACAGCCTGAACCCCTCCGCAATGTGATCGGCCAGGCACTCGGTGATTGGCGAAGGATTGTTGGGATTGCGCAGCAGCACGATGCTCGCCGACGGCAACTGCGGCAGCCCATGCTGCTCCCCCAATACTTCCAGGTCCGAGGTGATCAGGCTTTGCAGCTGCGCCGTCACCGCCAGTCCTGCGCTGACCACGGCCATGATCGCTGACAGGCTCGCGCTGGTGTAGGCCACGCGGAATTCGCGGCCGGACGCCTGCAGCGCGTTGATTGCCCACTGCCGGCAAAAGCAGTCGGTGTTGAACATCGCCAGCGGCATCGGCGTTTGCTCCTGTGGGCAAAAGCCTGCGCCGACTGCCCAGACGAAGCGCTCCTGGCGCAAGATCTGGCCGATTTCCTTGCCAGGCTCGCGGGTGACAATGCTCAGGTCCAGGTCCTGGCGTTGTAGCAACTGCGACGAAGACTCGCAATGCACCTCCACCTGTACCAACGGGTAGGCCTGGGCAAAGCGCTGCAGAATCCCCGGCAGAAAGCGCATCACGTAATCGTCCGGCGTACCGATTTTCACCGTGCCAACCATGTGCGGCTCGCGCAGGGTGTTAAACACCTCGCTGTGCAGTTTCAGGATCCGTCGCGCGTAGCCCAGCAGCACCTGGCCTTCCGCGGTGAAGCTGATGGTGCGGCCGTCTTTCAAAAACAACGGGCGCCGCACCACGTCTTCCTCCAGCCGTTTCATCTGCATGCTGACGGCGGACTGCGTGCGATTCACCACCTCGCCGGCCTTGGTGTAACCGCCCTCATCGGCGATCGCGACAAAGGTGCGCAGCAGCTCGCTGTCGATACTCGGGTAGGTGGTCATGCATCAATCTCCCAGATGCAGTGCATAAGAAACATTCGTTGGATTGATCTTAGGCGCGGCGAGAGAATCTGCCCATCCCCACTGGAGGGCAGGACGATGAAAGGTCAAAAAGGTTACGTATTGGTCGCAAAACCTCTGTCGCAGGAATCCGCGCCGGAACGCTGGTGGAAATCGGCCGTGGCGCAGGTTGCTCGCTGGCGCAAGCTGCATCACCAGCGTGTCGAACTGGCCACCCTCAGCGATGACGCGTTGAAAGACATGGGCCTGAGTCGGGCGGATGTCTACGAAGAAGTGGAGCGTCCTTTCTGGGATGACCCGATGAAGCGCTGACAGAACAGCGGGTGATCGGTTAGCGTTGGGCACCGCCATGGAGGTCGCAATGCCCGCCGAACCGCCGATTCACCCGCCACTTTCCCTCAAGCACGCGCGCCGCCTCGCGCTGGCCGCCCAAGGCTTTAACAGCCGCCAGCCGCCTGCGACGATCAAGGCCGCGCATGTCACGCAGTTGGTCCAGCGACTCGGCGTGCTGCAGATTGATTCGGTCAATGCGCTGGTGCGATCGCACTACTTGCCGCTCTTTTCCCGGCTCGGCCCTTACCCGCGCACATTGCTGGAGCAGGCGGCGTGGAGCCAGGGTCGGCAACGCAATCTGTTTGAGTATTGGGGCCATGAGGCGTCATTGCTGCCGGTAGAGCTGTACCCGCTGATGCGCTGGCGGATGCAACGTGCGGCCCAGGGCGAGGGCATTTATCAGCAACTGGCGAAGTTCGGCCGCGAGCAGCAGATCACCATCGCCCGGGTGTTGCAGACCGTGCGCGAACAGGGCGCGTTGGGCGCGGGCAGCATCAGCACCCGGCAGGATCGCGCCGGACCCTGGTGGGACTGGAGCGCCGAAAAGCATGCGCTGGAATGGTTGTTCGCAGCGGGTGAGGTCACGGTCGCCGGTCGTCGCGGTTTCGAGCGCCTGTACGATTTGCCCGAGCGGGTTCTGCCGGCGGCGATCGTCAATCACCCTGATATCGGCGAATCCGACGCCCAGCGAGGCTTGCTGCTGCATGCAGTCAAGGCGCTGGGCGTCGGTACCGAAAAGGACGTGCGCGATTATTTCCGGCAGGACCCGGCACCCGCCAGGCGCGGGTTGGCTGAGCTGGTGGAGGAGGGCGTGGTTCAGAGGGTTCAGGTGCAGGGCTGGAAGCGACCGGCGTACACTCTTGCGGGGTCGGTCGTGCCACGCAAAGTGGCGGCCAGTGCGTTGCTGTCGCCTTTTGATTCACTGATCTGGGAGCGGGGGCGCACCGAGCGGCTGTTCGATTTTCGCTATCGGCTGGAAATCTACACGCCCCAGGCCAAGCGTCTTTACGGCTACTACGTGCTGCCATTTCTGTACAACGAGCACATCGTTGCCCGGGTTGATCTTCGTGCTGAACGGGCAGCCGGGCGCCTGGCGGTACATGCGGTGCACGTGGAAGAGAAAGGGCTGGACGATGAGGGCATGCAAGCATTGGCCGGAAATCTGCGTCAACTGGCAGATTGGCTGGGCCTGCCCCAGGTGCAGATCAATTGCCAGCGAGCAAGTGCTGCCCGCTTGAGGGCTGCGTTTCTCGCGTGCGGCGTGGAACACCTCTAGCCGCCAATCTGCTCCTGGCACGGGCATTCTGCATGGAGGCTAAACGACAGTTCATGCAGAACACACGGGTTGTTCATCTGTTAATTCCTGCAACCTGTTGATTTATAACGATAAATAATCATGTGGGCAGTTGGCCCGTCCCCTGCAACCACCAAGGTATGCAAACGCTTTTGTATCAACCTGCCCATAAGGATCTTGAAAATGACTGACATCAACAAAGAATCGATCTCGCTGCTCAACGACCTGATCGAAACCAGCAAAGATGGCGAGAAAGGTTTTCAGGCCAGCGCAGAAGACATCAAAAATCCAACCATCAAAGCATTTTTCCTGAGCCGCTCGGCTGAGATCGCAACTGCGGTGCGCGAGCTGCAGTCCGAAGTTCGCGCACTGGGCGGCGATCCAGAAACTTCCTCCAGCGTCAGCGGCACTCTGCACCGCGCGTGGGTCGATCTGAAGTCCACTCTGACCGGGAAAGATGACACCGCGATTCTCAATGAAGTTGAGCGTGGTGAAGACGTCGCGCTGAAGGCTTACAAAGAAGCGCGCTCGAAGGCTGTGGAAAAGAACCTTCCAGCCACCGTTCAGTCGCTGATCGACAAGCAGCTGCAGGGTGTACAGGATAACCACGACAAAGTAAAAGCGTTGCGTGACGCCTCTCGCGCCGCCAGCTAACAGTTGCCGCGAAGAAAAAACGCCAGCCCGTCTGGCGTTTTTTTATGCGCGTCGTATCAGTGCGTTAGGAGCCAGCTCGTGGCTGCCAAGATGTGTCCAACACTGGCGCGTCGCCTTATCGCCGAACCTGCTTCAACGTCTCGGCAATCAAAAACGCCAGCTCCAGCGACTGATCGGCATTCATCCGTGGGTCACAATGGGTGTGGTAACGGTCCGACAAGCCGTCTTCGGTAATCGGACGTGCGCCGCCGATGCATTCGGTGACGTTCTGGCCGGTCATCTCGATGTGAATGCCGCCGGCGTAGGTGCCTTCGGCCTGATGCACCTGAAAGAACTGCTTCACTTCCGCCAGGATCTGGGCGAAGTCGCGGGTCTTGTAACCGCTGCTGGCCTTGATCGTGTTGCCATGCATCGGGTCCGAACTCCACAGCACTTTCTTGCCTTCGCGTTCCACTGCACGGATCAGCGCCGGTAGATGGTCGCCAACCTTGTTGGCGCCCATGCGCGCGATCAGGTTCAGGCGTCCCGGATCGTTGTCCGGGTTGAGGATGTCGATCAGCCGGATCAGGTCATCGGTATTCATGCTGGGCCCGACCTTGACGCCGATCGGGTTCTTCACCCCACGCAGGAATTCCACGTGGGCGCCGTCCAGTTGCCGCGTGCGGTCGCCGATCCACAGCATGTGCGCCGAGCAATCGTAAAAGTCATTGGTCAGGCTGTCGCGGCGAACGAAGGCTTCTTCGAAATTCAGCAGCAGCGCTTCGTGGGCGGTGAAGAAACTGGTTTCGCGCAACTGCGGCGAGGTGTCCATGCCGCAGGCACGCATGAAAGCGAGGGTCTCGTCGATGCGATCGGCAAGCTGGCTGTACTTGTCCGACAGCGCCGAGTTGGCGATGAAATCCAGGTTCCACTTGTGCACTTGATGCAGGTCGGCAAAACCGCCCTGAGCAAAAGCGCGCAGCAGATTGAGGGTCGCGGTGGACTGGTGATACGCCTGAAGCAGACGATCCGGGTCGGGCACGCGGCTTTTCTCGTCGAAGCCGATACCGTTGACGATGTCACCGCGGTACGCCGGCAGGGTCACGCCGTCAATTGTCTCGTCGTTGGAGGAACGCGGTTTGGCGAATTGCCCGGCCATGCGCCCGACTTTGACGACCGGGCAACCGGCGGCAAAGGTCATGACGATCGCCATCTGCAGCAGCACCTTGAAGGTGTCGCGGATTTTCGCAGCCGAGAATTCGAAGAAGCTCTCTGCGCAATCGCCACCCTGCAGCAGGAACGCCCGGCCCTCGGTCACCTCGGCAAACTGCCGGCGCAGCTCTCGCGCTTCCCCGGCAAACACCAGCGGTGGATAGCTGGCGAGGGTCTGCTCGACACGGCGAACGTGGTCCGCGTCCGGGTATTGAGGTTGCTGCTGGATAGGCAGGTTCCGCCAGCTGTCGGGGCTCCAGGGTTGGCTCATCTTGAACTCGAAGTCAGTGCGATCGGACAGGCATGTTAGCAGCTCGCCTCGAGAATTTGCGTGACCTGCGGGGCGCGATTCGCCGACAATTCGCGCTTTTCCGGGCCGCCTCTTGCGTCTGTCTGCACACGAGGCCCGGGGCGCGGCAACGCCGATCCTTGCGGGCGAGCTCCCGAACCACTCTGACCATGGGTACGAAGACAGCAATGACCGAGGAACGCGTAGAGCACGTGTTGGCCGAAGTTCACGACGAATTCGGCAAGATCCGCGTACTTGAAGTGGCCGATTACCGCTTCCTGGAGTTCGGTGATTCCATCGAGCAGAGTTGCACGTTCACGGCCGATCCGGCGTGGCTCGAATACGATTACACCCGCGCCATGTTCATTGGCGCGCTCTGTCATCCAGCCCCGGAAAGCGCGCTGTTCATGGGGCTGGGGGCGGGCACGCTGACCCAGGCGTGTCTGAAGTTTCTGTCCCTTGACGATGTCGAAGCCATCGAACTGCGCGCCGATGTGCCGCGTCTGGCCATGGAATTCATGGGCCTGCAGGACGATCCCCGGTTGTACGTGCGCATCGGCGACGCCCTCGACCTGCTGCCGACCGCCGAAGACGCTGACCTGATCTTTGTCGATCTCTACACCGACACCGGCCCTGCGGTGGGCCATCTGGCCTGGGGCTTTCTCGAGAAATGCCAGCAGCGCCTCAACCCCGGCGGCTGGCTGATCATCAATCAGTGGGCATCGGACGACGGCAAGCCGTTGGGCGCGGCGCTCCTGCGCGGGCTGTATCACCGTCATTACTGGGAGCTGCCGGTGAAGGAGGGCAATGTCATCCTCATCGTCCCCGCCGACCTCGATCAGACGCTGGACATTGACGCCCTCACCCAGCGCGCCGAGAGCCTCGCGCCGCAACTGGGCTATTCGCTGTTGCCGCTGATCAAGACGCTGCGGCCCGCCACCTGATCAGCAATCCTTGAACACCGGCGTGCGTTTCTCCAGCAACGCCTGCAGGCCTTCTTTGGCGTCCTCGCTGTCCAGCACACGCCGGACCAGCGCGGGCAACGCTTTCGCGGCAACACTTTCACCCTCGAGCACCGCCTGACGCGCGGACTCCAGGGTGGTGCGAATCCCCAACGGCGCGCGGTCGGCAATGTGCCGGGCCAGGCGCAGCGCCGAGGGCAACAGGTCCTCGGGTGCCATCACTTCCTGCACCAGCCCCATGCGGCAGGCTTCGTGGGCGTCGAACTCATCGCCCGTCAGCAGCCAGCGCATGGCATTGCCCCAACCCGCGATCTGGTGCAGCCGCAGGGTCGCGCCGGCGCAGGCAAAAATGCCGCGCTGCACTTCCCGATGGGCGAAGCGGGCATTGCTCGCACAGAGATTGATGTCAGAGGCGAGCATCAGCTCGATGCCCAGCGTCAAGCACCAGCCCTGGGCCGCGACGATCACCGGCTTGCTCACCCGCGGTCCGATCGACAGGCCCCAAGGGTCGAAACCGCCGGCCGGCAGCGTCCAGCCGTCTCTCAATGCCGGCCCTGCCTCAGCCAGATCGAACCCGCCGGTAAAATGATCGCCGTGGGCAAACACCACCGCGACCCGCGCCTGGTCGTTACGCTCGAACTCGCCGTAGGCCAGGCTCAACTGATTGAGCATGTGCATGTCGAAGGCGTTGCGTTTGGCGACCCGGTCCAGGCCGATGAGCATGATGGCGCCGCGCTGTTCCCGGCTGACGTGGCCTTTGATCGAAGAGGTCATGTCGCTGTTTCCTGCAGATGAGGAGAAAGGGAGGGTGGGGTGTCGCACTGTCCAGATGAATCGTTTAAGCTCTGCTCGCTACCGATACCGGGCACTTGAAAAGTAGACACTGACGCAGCTTTGCGCAAAGCCTGTGACAGTTGGCCGCAAGGGGCTGTTTCCCGAAAAAAATCCTCACTTGTTTCAGCATTTCCGGTATAGTGCGCGCCGGCCTTTCATAGGGCCCTCGTCACGGTTTAGGTTCGCGAAGCCATCTTCTCGAACCGGTTCGGTCACGAACCACCCATGACGATCCATTCATCAATACGTTTTCGCAAATCCCCGCCGACAAAGCAGCCAGGGTGACTCTAGGGTCTTACACGGCACGCGCAGCTTTGAAGCATGGGTCTTTGCGGATGCACTCAGAGGCAGACCCATGACCCAGGAAACCGGCGGCTTCGCCGCTCTTAACCTTCACCCGACAATTGTTGCAGCTGTAGTAGCCACCGGCTACGAAGAGCCTTCGGCCATTCAGCAGCAATCGATCCCCATTATTCTCGCCGGTCACGACATGATCGGTCAGGCGCAGACAGGTACCGGTAAAACCGCCGCCTTCGCTCTGCCCATCCTGAGCCTGATCGACCCGACGAAACGCGAGCCGCAAGCGCTGATCCTCGCGCCGACTCGTGAGCTGGCCCTGCAAGTGGCCACCGCGTTCGAAACCTACGCCAAGCAAATGCCGGGCGTGACCGTTGTGGCTGTCTACGGCGGCGCGCCAATGGGCCCGCAGCTGAAGGCCATTCGCAACGGCGCTCAAATCGTCGTCGCTACCCCGGGCCGTCTTTGTGACCACCTGCGTCGTGACGAAAAAGTCCTGGCGACTGTGAACCATCTGGTTCTCGACGAAGCTGACGAAATGCTCAAGCTGGGCTTCATGGATGACCTCGAAGTCATCTTCAAGGCCATGCCTGAAACCCGTCAGACCGTGCTGTTCTCGGCGACCCTGCCGCAGTCGATCCGCGCGATCGCCGAGCGTCACCTGAAAGACCCGAAACACGTCAAGATCCAGAGCAAGACCCAGACCGTTACCGCGATCGAGCAGGCTCACCTGCTGGTTCACGCTGACCAGAAGACCTCTGCCGTGTTGAGCCTGCTGGAAGTCGAAGATTTCGACGCCCTGATCATGTTCGTGCGCACCAAGCAGGCCACTCTGGATCTGGCCAGTGCCCTTGAAGCCAAAGGCTACAAGGCTGCTGCGCTGAACGGCGACATCGCTCAGAACCAGCGTGAACGCGTCATCGACTCCCTCAAGGATGGTCGTCTGGACATCGTTGTTGCGACTGACGTTGCTGCCCGTGGTCTTGACGTTCCGCGTATCACTCACGTGTTCAACGTTGACATGCCGTACGACCCGGAAGCCTACGTTCACCGTATCGGCCGTACTGGCCGTGCCGGTCGCGAAGGTCGCGCCCTGTTGCTGGTAACGCCGCGTGAGCGTCGCATGCTGCAAGTGATCGAGCGCATGACCGGTCAGAAAATCGCCGAAGTCCGCCTGCCGGACTCCCAGGCCGTTCTCGATGCCCGCATCAAGAAACTGACCAACAGCCTGTCGCCGCTGGTCGCTGATGCTGAAGCAAGCCATGGCGAATTGCTGGACCGCCTGACTGCCGACATCGGTTGCACCCCGCGTGCCCTGGCCGCTGCTCTGCTGCGCAAGGCCACCAATGGTCAGGCGCTGACCCTGAGCGCGATCGAGAAAGAACGTCCATTGGTGCCGAACAACGCGCCACGTGGTGACCGTCCTGAGCGTCCGGCAGGCGACCGTCCTGATCGTGGCGACCGTGAACGTCGTGCCCCGGTGCCGTTGGCCGAAGGCCGTGCTCGCTGCCGTACCGCGCTGGGTGCCCGTGACGGCATCGCTGCGAAAAACCTGCTGGGCGCCATCCTCAACGAAGGTGGTCTGGCTCGCGAAGCAATCGGTCGCATCCAGGTGCGTGACAGCTTCAGCCTCGTCGAGCTGCCGGAAGACGGCCTCGAGCGTCTGCTGGCCAAGCTGAAAGACACCCGCGTTGCCGGCAAGCAGCTGAAGCTGCGTCGCTATCGCGAAGACTGATCTGCTCTTGAGCTGATCGTCTGAATAAAAAAATCCCCGACTGGTTCGGGGATTTTTTTGCGTGGGATTTGGGGGCTAGTGCTGCGTTTGGATGACTATTTGAAGGGGACTGATTTATTTACAACGCTTCACCGTAAATTAATCTGTCCCCGTTTTGTCTCTGGCGCCGATCCCATAGACGGAGGGGGGAGGCACCAGGCCGAGTGGGTTTTGGTTTGGTAGGACCGGCTTCAGCCGGGAAGGCGTCGGTTGCCACACAACTGACCGGGGACAGATTAATTTACGATGAAGCGCTGTAAATAAATCAGTCCCCTATAAGTGTAAGTCCCCTATAAGTGCATAATCGATGGTGTTTGACCTGGCCTCTTCCCGGCTAAAGCCGGTCCCACAGGGCTGTATCCACCCCCTCAACCAAACCGATAAATGTCCATCCCCAACGCCCCCATGGTGAAACCCTGGTGCTCAATGCTGAATTTCCCACCCGCCGCCCGAGCGAAATACAGCGGCAGAAGGTGTTCATCGGTCGGGTGGTTGCGCGCGGCGTGGGGCGCCTGGTTTCGGTAATCGTGCAGCGCTTTCAGATCATCGGCCGCCAGCTTTCCCACCATCCAGTCACGGAACGCCAGGGCCCACGGCGTGATGCTTTCAGGTCCCGCCTGCCAGTCCAGCTCTCGCAAGTTATGGGTGATGCTGCCAGAACCGATCAGCAGAACGTTTTCCTCGCGCAGTCCATTCAGCGCCTGCCCGACCGTCGTCTGCAGGGCGGGGCCCCCGCGCGTAGGCAGCGAGACCTGCACAATGGGAATGTCCGCCTGCGGGTACATCAACGACAAGGGCACCCAGACGCCATGGTCGAACGGTCGTTGGGTGTTCATGCGCGCTGGCAGGTCAGCCTCTGCCAGTAGTTCCAGCACGCGATGCGTCAGCTCTGGCATGCCGGGTGCCGGGTACTGAACGGCGAAAAGTGCGGATGGGAAGCCGCCGAAGTCATGCCAGGTCTCCGGCTGGGGATTGCCGTTGACCAGCAGTTCATTGCTTTCCCAGTGCGCCGAGACCATAACGATGGCTTTGGGGCGCGGGAGGGTGGCGGCCAGACGCGCAAGCGCCGGGCCGCTCTCACCCGGTTCGAGGGCAAGCATGGGCGAGCCGTGGGAAATGAACAGGCTAGGCAGCATTTGCAGTGTCCTGAGCGTATAAGGTGAGTGGCATGATCGGGCAGTACATCCATCTAAATCTAATATAAGTTTTCGTCCGTTTTGATCGGGATATCAGGAGTGTCTATGGAGCCGCGTTTTTGGCATGAGCGCTGGGCGATCAATCAGATCGGTTTCAATCAGGCGTCTGTGAATTCGCACTTGCTGCGCTTGTGGCCAGAGCTCACCGCCATGCCAGGGGAGCGCGTGCTGGTGCCGTTGTGCGGCAAAAGCATCGACATGGTCTGGCTGCTCAACCAGGGTTTTTATGTGGTAGGCGCAGAATTGTCTGAGATCGCAGTCGCCGGATTCTTCAGCGAGAACGGCTTGCAGCCGACGGTCGAGGAGCGTGGCGCGCTCAAGGTTTATCGTGTGGAGGGCTGCGAGATCTGGTGCGGTGACTTCTTTGCGCTAAATCCCGACGACGTGGGCGACTGCACCGCATTCTACGACCGAGCCGCCCTGATTGCGCTGCCGCCGGACTTGCGCTGGCGTTACGTCAAACAGCTCAATCACTTGCTGTCGAAAGATGCCTGCGGCTTGTTGGTGACGCTGGATTACGATCAGTCGCTGATTGCCGGCCCGCCGTTCTCAGTGGATGAGGATGAGGTGCTGCAGCTGTTGTCCCCTGATTGGCGGGTCAAGCGCGTCGCGGATCTGGATGTGCTGGAGCAGGGCGTGAAGTTCAAGCAGGCGGGCGCAACATCCCTGATGGAATATGCCTATCGGCTGTATCGGCGATAAGGAAGGGGCAGGCTGGCGAATGGGCTCCCGTGCTGAAAGATCCAGCGGATGTGGATACGTCTTCGTGAGCAAGCTCACTCCCACAGACCGCCTATGCGCACAAAATCTGCGACAGGCGAAAGAAAAGGGCGACTTCACGTCGCCCTTTCTCGTCCAGCTATCACGGAATCAACCGCGGCGACGAAGCGCCTCGATGCGTTCTTCCAGCGGCGGGTGGCTCATGAACAGCCCGGCCAGGCCGTGCTTCAAACCACCGTTGATGCCGAACGCCGTCATGCTCTCAGGCATTTGCACCGGAACGCCCTGTTCCGAACGCAGACGCTGCAGCGCGCTGATCATTGCGCCCGTACCGGCCAGGCGGGCACCGGCGTCGTCTGCGCGGTATTCACGCTTGCGCGAGAACCACATGACGATGGCGCTGGCGAGGAAGCCCAGAACGATTTCAGCGAATATGGTCGCGATATAGAACGCGATGCCACGGCCTTCTTCGTTCTTGAAGATCACCTTGTCGACGAAGTTGCCGATGATCCGCGCGAAGAACATGACGAAGGTGTTGACCACGCCCTGGACCAGCGCCAGCGTCACCATGTCGCCGTTGGCCACGTGACCGATCTCGTGAGCCAGCACCGCCTTCACTTCATCGGGCGAAAAACGCTCCAGCAGGCCCTGACTGACCGCGACCAGGGCGTCGTTCTTGTTCCAGCCGGTGGCGAAGGCGTTGGCTTCGTAGGCGGGGAAAATACCCACTTCCGGCATCTTGATGCCCGCATCGCGGGACAGTTGTTCCACGGTCTGCAGCAGCCATTGCTCATGGCGGGTGCGGGGTTGGGTAATGATTTCGGTGCCCGTGCTCATCTTCGCCATCCATTTGGAGATGAACAGTGAGAACAGCGAACCGGCAAAACCGAACACGGCGCAGAAGATCAGCAGCTGATTGAGGTTCAGATCAACCCCGTTGGCCGCCATGAACCCGTTGAAGCCAAAAAGGCTCAGGGTGATGCTGGCAATCAGCACGACCGCAAGGTTAGTGGCCAAAAACAGCAAAATGCGCATCATGGTTAAGAGTGTCTCCTCGGGAAGAATATGTAACGTACTGCGGGGGTATATAAGGTGATGTCGGGGCGTATTCAACCGGGCGATCATTTCAAACTGTGTCGTCTGGCGCCGGCACGGCAATAGAGGCCCTCAGCGAGAGGTGAGGGGCATAGCGATGGGGCTCAAAACCGTAGGAGTCGGCTTGCTGGCGAACCCGGTGCGTCAGGTAACATCGTCGTCACTGATCGACCGCGCTCGCCAGCAAGTCGGCTCCTGCAGCAAGCAGCGTTACTGCTTATAGGTCTTCAGGAAGTTGCCGATCCGGCCAATGGCCTGTTCCAGATCGTCCACACGCGGCAGCGTCACCACGCGGAAGTGGTCCGGCCACGGCCAGTTGAACGCCGTGCCCTGAACGATCAACAGCTTTTCCGACAGCAGCAGGTCCAGCGCGAACTTCTCGTCGTTGTGGATCGGGCAGACCTTCGGGTCGATGCGCGGGAAGGCGTACAGCGCACCCATCGGCTTCACGCAGCTGACACCCGGAATGTCGTTGAGCAATTCCCAGGTCCGGTTGCGTTGTTCCAGCAGACGGCCCGGCGGCAGGATCAGGTCGTTGATGCTCTGATAGCCGCCCAGCGCGGTCTGGATCGCGTGCTGACTCGGCACGTTGGCACACAGGCGCATGTTCGCCAGAATGTCGATGCCTTCGATGTAGCTTTGCGCGTTGTGCTTGGGCCCGGAAATCGCGATCCAGCCGGAGCGGAAACCCGCCACGCGGTAGGACTTCGACAGCCCGTTGAAGGTCAGGCACAGCAGGTCCGGTGCCAGCGAGGCGGTGCAAATGTGCACGGCGTCGTCGTAGAGGATCTTGTCGTAGATTTCGTCCGAGAAGACCACCAGATTGTGCTGACGGGCAATCTCCAGCATCCCCAGCAACACTTCACGGGAATAGACGGCACCGGTCGGGTTGTTCGGGTTAATGATCACCATGGCTTTGGTGTTCGGCGTGATCTTGGCCTTCATGTCCTCCAGATCAGGCCACCAGTTGGCCTGCTCGTCGCACAGGTAATGCACCGGGTTGCCGCCCGACAACGCCACGGCGGCGGTCCACAGCGGGTAGTCCGGGGCCGGCACCAGCACTTCATCGCCGTTGTTGAGCAGGGCCTGCATCGACATCACGATCAGTTCGGAGACGCCGTTGCCCAGATAGATGTCTTCGATGCCGACACCTTCGACCTGCTTCTGCTGGTAGTACTGCATCACAGCCTTGCGTGCGCTGAACAGGCCTTTTGAATCGCTGTAGCCCTGGGCCATGGGCAGGTTGCGGATGACGTCCTGCAGAATCTCGTCCGGCGCCTCGAAACCAAACGGCGCCGGGTTACCGATGTTCAGCTTGAGGATGCGATGGCCTTCCTCTTCCAGGCGCTTGGCGTGCTTGAGCACCGGCCCGCGAATGTCGTAGCAGACGTTGGCGAGCTTGTTCGATTTGCTGAACTGCATGGTGATTGGTCCCGAAAAGAGACGGCCCGCTGTGTGAAGATGCGCAGACCGCTGAGCATGACGCCATCAAAATGGGTTTGTACGCGAGAAACGCGGGTGACAGACTGGCGTCCAACGAAGGCGCAATCATACGTGCCACCCGATCCGTGGAAAAGACGCAGATCGGGCTTTTTCATTTACGGAGGTCTACCCGTGGCTAAGCTGGATAAAACCCTTGAAGAATGGAAAGCGATGCTCGATCCGGAGCAGTACAACGTCTGCCGGCTGAAGGGCACCGAGCGTCCATTCAGCGGTAAATACAACGAGACCAAGACCGACGGCGTCTACCACTGCATCTGCTGCAATGAACCGCTGTTCGATTCAACCACCAAGTTCGATTCGGGCTGCGGCTGGCCGAGCTTCTACGCGCCGCTGGAAGGCAGCGCCGTGGTTGAAGTGCGCGATGTCAGTCACGGCATGATCCGCACTGAAGTGGTCTGCAGTAAATGCGATGCCCACCTCGGCCACGTGTTCCCGGATGGTCCGCCGCCCACCGGTCTGCGCTACTGCATCAACTCCGTGTGCCTGGACCTGGTGCCGCGCAGCGCCTGATGCAGGCCTATCAGCGGCAACAATGGGATAGCGCGCCAGGCAATGGCGCGCTAGCTTGGCTGTTTACCACTTTCGAGGCATCGCCATGAGCGACGAGCTGCTGAACATTCCGGTGCAAACGATCAAGGGCGAACAAAAGACCCTCGCTGATTTCGGCGGCAAGGCGGTATTGGTGGTGAACACTGCCAGCAAGTGCGGTTTCACGCCGCAGTACAAGGGTCTTGAGGAATTGTGGCAGGGCTACAAGGATCGCGGGCTGGTGGTGCTGGGCTTTCCATGCAACCAGTTCGGCAAACAGGAGCCCGGCAACGAAGGGGCGATTTCCGACTTTTGCGAGCTGAACTACGGGGTAACCTTCCCGCTGTTCAAGAAGATCGACGTCAACGGCAGCCATGCGCACCCGCTTTTCGTGCAGCTCAAGAAGCGCGCGCCGGGCTTGCTGGGTTCGGAAGGCATCAAGTGGAATTTCACCAAGTTCCTGGTAGGTCGCGACGGCAAGCTGGTCAAGCGCTACGCCCCATTGACCAAGCCGGAAGACATCAAGGCGGACATCGACGCGCTGTTGAAAGAACAGGCGGCCGGTTGATCGAAGCCTTTTACTGAGGCTGTGCCACCGGGATCCACTGATCCAGCAACGCCATCAATTCCTCGCGACGAAACGGCTTGGCCAAGTAGTCGCTCATGCCCGCGGCCTTGCAGTGTTCGCGCTCTTCGGGCATCGCGTTGGCCGTCAGTGCGACGATCGGCAGGTCCGACCAACGTCCGTTTTTCCGAATACAACGGGTGGCGTCATAGCCATTCATCACGGGCATGTTGCAGTCCATCAGCACCAGATCGAAGTGGTCCTGCTCAAGCTGTTGCAGCGCTTCGGCGCCGTTGCTGCTGACGATGACCTCGCAACCGAGCTTACCCAGCATGCCCTTGGCTACCAGCTGATTAACCGGGTTGTCCTCCACCAGCAGAATACGCGCCCGATGGGTGGGAGAGGGGGCGCCTTGTTCGTGGCTGCTGCCCGCCTGACCGTCAGCATCCAGAATGCGCGCCAGGCTCTGATGCAGCACGTTGCGCGGTAACGGCCGCGCCTGCTGATGCAACGGTGCCAGGGCCGCGACTTGCTCGCTGGGCATGAAATTGCCGTACGCCGTCACCAGCAATACCGGCACCGTGCACGCCTCGCGGATGGCCACCAGGCATTGCGGGCAATCGGTGATGAGCAAGTCCGCGTCGCAGTCGGGTGGTGCGTCTTCCTCAAGGTGCTGGCAGGTAACGCCCCATTCCGGCAGCACTCGGCTCAACATTTCCAGTAATCCGCTGCCCGCATCGCTGGCGACCAGCACTTTGCCTTTCAGCTGCGGCCATTGCAGCGCCGGCGTGTGTGCCGGCAGCGGCAGGTCCACGCGGAAACGGCTGCCGACGCCAAGGGTGGACTCGATACTCAATTGCCCGTTCATGGCATCGGTCAGGTTGTGGGTCAGGGTCAGGCCCAGACCGGTGCCGCCGTACTGCCGGGTGATCGCGGCTTCGGCCTGGGTGAATGGCTGGAAGATCTTCGCCTGAGCGTCCTGCGCGATACCAATGCCGGTGTCGCACACCTCGATACGCATGTGCTCGCCATGTTGACCCAGGCGCACATCCACACGTCCGGCCCGGGTGAACTTGAGGGCGTTCGAGAGCAGGTTGCTGACGATCTGGCGCACCCGGGTCGGGTCACCCAGCACGGACGCCGGGAAACGCGGGTCGATCAGGCAGGTCAGCTCGACATTCGGCGCCGCGTTCTGCGACAGCAGGCTGGCGGTGTCTTCGATCAAGGCCGCCAGATCGAACGGAATGCGCTCAAGCTCCACCTGACCGGCATCAAATTTCGACAGGTCAAGAATGTCGTTGAGCAGTTCGACCAACACCTTGCCCGAGTCGTGGGCAATGGACAGCTGCTGGCGCTGTTCTGCACTCAGCGGGCCATCAAGGGACAGGGCCAGCATGCCCAACAAGCCATTGAGGGGCGTGCGTATTTCATGGCTCATGTGGGCCAGAAAGGCCGAGCGTGCGTGGGCCATGTCCAGTGCCGTGCTGCGCGCGATCTGCAGTTCTTCGTTGGACTGGCTGAGCCGGGCGTTGCTGGCTTCAAGCTGGTTGGTCCGCGCGGAGACGATGTCTTCCAGTTCGTTGAGGTGGTCGGTGAGCCGGTTTTCCGCTTCCCGCCGCCGCGCGAACTCACTGGCCACGCTCTCGAACTGCCGATTCGTGACCGCCACCAGCACGCCGATTTCGTCATGCTCGTGGCCGCGCGGGCAGGGCAGCGGGGGTTGAACGGGGCTGCGCGGATCCCGTTCCGAGAGCGCACGGATCATGCCCGTCAGCGGTTTGGTCAGGGTGAAGTAAAACAGCGCCAGCAACAGGCCGGCCAGCACCAGGCTGCGCACGAAACCGTTGATCAGTGTGATCCCGGCGCGCTGCAGAAAATGGCTGCCGAAAGCGAAGGTGTCGACGTCCAGGTGCAAGATGCCGATGGACTCATTGGGTATGTGGTCCAGGTGCAGCACGTCTTCGAACTGCCGGCTGCCGCCGAACAGGAAGTCACTGACCATCCGGTAAGCGCTGTTCGCCAGCGGCCGTGATACCGCAGCGAGCTGAACGTTGTTGTTATCGGTCAGCCGCGCGCCGACCACGGCCGGGGAGTGCAGCAGGCCGAGGGTCAGTTCCTGGGCGAGTTCTGCATCCAGGTTGTAGGCAATGCGCGAGGCGGGGTTATGACTGATTTGCAGCAGGGAGCGAATTTCACGATCGATGGACGCGTCTTCGCTGGCATAATCGAGCGCAATTTGAGACAGACTGAGCAGCGTGCCCAATACAAAGCCGATCAGCACAGTCAATCGGGCCTGTTTGAATGACAGCCGGTGGGTGATCGCTATATCCATAAAAGGCACTGTCACTTCTTGTGTCCGTCGCGTGGCAAGCATAGCTGATCGCGGCCACGCGTTAACCCGTTAAATCAAGGAGAAACCGTGGATTCTCGATTGAACGCATTTCTGGAGCGCGCCGAGTCGGTGCTGGCGCGCCTCGAACCTCTGCTGCCTGCCGTGCGACAGCCCGTGGACTGGGAGACAACGCTGGCGGCGCGCTGGGTGCGCGAAGGCCGTGTCGGTTACCTGATGCCGCTGGAGGTCACCCTGGACATGCGCCTGTCCGACCTCATCGGCGTTGACCGCCAGCGTGAGCAACTGGGCCGCAACACGCAACAGTTCATCGACGGGCTGCCCGCCAACCACGCGTTGCTCTGGGGTTCCCGTGGCACGGGCAAATCGTCACTGGTCCGGGCGTTGCTCGCCGAGCACGCCAAAGCCGGTCTGCGCCTGATCGAGATCGAGCGGGATCATCTGGGGGATCTGCCGCGTGTGGTTGAGCAGCTGCAGAAATTGCCGCAGCGCTTTGTATTGTTCTGCGATGACCTGTCGTTCGAATCCGGCGAAGGCGACTACCGGGTGCTGAAGAGCGTGCTCGACGGCTCGCTGGAACAGGCGCCGGACAACGTCCTGCTGTACGCCACGTCCAATCGCCGCCACCTCGTGCCGGAAAAGGAGAGCGACAATGCTCACTGGCAGCGCGGTGACGACGGCGAGATTCACCCGAGTGAAGCCGTGGAGGACAAGATCGCGTTGTCGGACCGCTTTGGTCTCTGGCTGTCGTTCTATCCCTTCACCCAGGAGCATTTCCTGGATGTGGTGGAGCACTGGATCGGCGAGCTGGCGGCCAAGGCCGGCTTGCAATGGCAGCGTGATGAAGCCCTTGAGATTCACGCCGTGCGCTGGGCGACCGGCCGCGGCAACCGCAACGGTCGTTGCGCGTATCAGTTCGCCCGCTACTGGGTTGGTTTGAAAATGCTGGAGCAAGACGCATGATCGATTTGAATTCTGCAGGGGAGGGCCTTGATGGCTACCGCCTGCTGGCTGCACAACTGGAATCCCTGCTGGCGGACGAGCGCGATTTCATCGCCAACGCTGCGCAGTTCTCGGCCTTCCTTTATACCCAGCTCGATGACCTGAACTGGGCAGGCTTCTACCTCAATCGCAACGAAGAGCTGGTGCTGGGGCCGTTTCAGGGCCAGATCGCTTGCGTGCGCATTCCGTTCGGCAAGGGTGTCTGCGGCACGGCGGCACAGAGCCGCGAAACCCAGCGCGTGCACGATGTCCATGAGTTTCCGGGACACATCGCCTGCGACAGCGCTTCCAACAGCGAATTGGTGGTGCCATTGGTAAAGGACGGTCAGCTGATAGGCGTTCTGGATCTGGACAGCCCGAGTGTCGGGCGCTTCAGCGAGGAGGATCAGGCGGGGATTGAGCGGCTGGCGGCGATCTTCTTGAAATCGACCGATTGCTGAGATGAAGCCCTGACGCACCGCGCGGTGCGTCAGGTTTAAGCCATCAGTCGTAGATGGCTTTCTTTTTCCATTCGGCGTCGGCGTCCACGACTCTCAAGCCTTCGGTCAGCTCGTTATTGTCGTCTTCAGTCGGTGCGATGGTGTCCAGCACCATGGAGTTGGCCTTGGCCAGCTGCCGTTCCATGGCCTGCAGGTGGGCTTTCCACGGTGCGGGTTCAGGCTGGTTTTTCAGGTATTGGACGCCGCGCTCGAAGGCCAGACGGGCCTGGCCGGGCTGTTCCTGACTCATCGCGTGCTGGCCGAGGTTGTTGAAGAACTCGATGTGCAGCAGCACCAGCAAGTTACGGATCTCGCGAATCCAGTGTTTGGCTTCAGCGGTTTGCAGGAAACCATCGTGGGCTGCCCGCGTGACCTGGCCATGCATGGCTTCCAGGAGAAAGCGCACGTCTTTGGCCTTGGCTTCGGTCTGAATCGGGCTGGCCGGGTTGCTGACCGTGATCGCGTCACCCTGGGCCACCAGTGCTTCCAGTTCAGCCTGGCGTTCCTGAAGGTTCGGGTTGTTGCTCTTTTCCAGCGCCAGCAGACGCTTGACCACGTTCAACTCAAGGCGAACCAGCAGCAGCTTGAGCGCCGGTGTCATCAACTGACCGGGGAAGGTTTCGGACAGCTCGCTGCAGCGACGCAGCCGGTCATTGAGCTCGACAAGACCTCGCGCACGCTCGACCTTTTTGCCCTCTGCGACATGATTCAAGTAGCCGACGGCTATGAGGAGCACGATGCCTGCTACGACGAACAGGGTGATAATGAGTGGTGTCACCGCACAAGCCTCAGTCAAGTAATTTGCGCGAGTGTAGTGGCTATCCACTATCGCGGGAAGGTGGTCCTGTCACTTCGCCAGATTTAGGCCATGGCGGCTGACACCTGTGTATCGGCCGCACATTGCCTTAATAGAGGGCGAAGTCATTGATTTGAATAAATTTTCACTGAGGGGTTGACGACCCCTACATCCATCCATAGAATGCGCGCCACTTGCAGCGTAAAGCACACAGCAGAGCGTAGCAGGCAGTGAATGTTGTAGCGTGTCCCCTTCGTCTAGTGGCCTAGGACACCGCCCTTTCACGGCGGTAACAGGGGTTCGAGTCCCCTAGGGGACGCCATTGCGGGAATAGCTCAGTTGGTAGAGCACGACCTTGCCAAGGTCGGGGTCGCGAGTTCGAGTCTCGTTTCCCGCTCCATTTTTAAGCAGCTTTGCTTTCGGGCGAAGTTGAGTGAAACCAGGAAGCATCTTCGGATGTGTTTCTGGAACTGGAACACAACACCATGGTGTTTCCAGGCTGTGTCCCCTTCGTCTAGTGGCCTAGGACACCGCCCTTTCACGGCGGTAACAGGGGTTCGAGTCCCCTAGGGGACGCCATTTGCGGGAATAGCTCAGTTGGTAGAGCACGACCTTGCCAAGGTCGGGGTCGCGAGTTCGAGTCTCGTTTCCCGCTCCAAATTCTCAAAAACGCCGCTCAACAGAGCGGCGTTTTTGTGTGTGTTCGATTTATATCGAACGCCCGCTGCTGGTGAATCTCGTCCTGCATATTCCGCATATTTACATATAACTATATTGAATTTATTTAATATAACGTCCGATGCTATGGTTCCGATGCCTGATGCTGCGTGAACCAGCGCAGGCCCAAGAATCGGCTACCGCACAGGCGGACCGGCGCTCATTTCATGATCCCGGTTCCGATGGAGCCTCCCCGGAGATTGCCTGTGTCGATCAAATCCTTTCTGCTGCGTCCTGTGTTGTCCCTTCTTTTATTCAGCGGCTCCCTCACCGCGGTGCATGCCGCAGAACTGGTCGTGGGCGACCAAAGCTATGGCGCCCGGACCGTCATGGAAGCCGCCGGCGTTCTCGACGATTTGCCTTACACACTGGAGTGGAAGCAGTTCACTGCCGGCTCGCCGGTGACGGAAGCGCTCAACGCCGGCAGCCTCGACGTCGGACTGCTGGGTGATGCCCCCGTGCTGTTTCTCGGCGCGTTGGGCGCGCCGATCAAGGTGATTGGGGTTTCCCGGCAGAACCTGGCGGGTGTGGCGATCGTGGTCGGCAAGGATTCGCCCATCAAAACGGTGGCGGACCTTAAAGGCAAGCGGGTGGCGATCTGGAAGGGTTCGTGGAGCCAGCAACTGATGCTGACCGCGCTGGACAAGGCCGGCATCGCGCGGGATGCGGTGGAATATCGATATCTGAGTGCGCTGGATGCTTCTCACGCCCTGGACGGCGGCTCGGTCGACGCCATCGCGACGTGGGATCCCTATGTGATTCAACAGGAACGGCAGGGCGGGCGGGTGATCACCACTGCGCAAAACCTGATTCCGGCGCAGAGCTTTGTTGTTGCCAATGACCGCTCGATCAAAGACAAGCGCCCAGAGATCACTGACTTCCTCCGTCGCCTGCAGAAGGCTCGGGCCTGGTCGGTCGCCAACAAGCAAAACACTGACACGTACGCCAACGCCTGGGCCGTCCTTTCCAAGGCCGATCCTGCAGTGGCGCGCGGCTGGTTCGAGCGTTCGGCGACGGTGGTGCTGCCGATTTCGCCCCAGGTCATCACCCAGGCGCAGCAGACCATCGACTTTTTCAACGCCGCCGGGCTGACGAAATCCTATCCTGCTGGCACTGTATTTGACGACTCCTTTGCCTCGGCGCTCGAAGCCGGGGTTAACGCGTTGGCACAAACGGCGCGTTGACCGATCACGGCAGTCATCGCACAGGCCTACCTGCTGGAGCATTCACCCATGAGTTTCACCTCGTTGCATTGGGGCGCTTACCGTCCGCGCGTTGTTGACGGACGTCTGAAGGCCATGGACCCGGTAGAGTGGGACGCGGACCCTTCGCCGATCGGCTTATCCATCCCCGGCGCCATCGACTCTGCCACGCGTATCCGTCGGCCGGCCGTGCGCCGCAGTTTTCTCGAGCGCTTCAACGATCATCCGGCCCTACGCGACCCGCACCTGCGCGGCAACGAAGCCTTTGTCGAGGTGCCGTGGGACGTTGCGCTGGATCTGGTCGCCACTGAGTTGTCGCGGGTGAAGGGCGAGCACGGCAATAAGGCTATTTTCGGCGGCAGCTATGGCTGGGGCAGCGCGGGGCGTTTTCATCACGCGCAGAGTCAGCTGCACCGTTTCCTCAACAGTCATGGCGGCTACGTGTACAGCGTCGACAGTTACAGCCTCGGCGCCGGCCGGGTGTTGATGCCGCACATCGTCGGCAATATGGACTGGCTGCTGGCGGCCCATACGTCCTGGCGCAATCTGGCGGAGCACTGCGAGCTGTTCGTCGCTTTCGGCGGCTTGCCGTTGAAGAACGCCCAGTGCAGTCCCGGCGGCGCCAGCGATCATCTGGTCAGCAACGGCATTCGCAGGATGTCGGATGCTGGCGTGCAGTTCGTCAATGTCAGCCCGCTGCGTGATGATTTAACCGGACCGGAACGCAATGAATGGCTCGCCGTCCGGCCCGGCAGCGACACTGCGCTGATGATGGCGCTGTGCTGGGTGCTGGTGGACGAAGGGCTGCACAACACGGATTTTCTGCGTCGCTACACGACAGGGCATGAGCGCTTCATCGAATATCTGATCGGCGCCGTGGAGGGTGTGGCGAAGACGCCGGAGTGGGCTGCGGCCCTGACTGGTATTCCGGCCCAACGGATTGTCAGCCTTGCGCGGGAAATGGCCGGCAAGCGCACGATGATCAACGTCGCCTATTCACTGCAGCGGGCGCAGTTCGGCGAGCAACCGTTCTGGATGACCGTGACCCTGGCGGCAATGCTCGGGCAGATCGGTCTGCCCGGCGGCGGCTTCGGTCTGGGTTATGGCTGCATGAACAACACCGGCAGCGGGCGCAAGGCGTTTTCCGGGCCGCGCTTTTCCCAGGGCGTGAACCCGGTCAAGGATTTCATTCCGGTGGCGCGGATCACCGACATGCTGCTCAATCCCGGCGAGGCTTTCGATTACAACGGCAAGCGGTATCACTATCCGCACATTCGGCTGGTGTACTGGGCTGGCGGTAACATCTTCCACCATCACCAGGACATCAATCGACTGCTGCACGCCTGGCAGCGTCCGGAAACCATCATCGTTCACGAGCAGTTCTGGACCGCTCAGGCCAAACACGCCGATATCGTACTGCCGGCCACGACCGCACTGGAGCGGGATGACATCGGCAGCGCGGCGTCGGACCGCTACATGATCGCCATGCACAAGGCGATCGAGCCAGTGGGGGAGGCGCGGGACGATTATGCGATCTTCGCCGAGCTGTCCCGTCGGCTCGACTGCGAGCAGCCGTTTACCGAGGGCCGTGACGCCGGGCAATGGCTGCGCTTGCTGTATGAAGAGTCGCGACCACGGGCTGGAAGCTTCGCCATTGAACTGCCCGATTTTGAGGAATTCTGGCGCGACGGTGTCTTTGAGGTGGATTACCCGCCAAACGATACGGTGCTGCTCAAGGCGTTTCGTGACGACCCGCAGGGCAATCCGCTACAGACGCCGTCGGGCAAGATCGAGATTTTCAGTGAGACGATCGCCGGCTTTGGTTACGCCGATTGTCCCGGCCATCCCGTTTGGCTGGACAAGCCTGCCCAGCCGCGGCCCCTGCATCTGCTGTCGAACCAGCCGAAGACGCGGCTGCACAGCCAATACGACCACGGCGCGTACAGCCAGGCCTCGAAAATTCAGGGGCGGGAGCCGTTGACAATCAACCGGCAGGACGCCTTGGCGCGCGGGATTGCCGAGGGGGAGGTGGTCAGGGTGTTCAATGATCGAGGTGCGTTTCTGGCGGGAGTGATGGTGTCCGACGACATTCGTGAGGGCGTGGTGCAGATCGCCACCGGCGCCTGGTTTGATCCGTTGGCGAAGGGGCAGGCGAACAGCCTGGAGAAGCACGGCAATCCGAATGTGCTGACTGAAGATGTCGGCGCGTCGAGTCTGTCCCAGGGCTGTTCGGCGCAGACGGTCACGGTTGACGTCGAGAAGTGGCACGGCGAAGTGCCGCCGATCACCGCGTTCGAGCCGCCTGAAATGTTGGCTTGATCGGCAAGCCGATGCACGGCGCGTATGGTAGGACCGGCTTTAGCCGGGAATGCGTCGGGTGTCACGCTGCAAGATTTGGGGGTTCACACTGGCGCCTTCCCGGCTGAAGCCGGTCCTACAGGGGGAATGCGGTGCTACTACTGCCTGACCGCCCGTGCGGCAAACACCGCCTTGCCCACCCCCTGCAACACCACGTCATTCTGCGGCGTATGGACACGGCCGCAGACGACGTTGCGGTAATGGCGTTGCAGCGGGTTGCTGCGGGACAGGCCGGGGTTGCCGGTGGCTTCGATGGCCAGCTCTACCGCGCGAATGGCGTTGCTGGTCACCAGGTATTTGATCTGGGAGGCATGGCCCGCCGACGTCAGCCCATGGGTCGCTGACTCCAGCAGCGTGCGATTGGCGAACAGCAGCGTGTCGATGCGGCCGAGCACTTCCTGAAAGCGCGGCAGTGTCGACAGCGAGGCGCCCAGGTTGGACGGCGTGCGCTGCTCCAGAAAACCGACCAGCCAGTCCCGCGCCGACTGAGCAATGCCGTCGTACACCGACGACAACAACACCGACATCCACAGCAACCCCGTCGCATCCAGCTCCGGCTGCGGCGAACTCGCCGGGCTGGTGTTGACGGCATGGTCCAGCGGCACCAGCACGTCGTCGAAAATCACTTCGTGGCTGGACGTTGCGCGCATGCCCAGGTGGTCCCAATCCTCGACGATGCGCACGCCCGGGCTGTCCTTGCGCACCAGCCACACCCCGACCCGCGGATCGGCGTCATCGCTGCGCGCCCACACGTTGAACCAGGTCAGCCCGTGACTGCCCGTCGAATAAATTTTCCGTCCGCTGATCCGCCAGCCTTCCGCCGTCCTGCGCGCAATCGTCGCCGGCAGTCCGCCGCGAGAAGGTGAACCCAGGTCCGGCTCGACCCGCAGGGCATTGATCAGCGCGCCCTTATTGACTGCGTCCAACGCCACCTGGCGGTAGAGATGCTCCGGCCAGTTTTTCACCTCGCGAATGCGCGCGTGCTGGATGTACTGCATCACCAGAATCAGCGCAGTGGAAGGCTCACCCTTCGCCACCGCGCTGATCACTTGCTGTGCCCGCTTAAGATCCGCATCGCCGCCCCCCAGAGCGCCTTCGACCGTCAGCCCGAGCAAGCCGTGCTCTTGCAGCAAACGGAAGTTCTCGTGTGGGAATTCAGCCGTTTCATCGTAGTGCTGCGCGGTCTCGGCCAGCCGCTCGGTGATCCCCTGCAAACGCGCCACAAAGGCCGCCTCGGTCTCGGCATCTGCTGAAGCATCAGGCTGCCGATTCAACCCTGCGCTCATGCCGGGACCTGCGATTGTTCAGCGTCCGTGACCTTCGTCGCAGTGGCCAACCGCGCGGCCGTATGACGATTAACCGGAAACGCCAGGCCGAAATGCTCGCGCAGGGTCGAACCACTGTAATCAGTGCGTTGCAGGCCACGCTGCTGCAGGACTGGAATGACCAGCTCCGTGAAGGATTTCAGCCCATCAGGCAGCAGCGAATTGATGATGAAACCGTCGCTGGCGCCGTGCTCGAACCAGTGCTGAATCTGATCGGCGACCTGTTCAGGTGTGCCGACGAACTCGCGGCGAGGGCGGGAAAAGTCCAGCGCGACCTGGCGCAGGGTGAGGTTCTGCTCTCTGGCCTGCTGTTTGATGCGATCTGATCCGCCTTTCTGGCTGTTGGCCCCAAGATCGCCCAGGTCTGGAAACGGCGCATCCAGCGGGTATTGGCTGAAGTCGTGGTCGTTGAACGGCCGGCCCAGCGCGACGATGGCGTCCTCGATGCTCACCAGTTGCACGGCTTGCTGATACCGCTGCTCAACCTCGTCTGCGTCGCGACCCACGATCGGGCGAATCCCCGGCAAAATCGACAGGTCATCCGGGTTGCGGCCGAAGCCGACAGCGCGGCGCTTGAGATCGGCGTAATACGCTTGGGCTTCTTCCAGGGACTCGGCGTGGACGAAAATCGCGTCGGAATATTCCGCAGCGAAGTTGCGCCCGTCCTCCGAGGTGCCCGCCTGAAACAGCACCGGCTGGCCCTGGCGGGAGCGGGCGATGTTCAGCGGACCTTTCACCTGGAAAAAGTCGCCCGCGTGGTTCAAGGGGTGCAGCTTGCTGCGGTCAAAGAACTCGCCGGTTTGCTTGTTGCGGGTGAAAGCGTCGTCCTCCCAGGAATCCCACAGCCCTTTGACCGCCGATACGTGTTCCCTGGCGATGCGATAGCGCACGGCGTGGGGCGGATGTTCGCTCTTGCTGAAGTTCTCGGCGGTGCCGCTGAGCCATGAGGTGACGACGTTCCAGCCGGCCCGGCCGCCGCTGATGTGGTCCAGCGACGAAATCTGTCGCGCCACCTGGAAAGGTTCGGTGTAGCTGACGGTCACGGTCGCCACCAGCCCGATCTTCGATGTCGTCGCTGCCAGCGCCGAGAGAATGGTCAGCGGCTCGAACCGGTTGAGGTAATGCGGGCTGGATTTCTCGTGAATGTGCAGGCTGTCAGCGATGAACACGAAATCGAACTTCGCGGCCTCGGCCAACCGGGCCTGTCCCTTGTACCAGTCGAAGTTGGTGCTGGCATCAGCCTGCGCGTCCGGGTGGCGCCACTCGCCCCAGCCGTGGCCCACGCCGTGGACCATTGCACCGAATTTGAGTTGACGAGGCTTGCTCATGATCTGTGCTCCTTATTCGAGCGCTTAACGCGCAGCTTGGGGATTGGTTGGGTCAGTGGCTTGATTGGCTGTGTGTTCGGCCGATTGCTCGGCGGCCAGGCGGATGGCGTTGAAGTCCGGGTCGAAGCCGTGGGAGACGTCGACGTGCTTGTTGAGGATGCCTTCGCGCTGATAGATGTCCGCGGTGTTCTGCAGGCCTTCGATGACGCCGTCATTGATGCTCACGCGTTCCATCTTCGTCTCTTGATTGACCGCCAGGTGCACGGCCAATGGCAGGCCGGTCACCTTGGTCTGGGCGGCGGCATATTCGGCAGGGTGGGCGTTGGCCCAGCGGTAGGCGCGGTCGAGCCGCACCACGAAGTCGTCCAGCTGCACGCGCTTGTCGGCGATGGCTGAGCGGGTCGCAGCCAGGTAGGAATGGTTGGTCAGCAAATCCGGCCCATTGGGCAGAATGCGCGCGCCGTTTTGCGTGGCGACGGTGGTGTAGGGCGCCCAGGTGGCCCAGGCGTCGGCGTCGCCGTTGTCGAGGATCAACCGGGATTCACTGGGCAACAGGTAGACGAAATTCACGTCGTTGGTCTTAAGCCCTGCTTCGTTCAGCGCGCGAATGGCCAGGTAGTGGCCGATGGAGCCGCGCCCGGTGACGATGCGCTTGCCCTTGAGGTCCGCCACCGACTTGATCGGCGAGTCGTTACGCACGATCAGCGCGGTGGTGTAGCGGCCATCGACGTGGGTGATGCTGATCACCTTCAACGCCGCGCCGGCGCCCAGCGCGAAGACATAGGGCGCGTCGCCCAGTGCACCGACGTCCACGGCCCCCGCGTTAAGGGCTTCGCCCAGTGGCGACGCCGAAGGGAATTCGGAAAACTTGATCTCGTACGGTACGTCTTTCAACTCGCCAGAGACCTCCAGCAGCACTTTGAGCGCAGATTTCTGGTTGGCGACGAGCAGCGGCTGAAGCGGCCCGGCGGCCTGGACGATCGGGCCGAATGACAGTGCGAGCAACGCCCCGATGAGCAGGTTTCGGGCGCGGAGCAGGGGAGTGAAGGGGGCGGACATGGTGCGTGTCTCCAGGCGTGGAAATGGATTCTCGGCCTCCGCCTGGAGAAGGGGTCGGCAACAGGATTGACCATATGCCTATAACAAACGTAATAGAAGTATCTTTTGGTTATATGCTAATTATGTATTTGCGTGATTATTAATTGTATTATTATTAAATAATCGCATAAATATTTTTAAGGCTGTTCGTTTTTCCGGCAGCGGTTACCCAGGAAGTGGCGGGCACACTCCCTGGATTTCATAGGCTGTAACGCCATCTTCAAGAGCACGCTCACTCCCACAGGGGGCGCGTAGCCCGCGCGACGAAGGGGGCCAGTGGTTGGGCGGTTCAGATCACATAGAACCCATGGGTCCCGTCGCGGCCCAATTGCTCGACCAATCCGTACTCCCAATCCAGATACGCCTGCATCGCTTCACGCGGTGCATCGGTGCCCTCGTACGGCCGGCGATAGCGATCAATGCGCGGCGAGGCCAGATGGCTTTCACCGTGCTCAAGCTCGAAACCGGCAGACACCCAACTGGCGGTGCCGTCCTTCAGCACAAACACTGGCTTGCCGGTCAGGGCTTCGACCTCCGACACCGCCAGGCGCGCGAGTTTGCTGCTGCCACAGGTGAGCACGTAACGCTCGGCAACCGGGATGTTTTGCAGCGCGTTTGCCAGCTCGGCACGCAGCACCCACCAGGCGCCGGGAATATGCTGCTTCACGTAGTTGGCGCTGGCGGTGAAATCCAGCACTGCCACGCTGCCGTTTTCCCGCCACTCTCGCAGCGCCTGCGCGCTAATCTCCTCGACCTGTGACGCGGGCGGATTCGGCGCGTTCCAGCCGCCTTTTTCGCTGAAATCCTCTGGACTCAGGTCGTCCACCACAAGCACCTCCCAGCCCAACTGCGCGAGCCAGGAAGCAGACATGTTCGCGCGCACGCCGTCGTCATCCAGTAACACGATTCGCGCGCCGCGCACGCTGGCGTAATGGTCAGTCTCCTGCACCAGCTGCCCGCCCGGCGTCGAACGGGCACCGGGCGCATGGCCGGCTTCGAATTCCTCCGGCGTGCGCACATCGAACAGGTACGTTGTGCGTGTCGTTTCTGCCTGCCAGACCGGCAAGTCCGCGCGGCTGGCGCGTTTCACTCGCGCTTTGTCCGCCACCTGGCGCGCATCGGACCGGGCAACTTCCCGGATCGCTTCACTGAGCGGCGGGAAGCGCCGTGATTGCCCGTGGTCCAGCGTCTGCCCGGCCAGCAGCCAGCCGATCGTGCCATTGCGCAGGGCGGAAATCGGGTTGGGCAGGCCGGCATTCACCAGTGACTGAGTGCCGATGATGCTGCGCGTACGCCCCGCGCAATTGACGATGATCCGGGTATTGGGATCGGGTGCCAGCTCACGGGCGCGCAGCACAAGTTCGGCGCCGGGCACACTGACGCCAGTGGGAATGCTCATGGTCTGGTATTCATCGAACCGCCGCGCATCCAGCACCACCACGTCGGCCTTGGCGTCGAGCAGCTGCTTGACTTCCTCGGCGGTCAGCGATGGCGTGTGGCGATGGTGCTCGACCAGTTCGCCGAACGCCTTGCTCGGTACGTTGACGTCGATGAACACCTCGCCGCCAGCGTCGCGCCAGCCCTGCAGCCCGCCTTCAAGCAGCTTGACGTCGCTGTAGCCCAGGTCCTGAAGACGCTTCAAGGCGCGTTCGGCCAAACCTTCGCCGTTGTCATAAACGGTGACAGCGGTGTCGCGACGTGGGATGCGCGCGAGCACCTCCAGCTCCAGTTTCGACAACGGGATGTTGGCGGCGAACAAGGGGTGGGCTTCGGCGAATGGGGCTTCTTCACGGACGTCAACCAGCGCGACTTCTTCATGGGCGAGCAGGGCGCGGCGGATGTCGGCGTAGGAACGGGTGTGGTGGCTCATTGGGCTTGGCTCTCTTTGGACAGATCCCAGATGTTCGGGAGAAAGGCGTTGGAATAGCCGGAGATGAACAGTTTTTCGCTGCCATCGGGCTGGTAAACAGCGCGCTTCACGGCGCCGATGTTGGCGCCGTAGACATGAATACTGATCGACACCTGATCGTCGAAAGCATTGCTGACCTGATGAATGTCGTTGCTGTGCGGCGACAACGCCTCGACGTGGCCGGGCTCCAGGCGGATGGCCGGGCCTTCCTGCTCGAGGCGGCCATCGGGGCCGCGGGCGAACCCCTGCGAATACTCGGCGCCGCGCAGCATGCCGATCAAGCCCCAGATGCGGTGATCGTGAATGGGTGTGCTTTGGCCCGGTCCCCACACGAAACTGACGACCGAAAAGCGCTGCCGTGAGTCGGCGTGCAACAGAAACTGTTGATAGCGTGTCGGATCGGGAATGGCGAACTCATCCGGCAGCCAGTCGTCATAACGGACCAATTGCCCCAGCAGCTTGCCTCCCCGTGAAAGCAGGTCGCCTTCCCTCGGATTGCTATCGATCAGTTCGGCCAACGCGCCGATAAAAGTCCTGAGTCGTTCAGGGTGTCGGATGTGAGTCATGTCGGCTCCGGGCAAAGAAGAGAGCTTCATATAAGCATAATGCAGTGGGTTAATATGCTAACTATTGATGATTAGGTTATAACCAAAAATGCGTTGATAACCGATTTTCAGGATGAAGGTCGATGTGATGCTATCCAGAGCCTTCGATAGCCATTATGATTTTTGCCTATCTTGTTCCCCTTATTCCATGTGCGATCTGAATGAAAATTGATGACATCGATGCATTCGTAGCGGTCATTCGCTGCCAGTCGATCAGCCATGCTGCTGAGTCCCTGGACCTGACCCAGCCGGCCATCACGCGCCGAGTGCAAAATTTTGAGCAGGCCTTGGGCGTTGAGTTGTTCGACCGTAACACCAAGCCGCTCAAGCCGACGCCAATGGGCACGCAGGTCTATCAGAAGTGTCTGGGGATCCTGCGGGAAATGGACTCATTGCGCGAGCTCGTTGCCAGCGACACGCCGCCCAGTGGCTTGCTCAGGCTGGGCGTGCCGCAAACCATCGGTGACGTCGTGCTGCTGGATGCGCTGAAGCACCTGCGCGGGCAATTTCCCGACCTGCGCGCCCAAGTGATCACTGGCTGGGGCAGCCACCTGATCGGCAAAATCGAGAATGGCGAACTGGACGCGGCCGCGGCGCTGTTCCCGGCCGGGAAGATCTTCCCTGAAGGCATCGTCGGCGAGTCCATCGGCAAGATGGAGCTGGTGGTGGTGTGCGCCAGGAGCGCGCTGCCGAAAAAGCCGGTGAAACTGGCTGACTGCTACGAGCAGGGCTGGGTGCTCAACCCCGACGGCTGCGGTTTCCGTGCCGGGCTGCAACGTACGCTGGCTGATCAGGGGTTGAGCCTGAAGGTCAATCTGGAAACCTTCGGCACCGAGCTGCAACTGGGTCTGGTCGCCGACGGCATGGGGCTGGGTCTAGTGCCGCGTCCGCTGCTGGAGCGCAGCGTTCACCGCGATGCACTGGCGGACATACCGCTCAAGGACTTCAAACCGGTGATGGACCTGTGGCTGATGTATCCACGCTTCCTCGGCAACTTGCAGGTGCCGGTGGCGTCTTTCGGCAGCCTGGTGGCGCAATCGCTGAAACAGGAGCGGGATGCGGCTTGAGGGGCTCTGACATGACCTTTGGCTTGGAGTGGCCGACAAGCCATCCGCCAGACCCGCACGCGCTATGGTGCCGACTTGTCGAATAGAAGATCGTAGCCAGGCTAGTACCGACAGTGAGTCGTTCCCACTCATACCGAGGTGCTTGCCTGGATGCAGCGTTCTGTCGTTTCCGAGATGCAGAGTCGTTCCTCAGCAATCGCTTATATCCAAGAATTCTCTAAGCTTTGCGATAGTCATCGGTCCGCGCGTACAATCCAGTTGGGTGCGTAAGGCAAGGTGCTGATGCGCAGGTTAAAATTCCAGTACTGGTCGGGCCGCCGGTGAGGAACACCCGTGCCTGCGCCAAATACGCCCGCATCAAATGTCGTCCCCCGACCACAGATTCTTACCAGCCGAGCGTTGGCTGCGGTCGAGCGATTCAGCCATATCGAAGCCCTCAGCGGCGTCGTTCTTGTATTAGCCGCTATCGCTGCACTGCTCTGGGCCAACACCTCGCCCAGCGTTTCCTATGAGGGCTTCTGGCACACTTCAGTGGCCATCACTATCGGATCTTTTAGTGTAGGTCAGTCACTGCACTTCTTGGTCAATGACGGCTTGATGACCATCTTCTTTCTCGTGGTCGGAATGGAGATTCGCCAAGAGATCCAGGACGGCGCTCTGTCCAACGCAAAGCTGGCTACGCTCCCGCTAGGTGCCGCACTAGGTGGTGTGCTGGTCCCGGCGGGCGTTTACCTTGCTTGCAATATAGGTACCGCGTCTGCCCACGGCTGGGCAGTCCCCACGGCGACTGATATCGCGTTCGCGGTGGGAGTGCTTGCTCTGTTGGGCAAATCGATCCCAGCCAATCTGCGAGTCTTCCTGCTAGCCCTCGCAATCATCGACGACATCGCTGCGATACTCATCATTGCACTGTTCTATACCGCAAGCCTGCATTTGGTCGGCCTGGCTATCGCAGGCACAGGTCTCGCGCTCGTCTTTGTGATGCAAAGGATGGGGATCGGCTCGGCATGGCTCTACCTGTTGCCGGGCGCGATTGTCTGGGGAGGCCTTTTCAAGCTTGGTGTACATCCAACACTGGCGGGCGTAATTCTGGGGCTTGTGACTCCGGTATGGTCTGCCCCGTCCCGCGAGCGACCACTCGAAATCATGTCCCAGGCATTCCGAGATCTCACGCACCGGGTAGACCAGGGCGAGAAAAAGGTCTCAGAGCCACTCAAGCAAATCCGGCTTGCCGAGCGTGAAGTGATGCCTCCGGTGCAACGAGTTCAGGAGGCGCTCCATCCGTGGGTCGCTTTCGTCATCATGCCGCTGTTCGCGCTTGCGAACGCTGGAGTCAGTGTTCAGGGCGCTCAGCTAAGCGACGCAGCTGTGGTTTCGGTTGTTTATGGCGTCGTACTGGCATTGGTGCTTGGTAAGCCCATCGGCGTCGTGCTCGCGACCTTCCTTTTGGTTCGCACCGGGCTTTGCAAACTGCCGGAACAGGTGACTTGGCGCGGAGTGATACTTGTAGGTCTGCTCGCTGGTATCGGCTTCACGATGTCGATTTTCATCGCCGGCCTGGCCTATGACGACGACCGTTTATTGGCCGCGGCGAAGCTGAGCGTGCTGTGCGCTTCCTCTGTGTCCGCAGTGCTCGGTTTGCTGTGGGGGTTGTTCAACTTCAGAAAGCCACCCAGTCATTAGTTGCTACAGATATCATCCAACTCACCCTCACGTAACAGCGGAGTTTCGCAATGGCTGCTCGGTGGCAATGGCTGTTGATACGAACGACCAAACGCCTATGGTTCAGAGCGGGACTGTTTTCCCTGTTGGGCGTTGTGACGGCGTTGCTGGCGGTCGTTCTCAGAGACCACATTCCGATAGATCTGCCGGGCAAGATAGGCGCTGATGCCGTCGACAAGATTCTTGGCATCATCGCCTCCAGCATGCTGGCGGTCACCACGTTTTCGCTAAGCACCATGGTCACGGCTTATGGCGCAGCCAGCACGGGCACCACCCCGCGTGCCACCACCCTTGTCATGGAGGACACGACCACGCAGAACGCTCTGTCGACCTTCATTGGCTCGTTCCTGTTCAGCCTGGTTGGCATCATCGCGCTGAGTACAGGCGCCTATGGCGCTCAAGGCAGGGTCATCCTGTTCGCGGTGACCCTCGCCGTCGTGGTTCTGATCGTCTACACCCTGCTGCGATGGATCGATCATCTGTCTAGGCTTGGTCGGGTTGGCGAGACGATCGACCGGGTGGAGGCCGCCACCATTGGTGCCCTGAAGGATCGCTGTCGTCTGCCGTATCTGGGAGGCTGCGCCTACCCTGATCAACAGGTTCAGGGGCTACCGATGCTCACGATCCTCAGCCGTGAAGTCGGCTATGTGCAGCATATCGACGTGCCCGCCCTGGAAGCGTTTGCGCAGAAGCATTCTATGCTGATTTATCTTGAAGTCCTGCCAGGCAGCTTTGTGAACGAGGGCGAACTGCTGGCTCGGGGGGTGAGGAAAAGCATCGAGCCGCTGGGTGACTCTCAGGTGACGCAGATCCTGTCCGCCGTCACCGTTGGCGTTCGTAGAACGTTTGAGCACGACCCTCGCTTTGGTCTGTCCGTATTGTCAGAGATCGCATCACGGGCGCTTTCGCCCGCCGTGAACGATCCGGGCACAGCGATCGACGTCATCGGCAGGGGGATCCGCGCGTTCAATGCACAGGCGAGGTCTGGCACGCTTGAAAAGCCTGAAACACAGTGCAGTTGCGTGCATGTGCGCGGGCTGTCAGTAGAGGATATGTTCGATGATTTCTTCTCACCGATCGCGCGTGACGGCGCAGCGCTCATTGAGGTGAACGTTCGTCTCGTCAAAGCGCTCGCAAGCCTGGCGCACGCCAGTCCGGTGTTATATGCCGCCGTGTGCGCACGTCACATCGGGGTCATCCTGGAACGGGCGGAGGCGGCGATGACGCTTGATAGTGACAAGGCGCGGTTGCGCGCGTGCATTGCCGCTTCGCTCCCGTGATATCCGCCCTCGGCCCTGGTGACCCGCGCTCATTTCCGGCACGGGATCACGCGCTTCACCAATGTTCCAATACTCATGCCCTGAACCAGGATGGAGAACACCACGACCATGTAGGTCAGCGATACGACCACGTCCCGGGCATGACCCGACGGAAGCGACAGCGCCAGCGCTACTGATATCCCTCCCCTTAATCCGCCCCAGGTCATCACGCTCCAGGCACCGGCAGGCAGCCGAAAGCGTTCGCCCAGTACTGCGACGGGAGCACCAACCGTCAGCAGCCTGGCCAGCAATGTCAGCACGATAACGGCCAGACCTGTGACAGCAAGCGAACTTGAGAAGTGAATCAGCACCACTTCCAGGCCAATGAGCACAAAAAGAACCGCATTTAGGATTTCGTCAATCAACTCCCAGAACATGTCAATGTTCCTCTCGGTTTCTTCCGACATTGCATAGGAGCGGCCTTGATTACCGACGATCAGGCCCATTACCACCATCGCCAGCGGACCTGAGACGTGCAGATGAGTCGCCAGGGCGTAGCCGCCAAGTACTGCGGCCAGGGTGATGAGCACCTCTTCCTGATAGCTGTCGATGCTTTTGAGCATTCGGTAGGTAATGTAGCCCAGCACTGCACCGACCAGTGCGCCGCCGCCGGCCTCCTCGACCAGCAGTTGTGAGGCGCCAAGCACCGAGGGCGCGTCACCACTGACAATCATCGCCAGGATGAGCGAAAACAGAACAACGCTGACGCCGTCGTTGAACAGGGATTCGCCCGAGATCACCAGTTCGACGCTAGCGGGTGCACCTGCCGACTTCAGAATGCCCATGACCGCGATGGGGTCTGTCGGCGAAATCAGCGCACCGAACACCAGGCAGTACGAAAGCGGCAAAGCCAGGTCGGTGAGCGAAAGCAGCTCCCACAGCGCAAAACCAATGAGCAGGGTCGAAACAGTGGTTCCGACGACCGCCAATGATGCGACCTGCCATCTGTAGGCACGCAGCTGCGACAAATCTACATGCAGTGCGCCGGCAAACAGCAGCAGCGATAACATGCCTTGCATCAACAGCTCGGAAAAGTCGATGGACTCCACCAGTGATGTTTCGAATGTATGCAACGCTTCAAAACCTACTGCACTGAGTGCCATGTTGAAGAGCGAAAGCGCCAGCGCAATGCTCATTACCCCAATGGCGGGCGGCAATCCCACATAACGTCTGTTGAGAAACGCTAGCACCGCGGTGATGCTGAGAAATGCTGCGACGGTGTCCAACATCGGTCTACAAGCTCCATGCAGAAGGGGGGGGAGGGCGTTGCGGTGAAGTGCAACGTACCCGTTATGTGGGTACGCTGCGCAGGAAAGGTTCAACGTTAACATGGGCAAATCACAGTCAACGCCACGCTCGGCATTTCAGTTCCCTTCAGTGTCAGACTTGTCGCTCGCAAACAGATGTGGTCCCTTGGCAATCATCCCCGGCAGCACCAGCATCTTTGATAGGGCGAAGTCCCAGGCTTGGCCCCGCTCGATACGAGGTTTCATGCAAGTTGAATTAGAAGAGATCAGCAACCATCTTTGCCGGTTCGCCCCCTTCGACGCCCTGCCAAGGGAAGTGGTCGACACCATTGCGCGGCGGACTGAAGTCAGCTACTTCAAAGCCGGCAGCGAGATTCTTGAAGCCGGGGCGACCATTCAGGACCTGCACTATGTTCGCAGCGGTGCGGTTGAGATCTACCGCCGCAACGGCGAATTGTATAACCGGCTGGTCGAGGGCGACATCTTCGGCCAGGCGGGGCTGCTGCGAAGTAACAAAGTGCGCTTTCCGGCGAGAGCGCTCGAAGACAGCCTCATCTATTTCATTCCGGCAGATGTATTCGCCGAACTGTGCGGGCAGCACGATGCGTTCGCGGATTTTGTCGAGGCCGAGGGCCACTCCAGGCTCAAGTCGGCTGTGGAGGCCCAGGGGCGTGCCAGCGAATTGATTCAACTTCGATGTCGCGCGTTGCTGTCGAGATCACTGGTTTGGGTCGCCTCTGACGCCTGTGTGAGGGATGCTGCCAGAATCATGGCCGAGCAAAGCGTGGCGTGTGTGGTGGTGATGATGACGCCTGCCGGGCAGGAAACGCCAGAAATCTGCGGCATTGTGACTGACCGGGACCTGCGTACGCGGGTCGTGGCAGCCGGGCTTGACGGCGAGCAAACTTCCGTCAGCGACATCATGACAAAGGACCCTGTGTCGATCGATGCTGACGAGTCGGTTTTCGAGGCCATGCTGGTGATGCTGCGGCGTAACATTCACCACTTGCCTGTGCTGAGGCATGGCCGGCCGGCGGGGCTGATCAATCTGTCGGACATCATCCGCTACGAGTCTCATAGCAGCTTATATCTGGTCAGCAGGATATCCAACCAGACCTCCGTACAAGGACTGCAATCTCTGCTGACGGACCTGAGAGGTACCTACATTCGCATGGTCCGCGATGGCGCTACGGCTCATATGATCGGCAGCGCGATCTCCGGAATCGGCAGGGCATTCACCCAGCGGCTGCTTGAACTGGCCGAAAAGAAATACGGCCCGCCGCCAGTGCCTTACTGTTTTATGGTGCTGGGTTCGATGGCTCGAGACGAGCAACTGCTGGTGACGGATCAGGACAATGCGCTCGTCCTGGATGATAGCTACGACGCGACCCTGCACGACGCCTATTTTCGCAGCCTGGCGACCTTCGTCAGCGATGGGCTGGCCGCATGCGGCTACACCTATTGCAAGGGGGGCATCATGGCGACCAATGAGCAATGGCGCCAACCCCTCAGTGTGTGGCGAAATTACTTTCGGCAGTGGATGGAAAAACCGAGCCCCTCGGCCCTATTGCACAGTTGCATCTTTTTTGATTTAGACGGGGTTTACGGGAAGCTCGACCTTATTCACGAACTCAAGTTACTGTGCGCCGGCAAATCCTCGTCCAGCCCCGGATTTCTGAGCGCACTGGCAAGGATTGCGCTCAACCGTACCCCGCCTTTAGGTTTCTTTCGCACGTTTGTCGTCGAAACGGACGGCGAGCAAAAACGCATCATCAACCTCAAAGGTCGGGGAACAGCGCCGCTGACCGATCTTATCCGTATCCACGCACTGGCCTGCGGCAGCCTGGCGCAGAACTCCTTTGATCGCCTGGACGCTATTGCTGCTGCCAGCGTGATGCAACCCGATGCCGTGAAACACTTGAGGTATGCCCTTGAGTTCCTGTCCATGGTACGCATCCGGCATCAGGCAGATGCGTTGGAGCGCGGCATGACGCCTGACAACTACATCGAGCCCGAGCGTTTCACTCACAGTGAACGGCACAATCTCAAAGAAGCGTTCCAAGTGCTTAGCAACGGTCAGAACTTTCTGCGCTTTCGGTATCCGCCCAGGGGACGATTGCCAAAATGACAATAGCTCACCCCTGCACTGATGCCGTTCTGGACTGGCCAGCCAGGTTCGACGAGTTGTCACAGCAAGCGAGACATCTCGCGCTGCAGCGCTTTTACCGGGCGGGTGTGGTGGCTGCATACACGCCTTTAGAAGATGTGCATTTTCTGGCACTGGACGTGGAAACCACAGGCCTTGATGCGCAGTCACACAGCATTATCAGCATCGGTATGCTGCCGTTTACCCTCCGGCGTATTCAGTGCCAGCATGCGCACTACCAGGTCATACAGCCCGTTTCAGAATTGAGCGGAAAATCCGTCACGTTCCACCACATCACCCACGCAGAAGTTGCCAAAGCGCCAACATTCGGGGCGGTCTACGAGACGCTTCTGAACGCGATGGCCGGGAAGGTGATGGTCGTCCATTACCGCAACATCGAACGTGCATTCCTCAATCAGGCATTTCTGGAACATCTGGGCGAAGGGCTACAATTCCCGGTTATCGACACGATGCAACTAGAGGCCCGACTGCACAGACAGAAGCCCAGCTGGCTGGGGCGGCTGTTGCGCCGCCCTCAACTGTCCATTCGCCTGGCCGACAGCCGGGCCCGGTACAACCTGCCGATGTACCACGCCCATCATGCCCTCACCGATGCACTGGCGGCGGCCGAACTATTCCAGGCTCAGGTCGCGACGCACCACGGCCCCTCAACGCCTCTCGGATCGCTTTGGAGCTAAGCGGCGCAGCGGACGTCTTGATCGGTCAATGGTCAGTCCTGTCAGGACGGTTGGCAGTCTGCTCACGAGCCCCGGTCGCGTAACTGTCCAGCGTCTCCCTGGCCGGGACGCTTTCGATGAACACCGTGCGGGAAGGGTGGGCAAAGGTCACGCCCAATTCGGCGAAGGCGTCGACAATGGCCAGGTTAATGGCTTGTTGGACGTCCATGTACACGTTGTAGCTAGGGTCGAGCACGATGTAGACCGTTTCAAATTCCAGAGCACTGCTACCGAAGTTGCGGAAATGGCAGCGGTCAAAGCGTGCGAGTTTTTGCTGCCGGATAATGCCTTCGATACGTTGCGGGACCTCGCGAATCTGTTGAGCTGAACAGCCGTAGGTCAGCGCCAGCTCGAACACAATTCGGCGCTCCTGCAGACGCTTGTAGTTCTGAATAGTGCTCCCGATCATCTCGGCATTCGCCATGACAATCTGCTCACCTCCCAGGCTGCGGATGCGCGTGGTCTTCAGGCCCACGTGCTCGACTGTTCCTGAAAGCGAGCCGACAACAATGAAATCCCCCACCTCGAAAGGCTTGTCGACCGCAATGGACAGCGACGCGAAGACGTCAGCCAGAATGTTCTGAACCGCCAGCGCAACCGCGATGCCCCCCACACCCAGGCTGGCAACGAAGGCGGTGATGTTGACGCCGACATTGGAAAGCATCGCAAGGACGACGACTACCCAAAGAAAAACTTTGGCGCCCCACAGACTCAAGGTCGCCAGTGCGCTGCCCTGGTAGGTTTCCGCAGTGCTGTGGCGGCGAAAATAGCGGGCAAGCGCCAGCGCCAGTGCTCGGTTGACCCACAACCCGACTTGCAGGGCAGCGACCACAAACCAGAGACTGCTCACGCGCCCCAGCCAGCGCTCGGGTAAATCCAGAACACCGACACCGATAAGAATCGAGGCCAGCAACAGCAACGTATTGCTGGTGCCTGATAACACTTCAACAGCAATGTGACTCAGGTGCGCATTTGGCTGGGCTGACTGCTGCCTGAGTCTTCTTAGGAAGAATCCGATTATTGTCCTCGCCAGCACAAAGCTGACGACGATCAGCGACCCCGCGAAAATCCAGTTGGCTAATGAAATGCTCAGAAATGTGTAATTGACGAAAAAGCTGACGACGTCTTGAAACATGCGGTCCTCGGTCTGATGCAGAGGCGCGCCCCGAATAGGCTGCACCCCTGCCTTTGAACGTTGGGGGAGGGTAGATAATAAATGGCGTCGCTATCGAGGCTCCGACATGAGCCCTTTGACCAGAGAGATACAACCAATCATCAGCACGATGGCGAACGGCAAACCGGTTGAGACCGCCATCGCCTGAAGGGCGACAAGACCACCCCCCAACAGGAGTGCAATAGCGATCACACCTTCGATAACCGCCCAGAATACCCGCTGCGGGACAGGCGCATCGACCTTGCCGCCAGCGGTAATGGTGTCGATCACCAATGAGCCTGAATCTGAAGAAGTGATGAAGAATACGATCACGAGGACGATGCCAAGAAACGAAGTGATCTCTTTGAGTGGTAATCCTTCAAGCATCGCAAACAGCTTCAGTTCCAGGACTGCATCCTTGACGCCAACCAGCCCCTGCACCGTCGCCTGATCAATGGCGGTGCCGCCGAAGGTAGTCATCCATAGTACCGATACCACTGAAGGCACGAGCAGCACCGAGATGAGGAACTCTCTTACGGTACGGCCGCGACTGACACGGGCGATGAACATGCCCACAAAAGGGGACCAACTGATCCACCAGGCCCAGTAAAATGCAGTCCAGCCCTGCGTGAACTCACTGTCGGTGCGTCCGAAGGGATTAGACAGGGCGGGCAGGTACTCCACGTAGGTCACCAGGTTTTTGAAAAAACCGGTGAAGATCGCCAATGTAGGTCCGACCACGATGATGAACACCAGCAATAGCAAAGCCAGCCCCATATTGATCTGGGAGAGCATCTTCACGCCCTTGTCCAGACCGGAAAGCACTGACCAGAGCGCAACCATCGTGATTCCTACGATCAGCATGACCTTGCTGAGGTTTGTAGCCTGAATACCAAACAGGTATTCAAGGCCAGCGGCGGCTTGCTCTGCGCCGATGCCCAGGGAAGTTGCCAGACCGAACAGGGTCGCGAAAACGGCGAGAATATCGACGATGTGTCCCGGCCAGCCCCACACGCGCTCCCCGAGCAGTGGATAGAAAACCGATCTGATCGAAAGCGGCAAACCTTTGTTATAGGAGAACAAGGCCAGCGACAGCGCGACGATTGCGTAGATAGCCCATGGGTGTAAACCCCAGTGGAAGATTGTGGCCGCCATTGCCAGGTCCGCTGAAGCCTTGGCGTCCCCTGCCGCTCCGTTGAGTGGCGCCCAATCCGTGCGGGCTCCGGTGGCGTCAACCGTGACACCCCCCATAGACGCTGCGAAATGGGACATTGGCTCGGCAACGCCATAGAACATCAGACCAATGCCCATGCCCGCGGCGAAGAGCATCGAAAACCAGCCGACATAACTGTGATCCGGTTTGGCGTCTCTGCCACCGAGTCTGACCTTGCCCAAAGGCGAGACGATGAGCACCAGGCACAACACGACGAAGATATTGGCGATGCTCATGAAGAGCCATGCGAGGTGACCGGTCAACCAGTTGCGAATGGCACTGAAGAGCGGCTCAACTTCGTTCTGCAATGCCAGCGTCAAGACGACGAAGAGCAATATTGCGGCGGCAGAAATGATGAATACTTTGCCGTGTATATCGAGGGAGAAAGAGAACTCGCCCTTGATGTTGTCTTGCCCGATAACATAATCGGTATCAATGAGGTTGGCAGCTCCGCTAGGGGCTGGGATGCCGTCATCACTGGCGGAATGACCTTTAACGGTCGGATCATCCACAGGCTCTTTACCCATGAGAGGCTCCTTGTTCGAAACGCTGATGCGTGATGGTCGTTTGTCACCTTGCTAAGTGGCATAACCGGAAGGGTGTGCTTCCATCGTAACAAAAGACATCGGTCAGTGCCTGGCAGGCCCGACCAGCGCTTTTAGCCAATTTGCCTCCGGAAGAAGCAATGAGAGGTCACACTATTTCAAACTACGCTCAGCCTGACCCCAGCTCGTACCTGTTCAACGCCACAGTTTGGGCCTACCCATTACGAAGTGGGATGCGCGCTATTTGTAGAGTGAATTCTCTGTGCCGAGCATATTCAGAAAGAACAGATGCAGGGCGTCCCAAGCGCGTTTCCACCACCCCCCTGCCGGGGCTTCTTCCAACGAGATCAGAGGCCTCGTGGCCAGTTTCTTATCGCCGTCGTAAATGTCCAGGCTGCCCACGATCGTACCCATCGCGAGAGGGGCGACGAGCGGGTGGTCGATTTTGACGCGAACATCGACTTTGCGATTTCGATCCTTTGGCAGGGTCAGGGATATATCATCCAGCGACCCTACGGGCACCGTTCGATCTACGCCTTTCCAGAGAATAGGCTCCGACAGGACCTGACCAGCCTTGACATACGTTTTAGTGTCAAAGAAGCGAAAGCCGTAGCTCAACAACTTCTCGGCGTCATTGGCACGATTTTTCATTGAGGTTGAGCCAAACACCGCGGTGATCAATCGATGACCGTCACGCATGGCAGAAGTGACCATGCAGTAACCCGCTGCCTCCGTGTGACCTGTCTTCAAACCGTCCACGGACTCGTCCCGCCACAACAGCAGATTTCGATTGGGTTGGCGTATGCCATTCCAGGTGAAGTGTTTCTGTTTATAGAGCGAGTAGTAAGCCGACTCATCGTTGATGATCGCCCGTGCGAGCTTCGCCATGTCCAGCGCTGAAGAATAATGTTCCGGCGCAGGAAGACCGGTAGGGTTCATGAAGTGCGTATCGTTGAGCCCCAGCCGATTCGCTGTGACGTTCATCAATCCGGCGAAGCTGCTTTGATCACCAGCAATATGCTCGGCGAGTGCGACGCTGGCATCATTCCCCGAGTCGATGACAATTCCGCGCAACAGGTCATGAATGGCAACCTTACTTTGCGGATCGAGGAACATTCGCGACCCCTCGGTGTGCCAAGCGTTTTCACTGACGGTGACTTCATCATCGGATCGCAATCGGCCGCCCTGTATCTCATTGGTCGCGACGTACACCGTCATCAATTTGGTCAGGCTGGCAGGGGGCAGGTGTTCATTTTCATCATGGCTGGCGAGCACATCCCCACTGGCAGCATCCATAAGCACCCAAGACTTTGCGTGCAGCTGCGGTGCCGGAGGCGTCATGGGGCCTGCTGGAACAGGAGCGGCAGACACTGCCGGCAAATGAGGCAACACGAGAGTCAGGACGAAACGTAAGGTCAGGTGTTTCACGTACGAAAAGCCTTGGTTAGACGCGAGGTGCGACAACCTAGACCAGCGAAAAAACAGCGGCCAATTAAGCAGGGTTAAGAAAAATTTAAGAAGCGTCGTGCCGTCCATCGTGCACAGGACAGTCGAGCGCTACTCGCGTGCCACGACCATCCATGCCTGCCTCAATTCTTAGCCCAAACCCATGGAGGCGGGCAATCGCAGCCACCAGCGACAACCCGAGCCCGTTACCGGGTTGCTGCCGGGTCTGGTCGCTGCGGTAAAGACGTCGGGTCACGCTGTTGAGTTCGTTGCAGGGGATGCCTGGCCCGTTGTCCTGCACCTCGATACTCAGGCTGCACTCCCTTCGCACGCAGCGCAGAGAAATGGTGCCTCCCGGCTGAGTGAACTTGATCGCGTTGTCCATCAGGTTCACCAACGCTTCGAACAGCAGAGAGGTGTCGCCCTTCAGCAACGGATAGTCACCAGGCGTCTCCAGGATCAGTTGCTGATTTTTCTCATGAGCAAGCGGTTCATAAAACTCGTGAGCCTGCTTCAGTAGCTGTTCAGGCTGGAATGTTTCAAAGCCCGAGCGCCGGCGGGTGTCCTCCAGTTCAGAAATCCGGAGCAAGCCTTGAAAGCGTGACATGATGGATTCGCTTTCCTCCAGTGCTAAGTTCAACGTATCGACATGCGCCTTTTGCAGCGGCAGCTTTTGTAGTTGATAAAGGCGCGCCCGTAATCTGGTCAGCGGAGTCCGCAGGTCATGTGCAATACCGTCGCAAACACTTTTAACCTCCAGCATCAGTTGTTCGATGTGTTCGAGCATAGTGTTGACCGCGTTGGCCAGCATATCGAGCTCATCACGGCGGGCTGAAAGCGGCAGCCGCTCACGCAAGTTGCCCGAAACGATCCGCTCCGTGCTGCGTTGCAACCGTTCTACTCGCCTGATAGGGCGCCTTCGCAGCAGACGCCAGCCGATTAGCCCTGGAACCAGCGTCAGCGACAACCCCCAGAAAAACGCCTGCCCGATGATGCCCGCCACGGCGGAGATCGAACCTCCGTCGCGTGCAAGAATCAAGATCCTGCCATCAGCGCGGTCAAGCCGCAGCGCGTAGCTACTACGCGTTTCCTCATTGGGCAACGCGATGCTTAAACCGCGCTCCAGATAATGGACTTGCCCATCGTCAGGAAGATTGGCGCGCAGCTTGAGCAAGTCTCCTGTCAAGTGCTCGCCATTAGCTTGGAACAACCCGTAAGCATCGATACCTGGGGTGGAATACACCTCACTCCCGGCAAGCTCGGCCACCAACGCTTCATCATCAACCTTTTGATAATAATGCGCGCGCTGCATGAGTGTTCGCTCGGCCACAGAGCCCAGGTAGCGGGTAATTTGCCAGTACAATACGCCGGTGAAGACGGCGCCCCAGGCTACGAAAAACAGTGAATAAAGGCCGATCAAACGGCTCCCGCTGGACCGCCAGCGTTCAGTCCTTGTCGACGAGAACATAGCCTGACCCACGAATAGTCTGGATTACGGGCGCGCCGGGGCCTTCTATCTTTTTGCGCAAGCGAGTGAGGTGAACGTCGATGATGTTCGTGCCGGGGTCGAAGTGATAGCCCCAGACTTCTTGAAACAGCATAGTGCGCGTGACCAATTGCCCGGCGTGGCGCATCAGGTAGGTCAGAAGTTTGAATTCGGTGGGAAGCAGCCCGATTGCCTCACCTTCGAGAGTGACGGCCTGGGCAATAAGGTTCATCTGCAGGCCGCCGAAGCGTAGGCAATGTTCCGCCTCGTCGGGTGTTGAGTCACGTAGCAGCACCTCGAGGCGCGCAATCATTTCGATCATTGAGAATGGTTTGGTCAGATAGTCATCGCCACCCGAGCGCAGGCCTCGAACGCGTTCGTCCACGTCCGAAAGGGCGCTTATCATCAGCACTGGGGTCTTAATAGACAACTGACGTAGCGTGCTGACGATCGTCAATCCGTCAAAATCGGGCAGCATGCGATCCAGGGTAATAACGTCATGGCCTCCTGCGATGGCCAAAGCGAGACCGTCGCGTCCGTTGTCCGCCCACTGACCCTGAAATCCATGGGCGTCAAGCTCGGTGAGGATGGCCTGTGCGGTGACTTCGTCGTCCTCGATGACTAACGCACGATTCATTCTGAACTCCAGATTTTTGGGCATACATTCTAACGGCAGGCGCAAGATGAGCCGGTACGTCTGTCCGTTAAAGTAAATTTTTCTTAACGCGGGTTAATACGGGGTTAGTCAGACGGTGCTTTAGCGTGGAGGTTTTCCGGACGAGGAATTGCCTGCCATGCACCCGCGCTTCAGACCACTTTTGCTGACCTGCATTTTTTTGAGCCCCGGCCTGAGCCACGCAGCTGATAAGCCCGCAGATGGTCCAGTGACGCTGAGATTGCTATCCGCCAGCGGCTTCATCGGTGCGGCTGCTGCCATCGCTCGTGACTACGAAAAAAAAACCAGCGCAGTCCATTTGCAGATCATCAAAGCGCCACCCGCTGGTGCGACGCTGGCAGATGCTTTTCAGCAAAAACCAAGCCCCGAAGGTTTTGACCTTGTAATGACGGACAGGGCGACCATGGACAGAATGGTTGCGCAACAGCGGGTTGACCCGATCACCCGCGTTGAGCTTGGCCGGTCCTTCATCGCCATGGCGGTAAAGGATGGGTCTCCAAAGCCTGAGATCGACACGGTCGATGCTTTGCGCGACACATTGATAAAAGCTGAATCCGTCGGTTACGCCAACAGTCCTACCGGCATGTACCTTTCACATTGGCTGTTCCCGCATATGAAGCTTGACCAGAACTTTGTGTTGAAAAGCAAGGCTATTTCAGCCGAGCCCGTGGGCCACGCCGTGGCTCGCGGCGATGCTCAGTTGGGTTTCCAACAGTTAAGTGAGCTCAAAGCGGCGCCAGGCATTGATATTGTGGGATTGATTCCCGACAGCGTGCAGCAGATGGTTTTGTATTCCGGCGCAGTGATGAATGACAGCACTAACCCTGAAGAAGCGGAAGAATTGCTCGACTATATGAAGTCATCAGCGGGAGGCGCAGCGATCCAGGAGAGTGGCCTGCAACCGTTATAGCGCCCGGAATAGCCCGGTCGAAGCCCGCCCACCGCGACAGCTGCTGGACCGCACTTATCCTTTGGTCGGCAGTTCCATGTCGTTCTTCCTTCTCGTCAGCCATGGATCGCAAACGTGCGCAGGACGGACCTCATGCCCTCGTCAATCAAAGCGCGATAGCAACGTTGCACGGAGACGCGGAAGTCAGCGCGTTCACGGAGCGCGCCCGGGAAAACGTCATCCAGATCGAGAAAGGCATCCACCAACGCTGCACCTTCAAATCGTTCGGCAAGACCAGTGAAAGTCGGGCTCAACGGGTCGTCGATAACGCGCGTCGATCCATCGGGGCGCGGCTGTGTGCAGTCATAAATCCACGCGGCAATGCCTAACGCCGTGCAGTCAATGCCGCGACCCTGGTCGAGCAACTGCTGCGCGCCGAGTAGCCAGCGTTGTGGCAGCTTCTGCGAGCCATCCATGGCGATCTGGCGGAGGCGATGTTGCAGATTGTCGTTTGCGAAGCGCGCCTTCAGGCCCTCGGCATAGGCCACAAGATCGATGCCGGCGGGCATCTGCAGCGTAGGCGCTGCTTCCTGGGTCATGTAACGCTCCACGAACGGTGCCAGGTCCGCATCGTTGATGGCGTCGGACACTGATTCGTGGCCCAGCAACATACCCACGTAGGCCAGCAGTGAATGGCTACCGTTGAGCATGCGCAGTTTCATGGTTTCGAACGGACGTACGTCGTCCACCATCTGCACACCTTCCACCTCCCAGTCTGGACGCCCAAGGGGAAAGTGATCCTCGATCACCCACTGGCTGAAGCTTTCACAGACCACGGCCGCACGGTCATTGCAATCCAGTTCCTGTTCTAGCCGGGTAAAGGACTCGTCATCCATGGCGGGGACGATCCGGTCAACCATGCAACCCGGAAAGGCCACGTGATCGTTAACCCACTGGGCCAATTCCTCGTCCTGCTTGGCCGCCAACCCAGTCACTGCCTGGCGCGTGCGCTGGCCGTTGTCCGGCATGTTGTCACAGCACAACACGGTAAATGCCGCGATGCCCGAGGCACGACGGCGTCGCAGTGCTTCGAGAACAATGCCGGGCGCGGTGCGCGGCGAATGCGGATGCGCGATATCGTGGGCGATGGCCGGATCTTCAATGCGTAACTGCCCGGTGACGGCATTCAGGCAATAGCCTTTTTCGGTGACGGTGAGCGTGACGATCCGTGTAGAGGGTGCGGCCATGCGCTGCAAAAGCACTTCCAGCTCCTGCCCACCCTCACCGACGTACAACGCCTGGCGCAGCACGCCGATCTCACGCAATGTCACCTGCTCGCGGTCACGGTACTCCGCCACATGATAGCGGCCGTCCTGCTCGCGCAACTGGTCCACCACTGCGCGATTCGAACGCAGATTGGCGCTGCACAAACCCCATTCACTTGCGCCATGACGATTGAGATGGCGTTGCAGGTAGACCGCCTGGTGGGCGCGATGAAAAGCCCCCAGGCCGAGGTGCACGATGCCGATCTCACGGACAGGGCTGGTGGAGTGAACACGTTTCACAACACGCATCAACACGCTCCTTTTGTGAATGACAGATCAGGGACGACTCAGCGCCGAGCCGGGTTGCGCACCTTCTGCCGCTGCGCGGCCGGTATCCGCCGCCGAGAGGGGTTTTACGTACCGGGCCACGCACACCGCGCCGATCACGGTCAACGTACCCGCCAACAGGAATGCACTGGTGAACGAGCCGGTGAACTCCACCAGAAAACCGGTCAGGGTCGGGCCGATAATGCCTGAGGTGTTGGCCAGGAAATGCATGAAGCCGCTGACGCCGCCTACCCGCGCCGCAGGCACTGTGTCCTGGATGATCGCCCAGTAGATTGCCCCCGTGAGGTACAAGAAGAAGACCGCCAAAGCGACAAGGATCACCGCCGGGTAGAGGGTTTTGACGATCCCTGCAAAGGCAATACAACCGGCGCAGGCGAGCAGGCAAGTCACCAGTACCACTTTGCGGGAGAACATCATCCGGCCGGTTTTCTTGAACACGAAGTCTGAAATGAAGCCGCCCAGCGCCAGTCCGAGAAAACCGAGCAGCCAGGGTATGACCGTCGCGATGCTCATGTCCTTGACGTTCAGGCCATGGGCCATGGTCAGGTAGCTGGGGAACCAGGTCAGGAAGAAGAACAGCGTGTAGTTATAGGAAAAAAAGGCGAGCGCAGTAAACAGCACCGTCGGCTGCTTGAGGTAATAACGCAGAGGGTGAACCGGCAGGGCGGCTAGCTCACTCTTGCTTTCCGCCCGCAGAATGTCCTCGGCGCCCTTGCCTTGAGGCTTGTCCTTGACGAACTTGAACCACACCAGCGCCCAGATCAGACCGAGCGCCATGATGATGATGAACGAGACTTTCCAGCCGTAACTGACAGCGATAAAACCCACCACCGGCCCGGAAATTGCGCCCCCCAACGGCGTGCCGGACATCGACGTGCCCAGCGCCCGTGCCCGTTGCTTCGGGGTATACCAGTTGTTGATCATCTTGCTGGTGGTGACGCTCAAGGGGCCTTCGCCCATACCGAACAGGATGCGGATCAGCACGAGCGATGCGAAGCCTATAGTCAGCACCGTGAGGCCACTGAACAGCGACCACAGCACCATCGCCAGCAACAGCGTGGTTTTCGCCCCGTAGCGGTCGGCCGCCCAGCCGCCGATGAAGTTGAACGCCGCATAACCGACGAAAAAGCTGCTGAAGATCATGCCCATTTCACCCGTCGTCAGACCGTAATCTTTCTGGATGAAGGGCGCCGCAACGGACAGTGCCGAGCGATCCAGGTAATTGATTACCCCTGCCAGGAACAACATGATGATGATTAACGTGCGACCTTGACCAAACATTGGAACCTCCCGCTTTTTGTGTTTATTCGGTGAGGGTGCCCGGAAGGGCACGTTTATCTGTGAACGGCTACTGATAGGCGCCGCTCAGTTCCACAAGCACCTTGCGAGTCTGTTCGGGATGGTTTTCGATCAGATCGATAGCCGATGGCATTTCATCGAAGCTGACGCGGTGGCTGATCATTTCCTGGACGTGCAGATTGCCGCTTGCGATCAATTCGATCACCCGGGGGAACTTGCGGTTGTTTAGGCGCGATCCCACGAGCGTCAGTTCTTTTTTGATCATTTCCAGCTGTACCAGATCGCTGGGCACCGCATTGAAGCCCAGCAGGCCGATCCGTCCCGCCGGCGAGGCCAGGCGTACCATTTGCGGCATCAACGCCGGGATGCAGGCCGCATCGACAATCAGCGGTACTCCCTCCCCATCGGTCAATTCACGCATGGTGGCCTCGACGTCGACATCCTTGCCGTTGAGGGTGCGGCTGGCGCCCAGTGCCCTGGCGGTTTCCAGGCGGGCGTCGATAACGTCGGTCACGGTGATATCGGTCAACCCCAGCGCCCGGGCCATCTGAACAAGGGTCAGGCCAATCACCCCTGCGCCGTAGATCAAAAGACTGTCCCCCGGATGAGGCTGCATGCGATCAAGCACGTTAAGGGCGATGGAGTACGGTTCCACCAGCGCTGCATGACTCAAGGCCATTGAGTCAGGCAAGCGGTGGGCGTTTTCGGCAGGCACGCAGACTTGCTCGCTGAAACCGCCGTCACGGTGTACGCCAATCACTTGCAGTCGCGTGCAGACGTTCGGCCGATTGATCCGGCACGGGTAGCAGGTGCCACAGCTGATGACCGGATCGATGCACACGCGGTCGCCCACCTTGAGGTGCTCGACGCTCTGGCCCACTTCACGTACCACTCCCGAGAACTCATGACCGGTCACCCGGGGAAAACGTACGAACGCGTTCTGCCCATGGATGATGTGCATGTCCGAGCCACAGATACCGGCATAGGCGACATCGACCTTGACTTCACCGGGCGCCACCTGCGGCATCGCCACCTGTGCCAGGCCGAACTCGAACGGTGCCCTTACTTGAAAAGCTTTCATCGGATAACTCCTGCCGGGGCGGATAGCGCCCTGCGTTCTTGTCGTTATTGATCAATACGAACAACGTCTACCAGTGCCAGAGTGTGCCGTCTTCCAGGCGGTTCACCGGCAGGCTGGCGCGTTTGTAGGGGTATTTCGCGGCGAGGTCCTCGTCGATGTCGACGCCATGCCCCGGGGTCTCGCCAGGGGTGAAGTGGCCGTCTTCAAAGCGATAGGCGTGGGGAAAGACCTCATCGGTACGTTCGTCATGGGGCATGTGCTCCTGAATGCCGAAGTTGGGCACCCAGGTATCGAAATGCAGTGCCGCGCCCATGCACACCGGCGACAGGTCAGTGGCGCCATGGAAACCCGTGCGCACCTGATACAGCGCAGCGAAGTCAGCAATGCGCCGCACGTGGGTGATGCCCCCGGCGTGCACCAGCGTGGCGCGAATGTAGTCGATCAACTGTTCCTGGATCAGCTCGCGGCAGTCATGAATGGAGTTGAAGACTTCACCCACGGCCAGCGGCGTAGTGGTGTGCTGGCGGATCAAGCGGAAAGCTTCTTGATTCTCGGCCGGGGTACAGTCTTCGAGCCAGAACAGGTTGAAGGGCTCGACCGACTTGCCCAAGCGTCCCGCTTCAATGGGCGTAAGGCGATGATGTACGTCGTGGAGGATGTGCAGGTCATCGCCGAATCGCTCGCGCACAGCAGCAAACAGCTTGGGCACGTGGTTCAGGTATTTGGCGGTGTCCCAGACATGTTCGGCGGGCAGATCGCTGTCGGCCGGCTCATAACGCTCACCGCTGCGCTTGGCGACGCCATAGGTGGTGGCGATACCGGGAATCCCGCATTGCACGCGCACCGCCTTGTAGCCCAGCTCGACATGACGAGCGACCTCGTCCAGGCAACCTTCGATGTCCTTGCCCGTAGCATGCCCGTAGACCATGACCCGCTCGCGGCTTTTACCACCGAGCAGTTGATATAGCGGCATTTGCGCGGCCTTTGCCTTGATGTCCCACAGGGCGATATCCACCGCCGCAATCGCGGTCATGGTCACCGGGCCACGGCGCCAGTAGGCCCCGCGATACAGGTACTGCCAGATGTCTTCGATGCGCTGGGCATCGCGACCGATCAGGGCGGGCAGCACATGCTCTTCCAGGTAAGCAACTACGGCCAGTTCCCGGCCATTGAGGGTGGCGTCACCAATGCCATACAGGCCGGAATCAGTAACGATTTTCAGGGTGATCAGGTTGCGACCCGGGCAGGTCACAATGACGCGGGCTTCGATGATTTTCATAGGATCAGGCCTCTACGGCAGAAGAGAATGAAGACATGTGCAGGCTGGGCATGGCCTCGATGGCTCCAGCGCAGGGCAGGTTCGGGGCGCGCGCCGGCCAGAGCCACTTTGAGCGGGCCGGGTGAGAGGGTTTGCGGGCGTTGCCCGGGAAGTGCGTTCATCACTTGGCGCCTTTTTTTATTATTGAAACGGCGTTTCATCTGAAGAGCTTGTGCCCGAGTTTTAAACAGATTCACGGCGGCGTCAAGAAAGATGAAACAGCGTTTTGATTCGCGAACGTATATCCTTGGGCTTTACCTTCCGTTGGAGCCTTCATGGACAACAGCACCCTTCAGAACAGCGAACTGGTCTCTGGAGTCGCCCGCACGATGGCCATCCTTGAGGCCCTGGCCGAACATCCCGAAGAAAGCGGAGTGTCGGAAATCGCACAGAAGCTCGACATGTCCAAGAGCACGGTTTACCGCTTTCTGCAGTCACTCAAGACACGTGGTTATGTGGTGCAAGATGCCGAAGACCGCTACCGGCTTAGCGTCCGGCTGTTCGAATTGGGCGCCCAGGCCTTGCCCCATCTGGATATCGTGCGCGAGGCTGAACCGGGCATGCGGCGCATCAATGAATTGACGGGCGAGACCGTTCACCTGGGAATTCTCGACGAGGGCAGCATCGTCTACGTGCACAAGATCGATTCGAAATACAACCTGCGCATGTACTCGCGCATCGGTCGACGCGCGCCGCTTTACTGCACAGGTATTGGCAAAGTGCTCATGGCGTGGCTGGAGCAGCCGGAACTCCTGGCCCATTTGCAGGAAGAAAGTTTCACGCCGCGCACGGGCAACACGCTGACCACCGTTGAGGCCTATCTGCAGGAACTGTCGTTAGTCCGTTCCCAAGGCTACGCTGAAGACCGTGAAGAATTCGAAGACAACATGCGCTGTTTGGCTGCGCCTATTCGCGACCGCTTTGGCCATGTGATAGGGGGAATGAGTGTGTCATTTCCCTGTTTTCGCTTCCGCGACGAGCTGAAGCAGGACTACATCAAGCAACTGATGGAGGCCACCCGGCAGATTTCCGGACAATTAGGGTGGCATGCGCAGAGTGAGCCACAGGCATCAGCTTGAAGCGGCTGGAGGCCACTGTTTTGTTCAGGGCTACCGTCGCATGTCCGCCATGATGTTCACGTAATCAACCACGCCGCCGGCAGAACTCGAATGAACCTCAAGCCTCCTCAAGACAAGATCTGCGAACCCATTCTGTGGGAAGCCCACGCCTGCCTGCCGCTGCTCCCAGGCCAGGACATGTCGGCCCTGAGCGTCTACCGCAAGGCTGGTTTTCATCACGTATCGGTCAATGTCGGGATGGACATGACGCCGTTCGCAGACGTAATTCGAGTGCTCGCCGGTTTCAGGCGCTGGCTGTTGCAGAACGAGAGTGAGTATGTCCTGGCGGGTACGGTCGTCGACATCCAGCGTGCCCGTGGCCAGCACAAGCTCGCGGTCTCGTTCGACCTTGAAGGTGCAAACATGCTGTGTCAGGACGTGGCGATGGTTGAATTATTCGCCAAACTGGGCGTGCGCCAGATGTTGCTGGCGTACAACCGCGACAACAGCTGCGCCGGTGGTTGTCATGGTGCGGGCGGAGGTCTGACCCCTTTGGGCCGTGAGGTTGTCAGCGAAATCAACAGGTCCGGCATCGTCATGGATTGTTCCCACGCCAGCAAGCGTTCAAGCCTGGAGATCATGGAGCTATCCCGGCGACCGGTGATTTTTTCCCATACCAATGTGAAGGCCATCCATGACCACCCGCGTACGATCGACGATGAGCAGATCCTCGCGTGTGCGGCCCAAGATGGCGTGATCGGTCTCACTGGCCTTGGAATCTTTCTGGGCGACCCTGAAGCGTCAGTCGCCGCCTTCATTCGTCAAATCGATTACCTGGCCGAGCGAGTCGGGACTCGCCACATCGGCCTCGGCCTGGACACCGAACTGGCCCCCGATTACCGGGATTTACCCGAAGGCGTGGAGGAATCCGATTGGTGGCCAGAGCAGCATTACGGAAACGTGAATGGCCAGCGCCAATTACAGCCGACAGCCCTCCAGGAGGTAGGCCGGGCGTTGAAGCGGCTGGGCTACAGCGAGGTGGATCTCAACAACATTTTTGGGGAAAACTTCCTGCGTGTAGCGAAATCGACGTGGCCGTCACCCGAGCCCGGTTGAGCGCATCGAGGTGTTTTCAGACTCCCGGTCGCGCGAGCGATCAGTGCTGCTTCATCTGGATTGAAGAACCATTGTCGGGATTTTGCGCAGTGCCTTGATCAGTTTTTGAGGAGTCGAAACACCCTGAGATACCCGCCGAAAGCAGGGTTGCAAGGCAAAGTGTTCTTAAATAGCCCATGAAGTTCTCCATGATCGATTATCGAGTCAAGACGGCTTATTAGTAGCCCAACTCTTGGTCAGCAGCAGGCTCTCCGGGTTCAGCCTTTCACCGGAGGAGAGTCAGCCAGGTCACTCACTGAATTGGCGCAGGGTGGTTTCGAAAGCCCGGTTGGCCATGGCTTCAAGGGGAAGCTTGCGGTGGGTGTCCGAAATCACTTCCAATCCCCACGGGCCGTCATAACCCGTAGCTTGAACCGCTTTGATAAAAGCCCGGATGTCGAAGGTGCCATCGCCCGGCAGGACGCGTTTATGGATGGTGTCCATCCACAGCGGTTCAATGGGGTACTTGTGCGCATCGTTCAGCTCGACCGACTTGATGAATCTGGCCGGGATACGGGCGATCTCGCTGAAGTCGATGCCACCCCGCTGCAGATGCCAGATGTCGAGGAGCAGTCCTCCATTCGGCTGATCAGCGCCTTCAACGATCGCCAACGCCGTTTCAATCGTCCGCACGTTACTGAACGGCATGATTTCCAAGACGATGTTGGCACCAACTTCGGCAGCTTGCCGGCAAAGCACGGAAAACTCTTTGACCATGAGATCAATATCCGCCAGCTCTTCTCCTATACCGGGGCCGATTTTGATTGAGCGAACCCCCAACGCTTCTGCTGCCTCGAGCAATTCTCGGCGCACCTTGTCTGATTGGCGTCGACGCTCACCGTCGTGGTACCAGTCCACTAGGAACTCCAGTTCGATGTGCTTGATACCGTTCTGCTCAAGAATGGTCTTCATGGCGGGATAGCCGATCTGATCAACCGTCGCCATCATTCCGTTGTGCACCAAGCCGATGCCTTTGAAGCCTGCCTTGCCCGCAGCCTCCATCCGGTCTTCGAATGAAAACGGGCTCACTTCACTGGGGCCCATTGGGTACACGTCACCGGCAATCGTCCAGTAAGCCGCAAGAAGTTCTATGGTTTGGGTAGTCATTGCTGTTGCTTCCTCTCAATCTCTTTAAATCAATGTGCGGTCAGACTAAGGTAGAGCTTGGCTCGGATAAACCCGGAATAAGTCGTCACTGAGTAGAGCGAGAGTTGACAATGGCTTATGTTGAACAGGCCTTGAGCGGGGTTGTTATTTTCGTCACGGCAGCAAGGACTGGGAGCTTTACCTCGGCTGCCGACCAGTTGGGCATCACCAAGTCCGCAGTGGGAAAAAGCATCGCGAAGTTAGAAGAAAGGCTGGCTTGCAAACTTTTTCATCGATCTACCCGCCGCTTGGGACTGACCGTTGAAGGGGAGGCTTATTTCGCCAGCTGCTCGTTGGCGGTGGATGAAATCCTTGCCGCTGAAGCATTCCTGACAAGCAACCAGAAGACGCCGAGTGGCCGTCTTCGAATCGACCTGCCCGCCGCCTATGGACGCAGCATCGTACTGCCGGTGCTACTGGACATCCTTGACGCTTATCCAGAGCTCAAGTTGACGGTGACATTCACCGACAGCGTGATTGATCTGATCGAGGAAGGTATCGATCTCAGTATTCGATTCGGGACGCTCAAGGACGCAAGCGGCCTGGTAGCGAGGCGTCTGGCTGTGCAGAAACAGATCATCTGCGCTGCACCTCGCTACCTCGAAAAACACGGGTACCCGGAGTCTGTGGAAGACCTTCAGCAGCACCGCTGTATCGTCAACTATCGAAGAGGCCAGAGGATGAGTTGGTCTGTGCTGGATGAAAACGGTGAGATCGCCCGGATCGTTCCACCCAGTACCCACGAGGTCGGGGACGGGGATGCCATCATTGCGATGGCGGCGGCAGGGCAGGGCATTTGTCAGATGCCCAGTTCTTTGATCCGCGACCACCTCAAGGACGGCAGACTGGTTCCTGTGCTTGAAAAATACAGCCCGGGCGACGTCGCCATCCACGTTGTCTGGCCACACACGCGGCACCTGCTGCCCAAGGTAAGACGCGTCGTGGATGAGCTCGTTGCCCGGGCGGAGAGAGGAGACCTGAGCTGATCGTCAGCCGTCTTGCCCAACGGCGGCTAACGAGCCGAGGCCGCCGTCCAGCGCTGACAAAGCTAGACCAGAGGCGCTCGGTCTGGGCCTTACGCTGATGAAGGGATTGCGACCCGCCACCCCCATGATCGGCTCGCAGCCGGCATGGGTGGCTAAGCTGCTCACGACCCATGTGCGCTACACCTCCGTACCCTTTTCCGCTTTGATCCCAATTTCGATAGACGGCGGTCAGTGCGCTGGTAAACCCTTGGATTTCAGCCACACTGTTGCGCTGTCCAACCCTCATGCAGTCTGTTCGTTGTCCGGGACCGAGCCGCTTCATCGGCTACCTGGTGGATAAGGAGACACCTCAATCCCCAGCAGAGAGTCATCATGGCAACATTCAACGTTAAAGATTTCGGCGCAAAGGGTAATGGCAGCAGCGACGATACGCTCGCCATCCAAAAAGCCATCGATGCCGCCGCTGCGGCGGGCGGCGGACAGGTGTACTTGCCCGGGGGCACTTACATGGTCAGCGCAACGACGGGCAGTTGCCTCGCCCTGAAGAGCAATGTTTCACTGGTCGGCCAAGGCATGGGCGTCTCGACACTCAAGCTGGCGAACGACCTGCCCTCCGCTGTCACTGGCATCCTGACGGCCGACGGCACCCACGATGTGGGGGCCAGCAAGCTGACCCTTGATGGCAACCTTCAGCACAACACGGGGTATGTATCGGGCTGGCTGAATGGCAGCGGTACTAAGGTCAAGATTGATAGCGTTGAAGCCAAGAACGCAGCGGGCAACGGTTTCGATTTGCAGGGCACCAACGGTTTGGTGCAGGTAGAGCTGAGCAACAGCGTCGCCCATGACAATGACTACGGTGTGCGCGCCTATGCAACGACTGCCAGCCTGTTGCATGACAATGTCGCCTACGCAAACCGGACCGGTTTCAACGTCGGCGGCGATGTCCAGGTAGTCGACAACGACGCCTATCGCAATACCGACTTCGGAATATTCGTGCAAAGCACCGGTACTACCGTTAAAGGCGGCGAAGTCTACGGCAATGGCGATGACGGAATCCACACCGCATTCGCCCGTCAGTTCAAGATCACGGGCGTTGATATTCATGACAACAAGGGCAGCGGGATATATATCGAAAGCAGCGTAAACGGCGACGTCTTTTCAAACACAATCCACAATAATTCTCTAGGCAGCCCCGTGTCCGAAATTGAGGTATACGGCGTGGCCAAAGTCAGTACCTCCAGCAAGTCCCACGACATCAGGGTGACCGGCAATATCATCACTGGCAGCGAACAGTCCACTTACGGCATCCGCGAAAGCAACGCCGTGTTTGACAATTCGTACACGCACAACGTCATCAGTCACACCCAAACGGGCGCCGTTGCCGCGCTCGCCAGCAGCGAAGTGTCGGACAATACCGACTCTATCTACACCTACGGTACCCGTTCAAACGACACGCTCAACGGTGACATCACTCAAGACGTGATATACGGCGGCGCTGGCAACGACACACTCAACGGCAAGGGCAACAACGACACCCTGATCGGTGGCACTGGCGTAGACAAGCTCACCGGTGGCGAGGGGAATGATATTTTCCGCTTCGATACGGTCAGTCAAAGCTATCGCACCGCGACCAAGTCGTATGCGGATGTGATCACCGATTTCGACGTGGCCCATGACAAGATCGACGTTGCAGGTGGCGGCATCGGCTTCACCGGGCTGGGGAATGGCCACAACCACACGCTCGTGCTGGCTTACAACGAGGCCAAGAACGTGACTTATCTGAAGAGTCTGGATGCGGACGTGCTGGGGGAACGCTTCGAGTTGACCTTGAACGGCAACTTCCTGCATACCTTCACTAATGCCAATCTGCAACCCGTGATCCAAGGCACCGACGCCAGTGAAAAGCTCATTGGAACCAGCGCTGCGGAAACCTTACTGGGCGGTGCAGGCAGGGACACGCTTAATGGGGGCGCCGGCGATGATCGACTCGACGGCGGGGCTGGCGGCGATACCCTGACAGGCGGCGCGGGCGCCGATACCTTCGTGTACGGCAACTTTCGAAACAGCCAGCGTTACGACAATGACGGTACCGCACAGCGGGACACGATCACTGACTTCAACGGGAACGAAAACGACGTCATCGATGTGTCTGCTACAGGCTTCCTTGGCCTGGGCAATGGGCACAACGGTACGCTCAAGGTGGTCGTGAACGCCGCCGGCACTCTGACCGCGCTCAAATCACTGGACGCCAGTGACCGGGACGGGGCGCACTTTGAGTTGTTGCTACAGGGCAACCACGTCGCGGATCTGACCCCTGCTCATTTGATATTCAAAGACTTTGACGGCGGTAAAGTTGTGTCCTCCTCGCCGCTACTGAGCACCGTAGTCAGTCATACCGAAGCGACGGCCATCACCCTTATCGGCGGCGTGGTAGAGCATGGGAACGAGCATTTGGGCTGATTGGCAGGCAGATTGAATGCGCCTACCTGCGGTATCGGTACGAAAGGCTCATCTGTCTTTGTATAGATGAGCCTTCGAATTAAGTAAGCAGGCCGGTGGTGCTCGCAGGAGCTGTCCCATCGAAACCTGGATTTGCCAGGCAGAGTTCATCGACGACGGCTGTCTATGCTTTCAGGCTGAGCGCCCCGGCTGCAGCGCCTGCTCCAGACAATCGATGAGCGCTCGTACCTCAAATTCAACGCAGAGCCGGATCATGAAGCCGCATGGCGCGCGCAATTGGAGCGGCATCTGAAGCTTTGGGTAGAGAATCTGGACCGACTGACAGTCGCGGTCAGGGAGGGTCAGTTCGCGGGATATGTGTTATGGGCGCCCGACACAGCCACGCCGAACTTTGCACTCATCACGTAAGGCCAGACTTCCGGCGGCTCGGCGTGGGAAAGGCACTCCTTGATGCTCACCTACGCGATGCGGCACGGCAGGCCTATTGATAACGGGTAAGCCTTAGGTGTTTCAGATGACGTAGTCAGACTCTGGAAGAACGTGTTTTGGCATGAACAATGAAAAAGTCGTGCCGTGGCCTTCCACGCTCTCAACGGTAAGGCATCCTCCAGCCTGGATGACGTAACCGTAAACCATCGACAGGCCGAGACCGGTGCCTTTTCCCTCTTCTTTGGTTGTAAAGAAGGGTTCGAAAATCCGTTCGATAAGTGCTGCAGGCATTCCGGTGCCAGTGTCAGCCACCTGAATACGCACGCACGATTGACCGGCTACCAGAAGGGCACTTTTGGCAGCCATGAGTTCGCTAACCTCAACATTACAGGTGCGGATTGCGATGGTTCCGCCTGTAGGCATCGCATCCCGGGCATTGACCATAAGATTGAACAGCGCGCTTTCCAGCTGATGTGGATCTACCTTGATTCGCCATGGGTCAGATGCCAGTTCGGTTTCAAACTTGACGTTCGATCCCAGGCTACCTTGGCCGAGTCCAATCAACGAGTGGATCAAGGGGTTCACATTGATCACGTCTGACCTGAGCTTATGGCGTCTCGAGAAGGCCATGAGCCGAGCGGTCATGGCTCCCGCCGTTTGCGCACCGTGCAAAGCATTGCTCAGGTGTTTCTGCGCATGGTCCGGTTGATTGTTCTTGAGGTAGTGCTCCGCAAGGCTCACCGAGCCGGTTACCGTCGTCAGCATGTTGTTGAAGTCATGGGCAATGCCCGTCGTGAGCTGACCCACAATCTCCATTTTCTGCGCCTGAAAGCGATCGCTGATCATCTGGATCCTCTCTTCCTCACGCTGCCGCAGGACGGTCACGTCCTGCACGCAATTCACGAAGCCGATCTGGTCTCCACCTTCGTCAAAAAGGGGGGTGACGTTGGCAATAACGTTGCGACGGCTGCCATCACGGCGCTCAACGATCACATCGACATTCAGCGCAGGCTCCCCAGTTGCCAGAACGTGCACCATGGGCGTCTGGTCATGGGGCAGGTAGGTGCCGTCACCTGTATAAAGTCGATGAGCGCCGCAGAATTTCACCTCGGGGTCACCTTTGACTGGAGTCTCCCCCCAGATCTCTGCTGCTTTGAGGTTGTAAGCGACAACGACGGCATTCCGATCGCAGATATAGAGCCCGACGGGAAGGTGTTCAATCAGGTCCTGGCTGTAACGGGCGTTCCAAGGACCATCTGTAATCCGGCGGTCAGCATTAAGCGCCATGGTGTACCTGTGCGGTGGGAAGCATGCAGCCGGATGGCTGACCTGCATTATTCCAATCTCGTGCAGGATACAGGAAGCAGTATTTGCAGCCATGACGCTGTCTGCTGTTGATTGTGCCCGAGACAGTTACCCAAACCATCATCTCGGCCTATCGTTGCGATTCTGATGGTCTGTCGATGACCGCGTTGGGCATCAGTCTTGCTGAGCCGACACTGAAGGTGCCATTGCGCTTCATCTAGAACGCGCGCCCGACAGACAGGCGGTCAGCTGGTGGCGAACTATCTAATTGGATGCGGCAACGAGGCGTGGATAAGTCGTACAATCCGACGGGTATTGATCTCGGCTAGCGTGGTAGGCATGACAGTTGACACAGCGAACGCGCCGGGTGGCGAGCCGGGTGAACAACCTCGTATCGGGGCTGAGCTGAGCAGGCCAGGGGGGGATCCTTTTTCAGCTGCTGTCTCTGCTAGTCGCATGCCCATGCTGATCACCGACCCTCGCCAAGATGACAACCCAATCGTTTTTGCAAACGCCGCTTTTTATCGTTTGACTGGCTACGATGCCGAGGACGTTGTTGGCCGTAACTGCCGTTTTCTGCAGGGGCCGGGAACGAGCCAGGATCACATAGCAATGGTTCGAGAGGCCATCAGCCGGCACGAGCCTATAGAAATCAAGCTTCAAAACTACCGCAAAGACGGCAAGAGCTTCTGGAATCACTTGCACGTGCAGCCCGTCTTCGAGAGAAACGGAAAGTTGGTGTACTTTTTCGCTTCGCTGCTCGTCCTTTCCTCTGAGCAAGAGCGATTGCGCTATTTCGACGACGAGCTGACCATCAATGAACGCGCCCTGGATGCCCTCATCCGATCATCTACTGAAGTCCGTTACCGCATTAACGCGGACTGGAGTGAATTGCATCAGCTTAACGGCGGCGATTTCATTGCGGATACCCAAGGCAACGACCGGCAGTGGCTCGATAGATACATACCTGCAGAGGACCGCGAGGCTGTCCGAGCCGAGATCGCACGGGCGACGAGAACCAAATCAACGTATTTGATAGAGCACCGCGTTAACCGGGTCGATGGCTCCGTGGGCTGGGCCCTCTCGCGCGCGATTCCCATACTCGACGGGTCGGGTGAAATCAAAGAGTGGTTTGGTGCGGCTTCCGATATTACCGAGCGCAAGAATGCTGAAGAGGCACTGCGCCAAGCCCACGAAAGCCTTGAGGAGCGGGTTGCTCAAACCTTGGCCGAGCGTAGCCAGATTGAAGAACAACTGCGCCAGTCTCAAAAGCTGGAAGCGATAGGTCAGCTTACCGGTGGCGTTGCGCACGACTTCAACAATCTGTTGACGGTCATTCGTTCCTCCACGGACTTTCTCAAGCGCCCCAACCTCTCTGAGGAACGACGCGGTCGCTACGTGGATGCCATCTCAGAAACGGTGGACAGAGCCACGAGGCTGACCGGGCAACTTCTTGCCTTTGCCCGCAGGCAAGCACTTAGGCCTGAGATCTTTTCCGCTTGCGATGCGGTGCGATCGATCTCTGACATGATGAACACGCTCACTGGCAGCCATATTTCGATTAACTTCGTTATGCCTGACACACCCTGCTTTGTGAAAGCCGATCCGATCCAGTTCGACACTGCCATCGTAAACATCGCTGCGAACGCGCGGGACGCGATGGGTCAGAGCGGCCAGCTCACTGTTTCCGTAAGCTCCGTTGAAGTTCTTCCTGTCATCCGTAGCCATGCAGCGGTTTCAGGACCCTACGTGGCTGTCTCGCTGACCGACACGGGGTGTGGTATTCCGGCTGACAGACACGAGCGTATCTTCGAGCCCTTTTTCACTACCAAAGAAACGGGCAAGGGCACAGGCCTGGGGTTGTCGCAGGTGTTTGGCTTCGCGAAACAGTCGGGAGGGGAAATTGCCGTAAAAAGTACACTGGGCAAAGGCACCACATTTACTCTGTACCTCCCACGAGTTGAGTCAGTCAATCGCCCTGGGCAGGTGAAGAGCGCCCTGAGTCAGTTCGATGGGCAGGGTTTGCGAGTGTTGGTTGTAGAGGACAATTCAAGCTTGGGACTTTTCGCGATTGAAATGCTGACAGACCTCGGTTATGAACCTGTCCTGGCCTCTGATGCGGAAGCTGCGCTAGATCGTCTCGCTGAAAATGCCGAGCACTTCGACATTGTGTTTACCGACGTTGTGATGCCGGGCATGAGCGGCATTGAGCTAGCGCAACGAGTTCGCAGCCTCTACCCGGATCTTCCGGTCGTGCTGACATCAGGCTACAGCCACGTGCTAGCGCAAAACGGCACTTACGGATTCGAGCTGCTGCACAAACCCTACTCGGTGGAGCAGGTTTCCCAGGTCCTGCAGAAGGCCGCTATCTACGCACGCTCTCGATAAGCGCCTGAGCATTCCCGGGCAGGCGTGATCCTCATCACGGCGGTATGAGTGCAGACTCATCATCGCTTGGGACCTCGCCGAAAACGATCATTACCCATAGCCCTGTATTCATACCTACCGCCCCACCAGGTGATTCAGTGAGGCGATCTAATTAGTGAATATAATTCACGTCACTCGGTAATAACGAGCCGAGATCCCGCTCCATTTCTCCAATAGGCTGTCTCGAAACCTTTATGGAATCGACCTCATGCCATCCGATTCAGCCAGCATAGCGGCGATTGGCTTTCACCCCGCTAGCGTTTGTCATTCACACACTGACGCAGTGCAGAAAATAATCGCTCCTGAAAGGGCTGGCGAGGCAGTGACCTGCTTCAACGCTTACGGGAGCGCGCCATGAGATTGAGCATTCTTGACCATTCCCCCGTGGACAGTGGCTGCACAGCCGCTGATGCGCTGTGGGCAACCACGCGACTCGCGCAAGCTGCTGAATCTTTGGGTTTCGAACGGTACTGGGTGGCGGAACACCACCAATCCAACGTTCAGGCGGGGAGCAGCCCTGAGCTGCTGATGATGCAGATTGCCGCCCATACGCAGGCTATCAGGGTGGGGTCGGGTGGCATCATGCTGCCCCATTACAGCGCGTACAAAGTTGCCGAGACAGCGCGTGTGCTGGAGGCGTTGTACCCGGGGCGGATAGACCTGGGAGTAGGGCGGGCGCCCGGAGCGGACCAACGCGTCACCCGTGCCCTCAATGATGAGAAAACGCACCAGATCCCTTTCCCGGCCAAGCTCAAGGACCTCAAGGCTCTGCTGCTTGATGACAAAGAGGGGGCAGGCGATCAGCCCCAGCCGATCTACGCTGCACCTCGGATCATGACCCTCCCTGAGTTGCACATACTGGGTGCCAGCGGCAGTACCGCTGAACTGGCCGCTCTGGAAGGGATGGGCTTCACGTTTGCGCACTTCATCAATCCCCATCATCAGCAAGGTGTGCTGGCCGCCGAGCATTATCGAGCCAATTTTCGCCCATCAAAACTGCATGCCGCGCCCAGTGTCATCGTTGCTGTATTCGCAGTAGTGGCCGACACCGTCGAGCAGGCCGAGCGGCTGGCGACCAGCTTTGATGACTGGTTGCTGCGGGCAGAGTCTGTTGCCCCAGCCGAGGCGTTGGCGCTGCCCGACGCGGTCGACCCTACGCAGTACAGCGCTGAAGCGCGCGATCGAGTCGCGCTCAACCGCATGCGGGTGGTTGTTGGCGACGGTCCGTTGGCGATTCAGCAACTGCAGCGCATCGCGTCGCAGTATCAGACCGATCAGATGATGGTCATCCCCATGATCCCCGGCGAAGCAAACCGACAGCGTGCTATCGAGCTACTCGCTCGCGCCAACCACGAATCCAACCTTCGCGCCCCACAGCGGGCACTCCAGGAGAACTAATCATGACCTTATTTGAAGCATACGAACTCGGCACCACAACGCTGGACAACCGCATCGTCATGGCACCGATGACCCGCTCGCGCGCCCCTGACGACATTGCGACGGAGCAAATCGCCCTGCACTACACCCAACGCGGCACCGCCGGTTTGATTGTTTCGGAAGGCACGCCGATCTCTCGTGAGGGCCAGGGTTATCTCTTCAACCCGGGCATCTATACCGAAGAGCAGATCAAGGGATGGAAGCTGGTCACCGACTCGGTCCACAGCGTCGGCGGGAAGATGTTCGCCCAGCTGTGGCACGTTGGCCGCGTGTCGCACACTTCCATTCAGATCGACGGCAAAGCGCCGGTTAGCGCTACCAGCAAGCAAGCGCAAGGTGCAGTCGCGTTTGCCTACACGGACGACGGGGAGCCGGGTTTCGTGCCCACCTCCACACCACGCCCGCTGACCACCGAAGAGGTAGCACGCGTGGTTGAAGATTTCGCCCAGGCTGCGGAAAACGCTATCGCTGCCGGATTCGACGGGGTGGAAATTCATGGCGCCAACGGCTATTTGCTTGAGCAGTTCCTGAATCCGCTGGTGAATGACCGAACCGATCGCTACTCAGCCGACACGCTGGAAAATCGTCTGCGGTTCGTATTTGAGGTTGTCGATGCGGCAGCCGCCAGAGTCGGCGCTGATCGAGTGGGTATCCGCATTTCGCCGTACGGCCAGTTGTTCGATATGCCGCTGTATCCGCAGATCGACGAAACCTACTCAGCGCTCTGTGCAGGCATGAGCCAGCGCGGCATCGCTTACGTTCACGTAATGGATCAGACCCACTTCTTCATGGCAGAGGAAGGCTCGGCTGCGCAGGAGCAAGCGCTTCGCGACCTGCTCAAAGACTGCAAAACACAGCTGGGCAAGACCGCATTGATTCTCGCCGGGGACATGACCCGTGAACGCGCTCAAGAGCTGCTGCACGCCGGCCTGATCGACCTTGCCGCATTCGGACAGCCCTTCATCGCAAACCCTGACCTGGTGGCTCGGCTGAAAAACGGCTGGTCACTGACCGAGCCGGATCGCGACACCTACTACGGCGGCGATGCAAAAGGGTATGTCGACTATCCGCCGTACAGCGGCTGATTCCGCGGCCACGCCAGCCGGCGTAAGGACTGTTCGCTGAGCCCGGTGACCGTGCATCCAGGGCAGAGGGCCCTGGATGCTGGGTTTGCACCGCGTCCGATGATCCGAGGGAACACATCGAGATTCCGAAGGCCTATACCCGTTACGGTGCGCTGTTGGCTGATACCAACGTCTGATTGCGATTGCTTGGCGGCCCTCAGTCCCTCAGCAATTGCCCCAGCTTCACAGTCACGGCAGGAAGGACTCCGTCTACGCACGATATAGGTCGCGTTTCATTGCACAGCCGTACGTCGGGTTGGTTAAGGACGGTTTGATCGCTGATGGTTGAGTTGAATCACAGCTCCACATCTCTTACAGGTGTTCTGATGTCCACGATGAAAAGCTATTCGGTTAACGCCAACGGTATCCGTCAACACATCGTTGAGGCCGGCGAAGGTCCGCCGGTGATCCTGCTTCACGGCTTCCCGGAAACCGGCTATGCCTGGCGGTTCCAGATCCCGGTACTCGCAGAGCGCTACCGGGTCATCGTTCCAGACCTGCGCGGTTACGGCGAAACCGAGAAACCGTCTACCGGTTACGACAAACGCAACATGGCTCTGGACATTCGCGAGCTGATGCGCGAGCTCGACGTTCCCAAAATCGCGCTGGTGGGCCACGACCGTGGTGCTCGCGTGGCCACACGGTTCGCCAAGGACTTTCCGGATTTGCTGGACCGTCTGGTGGTGATGGACAACGTGCCAACCCGTATTGTCGCTCGTGAGATGGACGCCAAGATCGCCAAAGCGTACTGGTTTTTCATGTTCCACCTGGTGCCGGATTTGCCAGAGGCGCTGATTGCCGGACGTGAGCACATTTGGCTACGGCATTTCTTCTCTGATTGGTGCCACGACCCACAGGCGATTACCGGAGAAGCCTTCGACACGTATGTCAGGGCTTATCAGGCACCGGGCGCTGTGCGAGGCGCGATGTCTGATTACCGTGCCAACGCCACCGACACTGCCCAGGATCAGGAGGACGCAGACACCAAAATCTCGGTGCCGACAATGTCGTTGTGGGGCGCGAATTTCCCTGCCGTCGCCGAACTGTTCGACATGCCCAAGGTTTGGGCCGAGATGGCCGACGACCTTGAAGCCCATGCCATTAGCCACTGCGGCCACCTCCCTCATGAAGAGCAACCCGATGAGGTCAACAGATTGCTTCTGAAGTTTCTTGAGCCTTGGGAAGGCTGATCGGAGCTTGGGGTTACCTTGAAATCGCGGCCGATGTTTTCAACGAAATCGGGGAATGGCGGCCATTCATCACGCGGCAGTTTCCCATGCCTGCCACGAGACCATAGAGAGTCCAAGGAAGATGCACGCACCTGATCAACGAAGAGCCGACGCCATGGCAAGAATAAAAAATAATGATAATGAGCTTAGAAGATAATGTGATTTTAAACTGGCGCCCATAGCGCATAGGCTTGCCCTGATTACGTCTGAATCAGATCATCAGGGAGTCATCCATGAGCAACGTCAGTGCTTTGCCCGCTCAGTCCAGTGTCAGCCTTGCAGCCAATGCCAGCAGCGTACGCGATCGGGTCAGCCCCCAAGAGTGGGAAGTACGCGTGAAGCTGGCGGCGGCCTACCGGATCGCCGCCCTGAAACGCTGGACCGATCACATCTACACGCACTTTTCCGCGCGCGTACCGGGTCCGGACGAGCACTTCCTGATCAATGCGTTTGGTCTGCTGTTTGACGAGATCACTGCCTCCAACCTCGTCAAGGTCGACATTGACGGCACGATTGTCGATGACCCCACCGGCTTAGGCATCAACAACGCCGGCTATGTGATTCACAGCGCGATCCATGCAGCGCGCCCTGACTTGCAGGCGGTGCTGCACACCCACACCCGCGATGGCATTGCCGTCTCTGCGCAGAAAAACGGGCTATTGCTCATCTCCCAGCATTCCCTCGGGTTCTCCGGGCGGGTGGCGTACCACGGCTATGAAGGTATCGCGCAGGACCTCGGCGAGCGCGAGCGGTTAGTGGCGGACCTGGGGGACAAGAGCGTGATGATTCTGCGTAACCATGGTCTGCTCACGGCAGGGCTGAGCGTCGAGCACGCATTTCAACAGCTGCACAACCTCGAATACGCCTGCAACATCCAGATTGCCGCGCAGGCCGCCGGCAATGCCGAATTGATCTTCCCGCCTGAAGAGGTGGTGAGGAGGGTGGAAGAGCAGGCCAAAGTCCTGAAAAGCGGCACCGGGCCGGGCGTAACACGGCATTGGAATGCGCTGATCCGCGAACTGGACCGGCATGGGACGGATTATCAGGATTGATCTCGACGACGAGTACGGGATGACGCGGAGCGTCGTGGGCGGCATTCCCACGCGGAGCGGGGGAACGATCTGAGTCAATAGCTTCCCGGCTGAAGCCGGTCCTACGAAAAGCAGCGAGTACAGTGCGTAGGACCGGCTTCAGCCGGGAAGCCTTTGATCCGCCGTTGATCTTGATCTTCATACGCAGAAGGTCCAGACACCGCCAAACGCGACTTGGGTGCAGGCTGAACGCAGGTCTCGCGGAGTGGGCCGAGCCGCATGGATGCGGCGAGAGCGCCGTCAGGACATGGATGTCCGTTCGGCGCGGGCCCACGGAGCGAGGCCGGAGTGAAGGAACCCTGACGAAGGAAGGGCCCAACCAGGAGCACAAGCCCTTGGTTACTTGGGGCTTTATCAAGTAACTCGCCGAAGGCGAAACAGTCCGCCCCCAGGCGGACGCTCTTGATGTTGATCTTGATCCGGATAACCTCAAATTAATGCTTGGACTCAGACTGCGACATCGCCAACAACTGCTTCTCCTGATTCCAGTCGAACGGCTCATCGTTCTCCATCGCCTCAAAGCGACGCTCCTCCAGCGCCGTATACAAATCAATCTCATCGTCCGGCATGAAATGCAGACAATCGCCCGCGAAAAACCAAAGCAAATCCCGCGGCACCAAATGAGCAATCTGCGGATAACGCTGAATCACCTGACACAACAAATCCTGCCCCAGATACTGACTCTCGATCGGATCAGCCGGCAACAGCGTCAGCAACTCATCGTAACGCTCCAGAAACAGCGCATGACTTTCTTCGGGTACCTGCTCGGCCTCTCCCAGCGCGACCAGGATGCCGCGCAAGTGCAACAGCAGATTCATGATGTGGTCGAGATTGGCGTCGGCCATGATGAAGTCCTCAGAGACAAAAACAGGCGCGGGAGTATAGAGGCCCCCGCCGCCTGCGGCTATCTCAATGCCACAACCCGGCCAGATACCGGTGGCCTGCTTCAGTGAGGGCGAGGTGCGCATAGGTGCGATCGGGACTGGGCAGACGAGTGACGAAGCCCATCATCAGAAGGGTTTGCAGCGTTTGTGTCGGCTTGCCTCTGTAGAGATCCTCCCCCGAGGCGATTTCAGAGAGCAGGCAGCGATGAGTCAGGCGTTGATTAATCATGATGCGTCCCCTTGGGTTTTTCTTGTTGTTACCAAGGAGTGTAGGACAATTCGCTAGAGCGGTGTATGTAGACGTAAGTCGTGGGCAGCAACTGCAGGAGCGATTCCCTTGCTCGCGGATGACGGCGTGTCAGCTAACGTGCATGTTGCTGACCCACCGCAATCGCGAGCAAGCTCACTCCTACAGGGTACGTCGTTGTTAGCGGGTTTTGCCTTCGGTGGCGACCAGCTCTTCCTTATCAAAATCATCCACGTCGATCACCTTGCGTCGCGCCGCTTCCGCAGCGCGCAAGGTTTGCGCTTCCGCCGCCTGCAGCACGCCTGCATTGAGCGCGGCGTCGATCAGATGCTCGCCACCCGCTGGCTTGACCTGACCGCTTTTCACCCCGTGATGCAGTTTGCTGCGGATAGCCTTGGCGCCGCTGAGCAAGTCGCTGGCGTGCTGCAATGCGCCGACCGGATCTTCTGCGTCGGTCGGGCGATAGCAACCGGCAAGCACGGATTCCAGCGCCGGGTCGCCTTTGGCGCGGCCGAGGATCTCCGCGACCTGGGCATCGAGCCTGTCCGAGGGCCCCTTATGACGACGACCGAACGGGAACACGATCACCCGCAGCAGCCCGCCGAGAATGCGGTTCGGGAAGTTACTGAGCAATTCGTCCAGCGCTCGTTCCGACTCACCCAGCGCTTCTTCCATGGACCAGCAAAACAACGGCGCCAGCGCTTCGGGATAATCCAGATCGTGGTAACGCTTGAGCGCGGCGGACGCCAGGTACATGTGGCTCAACACATCACCCAGTCGCGCCGACAGACGCTCGCGGCGTTTCAGCTCGCCGCCCAGCAGCATCATGCTCAGGTCAGCCAGCATCGCAAACGCTGCAGCCTGCCGGTTCAGTGCGCGGAAATAACCCTGACTCAGGCGGTCCCCCGGCACGCTTTCGAAATGCCCCAGCCCCAGATTCAGCACCAACGTGCTGGCCGCGTTGCGAAAGGCAAAACCAATGTGCTGCATCAGCAGGCCGTCGAATTCCACCACCGCCCGGTCATGATCCTGACGACCGGCGAGGGCCATTTCCTTCAGCACGAACGGATGGCAGCGAATGGCGCCCTGACCAAAGATCATCAGGTTGCGCGACAGAATGTTCGCGCCTTCAACGGTGATGAAGATCGGCGCGCCTTGCCACGAGCGACCGAGGTAGTTGTTCGGGCCCATGATGATGCCCTTGCCGCCATGCACATCCATCGCATGGGTGATGCACTCACGGCCACGCTCGGTCAGGTGGTACTTCAGAATCGCCGACAGCACCGAAGGCTTCTCGCCCAAGTCCACCGCGTTGGCGGTCAGGATGCGTGCGCTGTCCATCAGCCAGGCGTTGCCGCCGATTCGCGCGAGGGATTCCTGAATCCCCTCGAACGCCGCCAGTGGCACATTGAATTGTTCGCGAACCTGGCTGTACTGCCCGGTAACCAGGCTGGTGAACTTCGCGGCGCCGGTACCGACTGCAGGCAGGGAAATCGAACGTCCGACCGACAGACAATTCATCAGCATCATCCAGCCTTTGCCAAGCATGTCCTGGCCGCCGATCAGGTATTCCAGCGGAATGAACACGTCCTTGCCGGAGTTCGGGCCGTTCATGAAGGCAGCGCCCAGTGGCACATGACGACGACCGATCTCCACACCCGCGGTGTCGGTGGGTATCAGCGCCAGGCTGATGCCCAGGTCTGTCTCGTCACCCAGCAAATGCTCAGGGTCGTAAGCCCTAAAGGCCAGGCCCAGAAGGGTAGCGACCGGGCCGAGGGTGATGTAGCGCTTTTCCCAGTTCAGGCGCAGACCGATGACTTCTTCGCCTTCCCACTGGCCCTTGCAGATGATCCCGGTGTCGGGCATCGCCCCTGCGTCGGAGCCAGCCAGCGGGCCGGTCAATGCAAAGCACGGGATCTCGTCGCCACGGGCCAGGCGTGGCAAGTAGTGATTGCGCTGCTCGTCGGTGCCGTAATGCAGCAGCAGCTCTGCCGGGCCCAGTGAGTTGGGCACCATGACGGTGGAGGCCAGATCGCCGCTGCGGGTCGCCAGCTTCATCGCCACTTGCGAGTGGGCGTAGGCCGAGAACCCTTTGCCGCCATACTCCTTGGGAATAATCAGAGCAAAAAAGCCGTGCGCTTTTATATGCGCCCAGGCTTCCGGGGGCAGGTCCATAGCCTGACCGATTTCCCAGTCGCTGACCATGGCGCAGAGTTCTTCGGTCGGACCGTCGAGGAACGCCTGCTCTTCGTCGGTCAGCGTGCTTTTTGGGTAGCTCAGCAGGGTGTTCCAGTCCGGACGGCCGCTGAACAGCTCGCCATCCCACCACACCGTGCCGGCGTCGATAGCGTCACGCTCGGTGGCGGACATCGGCGGCAGCACTCTCTGGAACCACGAGAACATCGGTGTACTGAAGTGTTTGCGACGCAGGTCCGGCAGCGCCAGCATCAACGCGACGCCAAGCCACAACACCCACGGGATGATCATCCATCCGTGGGCATGGCTGAACGCGCCCATCGCCAGCAGGTACACCGCGACGATGCCCAGGGCGGGGAAGGGCGCAACACGCCGATGGGCCAGCCAGGCCACGCCGACCACCAACACTACGATCCACAACAACAGCATAAACAGCCCTCCATGATGACGGTGCGATAAGCGCAACCGGCTGCGCAGTCGACCGCTCTGGCCCGCGCTTCGATAGTGACCCCGCGCTACCAAGGGAGTTCGGGGGCTGGCCGATGCACAGGAAGTTGTGGCTCGAACACCCGCATCCCGGAGTAGACTGTGGCCCGCCGCAAACGCCACTCATCGCTCGTTGACCACACGGAGAATGACAACATGTTGAAGATCTGGGGCCGCAAGAACTCGTCCAATGTGCGCAAGGCATTGTGGATCGCCGAGGAACTGGGGCTGGAATATGAGTCGCTGAATGCCGGCGGCGCTTTCGGGGTCAACGATCAGCCCGAGTATCTGGCGAAGAACCCCAACGGCGTGGTGCCGATGATTGAAGACGGCGAATTTGTGCTGTGGGAATCCAACACCATCGTTCGCTATCTGGCGGCTCAATACGCGCCTGATTCTTTGCTCTATCCCGCCAGCCCCAAGGCGCGTGCCCAGGCTGAAAAGTGGATGGACTGGACCACGTCGACACTGGCCGCTCCCTTTCGCCCGGTGTTCTGGGGCGTAGTACGCACGCCAGCCGACAAACAGGACTGGACGCAAATCAACGCGGCGATAGCCGAAGTCGAACGCCCGCTGGTCATCGTCGACGCAGCACTGGCGCATCAGCCATACCTCTCGGGCGATGAATTCGGCGTGGGCGACATTCCCCTCGGCTGCTTCGCTTACCCCTGGTTCGAAATGCCGATTGAACGTCGCGAGCTGCCCCACCTCAAAGCCTGGTACGAACGTTTGCAACAGCGTCCGGCGTATCGCAAGGCGGTCATGACCGCGCTGACCTGAGTTCAGCCCGTGTCGAGTTAATACTGACTATCAACCGATGTCGTTGTACTTGGGCGGCATCGGCACGCAACATTGCGACCACTGCGCTTGCAACCTTGTGTTGCGCCTGATTTTCCCGCTGCGCGGCACGGTAAATGTCAGCGGCCGTGTCAGTCCGGCGACTGTACTTTCGTATTCGTTTATCTTCCCTTTTTCATTTTTATTGGTGTGTGTTCAGTCATGAGTTCAGCTCTGTCCATCCGGCAGCTAACCAAGACCTACGGCAACGGTTTCCAGGCCCTCAAGGGCATTGATCTGGACGTCGCCGAGGGTGATTTCTTCGCATTGCTCGGCCCTAACGGCGCCGGCAAATCCACCACCATCGGGATCATCTCGACCTTGGTCAACAAGACCAGCGGCACGGTGAACATTTTCGGCCACGATCTCGATACCAATCCTGCGCAGCTCAAACGCTCAATCGGCGTGGTGCCGCAGGAATTCAATTTCAACCAGTTCGAGAAGACCTTCGACATCGTCGTGACCCAGGCGGGTTATTACGGCATCCCGCCGAAGATCGCCAAAGAGCGCGCCGAGCAGTACCTGACCCAGCTGGGTTTGTGGGACAAGCGCGACTCGCCGTCACGTTCATTGTCCGGCGGCATGAAGCGCCGTCTGATGATCGCCCGCGCGCTGATTCACGAGCCGCGCCTGTTGATCCTCGACGAGCCAACCGCGGGTGTAGATATCGAATTGCGCCGTTCCATGTGGACCTTTCTCACCGAGCTGAACGAGAAGGGCATCACCATCATCCTCACCACCCATTACCTGGAGGAGGCTGAGCAGCTGTGCCGCAATATCGGCATCATCGATCACGGCACGATCATCGAAAACACCAGCATGAAGGCGCTGCTCAACAAGCTGCACGTCGAGACCTTCCTGCTGGATCTGCGGGATCCGCTGCAGGCCGCGCCTCAGCTCAACGGCTATCCCGTGCACTTGGTGGATAACCAGACGCTTGAAGTGCAGGTCGACAAGACCATCGGCATCACGTCGCTGTTCAGTCAGTTGTCGCTGCAGAACATTCAGGTGTTGAGCATGCGCAATAAAACCAATCGCCTTGAGGAGTTGTTCGTGGGTCTGGTCGAGAAGAATCTGGCGAAGGTGGCGATATGAGCTCGGAGCTGCGCCCCAATCTGATCGCCCTGAACACCATCGTTTACCGTGAGGTCCGGCGTTTCATGCGGATCTGGCCGCAGACCCTGCTGCCGCCGGCGATCACCATGGTTCTGTACTTCGTGATCTTCGGCAACCTGATCGGTCGGCAGATTGGCGACATGGGTGGCTTCACTTACATGCAGTACATCGTGCCCGGCCTGATCATGATGTCAGTGATCACCAACTCCTATGGCAACGTGGTATCGAGCTTCTTCGGCGCCAAGTTTCAGCGTTCGGTTGAAGAGTTGATGGTTTCGCCGGTGTCGCCCCACACCATCCTGATCGGCTACACCATCGGCGGCGTGCTGCGCGGGCTGGCGGTGGGGGTGATCGTGACGATGCTGTCGATGTTCTTCACCGATCTGCAGGTGCATCACTTGGGTATCACGATCATCGTGGTGCTGCTGACCGCGACGATTTTCTCGCTGCTGGGCTTCATCAACGCCGTGTTTGCGCGCAATTTCGATGATATTTCCATCATTCCGACCTTCGTGTTGACGCCGTTGACCTACCTGGGCGGGGTGTTCTACTCGATCAACCTGCTGCCGCCGTTCTGGCAGACCGTGTCGCTGGCCAACCCGGTGCTGCACATGGTCAACGCCTTCCGCTTCGGCATCCTTGGCGTGTCTGACATCAAGATCAGCATCGCTCTGGCGTTCATGGTCGTTGCGACCATCGTGCTCTACCTCGGCTGCGCGCGATTGCTGGTGAGCGGACGCGGGATGCGTCAGTAACAGATTTAGGACGATCTTGTGAAATAGCGGCGGACTCGATTATGAGTCCGCCGCATTCTTATGTGGGAGCGAGCTTGCTCGCGAAGACTCCATTACACGCGCTGAATGGGTAGCGGATGTACTGACCTCTTCGCGAGCAAGCTCGCTCCCACCGGATTGGCGGCGTTGGCGCTACTGACGTTTAGCCTTGCGCGCCCTCCACTGCCGTCCGACCCACCAGCGCCAGTACGCCATCGTCCCGAAATACCCCGCCACGCCCAGCACAATCCCCGCCACCACCGACCCCAGCAAGAACGGCTGCCACAAGGTGGACAGCTGTCCACTGATCCAGTCCCAACTCAGCTCGTCCGGGAAATGCCGCGGCGGCAAGCCCATCAGCAGCGCGCCGATTTTATAGGTGCAATAAAACACCGGCGGCATCGTCAGCGGGTTGGTCAGCCAGCACAGACTGACAGCGATCGGCATGTTTGCCCGAACCCAGATCGCCAGCACGGCCGCCAGTAGCATTTGCAACGGCATTGGCATCAAGGCGGCAAACAGCCCGATCCCCATCGCGCGGGCCACGGAATGTCGATTGAGGTGCCAGAGGTTGGGGTCGTGCAGAAGAGAGCCAAGAAAGCGTAAGGATTTGTGTTCCCGGATGCTGTTCGGATCGGGCATGTACCGCTTGATCAGGTGGCGTGGCATACGGGAATCCGGCGAGGTGGGCGGGAAATTCGGGGAAGTATGCACGGATAGTCGCAAACGCAAATTCAGACTTTGTGACAATTAATAAGCGCGCGTGCCGGCGCATCGGCTAAGCCATGGAGGTCGATTTCACCCGCAGACAAGGAAAGCCTCATGCGCACAGGGATGCTCGCCCTCGCACTCGGACTGCTGACGCTACGTTTTCTGCCAGCATTACCGCCGGTCTGGTTGCTGCTGGCGATGCCCGTGGTGGCGCTGATGCTGCTGCCGTTTCGCACCTACCCCCTGGCGTTTTATCTGTTCGGGCTGACCTGGGCCTGCGTCTCGGCGTCGTCGGCGCTGGATGACCGACTGGCCGAGCGCCTCGATGGGCAAACGCTCTGGCTGGAGGGACGCGTCGTCGGGCTGCCGCAGACAATCGACGGCGTGGTGCGTTTTCAGCTGGATGATCCCGTTTCACGACGCGCGCGGCTTCCCGAACAGATCCGCATTGGCTGGTACGGCGGGCCGCCGGTCAATAGCGGGGAGCGTTGGCGTCTGGCGGTCAAACTCAAGCGCCCCGGTGGGCTGGTCAATCCCGGCGCGTTCGATTACGAGGCATGGCTGCTGGCGCAGCGCATTGGCGCCACCGGCACGGTGGTGGACGGCCAGTTGCTCGAACCGGCCCAGGACAATTGGCGCGACGGCATTCGCCAGCGCCTGCTGAGTGTGGATGCCCAGGGCCGGGAGGGCGGTCTGGCGGCCTTGGTGCTGGGGGACGATTCCGGATTGAGCGCCGCTGATTGGCAAGTCCTGCAGGACACCGGCACCGTTCACTTGCTGGTCATTTCCGGAACGCACATCGGCTTGCTCGCCGGTTTGCTCTACGGCCTGGTGGCTGGCCTGGCCCGATGGGGCGCGTGGCCGCCATTTCTGCCCTGGCTGCCCTCGGCGTGCATCGCGGCCTTCTCGGGCGCGCTGGCATATGGCGTGCTGGCGGGCTTTGAAGTGCCGGTGCAGCGGGCTGTCACCATGCTGGGCCTGGTGCTGCTGTGGCGTCTTCGTTACCGCCATCTGGGCGCCACATGGCCGCTGTTGCTGGCGCTGAATCTGGTGCTGCTCGCCGAGCCACTGATCACGTTGCGCCCGGGTTTCTGGCTGTCGTTTCTTGCGGTCGCGATCCTGATGCTGATCTTCAGCGGTCGACTCGGGCCGTGGAGCTGGCTGCAAAGCTGGACCCGCGCACAATGGCTGATCGCGGTGGGGCTGTTGCCGGTGCTGCTGATGTTGAGCTTGCCGGTGAGCGTGAGCGGTCCCGCCGTCAATCTGCTCGCCGTGCCGTGGTTGAGCCTGCTGATCTTGCCCCTGGCGTTGCTCGGCACGGCGCTCCTTGTTATCCCTCCGCTGGGCGAAGGTCTGTTGTGGCTGGCAGGCGGCGCGATGGACGGGCTGTTTCGCTGGCTGACGTTCATGGCCGATCTCGCTCCCGCCTGGACCGGCCCCCACGTGCCACTGTGGGTCTGGCCGCTGAGCCTGTTCGGCGCGTTGCTGCTGTTGCTGCCCAAAGGCCTGCCGATGCGTCCGTTGGGCTGGCCGTTACTGTTGCTTTGCATCTTCCCGCCGCAGAAAACCGTGCCTGTCGGGCAGGTCGAAGTGCTGCAGCTGGATGTGGGGCAGGGGCTCGCCATCCTGCTGCGCACCCGCGACCACGCCCTGCTGTACGACGCAGGGCCGCGTTTCGGTGATTTCGATATCGGTGAGCGCGTGGTATTGCCGGCCATTCGGCGCGCCGGGCTCAAGCAACTGGACACCCTGCTGCTCAGTCATGCCGATGCCGATCATGCCGGTGGTGCCGCTGCCGTTCGCAAGGGCGTGCCGGTCGCGCGGGTGCTGACGGGTGACGTAGGGCGCATGCCGACCGAATTGTCAGCCGAGTCCTGCCGTAACGGGGAAACATGGACGTGGGATGAAGTCGTTTTTTCCACTTGGATATGGGAGCAGGCCGCCGAGGGCAATCAGGCTTCCTGTGTGCTCAGCGTCGAGGCCAATGGCGAGCGGCTGTTGCTGACCGGTGATATCGACGTCGCTGCCGAACGCGCGATGCTCGACGACGGCTTCAACGTCAGCGCCCACTGGCTGCAATCTCCCCACCACGGCAGCCGCAGCTCGTCGTCGCGGGGGTTTCTGCGCGTGGTCGGTGCGCGGGGCGTGCTGATTTCCCGAGGCCGCAATAATGCGTTCGGCCATCCCCATCCGCTGGTGATGTCGCGCTACGCATGGTCGGGCATGGAGATTCACGACAGCGCTGTGCTGGGTGCTATCACCGTGCAATTGGGCGCTTACGAAAAGGCGCTGGCCGAACGTGGGACGCGGCGCTTCTGGCGTGACTGAAAGGTCTGGTTATTCATCGACACGTTCGGCGAGGCGCCGACGCTATGTTAGAGTGGCGCCACTTTTTTTCAGGGGGTGGTCGCTGTGTGGGAGCTGGTCAAATCAGGTGGCTGGATGATGCTACCGATCATTTTGAGTTCCATCGCCGCCGTCGGAATCATCATTGAACGCCTCTGGACCCTGCGCGCCAGTCGCATCACGCCGCCGCATTTGCTCGGCCAGGTGTGGCGCTGGATTCAGGACAAGCAACTGAGCGCCGAGAAGCTCAAGGAGCTGCGCGCCGACTCGCCGCTGGGTGAAATCCTCGCCGCCGGTCTGGCCAATTCCCGTCATGGTCGCGAGATCATGAAGGAGTGCATCGAGGAAGCCGCAGCCCGGGTCATTCACGAGCTCGAACGCTATCTGGCAACACTCGGCACCATCGCTGCCATGGCGCCGCTGCTGGGTTTGCTGGGCACCGTGCTCGGCATGATCGACATCTTCAGCTCGTTCACCAGCAGCGGCATGACCGGAAACGCCGGCATGCTTGCCGGCGGTATTGGCAAGGCATTGATCTGCACCGCTTCAGGCCTGACCGTTGCGATTCCCGCGATCTTCTTCCATCGCTATCTGCAAACCCGCGTCGATGAGCTGGTGGTCGGCATGGAACAGGAAGCCATAAAACTGGTGGAAGTCGTGCAGGGCGACCGTGACGTCGACCTCACCGACGCCAAGCCGGACATCAAGGCTGCCGCACGTGGCGAGGGCAAGAAGAAGTGAAATTCCGCCGTCGCAAACCCAGGGAGACCATCGACATCAATCTGGTGTCGCTGATCGACGTGGTGTTCATCCTGCTGCTGTTCTTTGTTGTGACCACCACGTTCACCCGGGAAACCCAACTGCGCGTTGACCTGCCCCAGGCGGTGACCGGCGCTTCGGCCGATGACGTCGACAAGAAACACGTCGACATCACCATCAATGCTGACGGCGTGTATTCGGTGAACAACACCCTGCTGGGCGACAGCAAGCTGGAAACCCTCATCGACGCCCTGCAGAAGGAATCCGAGGGCGACACCAGTCTGCCGCTGTCGATCAGCGCTGACGGCAAGACCCCGCACCAGGCGGTCATCACCGCCATGGACGCCGCCGGCAAACTCGGTTTCGCCCATTTGCGCATGACCACCGTCGAGGCCGCATCGGCTAACTGATGGCATTCACTGACCGACTGCTCGACGCCTGGTACAACGGCCATCCGGCGCTGGTGCTGCTGCGCCCGCTCGAATGCCTGTACCGGCGCGTGGTGAACCGCAAGCGTGCGCGTTTCCTCGCAGGGCAGGGCGACATTTATAAAGCGCCCGTTCCGGTGGTGGTCGTCGGCAATATCACCGTCGGCGGCACCGGCAAGACGCCGCTGATTCTCTGGATGATCGATCATTGCCGGGCGCGCGGGCTGCGCGTCGGTGTGGTCAGTCGGGGCTACGGCGCAAAACCGCCGAGCCTGCCCTGGCGCGTACGGCCGCAACAAGGTGCCGAGCATGCGGGCGATGAACCGCTGCTGATCGTCAACCGCACCGGTGTGCCGTTGATGATCGACCCGGATCGCTCGCAAGCCGTGCGCGCCTTGCTGGCTGAAGAGCCCCTTGATCTCATTCTTTCCGACGACGGCCTGCAGCACTATCGCCTGAATCGCGACCTCGAACTGGTGCTGATCGATGCCGTCCGCGGGCTTGGCAATCGCCGCTGCCTGCCGGCAGGCCCGTTGCGCGAACCGGTCCAGCGGCTGCGCAGCGTGGATGCGCTGTTGTACAACGGCGCGAGCGCGGATCGCGAAGACGGCTTCGGGTTTCAGCTCAAGCCCTCGGCGCTGGTCAACCTGGTAACCGGTGAGCGCCGGCCGGTCGATCATTTTTCGCGCGGTCAGCAGGTCCACGCAGTGGCCGGTATCGGTAACCCACAACGTTTCTTCAACACCCTCGAAGGACTACACTGGCGGCCTGTTCCACATGCGTTCGCCGACCACGCCGTGTTCAGTGCCCAAGCGCTGTCGTTCACCCCGGCATTGCCCCTGGTCATGACCGAGAAGGACGCCGTCAAATGCGCGTCTTTTGCCGCGCCGGACTGGTGGTACCTGACCGTGGAAGCCGTGCCTTCGCCGGCGTTCGTCAGTTGGTTCGATTCGCAGTTAACCCGTCTTTTGCCATGACTCGCTCAGGATCTCTTATGGACACCAAATTGCTCGACATTCTTGCCTGCCCGATCTGCAAGGGTCCGCTCAAGCTCAGCGCCGACAAAACCGAGCTGATCAGCAAAGGCGCCGGTCTGGCCTACCCGATCCGCGACGGCATCCCGGTAATGCTGGAAAGCGAAGCGCGCACCCTTACCACTGACGAGCGTCTGGACAAATGACCGCAGCGTTCACCGTTGTCATTCCGGCGCGCTACGGCTCCAGTCGCTTTCCCGGCAAGCCACTGAAAACCATCGCTGGCAAGCCGATGATCCAGCACGTCTGGGAACAGGCGCGCAAAAGCAGCGCAGAGCGCGTGGTGGTTGCCACTGACGATCAGCGCATCGTCGACGCCTGCCAGGCGTTCGGCGCCGAAGTGCTGATGACCCGCGACGATCACAATTCCGGCACCGACCGCCTGGCTGAAGTCGCCGCCCAGCTGGGTCTGGCCGACGACGCCATCGTGGTCAACGTCCAGGGCGACGAGCCAATGATCCCGCCCGCCGTGATCGATCAGGTCGCCGACAATCTTGCGGCTCATCCCGAGGCGCGCATGTCGACCCTCGCCGAGCCAATCGAGGACGTGACCTCGCTGTTCAATCCCAACGTGGTCAAGGTCTGCTCTGATCTCAACGGCCTGGCGCTGACTTTCAGCCGCGCGCCGCTGCCCTGGGCTCGCGATGCCTTGGCGAAGTCCCGCGACACGCTGCCGGAAGGCGTGCCGTATCGCCGCCACATCGGCATTTATGCCTACCGCGCCGGGTTTCTCCACGACTTCGTCAGCTGGGGCCCATGCTGGCTGGAAAACACCGAAAACCTCGAGCAGTTGCGTGCGCTCTGGCACGGTGTGCGCATTCACGTGGCCGACGCCCTCGAGGCGCCACCGGCCGGCGTCGATACCGCGGAAGACCTGGAACGCGTTCGTCGTCTGCTGGAGGCTTGATGAGCGTGGGTCTGGTACTTCTTCCACTGTTTTCGCGGACGCATCCATGACGCTGAATGTGCAACACGACGTGTCTCTCAAGCCCTACAACACGTTCGGCGTAAATGTCCGCGCCCGGCGCTTTGCCGAGGCGTTCAGCGACGACGACGTACGCGAGGCCTTGGCGTATTCGACCCGCCACGACGTGCCGTTGATGGTCATCGGCGGCGGCAGCAACTTGCTGCTGACCCGTGACGTCGATGCCCTTGTATTGCGCATGGCCAGCCGTGGCATCCGCATCGTTCACGAGGATTGCGACGGCGCCATTGTCGAAGCGGAGGCGGGCGAGCCCTGGCATCCGTTCGTGCTGGACACACTCGCCCAGGGGTTGGCGGGGCTGGAAAACCTCAGCCTGATCCCCGGCACCGTCGGCGCTGCACCGATGCAAAACATCGGCGCTTACGGCGTTGAGCTCAAGGATGTTTTTCACAGCCTGACCGCGATTGATCGGCACAGCGGCGAGCTGCGGGAATTTGTCCTGGCCGACTGCGAGTTCGGCTACCGCGACAGCTTATTCAAGCGTCAGCCAAACCGTTGGCTGATCCTGCGTGTTCGCTTCAAGCTCAGCTACTCGGCGACCCTTCACCTCGATTACGGGCCGGTGCGTCAGCGCCTGGAAGAGCAGGGCATCAAAGAGCCTTCGCCGATGCACGTGAGCCGGGCGATCTGCGCCATTCGCAGCGAAAAACTGCCGGACCCCGCCACGCTGGGCAACGCAGGGAGCTTCTTCAAGAACCCGCTGGTGTCCGCCGAGCGTGTGGCTGCCATCAAACTTACGCACCCTGGCGTCGTCGGCTACCCTCAGGCGGATGGCCAGGTAAAGCTGGCGGCCGGCTGGTTGATCGAGCAGGCGGGCTGGAAGGGCTTCCGTGACGGCGACGCAGGGGTTCATGCGCTGCAGTCGCTGGTGCTGGTCAATTATGGCCAGGCATCGGGCGAGCAATTGCTCGCTCTGGCGCAGCGGATTCAGGCGGACATCCTCGAGCGCTTCGGTGTTGCGCTGGAAATGGAACCCAACCTCTATTGATCGGGGCGTGTCCTCCGGTTTGAGCGTCACTTAGTCGCTATTCAGTGAGAGGGTTAACCATGAGTGAAACCCTATGCGCGATCGTGCTGGCGGCGGGCCACGGCAGCCGATACCGCGCAGTTGCCGGTGACCACCGTAACAAGCTTCTGGCGCAATGCCTCGGGCGTGACGGCACGGAGCGATCTGTGCTGGAGCAGGTGCTTGTCACCGTCAGCCCCCTGGCCGATAAGACCGTCCTGCTGACCCGAGCCGATTACTGCAGCGTTGCCGAGTTGGGCCTGCGCCATGGCTATGAAGTGGTGGTACTGGATTCCCCCGGCATGGGCGACAGCATCGCCGCAGCCGTTTCGGCCGAGCCCGCCCATCGCGGCTGGTTGATTGCGTTGGGCGACATGCCTTTCATTGATCCTCACACCCTCGAACGTGTGGCCCGTTCGGTGGAGGACAACGCCATCAGCGTACCGCTCCATGGCGGAAAGTATGGGCACCCAGTCGCTTTTGGTCGTGCGTTCGGGCCGGCGCTCATGGCGCTGGCGGGGGAGAAGGGCGCCAAAAGGTTATTCCAGGGCGCGCGGATCAAGGAGATCGAGGTCGACGACCCGGGCGTGTTGTGGGACGTGGACGTCCCCGCTGCGCTGACCTTTCAACCGCGCTGATCTCACACTCCGCATAACCTCAGGTCCCCTAGACGGCAGGCATAAAAAAGCCCCACCTGTTCACACAGGTGGGGCTTTTTGGTTACAGCCGATTAAACGAGCGGTTTAGGCTCATCCGAGGCTTGCGCCTCCTTCTGCTGACGCTCGGCTTCCAGACGACGGCGACGCACTTCACGAGGATCGTTCGGTGCACGGCCATTGCTGGCAACCGGCAGCGCAGGTGTTTCTTCTTTGGCCGGTTCTGCAACCGGCGCCTGAGGAGGTTCGACCGCCACTGGCGCGGCGACGATTTCCGGTGCTGCGGTCTGAGCGGCTGCTTCGACGGCCGGGGCGATGACCGGTTCAGCGGCCCCAGGCTGCTGAGCAACGGGTTCGACGACTTTCGGTGCCTCGATTTCCGGCGCCTTGGCTTGCTCTGGCTCTGCAGCCTGAGCCGGTTCAGTGATCTGAACGAGCTCAGGTGCTTTGGCAGGCTCGGCCGCCTGAACAGGCTCGGTCGCCTGGACATGCTCGGCTTTAACAGGTTCAACAACGTGAACCGGCTCAGCGACGGCTACTTCAACCGCCTCATGCACCAGTGCAGGAGTCGGCATAAACGCCGGGGCTTCCACAACCGCTGGCGCTTCAACAGCAACCGAAGACTCGGCACTGGCTGGCGCGTCGGTCGATTCGGCTTCAGCGGCTGCTTTCACCTGACGTTCGAACGGGCTCAGCGAGGCGTCGAATGTGGCTACTTCCACTTCTGGCATCACCGAACGCCTGGCTTCAGGCGCAGGAGTTTCAACGGCAGGCGCTTCTGGCGCTGCTTCATGGGCCTGAGCGATCGGTGCTGCTTCAGTCGCGCTGGCTTCAACGGACGTGTTAGCACGTTCAGCCTGACGGTGAGCATCGGCTTCGGCCGTGGCGCTGATGACGCGCTCCGCTACTGCCGCAACGCTTGCACTGGCGGCGACGTTGCCACGGTCAGCATTCGCGTGCACTTCGTCATGGGACTCATGACCACGCTCGCTGCCTTCGCCGTCGTTGGCTTCAGAACCTTCCGAACCCTCAACGCCTTCGCTGCCTTCGATTTCATTGCCATTGGCGTCACGCTGACGCTCGCGACGGTTGCTGCGACGACGCTGACCGCGTGAACGACGACGAGGGCGATCGCCTTCGGCGTGCTCCTGGTTGTCATCCTGTTGCTCTTCGGTGGTCAGCAGGGTTTCGTCTTCGGCAGCCACTGCAGCCTGTTCAGCGCGCGGTTGACGCTCTTCACGCGGTGCACGTGGCTGACGCTCTTCACGCGGAGCGCGCTCAGGGCGTTCTTCGCGGGGCAGGTTGACCGCCGGTGCGGCGTCGATCGGCTCACGCAGTTCACGCACACGCTCTTCACGCGGCTTGCGGTCTTCACGTCCAGCACGTGGCTGACGCTCTTCCCGTGGCGCACGGGCCGGACGCTCTTCGCGCGGTGCCGTGGTTTCTTCACGCGGTTCGCGCGGTGCACGCTCTTCACGAGGCGCGCGCTCTTCGCGTGGGGCACGCTCTTCACGGGGTGCGCGTTCTTCGCGATCGGCACGCGGCGCACGTTCTTCACGCGGCTTGCGCTCTTCGTCACGACGGCCGTTACGGCTGCGGCTCTGCTGACGGCCATTACGGCGCTCGTCATTGCGCGCAGGACGCTCGGTAGCCGGTTTTTCAACCACCGCGGCAGGCGCGACAGCAGCAGGCTCTTCTTTGGAAGCGAACAGGCTGACCAGCGATTTCACCAGGCCCTTGAACAGGCTTGGCTCATGGGCGACCGGTGCAGGCGCAACAGCGACCGGCGCAGCGGCTTCAACCGGAACCGGTGCATTGGCACGGGCCGGGGCGGTCTTGACTGCCGCTTCCTGACGAACCAGGGTGCGGGTGGCGGCGGCAGGCGGCGCCACTTCTTCCACTTCAGCAGCAGCGGCAGCGATTTCATAGCTGGTCTGCAGGCTGTGGGCTTCCGGACTGTCATCACGCAGACGCTGCACTTCGAAGTGCGGGGTCTCGAGATGGTCGTTTGGCAGAATGATGATGCGCGCGCGGGTGCGCAGTTCGATTTTGGTGATCGAATTGCGTTTTTCGTTGAGCAGGAACGCAGCGACCGGGATCGGCACTTGAGCGCGCACTTCGGCCGTACGGTCTTTCAGCGCTTCTTCTTCGATCAGGCGCAGGATCGCCAGCGACAGCGATTCAACGTCACGGATGATGCCGGTGCCGTTGCAACGCGGGCAAACGATACCGCTGCTCTCGCCCAGGGAGGGACGCAGACGCTGACGGGACATTTCCAGCAAGCCGAAGCGCGAGATGCGACCGACCTGAACGCGGGCACGGTCCGCTTCGAGGCTTTCACGGACCTTTTCTTCCACGGCGCGCTGGTTCTTGGCCGGGGTCATGTCGATGAAGTCGATGACGATCAGGCCGCCGATGTCGCGCAGACGCAGTTGACGGGCGATTTCCTCAGCCGCTTCAAGGTTGGTCTGCAGGGCGGTCTCTTCGATATCGCTGCCCTTGGTGGCGCGCGCCGAGTTAATGTCGATGGACACCAGTGCTTCGGTCGGATCGATGACGATGGAGCCACCCGAAGGCAGTTCGACGACGCGCTGGAAGGCGGTTTCGATCTGGCTTTCGATCTGGAAACGGTTGAACAGCGGAACGCTGTCTTCGTAGAGCTTGATCTTGCTGGCGTACTGCGGCATCACCTGACGGATGAAGGTCAGCGCTTCTTCCTGGGCTTCGACGCTGTCGATCAGCACTTCGCCGATGTCCTGGCGCAGATAGTCGCGGATGGCGCGGATGATGACGTTGCTTTCCTGATAGATCAGGAACGGTGCGGAGCGGTCGAGGGAAGCCTCTTTGATCGCGGTCCACAGTTGCAGCAGGTAATCGAGGTCCCACTGCATTTCTTCGCTGCTGCGGCCAAGGCCGGCAGTGCGAACGATCAGACCCATGTCGGCAGGGGCGATCAGGCCGTTCAGCGCTTCACGCAGCTCGTTGCGCTCTTCGCCTTCGATACGACGCGAGATGCCGCCGGCGCGAGGGTTGTTCGGCATCAGGACCAGATAACGACCTGCGAGGCTGATGAATGTGGTCAGGGCTGCGCCCTTATTGCCACGCTCTTCTTTCTCGACCTGAACGATGACTTCCTGGCCTTCGCTCAGGACGTCCTTGATGTTGACGCGGCCTTCGGGCGACTTCTTGAAGTATTCGCGGGAGATTTCTTTCAGCGGCAGAAAGCCGTGACGCTCGGAGCCGAAGTCGACAAACGCGGCTTCGAGGCTGGGTTCGATACGCGTGATCCGGCCTTTATAGATGTTGGCCTTCTTCTGTTCGCGGGCCCCGGATTCGATGTCCAGGTCGTAGAGGCGCTGGCCGTCTACCAGCGCAACACGCAACTCTTCGGGTTGAGTTGCGTTAATCAGCATTCTTTTCATGTAGTACCGTCGGTTTCCGGGCTGCCGGAAACGGCGTTCGGCACACACGACTTCTCACGGTCGGTGTCAGGGCACGTCAGGAGTGCTTGAACACTCCAGTGTCTAACGAGGTTCGGCCAGCGGGGCCGAGTCGCGACGACGTTCCTGCTTGCTGTGGTGACAAATGACACCCTGTCAGCAAAAGCTTTGTCAGGAGGAGGAATCAACCATCGGTAGCGGACGATATGAAGCGTCTTGAATAAAGCCTTGTGCTACACAGTCCGACGGTTGTGCGTCTCCACCCCACACGTATCCCTGATAATTCGGGTGCTGCCGCGCGCTGAATCCGCAGCGGGTTGCATTTATCGCGATCTTCCAGGGGAAGTTCGCGCGTCATGGCTCAAATAAGGCATGGTTTCCGAAGCATTCGCCCGGTGCGACTGCCAGCGACTGCACTTTGTGAACTGGCCTTGAACGTGGGCCTCGATGGCGAGTGACTCACTCTGCGATCGGGCTTGTTTCAGGCCTCATGTCACCTGCGCTCGTTACGCTCGCATATCTTCCGTTGTCACCGAAAGCCCCGTAGGACGGCCTCGCGCCCTCGTGAATTGCGTTGAACAGGGCCGGCTGTCATACCGTTTGTCCGCTGTCCAGGCCGCTTTTGGCGGCGTTCGCGACTATAGCAGCAATCATTAAGTGCTTCAAATCCATAAAAAATTGTTATGATTTGCGCCATGACAAATCTCACCCCCCCAACCCCCGGCGTCCGGCTGGTAGAGGTTGCGCCGGAATTTGCCGGTCAACGCATCGATAACTTTCTGATCACGTACCTCAAGGGCGTTCCCAAGACCTTGATTTACCGCATTTTGCGCAAAGGCGAAGTGCGCGTGAACAAAGGCCGGATCAAGCCCGAGTACAAGCTTCAGGCGGGCGACGTCGTGCGCGTCCCGCCCGTTCGCGTGCCTGAGCGCGACGAACCTGTGCCCGTTGCCCAGGGTCTGCTGCAGCGTCTGGAAGCGGCCATCGTCCATGAAGACAAAGGCCTGATCGTCCTCAACAAGCCTGCCGGCATCGCCGTTCACGGCGGCAGCGGCTTGAGCTTCGGGGTCATCGAAGCCTTTCGTCAGCTGCGGCCTGACGCCAAGGAGCTGGAGCTGGTCCACCGTCTGGACCGTGACACCTCCGGGCTGTTGATGATCGCCAAGAAGCGCAGCATGTTGCGTCACCTGCACGAGCAGTTGCGCGGCGATGGCGTGGATAAGCGCTACATGGCGCTGGTCCGCGGAAACTGGCCGACCGCGCAGAAGCAGGTCCGTGCGCCATTGCTCAAGAGCAATCTTCGCTCTGGCGAGCGCATGGTCGAAGTCAACGAAGAGGGCAAGGAGGCGCTGACCCTGTTCAAGGTCCTGCGCCGCTTTGGAGACTTCGCCACCATGGTCGAAGCCCGGCCAATCACGGGCCGCACCCACCAGATTCGCGTGCACGCCTTGCATGCCGGCCACTGCATTGCCGGTGACCCGAAGTACGGTGATGAGGATTTCAGTCGTGAAATCCGAGACCTCGGCGGCAAGCGCCTGTTCCTGCACGCCTACGCCCTGACCGTGCCGCTGCCGGACGGTGGCGAGCTTAAAGTTGAAGCGCCCGTCGACGAGATGTGGGCCAAGACCGTGGAGCGACTGCTGCTTGCGCCCTGATTACGAACTGCTGATCTTCGATTGGGACGGTACGCTGTCCGACTCTATCGGTCGTATTGTCGACGCGATGCAAGCCGCCGCGCACCTTGCCCGTCGTCCGGTACATGATGATGCAGCCATCAAGGGCATTATTGGTCTGGGTTTGCCGGAAGCGATTCGCACCTTGTACCCGGACATCACGGCCAATGACCTGATCGAGTTCCGGCAGCACTACGCCGACCGTTACATGGCCATGGACGTTGAGCCTTCTAAACTGTTCGACGGTGTGCATGAGTCGCTGGAGGCATTTCGTGCCGAGGGCTATCGCCTGGCGGTCGCCACCGGCAAGGCCCGGCGTGGCCTGGATCGAGTGTTAAAGGCGCACGGCTGGACCGACTTCTTCGACGCCACCCGCGCAGCAGACGAAACGGCCAGCAAGCCGGATCCGCTGATGCTGAATGAAATCCTGCAGCATTGCGGCGTCAGGCCTGAAAAGGCGCTGATGATTGGCGATGCTTCGTTCGATCTGCTCATGGCTCGCAATGCCGGAATGGATTCAGTGGCTGTCGGGTATGGCGCGCAAGCGCTAGGGTCTCTGCTTCAATACCAGCCGCGTCTGGCGATCGAGCACTTTTCCGAATTGCGCACCTGGTTGGGTGCGCGGACTGCTGAAACTTCGTTGTTGGGGTAACTGATCTATGTCGGACGAATGGAAATCTCCGTCTTCGCCAGAGCGCGACGACGCAGGGGATGCAAAAAGCTGGAAACTGCTGGAAAAGACCCTGCTCGCCAGTGTGCAGGAGCAGCGCAGGTCGCGACGCTGGGGAATCTTTTTCAAGTCCCTGACCTTTCTTTATCTGTTCGGCGCGCTGGCGTTGTTTTCGCCGCTCATGGATTTCGGCAAGGGCGCCTCGCGCAGCGCCAGTCACACGGCGCTGATCGAAGTGAAGGGCATGATCGCCGACACCGAGGCCGCCAGTGCCGACAATATCGTTGGCAGCCTGCGGGCAGCGTTCGAGGACGAAAAAACCAAGGGCGTGATTCTGCGCATCAATAGCCCAGGCGGCGGTCCGGTGCAGTCCGGCTACATCTACGATGAAATCCGACGATTGCGTGCGCAGAAGCCGAACATCAAGGTGTATGCGGTGATCACGGATCTCGGGGCGTCCGGTGCGTATTACATCGCCAGCGCCGCCGACCAGATTTATGCCGACAAGGCCAGTCTGGTGGGTTCGATCGGTGTCACGGCGGCCGGTTTCGGTTTCGTCGGCACGATGGAGAAGCTGGGTGTTGACCGTCGTACCTATACCTCGGGCGAGCACAAGGCCTTCCTTGACCCGTTCCAGCCGCCAAAGGCTGACGAGACTGCGTTCTGGCAGGGTGTTCTGGACACCACTCACAACCAGTTCATCGCCAGCGTCAAAGCGGGTCGCGGTGATCGCCTGAAGGACAAGGAGCATCCGGAGTTGTTCTCGGGGCTGGTCTGGACGGGCGAGCAGGCGGTGGGCTTGGGGCTGGTCGATGGGCTTGGCAGTGCCAGCTATGTGGCGCGCGATATCATCGGCGAGAAAGAGATGGTCGATTACACGGTTAAAGAGTCGCCGTTTGATCGTTTCTCCAAAAAGATGGGCGCCAGCGTCGCTGAGCAGATCGCGATGTGGGCAGGCTTCACTGGGCCGTCCCTGCGCTGATCGCGGCAGTCTTGATGTGTGATGAAAAGCCCGGCCAATGGTCGGGCTTTTCGTATCGGTTTTTTTAGCGAGGTCAGGGCAGTTCGACGCCCTCGTTCATCAGCATGTCCACCAGGCGTATTAAAGGAAGACCGATCAGGCTGGTCGCATCGGGGCCTTCGGTGCTGCGGAACAGACTGACGCCCAGTCCTTCGGCCTTGAAGCTGCCGGCGCAGTCATAGGGTTGTTCGGCGTGCAGGTAGCGGCTGATGCGAGCGTCGTCCAGCTGGCGCATGTGTACGGTGAAGGGCACGCAATCAACCTGGCACTGACCCGTGCGGCTATTGAAGAGCACAAGTCCGGTGAGGAAGCTGACGCTGTTGCCGCTGCTCGCCTTCAGCTGTTCCAGCGCGCGCTCGAACGTGTGGGGCTTGCCGAGAATCTGTTCGCCAAGCACGGCCACCTGGTCTGACCCGATGATTAAGTGGTCGGGGAATTGGTCAGCCAGTGCCATGGCTTTTTCGCGCGCCAGGCGGGTCACAAGATCGACGGACGGTTCGTCTGGGCGACGACTTTCATCGATATCGGGTGAGGCACAGACGAACGGCAATCGCAGGCGATCGAGCAATTCGCGGCGGTAGGGCGAGCTGGAAGCAAGGAGTAGAGGCAGCATGGGGTGCTCCGTAACATGAAAGTCGAGTGTAATCAGCGGCTCAGGTTGCGAACAGGCCTGAATTTCCTTTGACAGTCGCAAGGGTCGTCCCTAAAATGCTGCGCCTATGTTGAATGACCCGATTCCACCTCACGTTGACCCGCGCAAATTAGCTGATCGTGGCACTACTCTTCAGGGAGAGATGCTGCTGGCTGATTTGGAGAGACTCTGCGACCCGCTTGCTGACAATCTCGGTACGGTGCAGGCGAAATTCGTTTTTGAGCGAGACGAGCAGCGCGCTGTGGTTATCCACAGTGCAATTGACGTCGAAGTCAAAATGGTTTGCCAGCGTTGTCTTGAGCTGGTCACCTTTCCGATCCACAGCGAATGCAGTTATGCGGTGGTGAAGGAGGGTGCAAACACCCAGTCGTTGCCGAAAGGCTATGACGTGCTGGAACTCGGCGAAGATCCCATGGATCTGCTGGCTTTGATCGAGGATGAGCTTCTGCTCGCCTTGCCCATTGTTCCAACTCATGATCCGAAAGAATGCCAGCCGCCGGCGGACCTCAACGAGTCCGAGCCGAGCGAGGACGAGGTAACGCGGTCCAACCCGTTCAGTGTATTGGCGCAGTTAAAGCGTGACCCAAACGTTTAGGAGTTAATCAATTATGGCTGTTCAGCAGAACAAAAAATCCCGCTCTGCCCGTGACATGCGTCGTTCGCACGACGCTCTCGAGGCTAGCACTCTGTCTGTAGAAAAAACCACCGGTGAAGTTCACCTGCGTCACCACGTATCGCCAGAAGGCGTATACCGTGGCCGTAAAGTGATCGACAAGGGCGCTGACGAGTAATTTCTTGTCTGCTCCGGTCATCGCGATCGACGCAATGGGCGGGGACTTCGGTCCCCGCAACATTGTTCAGGCCAGCATTGCCTGCCTGCTCGCTACACCCTCGTTACACCTGACCCTCGTCGGTCAATCCTCCCTTCTTGAAGAACTCATCGCACGCCACTCCGGTGTCGATCGCTCACGCCTGCGCGTTGTGCACGCCAGCGAAATCATCACCATGGATGAGCGCCCGTCCCAGGCCTTGCGCGGCAAGCCTGATTCGTCGATGCGCGTCGCGCTGGGGCTTCTCGCCGAAGGCAAGGCCCACGCCTGTGTCAGTGCAGGCAACACCGGCGCCTTGATGGCGCTGTCCCGGTTTGTGTTGAAAACCCTGCCGGGCATCGACCGCCCGGCCATGGTGGCCGCGATGCCGACACGCAGTGGTTATTGCCAGTTGCTGGATCTGGGCGCGAACGTCGATTGCACCGCCGAGCATCTTTACCAGTTCGCCGTGATGGGTTCGGTGGCGGCAGAGGCGCTGGGCGTGGTGCGACCCAGAGTCGCACTGCTGAACGTCGGCACCGAAGACATTAAGGGCAATCAGCAGGTCAAGCTGGCGGCTGGTCTGTTGCAGGCTGCGCCCGGGCTGAATTACATCGGCTTTGTCGAAGGCGATGGCCTCTATCGGGGTGAGGCTGATGTGGTGGTTTGCGACGGCTTCGTCGGCAATGTGCTGCTGAAATCCAGCGAAGGCCTGGCGTTGATGATTGGCGAGCGGATCGAGCGGTTGTTTCGCCGCAACCTGCTGTCGCGGCTGGTGGGTTTGATGGCAAGGCCTGTGCTCGGCAGACTCAAGGCCGACCTGGCGCCGGCGCGGCACAACGGCGCCAGTTTTCTGGGGCTGCAGGGCATCGTGGTGAAGAGTCACGGCTCGGCCGATGCTCAGGGTTTCCAGAGCGCGATACAGCGGGCGCTGATCGAGATTCAGGAAAACCTGCCACAGCGCTTGCGCGGTCGTCTTGAGGATCTGCTTTAGGGCTTCGATCCTAGTCTTGGGCTAGAATGTGACGCCTGTGACCGAGTGGTCATCCAACTGTCCATCGCAACACATTGAATTACTTCGCGTTCGGCCCGCCGGACGCTCATTTTGACGACAATAATCAGGGGCTTGTTAATGTCTGCTTCCGTCGCATTTGTCTTTCCGGGCCAAGGCTCGCAGTCCCTCGGCATGCTGGCCGAGCTGGGCGCGCAGCATCCGCTGGTGCTGGAAACGTTCAAAGAAGCTTCCGATGCTCTGGGCTATGACCTCTGGGCGCTGACCCAGCAGGGCCCGGAAGAAAGCCTCAATCAGACCGATAAAACCCAGCCTGCCATTCTTACCGCGTCGGTCGCCTTGTGGCGTCTGTGGCTGGCGGAAGGCGGCGTGCGCCCGGCGTATGTCGCCGGCCACAGTCTGGGTGAATACAGCGCGCTGGTTGCGGCCGGCAGCCTGACACTTGCCGATGCGGTGAAGCTGGTCGAGCGTCGGGGTCAGCTGATGCAGGAAGCTGTGCCTGCGGGGCAGGGGGGCATGGCGGCCATTCTGGGCCTGGACGATGCGGTGGTCATTGCTGCCTGTGCCGAAGCGGCTCAGGGCGAGGTGGTCAGTGCGGTGAATTTCAATTCACCCGGACAAGTCGTGATTGCCGGTGCCAAGGCCGCCGTTGAGCGCGCCATCGACGTCTGCAAGGCCAAAGGCGCCAAGCGTGCCTTGCCGTTGCCGGTGAGCGTGCCCTCGCACTGTGAGCTGATGCGCCCGGCGGCGGAACGCTTCGCCGAGTCGATCGCTGCCATTGACTGGCAGGTGCCGCAGATCCCGCTGGTGCAGAACGTCACCGCAGGTGTCGTGTCCGACCTCGATACCCTTAAAGCCGATCTGCTGCAGCAGCTCTACAAGCCAGTGCGCTGGGTTGAATCGATCCAGACGCTGGCAGCCCAGGGCGCCCTGCAACTGGTCGAATGCGGCCCGGGCAAGGTGCTTGCCGGATTGAACAAGCGTTGCGCCGATGGCGTGGCCACCCACAACCTCAATACCCCAGACGCCTTCGCCGCCGCTCGTGCGGCGCTGGCCTGATTAGGAGACGCCTGCATGAGTCAGGGTAAAGTTGCACTTGTCACCGGCGCGAGCCGAGGCATTGGCCGGGCGATCGCCCTTGAACTGGGTCGTAACGGCGCTACCGTTGTGGGCACGGCGACGTCCGAATCCGGCGCCGAGAAGATCACCGCTTATTTCAAGGAAAACGGCATCGAAGGCTTCGGCCTGGCGCTGGACGTAGGCAGCGACGAATCCGTTGCCGCTGCGCTCGCCCAGATCACCGAGCGCGTGGGTGCGCCGTTGATCCTGGTCAACAACGCCGGTATCACCCGTGACAACCTGATGATGCGCATGAAGGATGACGAGTGGCATGACGTCATCAACACCAACCTGAGCAGTCTGTTTCGCCTATCTAAAGGCGTTCTGCGCGGGATGACCAAGGCGCGCTGGGGCCGGATCATCAGCATTGGTTCGGTGGTGGGTGCCATGGGCAACGCAGGTCAAGTAAACTACGCAGCCGCCAAGGCGGGTCTGGAAGGCTTCAGCCGTGCTCTGGCACGTGAAGTCGGGTCGCGCGCAGTGACGGTCAACTCGGTGACGCCGGGTTTCATCGACACTGACATGACCCGCGAGCTGCCAGAAGCGCAACGTGATTCCCTGACGGCCCAGATTCCTTTGGGCCGACTGGGGCAGGCAGAAGAGATAGCGCATGTTGTCGCTTTTCTTGCCTCAGAAGGTGCAGGCTACGTGACCGGGGCTACAATCCCCGTTAACGGCGGCATGTACATGTGACCGGTCGTATCGAAAAAATGTCATACGGGCTGTCTAAAATCCGTTATAAAGCTGAAATCTTTTAAGGGGTAGAGGGCTGTTGGGCGTAGCGGGAATTGCGTTTAGCTTGAAATGCGCAAAACCTCTTCTATACACTTACCCATCGGCCAGCTGCCTGAATTTGTCCACTAGGAGTTAAAACACGGTATGAGCACCATCGAAGAGCGCGTCAAGAAAATCGTTGCCGAACAACTTGGCGTCAAGGAAGAGGAAGTCGTCAACACTGCTTCCTTCGTTGAAGACCTGGGTGCCGACTCCCTTGATACCGTAGAGCTGGTAATGGCTCTGGAAGAGGAATTCGAGACCGAAATCCCTGACGAAGAAGCCGAGAAGATCACCACCGTACAAGCCGCTATCGATTACGTTACTGCCCACCAGGCGTAAGATTTTGTAATCGTAGTTTGCTGTCCTGGAGAAACCGCACTGCCCCTGGCGTGCGGTTTTTTCTTTGAATAGGGCAGCGTTTCATCAATAGAAGAAAGGAGAGTCCTGTGTCGCGTAGACGCGTCGTGGTCACCGGTATGGGTATGCTGACGCCTTTGGGCACGGATGTGCCGAGCACCTGGCAAGGCATTCTGGCTGGCCAGAGTGGCATTGGGCCTATCGAACACACGGACCTGTCCCAATACACCACCCGCTTCGGCGGTTCGGTGAAGGGATTCAACGTCGAGGAATACCTGTCGGCCAAAGAGGCCCGCAGACTCGACCTGTTCATCCAGTACGGGCTGGCTGCCAGCTTTCAGGCCGTGCGCAACTCCGGTATCGAGATCGACGACACCAATCGCGAGCGCGTCGGCGTGGCGATGGGATCGGGCATCGGGGGCCTCACCAACATTGAAAACACCAGCCGGCTGATGCATGAGCAGGGTCCTGGCAAGATTTCCCCGTTCTTCGTGCCGGGGTCGATCATCAACATGATTTCCGGGTTCCTGTCGATCCACCTCGGCGCACAGGGTCCCAACTACGCCATCGCCACTGCCTGCACCACGAGCACCCATTGCATCGGCATGGCCGCGCGCAACATCGCGTACGACGAAGCCGACGTGATGATTGCCGGCGGCGCTGAAATGGCCGCCTGCGGCCTGGGTATGGGCGGCTTCGGCGCTTCGCGCGCGCTGTCCACCCGCAACGATGAGCCCGCGCGCGCCAGCCGTCCGTGGGACAAGGGCCGTGACGGCTTTGTGCTGTCCAACGGTGCCGGCGCCATGGTCCTCGAAGAACTCGAGCACGCCAAAGCGCGGGGCGCGACCATTTACGCCGAGCTGATCGGCTTCGGCATGAGTGGCGATGCGTTTCACATGACTTCACCGCCGGATGACGGCGCCGGTGCCGCGCGCTGCATCACCAATGCTCTGCGTGACGCCAAGGTTCATCCGGATGAGGTGCAGTACATCAATGCCCACGGCACCTCGACGCCTGCGGGCGATCTGGCCGAAGTCAGCGCCATCAAGAAGGTGTTTGGCGAACACGCCTACAAACTGGCCGTCAGTTCGACCAAGTCGATGACAGGCCACCTGTTGGGCGCCGCCGGTGCGATCGAAGCGATTTTCAGCGTCCTGGCAATCAGGGATCAGGTTGCACCACCGACAATCAATCTCGATGAGCCGGACGAAGGCTGTGACCTGGACTTCGTTCCCCACGAGCCGCGCAAGATGCCGATCGACGTGGTGATCTCCAACTCCTTCGGTTTTGGTGGCACCAACGGTTCCCTGGTCTTCCGCCGGTACACCGAATGATTGCGAGCTGGATCGATGGCCTTGCTGCTGACTCCGTTGCCGTCAAGGATCGGGGTCTGGCGTACGGCGATGGTCTCTTCGAGACCGTCCTCGTCAAGGCCGGGCAACCAGTGCTCTTCCCCCGTCATCTGCAGCGTCTGACGCTGGGAGCGCAGCGCCTGGCACTTAACGTGGATCTGGCGCTGGTTGAGCAGGAATGCCGCCGATTCGCCGCCCATCTGGGTGAAGGCGTGATGAAGCTCATCGTCACCCGGGGCGATGGTGTGCGTGGTTATGCCCCCGCTTCGGACGCGCTGCCGCGACGCATCCTCCAAGGGGGCCCGCTGCCGGCTTACCCTGAAAGCCATGCAGAGCAGGGCATCAAACTGTTCGCTTGTCAGACCCGCCTCGCCGAGCAGCCGCTGCTGGCCGGGCTCAAGCACCTCAGTCGCCTTGAGCAAGTCCTGGCTCGTGGCGAATGGCAAAGTGCCGAGTACGCCGAAGGGCTGATGCGGGACGTGTCAGGGCGCATCGTCGAAGCGGTGTACAGCAATCTGTTTATGGTCAAGGCCGGGATGTTGCTGACGCCGCACCTGCGCCGCTGCGGCGTGGCCGGTGTGATGCGGGCCGAGATCCTGGCGCTGGCGGAGCGCGAGAACATGCCGGCCCGTGAGCTTGACCTGCAGATGTCCGACCTGCAAAAGGCCGACGAGGTGTTCGTCTGCAACAGCCTGTACGGCATCTGGCCGGTACGCGGCGTCGAGCATCTGAACTGGCCGGTTGGGCCGCTGACCCGTAAACTCCAACACCTTGTTCGCGGGCTTCTGGATATCTGATTCGTGATCCGAAAATTACTCGTCTTGCTGGAAACAGGTGTGGTTCTGGCGGGGCTGTTGCTGGGTGTGGCTTATTGGCAGCAGAGCAGCGCGCTGCAACAGTCCCTCAATCTCACCCAGGAAAAACTGCTGGATGTGCCGGCGGGCTCTTCGCCAACCGGCGTGCTGAATCGGTTGCAGGCCGACGGTGTCATCAAGGATGCGTTCTGGCTGCGTTTGTACTGGCGCTTCAATCTGCAGGGCCAGTCGCTGCACAGCGGCGAATACCGCATGGTGCCGGGCATGAACGCCGAGTCGCTGCTCGATCTCTGGCAAAAAGGTGAAGTGGTGCAGTACAGCGTCACCCTTGTGGAGGGCTGGACATTCCGTCAGGTGCGCGCGGCGCTGGCCAGGCAGGTCAAGCTGGAGCAAACAGCGAGCGAGCTCAGTGACACCGAGTTGATGGCGAAGCTGGGCCATCCGGACGTCTTCCCCGAAGGCCGGTTTTTCCCGGACACTTATCGCTACGTGCGCGGCATGACCGACGTCGAGCTGCTCAAACAAGCCTACAACCGCCTCGATGAAGTGCTCCAGGAAGAGTGGGAGAAACGCGCTGCCGATGTGCCGTATACCGATGCCTACCAGGCGCTGATCATGGCGTCGCTGGTGGAAAAGGAAACCGGCGTGCCTCAGGAGCGCGGCCAGATTGCCGGCGTGTTCGTGCGTCGCTTGCAACAGGGCATGTTGCTGCAGACCGATCCGACCGTCATTTACGGCCTCGGCGACCGGTACAACGGCAAGATCACCCGCGCGTTGCTGAAGGAGCCTACGCCGTACAACACTTACCTCATCTCAGGCTTGCCGCCAACGCCGATTTCCATGGTCGGGCGCGAGGCGATCCATGCGGCGATGCACCCGGTGGCCGGCAACAGCCTGTACTTCGTGGCAAGAGGAGACGGCAGTCACGTATTCTCCGCCGATCTGGATGCGCATAATGCGGCGGTGAAGGAGTTTCAGCTCAAGCGTCGCGCGGATTATCGTTCCAGCCCGGCGCCGGTCGTCGCACCGGCGGCGCCGGCTGATTCCCTCGATAAGCCCGCATCCGAACAGCAGCCCCTGGAATCACAACGTACTGATGCGCAGCCGACAGAGTCCAACGCTGCAGAGACTAAGTCAGTTGAGTCCAAGTCTGTAGAGCCGAGCGCGAGCGAGCACTCGCCGAAACCGCAGACAGACGCTGAAACGCCTTCGGCTCCAGCCAATGACCCCGGCAAATGACAACCGCGAGCACTCTCGCCATGAATCTGACCAAGGACTGCCCGTGACCGGCTTGTTTATTACCCTGGAAGGCCCCGAAGGCGCGGGCAAGAGCACCAACCGCGAGTACCTTGCCGAACGGCTGCGCAATGAGGGCATTGATGTCGTCCTGACCCGTGAGCCCGGTGGTACGCCGTTAGCCGAGCGCATCCGCGAGCTGCTGTTGACGCCCGGTGACGAGCCGATGTTCGTGGATACCGAACTGCTGCTGATGTTCGCCGCCCGCGCGCAACACCTCGCCGCGCTGATTCGCCCGGCGCTGGCGCGAGGGGCCGTGGTGCTTTGCGATAGGTTTACCGATGCCACGTACGCGTATCAAGGAGGCGGCCGAGGCCTGCCCATCGAGCGTATCGCCGTGCTGGAAGATTTCGTCCAGGGTGCGCTGCGTCCGGATCTGACCCTGGTGTTCGATCTGCCCATCGAAATCGGCCTGGCCCGCGCTTCCGCTCGGGGTCAGCTCGACCGTTTCGAGCAAGAGGGCCGAGCATTCTTCGGCGCCGTGCGTAGTACCTACTTGTCCCGCGCGGCCGCCGCCCCCGAGCGTTATCGCCTGGTGGACGCGTCGCTGCCGTTGACTGACGTTCAGGCGTCCCTCGATGTTTTGGTCCCCGACCTGATCGCTCTGCTGGCGGCTCGCCGGCATGGCTGAAGCCTATCCCTGGCAGCACGGCCTGTGGCAGCAACTGGCAGACCGCAAGCAGCATGCTCACGCCTATTTGCTGCACGGCCCGGCCGGTATCGGCAAGCGGGCGCTGGCCGAGCGTTTGATGTACCTGCTGCTGTGCCAGCGCCCGGCAGGCCTGGAGGCCTGCGGCCAATGCAAATCCTGCTCGCTGCTGGCGGCCGGCAGTCACCCTGACCATTACGTGCTGGAGCCTGAAGAAGCCGACAAGGCGATCAAGGTCGATCAAGTGCGCGACCTGGTCAGCTTCGTGGTGCAAACCGCGCAGATGGGCGGGCGCAAGGTGGTGCTGATAGAACCGGTCGAGGCGATGAACATCAACGCCGCCAACGCCCTGCTGAAAAGCCTGGAGGAGCCTTCGGGCAACACCGTCCTGTTGCTGGTCAGCCATCAGCCGAGTCGGCTGCTGCCCACGGTCAAGAGCCGTTGCGTGCAACAGGCGTGTCCTTTGCCCAGCGACGCCATGAGCATCGCCTGGCTGGCCGATGCACTGCCCGATTGCACCGATCAGGAACGCGCCGATCTGCTGACCCTCGCGGCCGGTTCGCCGCTGGTGGCGGTCAAGCTGCAGGCCCAGGGCGTTCATGAGCAACGGGCGCTGGTGGTCGACGGTGTTAAAAAGCTGCTCAAGGGCCAGCAATCGCCGACCCAGCTGGCCGAAGGCTGGAAAGACATCCCGTTGATGCTGCTGTTCGACTGGTTCTGCGACTGGTCAAACCTGATCCTGCGCTATCAATTGACCCAGGATGAAGAAGGCCTGGGCTTGGCCGACATGCGCAAGGTTGTGCAATACCTGGCGCAGAAATCATCCCAGCGCAATGTGCTGGCGATACAGGACTGGGTCCTGCTGCAGCGCCAGAAGGTCATGTCAAAAGCGAACCTCAACCGGGTTTTGTTGCTCGAAGCGTTATTGGTGCAGTGGGCAGGCCTGACCGGACAGGGTTAGACTGGCCATCTGCATGACATCATGCATTGCCTGAGGAAACGAGATGAGCGTGCCACTGAGTCCAGGTCCACGAAACGGCATTCTGTCCCTGACCATCAAGGACAAGTCCGTCCTGTACGCCGCGTACATGCCGTTCATCAAAAACGGCGGCCTGTTCATTCCCACCAGCAAAAGCTACAAGCTGGGCGATGAAGTGTTCATGCTGCTCAACCTGATGGACGAGCCTGAAAAGATTCCGGTCGCGGGCAAGGTCACCTGGATCACCCCGAAGGGTGCTCAGGGAAACCGCGCCGCTGGCGTTGGGGTGCAGTTCAACGATGGCGACAACACCGCGCGCAATATGATTGAAAACTACCTGGCCGGAGCGCTTAAGTCCGACCGTCCTACCCACACGATGTAAGTTGCCCCCGCCGCCATGCTTGTAGATTCCCATTGCCACCTTGACCGCCTCGACCTCAGCGCCCACGACGGCTCCCTCGACAACGCCCTTCAAGCGGCGAGAGAGCGGGGCGTCGGGCACTTCCTGTGCATCGGCGTCAGCGCTGACAACGCCAGCGCCGTAAAAGCGTTGGCCGACCGTTACGACGACGTTGATTGCTCGGTCGGCATTCACCCCCTTGACCTCAAGCCCGGCGAGGCGCCTGCACTGGAGTGGCTGCTCGGCGAGCTGAATCATCCGCGCGTGGTGGCCATCGGCGAAACCGGTCTGGATTATCACTACGAACCTGAGGCTGCCGAGTTGCAACAGGCCTCGTTCCGGCTTCATCTGCAAGCGGCCAACGTGACCGGCAAGCCGGTGATCGTTCATACCCGCGGAGCGCGGGCCGACACCTTGACGCTGTTGCGCGAGGCCGCTTTGCCACAAGCGGGTGTGTTGCATTGCTTCACCGAAGACTGGGACATGGCCAAGGCTGCGCTGGATCTGGGGTTTTATATTTCGCTGTCCGGCATCGTCACCTTCCGCAATGCTGACGCGTTGCGGGACGTCGCCAGTAAAGTGCCCGCCGACCGGCTGCTGGTCGAGACCGACTCGCCGTACCTGGCGCCTATCCCTTATCGGGGCAAGCCGAACCTGCCGCAATACGTGCGTGAAGTGGCCGAGTTTCTGGCGATGTTGCGCGGCGAGACCTACGAGCGTTTTGCCGAGCAGACCAGCGAGAACTTCAAGCGGCTGTTCCCGCTGGCGCGCGTCAAAGGCTGACTCCCCGGTGCATGCGTTGCTTTCCAGCGCTTGCGCCGCGGCAAGCCCGGGCGCTGGTCAAATCGCAGGCAAAAAAAACCCGGGTTCTGGGGGGTGAATCCGGGTTAAGACCATTAGGAGTAAAACAAAGACACGCTGTCCATTGGTGTCCTTACCAACGCTGCACTTGGGGGAGATGCGGCGGTGGCGAATATAAGTATTGGCTATAATCCGCAGGCGTCCAGCCGCCGACTGTACGATTTTTAAACAGTTTTGGAATACCTGAAGGGCTGCTGATACCGCAATTCCGCCGACCCTTCCGGATTCTCGACCATCCAGCCGATCCTGCCAAAAAACGAGACTGCCTCGGCCTCGATCGTTTCCCTTTTGCCTGCCGACAGCGAAATCCGTCAGAAAACGGATATAGGTCGGATGATCCGTGCATTCTGCTACGGGATAGGCATAATGTGCCGCTTCCGATTCCGAACCCACAGTCTCCTCCTATGCAGAAAGAACCTCGTAAAGTCCGTGAGTTTCGCCGCCGTGAGCAGGAGATTCTCGACACCGCACTCAAGCTCTTCCTCGAGCAGGGCGAAGACAGCGTCACCGTCGAGATGATTGCGGATGCCGTGGGTATCGGCAAAGGCACCATCTACAAACACTTCAAATCCAAGGCCGAGATTTATCTGCGCCTGATGCTCGACTACGAGCGTGATTTGAACGAGCTGCTGCATTCGGCGGATGTCGACAAGGATAAGGAAGCGCTGTCCCGGGCGTACTTTGAATTCCGCATGCGCGACCCCCAGCGCTATCGCCTGTTCGACCGGCTTGAAGAGAAGGTGGTCAAGGGCAATCAGGTGCCGGAGCTGGTGGAGGAGCTGCACAAGATCCGCGCTTCGAACTTCGAACACCTGACCTTGCTGATCAAGGGCCGGATTTCCGAAGGCAAGCTGGAAGACGTTCCGCCGTATTTCCATTACTGCGCCGCCTGGGCGCTGGTCCACGGCGCGGTGGCGCTGTACCACTCGCCGTTCTGGAGCAATGTCCTTGAAGATCAGGAAGGGTTCTTCCAGTTCCTGATGGACATCGGCGTGCGCATGGGTAACAAGCGCAAGCGGGATGTCGATCACGGGCTCGAGGCTAAACCAGAGCTTCGATCCGACTCACAGGCCGACTCGGCTGTTGAATAAAGCGCAGCCGCGTTAAGCCCATTCAGCGAGCCAAGCCTTCTCCAAGTCCGACATGGCGCAAAAGCTGCATTAACTGGCCATTCGCCGGTTTTCCGTCGCCGGATTTTGGAGATAACAATGCGTAGCCTGGTTTTACTGCTGGCTCTACTGGCGTTGAGTGGCTGCATGCACGTCAGCGATCTGGCACAAGGCGCTCACGATGAGCTCAGCGACGCCGGGCTGCTGGATCACAGCTCGACCCGTCGGTTGAACAACTTTCGCGTGCAACCTGACTCGTTCATCTATATCGCCCAGGGCGCCTTCGCACCGCCGGGCGGTGCCTACCCGCGTCGCAACGTCGTGGCCGAAGAGGCCTTCAACGGGTTTATCGAATACTTCCCGATGGTCCGCCGTGCTCGCGCCCCGGAAGGTCTGGATGACGCGATGAACGAGGCCCGGGCTGCCGGCGCGCACTACCTGCTGTACGCCCGTTTCGCCAAGGCCGATGACCGCATCGGCACATTCGACGAGTGGTCGGACCAGGAAGCGGTGGACCGTCTGGGCATCGACAACGGCGTTATTCAGCTGATGCTGATCGAAACCAACACCCGCTATCTCATAGATTCGGCACGCATTCACCTGCGTGGTGGTCTGCTGACGTTGTACGACACCAAGCCCGAGGATTTGCTAGGACCCCCGATGGAGGCTTACGCTCGCGGTTTGCTGGGCGTCTCAGCCCGCTGAGGAGTGGCGTATGAGTGGGCAGGACAAAGCCAATGACCTGTTGGCCCAGATTGCGAAAAGCGGCAAGGGCTTGCCGCCCGTGCACCTGTGGAACCCGGATTTCTGCGGTGACATCGACATGCGCATCGCCCGCGATGGCACCTGGTTCTATCTGGGCACCCCCATTGGTCGCAAGCCGATGGTGCGGCTGTTTTCCACCATCATTCGCCGGGACGGCGACGATTACTTTCTGATCACACCGGTTGAGAAGGTCGGCATCAAGGTCGACGACGCGCCTTTTGTGGCGGTGCTGCTGGACGTCGAAGGCAGCGGTGAGTCGCAGTTGCTGCGGTTCACCACCAACGTCGAAGACAGAGTGGAGGCGGGGGCTGAACACCCGCTGCGCATCGACCTTGATCCGCAGACCCAGGAACCGGCGCCCTACGTGCTTGTGCGCAACAACCTCGAAGCCCTGATTCACCGCAACGTCTTCTATCAATTGGTGGACCTTGCTGTCGTGCGTGAAATCGACGAGCAGCGCTGGCTGGGCGTGTGGAGCGGTGGCGAGTTTTTTCCCATCGGCCTTGAGCCCTGATAAGTCTCAGTCCGTTCGGCTATCCGCTTGCGGCCAATTGCCTGACCACCACCGTGCAGTTACAGTGCCGCCCCCTGATTTTTCCCTGAGGTTTTTCCATGAGCCAGTCCTTTGATATCGCCGTGATCGGCGCCACCGGTACTGTCGGCGAAACCATCGTCCAGATTCTTGAGGAGCGCGACTTCCCGGTCGGCGATTTGCACCTGCTCGCCAGTGCCGAATCAGCCGGCAGCTCGGTGCCGTACCGTGGCAAGAATGTCCGGGTGCGCGAAGTCGATGCTTTTGATTTCAACAAGGCCAAAATTGCCTTTTTCGCAGCAGGCGCCGCCGTAACGCGCAGTTATGCCGAGCGCGCCACGGCCGCCGGCTGTGCAGTGATCGACCTGTCCGCTGGGTTGCCCGTCGAGCATGCACCGAATGTGGTGCCCGAGGTCAATGGCGCCCGCCTGGCTGACTTGGCCAAGCCGCAGCAGGTTGCCTGCCCGAGCTCCAGCGCTGCTGCACTCGCGCTGGTGCTGGCGCCGTTGCGCGCACTGCTGGACATCGAGCGGATCACGGTGACAGCGTGCCTGGCGGTGTCGAGCATGGGCCGCGAAGGGGTCACCGAACTGGCCCGGCAAACCGCCGAGCTGCTCAACGTTCGCCCGCTGGAGCCCAAGGTGTTTGACCGGCAGATGGCCTTCAACGTGCTCGCTCAGGTGGGCAAGCCTGACGCCGAGGGTCATGTGCCACTGGAAAAACGTTTGGTCAGCGAGTTGCGCGAGTTGCTCTCGCTGCCTTTAATCAAGGTCGGCGTGAGTTGCATCCAGGTGCCGGTGTTCTTCGGCGACAGCCTGAGCGTGTCATTGCAGACGAGCGGGGCGGTCGACATCAAGGCGGTCAATGCTGCGCTTGAAACTGCAGAAGGCATCGAGCTGGTCGAGGCCGGCGATTACCCGACGCCGGTGGGGGACGCCGTAGGACAGGACGCTGTCTATATAGGACGTTTGCGCAGGGGTGTCGACGACGGTTGTGAACTTAATTTCTGGGTCACGCTGGACAATGTGCGCAAGGGCGCAGCGCTGAACGCTGTGCAGGTGGCTGAGTTGTTGATAAAAGATGTTGCGTAAAAGATACTTGCCGACAATTCGAAGAATCATTCTAGCTGCGGCGTGCTGACACGCCCTACACCCGAGCAGGCATTATCTTCGCGATTGCCGGGGAAATTTCAAACAAGGGATGGGCTATGGTTCAGGTTCGTAAACTCGTTTTAGCAATCGCTGCGGCGTCGGCGCTGTCATCGGGAGTGGCCCAAGCGCTCGGCCTCGGCGGTCTGACCGTGAAGTCGACCCTGAATCAACCGCTGTTGGCCGAAATCGAGCTGACGGAAGTGCAGGACCTTAATGCCTCCCAGGTGGTGCCAAGTCTGGCGACGTCCGCGGAGTTCGCTCAGGCCGGCGTTGGCCGAGTGGCGATTCTGGACGACCTGACCTTTACCCCCGTCGTCAATCCCGGTGGCAAGAGCGTGTTGCGCATCACCTCCACCAAGCCTATCCGCGATCCCTACGTAAAATTCCTCGTTCAAGTGCTCTGGCCCAATGGCCGGGCACTGCGCGAGTACAGCCTGTTGCTGGACCCGCCCAAATTTTCCCCGCAAGCCGCTGCGGCCGCCGCGCAATTGCCTTCAACGGCACCGAGCGCCGCACCCGCCCCTGCGCCCGCCGCCGAAACACCGGCCGCGGCGCCTTCGACTCCTGCTCCAGCGCCGGCCCCGGAACCCAAGTTCACCCAATACACCACCGCCAATAACGATACGCTCTGGGAAATCGCCGAGCGCGTGAAAAATGGCGGAACTGTGCAGCAGACCATGCTGGCCATTCAGGCGTTGAACCCTGATGCCTTTATTGCCGGCAACATCAACCGCCTGAAGAAAGGTCAGGTGTTGCGTCTGCCGTCGCCGCAGGAATCAACAGCGCTGGCGCAGCCTCGTGCAGTGGCTGAAGTGGCCGAGCAGAATCGTGCCTGGCGCGAAGGCCGGCGCATGCCCAGCGGCGCGCGTCAGGTCGATGCGACCCGCCGCGACCGCGCTGGCGCTGCGCCGTCGCAAATCGACGCTAAAGACAACCTCAGCCTCGTTTCTGCCAATAAGGCGGGTGCGAAAGGCAAGGCGGGCGACAATGCCGATATCAGCAACCAGCTGGCGACTACCCAGGAAAGCCTGGACACCACGCGTCGGGACAATGCCGAGCTGAAAAGCCGTATGACCGATCTGCAGAGCCAGGTCGACAAACTGCAGCGGCTGATTCAACTGAAGAATGATCAGCTGGCGAAGATGCAGGCGTCAGGCGCGACGGTTCCACCGCCTGTCGATGCTGCAAATCCTGCCAATCCTGCCGTCAGCCCTAACAGCGTCACCAACCCCAATAATGCTGCCAACTCGGCGATGCAGGCACAGGTCGTGCCGAACGCCGCGGCGCCTGATGTTGCCGGCAAGGCACCCGACGAAATCGCCCCCGAGGATGCGTTGCCGGTTGACGGCGCGACGGTCACCAGCGCAACGCCTGATCAAGCGCTGATCGTACCCACCGAGCCGGTGGTCGATGAAGACAACCGCAGCGCCCTCGACAAGATCCTCTCCAGCCCGATGCTCATGGGCCTGATTGGTGGCGGCGCGCTGTTGGTGTTGCTGCTGCTCCTATTGCTGCTGGCTCGCCGACGCAATGCGCTGATCGAGGCCGAGCGCCATCGCCAGATGGCCCGCGCTTTGTCGGAAGAATCGGACTTCGCGTCCGATTTGGACATGTCTCCCAGCAGCTTCGAAGGCCTGGAGGCGCCGGCGCCCCACGCAAAGACGCCGCCGGCGCCGACCGTCGCCGAGCCGGTCCGCGAACATCCGGCTGACGCGCTCGTTCAGGCTGAAATTCACATCGCATACGGCCGTACCAATCAGGCGGTCGCCGTTCTGGAAGACGCCATCAAGCATGAGCCGCAGCGCAGTGACTTGCGCCTCAAGCTGATGGAAGTCTATGCCGAGCAGGACAACCAATCCGGATTTGTCGCGCAGGAACGGCAGCTGATCGCCACGGGAAAGAACCACGCTGAAGTCGAAGAGCTGAAATCCCGCTATCCGTCCATGGCCGCGGCGGCAGCAGGGGTGGCAGCAGCAGCGGCTTTGGCAGCGGAAATGGACGCAAAGTACGTTGAAGAGCTGCTCCATGACGAACCTGAAGTCGCCGTGCAGCCTGCTCCGGCTGCAGAAACGGTCACCGAAGTGCCACTGGACGACGAGTTCGATAACGACTTTGACCTGAGCCTTGATGATCTGGACAGCGAATCGCCTGCCGCTGCGCCGAATCACGCTGCGGCACAGGACAACGCTGCTCTGGACGATCTGGACCTGGACGCGCCGTTTGCCGGATCGGCATCCGATGACCTGGACTTCGACGCGATTCTGCGCGAGCAGCAGGCGACCTCCGTTGCCGCTCAGCCTGAGCTGGACGATTTCGACCTCAATCTGGCGGAAGATCAGCCTGCGTTGAAAGCCGAAGACGACTACTTGCTGGGGATGGAGGACGATCTGCGTGATCTGCCGCCGTTCGAACAGCCTGCATCGCTGGGCGCGTCCAAGCCTGCGATGGAAGACGACATCGAATTGCCAGCCGATTTCGACCTCTCCCTGGCTGACGAGATGGAAACCGAGCAGGCGTCGGAAGCCTTTGCGTCCGAGATCGACGACGTCAACGCTGAGCTGGACCGTCTTTCCCAGAGTCTGGAGCAGCCGCCGATCGCCAGGCCGTTCGACACGGCGTTGGACAAGCCGGTGGAAGCGTCACCTCGTTTTACGGAAGACGACGCGCTGCTGGCGGACGATGAACCGGAATTTGACTTCCTGTCCGGTACCGATGAAGCGGCTACCAAGCTGGACCTGGCCCGCGCCTACATCGAGATGGGCGACGCCGACGGCGCTCGCGATATCCTCGATGAGGTGGTGGCTGAAGGTGATGACGGCCAGAAAACCGAAGCGCGGAACATGCTGTCGCGCCTCGTCTGACCCTAATCGACGTTGCAATAAACGACCGCTTCGGCGGTCGTTTGCGTTTCCGGGCCGGGCCTTTCGGTTCACCCTGGCTTCCGAGATAAACCGTTTGCCCCTGCCGATGGCGTCTTTTCTTTCGATCCGTATAATGGCCGCCCTTGCGCACATCGACAGGCTTTAAGCTCTTGGCAACTACAGACACCGAGGCAGAAACAGCGGCAGCCGAGCTGGCCGCCGAAGGTTTTTCCAGAATCGCGCTGGGCGTGGAATACAAAGGCTCGCGTTACAGCGGCTGGCAGCGGCAGTTGACCGGCGTGCTGACCGTCCAGGAAACACTGGAAAACGCCCTGTCGAAAGTGGCTGATTCACCGGTGTCGCTGATGTGCGCCGGGCGCACCGATGCGGGCGTGCACGCGTGCGGTCAGGTGGTGCACTTCGACACCCGGGCCGAGCGCAGCATGAAAGCCTGGACCATGGGCGCCAATATCAATTTGCCCCATGACATCAGCGTGACCTGGGCCAAGGTCATGCCCGCCCATTTTCACGCGCGTTTCAAGGCGATCGCCCGTCGCTACCGCTACGTGATCTACAACGATCAGATCCGCCCGGCACACCTGGGCCAGGAAATCACCTGGAATCACCGCCCGCTGGATGCGGAGAGAATGGCGCTGGCCGCCGAATACCTGGTCGGTACCCACGATTTCAGTGCATTCCGTGCCGGGCAATGCCAGGCCAAGTCGCCGATCAAGCAGCTTCACCACCTGCGCGTCACCCGCCACGGCAAGATGATCGTCATCGATGTCCGCGCCAATGCCTTCCTGCATCACATGGTGCGTAACATTGCTGGCGTGCTGATGACCATCGGGGCAGGGGAGCGGCCGATCGAGTGGGCGAAGGAAGTGCTCGAAAGCCGGGTACGGCGCACCGGCGGGGTGACGGCTCATCCTTTCGGCCTGTATCTGGTTCAGGTGGAATACCGCGACGAGTTCCCATTACCGGATCGCTACATCGGCCCGCATTTTCTCACCGGCTTCTCGGAACTGGACGGCTGACGCAGGTGACTGCATTTGCTACCATCCGTGACTTTCGCAAGGCTTGAGGTCTCCACTACATGTCAGCCGTTCGCAGCAAGATCTGCGGGATTACCTGCATAGAGGATGCATTGGCCGCGGTTGACGCGGGAGCCGACGCCATCGGGCTGGTGTTTTATCCCAAGAGCCCGCGCTTCGTCACTGTTGAGCAGGCTCAGGCAATCGTTGCTGCGCTGCCGCCTTTTGTCAGCACCGTCGGCCTGTTTGTGAACGCCGAGCGCGCCGACCTGCAGGCGCTGCTCGACGTTGTTCCCCTCGACCTCATTCAGTTTCACGGCGATGAGAGTCCCGAGCAGTGCGAAGGCTATAACCGCCCGTACATCAAGGCGCTGCGCGTCCAGGCCGGCGACGACATCGCCGCCAGCTGCGATGCCTACGCTAACGCTTGCGGCATCCTGCTCGACACTTACGTCGCAGGCATTCCCGGCGGTACGGGCGAAACCTTCGACTGGGCGCTGATTCCGAAACATCTGAGCAAGCCGCTGATTGTCGCCGGCGGCCTGACCTCGGCCAACGTCTCCCAGGCGATCGCCCAGGTGCATCCCTACGCGGTTGACGTGAGCGGCGGGGTGGAGAAATCCAAAGGCTTGAAGGATCACGACAAGATCCGCGCGTTCATGAGTGCAGTGCACGGCGCCTAGGGCGTTTGTCCGGCAACATCGGCTGTGATGTGACGGCGGACCCGCGTTCGCCGTCCACTAGCCTGCCATCCGCTGATGCGTGTGGCCGAATTGGTTGAGCGAAGACGTCTTGCGTCTCGTGATGAAGTTGAGCGTGGTGTTCGTGAGTGTTGTCCCGGCAGGTCAGGCCTCGCGCCGATCGTCGTACGACATTTCGCGGCACCGTACATGACATTGATTTAAGGGCATGCGCATGGCACCAAATGCCATCGCGTTCGAGCCATCGGTACTGGAGAAAGAAAGCATGAGCAACTGGTTGGTAGACAAACTGATCCCTTCGATCATGCGTTCCGAGGTCAAGAAGAGCTCGGTGCCCGAAGGTCTGTGGCACAAATGCCCCTCCTGCGAAGCGGTGCTGTATCGCCCCGAGCTGGAAAAGACCCTGGACGTCTGCCCGAAGTGCAACCACCACATGCGCATCGGCGCCCGTGCCCGTCTGAATATCTTCCTGGACGCCGATGGCCGCCAGGAGATCGGCGTTGATCTGGAGCCGGTAGACCGTCTGAAATTCCGCGACGGCAAGAAGTACAAGGACCGCCTGGTCGCCGCTCAGAAGCAGACCGGTGAGAAGGACGCGCTAATTTCCATGAGCGGTACCCTGCTGGGCATGCCGGTGGTGTGCAGCGCATTCGAGTTCTCCTTCATGGGCGGCTCGATGGGTGCAGTGGTGGGTGAGCGGTTCGTCCAAGCCGCCAACTACGCACTGGAAAACCGCTGCCCGATGATCTGCTTCGCGGCATCCGGCGGTGCGCGTATGCAGGAAGCCCTGATCTCGCTGATGCAGATGGCCAAGACCTCGGCCGTCCTGGCGCGTCTTCGTGAAGAAGGCTTGCCGTTCATCTCCGTATTGACCGACCCGGTCTACGGTGGTGTTTCCGCCAGTCTGGCGATGCTGGGCGATATCATTGTTGCCGAGCCTAAAGCACTGATCGGCTTCGCCGGCCCTCGCGTGATCGAGCAAACCGTGCGCGAGAAGCTGCCGGAAGGCTTCCAGCGCAGCGAATTCCTGCTCGACCACGGCGCGATCGACATGATCATCCACCGTCAGGAACTGCGTCAGCGTCTGGGCAACGTGCTGGCACAGATGATGGGGCTGCCGACGCCGAAATTCGTGGCGCCGACACTTGAGCCGATCGTTGTGCCGCCTGCTCCGGCGAACATATGACCGCACGCTCTTTGAGCGACTGGCTCAGTTACCTGGAACAGCTGCACCCGTCGGCCATCGACATGGGGTTGGAGCGTTCGCAGCAGGTGGCCACGCAGATGGGCCTGAACCGGCCGGCGCCCAGAGTGATCACGGTCACCGGGACCAACGGCAAAGGCTCGACCTGCGCATTCGTTGCTTCCTTGTTGCAGGCCCAGGGGCTGAAGGTGGGTGTTTACAGCTCGCCGCACTTGCTGCGCTACAACGAGCGTGTCCAGGTGCAGGGCGTTGAAGCCACCGACGCCGAGCTGTGCGCGGCGTTCGAGGTAGTGGAGCGCGGCCGCGGCGACATTTCCCTGACCTATTTTGAAATGGGCACGCTGGCAGCGTTCTGGCTGTTCGCGCAGGCCGGGCTGGACGCAGTGGTGCTGGAAGTGGGCCTGGGCGGGCGGCTCGATACGGTCAACCTGATCGACGCCGACATGGCGCTGGTCACCAGCATTGGCGTTGATCACGCGGAATTCCTCGGCAATACCCGTGAGAGCGTGGCGTTCGAGAAGGCCGGGATATTCCGTGAAGGGAAGCCCGCGCTGTGCGGCGATCTTGATCCACCGCAGCCATTGCTCGACAAGGCGCGTGCACTGCATTGCCCGCTGTCGCTGCGCGGCCGCGATTTCGATCTGCAGATCAACGCCACGGGGTGGGACTGGTCTGGCACCGACGCGACCGGTCGGAAGGTCGAACTGCACGCGCTGCCGTTACTCGACCTGCCCATGCAGAACGCTGCTTTGGCGCTGCAGGCCTACCTGCTGCTGGATCTGCCGTGGAATGAGGCGAGCCTTCGCGATGCGCTCGTCAAGACGCGCGTCACCGGTCGCCTTGACCGTCGCAGCATCGACTGGCAGGGCAAATCGCTGAGCCTTCTGCTGGATGTTGGTCATAACCCCCATGCGGCGACGTTTCTCGCCCAGCGCTTGAATCAGCGACCGGTGGCGGGCCGGCGTCTGGCGGTGTTCGGACTGCTCAGCGACAAGGATCTGCAAGGCATCTTGGCGGAGTTGGGCGAAACGTTCAGCAGTTGGGCCGTCGCACCGCTGCCAACGCCCCGCAGCCGTCCGGCGCAAGAGATCGAACAGGCGTTGCAGAACCTTGGCGCTCGCGTGACGTCTCACCCGAGTATCGCGCTGGCACTGGAAGCTCAGTGCGCCCACGCGACAGCCGACGACGAGATTGTTCTGTTCGGGTCTTTTTACTGCGTAGCCGAGGCCCTGGAATGGCTTGCTGGCGCGTCACGGAGGAAGTGACACATGGCTTTGCTGGATAAAGCGTACAAGCAGCGCATGGTGGGAGCGTTGGTGCTGATTGCCATCGCGGTGATTTTTCTGCCGATGCTGTTTTCGCGTCAGGATGAAGCCCGCCGTGTGCAGGTCGAAGCGCCTGCCGCGCCGCAAGCGCCGGCCACTTCGCAGATCAAGGTAGAACCCGTCAGCGTGCCTGAACAGCAGCCATTGCCCCAGGAACCGGTGCCGACCGATGACGAGCTGACGCAACCTGCTCAGCCTGTGCATCCTGCCCAGCCTGTTCAGCAGCGCACCAGTCAACAGCCGCCGTCCATGCCCATTGCTCCTGCGCCTTCCAAGCCTGTGGCTGCTGCGCCCAAACCCGCCCAGACAGCGCCTGTGAAGCCAGCTCCGGCACCGACACCTGCACCCGCTCAAGCGCCAGCGCCAGTCGCGTCAGCCGCTGACACCAGCCGGGTCGATGCCAATGGTCTGTCGGTCACGTGGGCGGTGCAGCTGGCGAGCCTGTCCAATCGCGCCAATGCCGACACACTGCAGAAGACGTTGCGCACTCAGGGCTACAACGCTTACATCCGTACCTCCGATGGCGTGAACCGCGTCTTTGTTGGCCCGGTGATCGAGCGTGTCGAGGCCGATCGCTTGCGTGACACGCTGGAAAAACAGCAGAAGATCAAAGGCATCGTCGTGCGTTTTCAGCCGGAGCGTAAGTAAGCGTCCCCGGCCGACGCCTTCCCTTAGTAGGACCGGCTTCAGCCGGGAAGGGGCCGGATCAGCCACCCTCGATTTCGCGCTGTGGCAACTGCCGCCTTCCCGGCTAAAGCCGGTCCTACCAGGGAAGGGGCCGGATCTGACACTGTCGGTCTCGGGTCTGACCCCAGCCGACCTCCAACAAAGTCCAAGAGTTCGCCTTAATTGCCCTTCATCCGCAATCGCTGCTTACCGGCAGGCGAGTGCTCTGCTAAAATCCGCCGCCTTATCAGTCTGTAGGCTGCGACGTGTCATTTACTCCGGTTGACTGGGCGATCATTGCAATTGTCGCCATCTCCGCTTTGATCAGTCTCAAGCGCGGCTTCGTCAAAGAAGCATTGTCCTTGCTGACGTGGATCATCGCAGGTGCCGTCGCCTGGATGTTTGGCGGATCGCTGGCCCAGTATCTGGTCAACTACATCGAAGCACCTTCGGCGCGCGTGATTGCGGGCTGCACCATTCTTTTCGTCGCCACCCTGCTGGTCGGCGCCATGGTCAACTTTCTGATTGGAGAACTGATACGCGTCACCGGGCTGTCCGGGACCGATCGTTTTCTGGGTATGGTCTTCGGCGCGGCGCGCGGAGCCTTGCTGGTTGTCGTCGCGGTCGGGCTGTTGAGCCTGGGCCCGGTGCAACAGGATCAATGGTGGCAGCAGTCGAGGCTGCTCCCGCAATTTGTCATGGTCGCTGACTGGTCGAAAAACCTGATTCTCGGGATGTCCAGCAAGTGGCTAGCCAGCGGAGTCAGCGTACCTGTTGACATCCCGTTCAAGGATCACCTCCTGCCGCCTACAACGCCGCCGGAAGTGTTCGGTAAATCCAGTTCCACTAAGTAGGGGTTGTGTCGCATGTGTGGCATCGTCGGTATCGTCGGCAAGTCGAACGTCAATCAGGCGCTTTATGACGCGCTCACCGTCCTCCAGCACCGCGGCCAGGACGCTGCCGGTATCGTGACCAGCCATGACGGCAAGTTGTTCCTGCGCAAGGACAACGGTCTGGTTCGTGATGTGTTCCACCAGCGCCATATGCAAAGGCTGGTCGGGCACATGGGCATTGGGCACGTACGTTATCCAACGGCGGGAAGCTCGACGTCAGCCGAGGCCCAGCCGTTCTATGTCAACTCGCCTTACGGCATCACCCTGGCGCACAACGGCAACCTGACCAACGTCGAGCAACTGGCGAAGGAAATCTTCGAGTCGGACCTGCGTCACGTCAACACCAACTCCGACTCCGAAGTGCTGCTCAACGTGTTCGCCCACGAGCTGGCGGTGCGCGGCAAGCTGCAGCCGACCGAAGAAGATATCTTCGCGGCCGTCGCCGACGTGCATAAGCGCTGCCGTGGCGGTTACGCGGTCGTGGCGATGATTACCGGTTACGGCATCGTCGGTTTCCGCGATCCGGACGCCATCCGCCCAATCGTTTTCGGTCAGCGTCACACTGACGAAGGCGTCGAGTACATGATCGCCTCCGAAAGCGTTTCGCTGGACGTGCTCGGCTTCACGTTGATTCGTGACCTGGCACCGGGCGAAGCGGTGTACATCACCGAAGACGGCAAGCTGCACACCCGTCAGTGCGCCACCGATCCCAAATACGCCCCGTGCATCTTCGAGCACGTCTACCTGGCGCGTCCGGATTCGATCATCGACGGCATCTCGGTCTACAAGGCGCGTCTGCGCATGGGCGAAAAGCTCGCCGACAAGATCCTGCGCGAGCGTCCTGATCATGACATCGACGTGGTCATCCCGATTCCGGACACCAGTCGCACGGCCGCGCTGGAACTGGCGAACCACCTCGGCGTGAAATTCCGCGAAGGCTTCGTCAAGAACCGCTACATCGGCCGCACCTTCATCATGCCGGGCCAGGCCGCGCGGAAAAAATCCGTGCGCCAGAAGCTCAATGCGATCGAGCTGGAATTCCGTGGCAAGAACGTGATGCTGGTGGACGACTCTATCGTTCGCGGCACGACGTGCAAGCAGATCATCCAGATGGCCCGTGAAGCCGGCGCCAAGAACGTCTATTTCTGTTCTGCGGCCCCGGCCGTGCGCTTCCCCAACGTCTACGGCATCGACATGCCGAGTGCCCATGAGCTGATCGCTCACAACCGTTCCACCCAGGACGTGGCCGACCTCATCGGTGCCGACTGGCTGGTCTATCAGGATCTGAATGACCTGATCGAGGCGGTGAGTGGCAGCAAAAAGATCAAGATCGACAATTTTGACTGTTCGGTCTTCGACGGCAAGTACGTGACCGGTGACATCGACGAGCATTATCTGAACAGGATCGAGCAGGCGCGCAACGACGCCTCCAAGGTCAAGACTCAGGCGGTGAGCGCGATCATCGATCTGTACAACAACTAATCCAGACAAGGAGCAGGCGGCATGACTCAGGAATGGGATGCCGGTCGACTGGACAGCGATCTCGAGGGTGTCGGTTTTGACACCCTCGCGGTTCGTGCCGGTCAGCACCGCACGCCGGAACGCGAACACAGCGATCCACTGTTTTTCACGTCCAGCTACGTGTTCCGCACGGCAGCCGAGGCAGCCGCGACCTTCGCCGGAGAGATCCCCGGCAACGTCTACTCGCGTTACACCAACCCGACCGTGGCTTCGTTCGAAGAACGCATGGCTGCGCTGGAAGGCGGCGAGCAGGCGGTGGCAACCTCCACCGGGATGTCAGCCATCCTCGCCACGGTGATGAGCTTCTGCAGCGCTGGCGACCATGTGCTGGTGTCGAAGAGCGTCTTCGGTTCGACCATCAGCCTGTTCGAAAAGTACTTCAAGCGCTTCGGGGTCGATGTCGATTACGTCCCCCTCGCAGAACTGTCTGGCTGGGACGCGGCGATCAAGCCGAATACCAAAATGCTGTTCGTCGAATCACCGTCCAACCCGTTGGCGGAGCTGGTCGACATCAATGCACTGGCGGAAATTGCCCACGCCAAGGGCGCGCTGCTGGTGGTCGATAACTGCTTCTGCACACCGGCGCTGCAGCAACCGCTGCGCATGGGCGCGGACGTGGTCGTGCATTCGGCGACCAAGTTCATCGACGGACAAGGCCGCGCCATGGGCGGGGTGGTGGTCGGTCGCAGCGAACTGATGAAAGAAGTCGTGGGCTTCCTGCGCACTGCAGGGCCAAGTCTGAGCCCGTTCAACGCCTGGCTGTTCCTCAAGGGGCTCGAAACCCTGAACATCCGCATGCGTGCCCATTGCCAGAGCGCCCTGGAACTGGCGCAGTGGCTCGAGCAGCAGGAGGGCATCGAGAAGGTGCATTACTCCGGTCTCGAGAGTCACCCGCAGCACGCGTTGGCCAAACGTCAGCAGAAGGCGTTTGGCGCGGTGGTGAGCTTTGAGGTGAAGGGCGGCAAGGACGGCGCATGGCGCTTCATCGATGCCACGCGGTTGATCTCGATCACCGCGAACCTGGGTGACACCAAGACCACCATCACCCATCCGAGCACCACTTCCCACGGTCGGCTGTCGCCGCAGGAGCGTGAGGCCGCCGGCATACGTGACAGCCTGATCCGCGTCGCCGTAGGGCTGGAAGACGTCGCTGACCTGCAGGCGGATCTCGTGCGTGGTCTGGCTGCGTTGTAAGCAGGGTGTCTGAACACGAAAGCGAGCCTCAGGGCTCGCTTTTTTGTTCCTGATGTGCAGCTTCGTGCCTCTCGGGAAAAATGGCTCTTTTGAAAAAAACTTCAAGCGGGCTATTGACTTAGGTTCGCCATCTGCGTAAATTTCGCGGCCTCAGCGAAGCAAGGGTGATTAGCTCAGCCGGGAGAGCATCTGCCTTACAAGCAGAGGGTCGGCGGTTCGATCCCGTCATCACCCACCATCGTTGAGTGTTTCACAGCAGCATCAGACGCTGAAGGATACTGAGATTCAGCAGGACGAAAGTCCACGCAATGCGCAGCGGTAGTTCAGTCGGTTAGAATACCGGCCTGTCACGCCGGGGGTCGCGGGTTCGAGTCCCGTCCGCTGCGCCATATTTTCCAAATCGGGTTTTCCCGGTTTGAGATTGAAAGCCAAGGTTTTCGGTCAGTGTTTTACGAAGCAGGCCCAAGGGTCGGTTTCAACAGCGTTAAGCAGATGAAAGTCTGTGCGACAAGCAGCGGTAGTTCAGTCGGTTAGAATACCGGCCTGTCACGCCGGGGGTCGCGGGTTCGAGTCCCGTCCGCTGCGCCATACATAGCTTCGGGGCCCTTGAACGCCCTGAAGCAACACAGAAAGCGATCCCAGGATCGCTTTTTTTGTGCCTGCGATTTGGCGAAAGCGTCGGCTGTCGCGCTTGATGCTGCAGAGCTGGGCGATAAATGCCATGATCGCCGGCTGTTAACACGGCGCTGAGCGGTGCCTGATTTCGAATTTGGAGAGCTGGACCATGGGCATGAACCAAACCATCACTGTCATCCCGCCGGGCGTACCGCTGACGGGCCATGTGTCGCCGCCCGGCTCGAAGTCCATCACCAACCGCGCGCTGCTCCTGGCTGCCCTCGCCAAGGGAACCAGCCACTTGCGCGGCGCATTGAAAAGCGATGACACGCGCCACATGTCCAATGCCCTGAGGCAGATGGGCGTGACCATCGACGAGCCGGACGACACGAGCTTCGTCGTCACCAGCAGCGGGCGTCTCGAGGCGCCGCAAGACCCGCTGTTCCTCGGTAACGCCGGAACAGCGGTGCGGTTCCTGACAGCGGCGGTCTGCACGGTGGATGGCAGCGTCACGCTGGACGGCGATCACTACATGCAGAAGCGCCCGATTGGCCCATTGCTGGACGCTCTGCGCAAAGGCGGCCTGAACGCAGAGAGCGCCACCGGTTGCCCGCCCGTCATGGTGCGCGGGACGGGTTCGATCACGGCCACGCGCTTCGAAATCGACGGCGGACTGTCGAGTCAGTACGTCTCCGCACTGTTGATGGTTGCAGCCTGTGGCGATGCGCCGATTGAAGTGGCGCTGACCGGCAAGGAGATCGGCGCCCGCGGTTACATCGACCTGACCATCGCCTGCATGCGTGCGTTCGGCGCTGAGGTCGAGGTGCTGGATGACGCGTTGTGGCGCGTTGCGCCGACGGGTTACACCGCCTGCGACTACCAGATCGAGCCCGACGCCTCGGCCGCAACCTATTTGTGGGCTGCCGAAGCGCTGACCGGCGGCAAGATCGACCTCGGTGTGGCGGGGGAGGCGTTCACTCAGCCAGACGCCAAGGCCATGGAAGTGATCGCGCAGTTTCCCAAGATGCCTGCGGTCATCAATGGCTCACAGATGCAGGACGCGATTCCTACGCTGGCGGTGCTGGCAGCCTTCAACGAGACACCTGTGCGCTTCGTCGACCTGGCCAACCTGCGGGTCAAGGAATGCGATCGCGTTCAGGCGCTGCATGATGGCCTGAATCAAGTCCGGCCCGGGCTGGCCTCGGTAGAAGGGGATGATTTGCTCGTCGCGTCTGATCCGAGCCTGGCGGGCACCAGCAGCAACGCCCTGATCAACACTCACTCCGACCACCGCATTGCCATGTGTTTCGCGCTGGCCGGTCTGAAAGTGGCGGGTGTGCAGATTCAGGATCCGGAGTGCGTCGGCAAAACCTACCCCGGCTACTGGCGTGCGCTGGAATTTCTTGGCGTGAAATTGGTGCACGGCGAGGTCTGAGGCCCAGAGCGTGCCGGGCCTGAAGACCTCGGCTGATCGACGCCAGGCCCGGCATGCCGACTTTTCCGACCTTGTTGCAGTCTGATCAGCGCAACCTTCGCTTCCCTGACAGGCCCACGGATGCAGGCCGCGTGGACAGACACCCTTTCGATGTATCCATACGGTTGCAAACTCTGCGTTGATCCCATGGCAGGCTTGTTGCAGACTTACCGGCGTTTTCTCCGGTCCACGTTCAGTCGACCAATTGCCCCAGGATGTTTGATGCCTAAATTACTGAGCTTTCGTACCGCATGCTGGGTCATTACCCTGCTGGCTGCCGCAGGCTGCTCGTCGAAGAAACCGACGGTCTATGAGCATGAGAATTTCGACGATGCGGGGACATTCTCCCGTAACTACCCGGTCTCGGATGCCGCCACCTGTGAAGCGGCTCGACGGGCACTGCTGAGCCAGGGCTACATCATCACCAGCAGCGATCCTAAAGTGATCAGCGGCCATAAAAGCTTCCAGCAAACCGGCGAAACCCACATGGAGATCAGCTTCAATGTGGTGTGCGCCCCGGACGGCAGCGCTGACAACCGCACGACAATGTTCGCCAACGCGCTACAGGATCGCTATGCGTTGAAGAAGGTCAATAACTCCGCGAGCCTGGGGGTAGGCGTGCTGGGGTCTGTGTCGATGCCGATTGGTTCGACCGACGACTCGATGGTCAAAGTCGCCAGTGAAACCGTGGCGTCGTCCAAGTTCTATGACCGCTTCTTCGCACTGGTGGAAAACTTCCTGCCGCCTGAACTGAAGAAGGCCGCGCACATTGAAGAGAAGCCCAAAACCGACCTTGGCATGCCTGAGCCGGTACCGGGTAAACCGGCGGCCTTGACGGAGCAAAAGCCGGCCGCTGCACCGGCTGCACCTGCGCCAACTACGCCTGCACCCACTACGCCCGTCGCGCCGGCGCCATTGGCGACCCCTGCGACTCAGCCTGCGCCCGCCGCCGAGCAGAGCAGCGAGCCAATGCCTGCGCCTGCCGAACCGGAACCGTTGAAGGCCGAAACAGTGACGCCTGCCGAGGCTGCACCTGCTGCGCCCGCTACGCCGCCTGCGCCGGAAACGACCACCGAGCCGAGCCCTGCGCCAGCGGTTGAGTCAACGCCAGCGCAGTGAGCTGTTTGGTAGGTTAACAATTGCTACGGGCAGGAGAGCTTGAGACCGCAACGTCGCTCAGCGGACGCAGCACTTTTGGGAGTGACCGGGGTGGCGCTCCACCTTGTTCCCGAAGGTCTCTCAGCCAACACACAACCTGTGGGAGTGAGCTTGCTCACGAAGGGGTCATTTCAGCCGCTGGAGATTTAGTGGCTGTGCTGGCCTATTCGCGAGCAAGCTCGCTCCCACATTTTGAGCGGTGATCGGCAGACACTCTGCGGCGTCAGCACTATGGCTCACCCCAAAAACAGCTTGTACGCCGGGTTCCTGGTCTCGTCCCAGTACGGATAGCCAATCTCGGCCAACGCCTGCGGCACCAGATGCCGTTCATCCTCCGGCACCACCAATCCGGCCACCACACGCCCGTCTGCCGCGCCATGGTTGCGGTAGTGGAACATCGAAATATTCCACTTCCCGCCCAACTTGTTCAGGAAATTGAACAGCGCACCCGGACGCTCCGGGAATTCAAACCTCAGCACTACCTCATCGCTGACCCGCTCCGAATGCCCACCCACCATGTGCCGCAGGTGCAGCTTGGCCAGTTCGTTGTCGGTCAGGTCGAGCACCGGGAAACCCTGCTCGGTCAAGCTCGCGATCAAAGCCTT
>NZ_JBXAWH010000010.1:0-262715 GCF_057291635.1 Pseudomonas sp. 1L-C-7-B-C1 | reverse complement strand
GTCAGCGGGAGGCGAATTCTACAGCGTTACAACCTGCTGTCAACTGCCTTTTTCACCGCTGTCGATTCAAACATCTGAACCGAAGCATTCCTCGCTGCCTACTTCGTCCAACTCTTTGATTATCAAGGAGTTTTCCGTTTCGTCTGCGCCGGAAGTGGGGCGAATTATAGACAGATCCAGAGGGGCGTCAACACCTAATTTGAACTTTTGGCGAAAAAGCCAAAACCCCAAGGAAATCCGATACTTCCTTCTGTTTATATAGATACTAGCTAAAGACACCCGCAAGAGCATCAGCCCCTCAAAGAACACCTGCTTCACGCAGCGTTGTTACGTCAGTGTCTGATAAGCCCAATACACCGGTAAGAACCTCCAGCGTGTGCTCTCCTAGCAACGGAGGTGCGCGCCGATATTCAACCGGCGTCGCGGATAAGCGGATCGGACTAGCGACTTGAGGAACGCTCCCGCCTAACGCATGAGGCAGCTCCACCTTCAAACCACGGAACTGCACCTGCGGATCCGCGAATACCTGAGCAACATCATTGATAGGCCCGCAAGGGACGCCTGCAACTTCCAACGCCGCAACCCACTCAGCCGTGGTTTTGAACACGGTGGCCTGCCGGATTAACGGAATCAGCTCGGCACGATGTGCGACTCGCTGCTTATTAGTGGAAAAGCGCGGATCATCAGTCCACTGCGGATGCCCAGCCACTTCTGCGAATTTGCGGAACTGGCTGTCGTTCCCCACCGTGAGGATGAAATCGCCATCGGCAGTAGGGAAATCCTGGTACGGCACGATATTAGGATGCGCATTACCCAGTCGCCTTGGCGATACGCCCGTGGTCAGGTAGTTCATCGCCTGATTCGCCAGGCAGGCGACCTGCACATCCAGCAACGCCATATCGATGTGCTGACCGGGACCTCCCTGGTCACGATGCGCCAGAGCAGCGAGAATCGCCGACGTCGAATACAGCCCTGTAAGAATATCCGTCAGCGCCACGCCGACCTTGACCGGTCCCGCACCATCTTCGCTCTCCGCAAGGCCAGTAAGGCTCATCAACCCACCAAGTCCCTGAATCATGAAGTCGTAACCGGCGCGCTTGGCATACGGCCCCGTCTGACCGAACCCAGTAATAGAGCAATAGATGAGCCTGGGGTTTTCTAGCTGCAGTGATTCGTAATCCAGGCCGTAAGCCTTCAACCCGCCAACCTTGAAGTTCTCGATGACAATATCGGACTTCGCCGCCAGCTCCCGAACCAACTTCTGACCTTCAGGCTGAGTGAAGTCTATAGTGACGGACTGCTTGTTACGGTTGGCTGACAGGTAGTACGCAGCCTCAGACGTGTTTTCTCCACGCGGATCCTTCAGAAAGGGTGGCCCCCAGGCGCGCGTATCGTCGCCATTGCCCGGGCGCTCGATCTTGATGACCTCTGCACCCAGGTCAGCCAGAATCTGCCCTGCCCAAGGGCCAGCGAGCACCCGAGACAAGTCCAGCACACGCAAATGCGATAACGCGCCCATTGCAGGCTCCTTAATAGAAGGCCTGGATGCCGGTCTGGGCACGACCCAGGATGAGCGCATGGACGTCGTGGGTGCCTTCGTAGGTATTGACCACTTCCAGGTTGACCAGATGCCTGGCGATGCCGAACTCATCAGAAATGCCATTACCACCCAACATGTCACGCGCCATACGCGCGATGTCCAAGGACTTGCCGCAAGAGTTGCGCTTCATGATGGAGGTGATTTCGACCGCTGCGGTGCCCTCGTCTTTCATGCGGCCCAGACGCAGGCAGCCTTGAAGCGCCAGCGTGATCTCGGTCTGCATGTCAGCGAGCTTTTTCTGAATCAGCTGATTAGCTGCAAGCGGACGGCCAAACTGTTGACGGTCCAGCGTGTATTGACGCGCGGTGTGCCAGCAAAACTCGGCAGCCCCCAAGGCGCCCCAGGAGATGCCATAGCGGGCGGAGTTAAGGCACGTGAAAGGACCTTTGAGGCCACGGACATCCGGGAAAATGTTCTCTTCCGGCACAAACACGTTGTCCATGACGATCTCGCCGGTGATAGAAGCGCGAAGGCCAACCTTGCCGTGAATCGCCGGAGCCGTCAGGCCTTGCCAGCCCTTTTCCAGTACAAAGCCGCGGATATCGCCAGCGTCATCTTTGCCCCAGACAACGAATACGTCGGCGATGGGGCTGTTGGTGATCCACATTTTGCTACCGGTCAGGCGGTAACCGCCTTCGACGCTCCGCGCACGGGTGATCATCGCACCCGGATCCGAGCCATGATTGGGTTCGGTGAGGCCGAAGCAGCCAATCCACTCACCGGACGCGAGTTTGGGCAGGTACTTCTGTTTTTGCGCTTCAGTGCCGAATTCGTTGATCGGCACCATGACCAGAGAGGACTGCACGCTCATCATGGAGCGGTAACCTGAATCGACGCGCTCGACCTCGCGAGCGATCAGGCCGTAACACACGTAGTTCAGACCGCTACCGCCATACTGCTCCGGGATCGTGGCGCCGAGGAGACCTATCTCACCCATCTCGCGGAAAATCGCTGGATCTGTCTTTTCATGCCGGAAGGCTTCAAGTACACGCGGCGCTAGCTTTTCCCTGGCGAACTGCTCGGCGCTGTCGCGAACCATGCGCTCTTCTTCGGTGAGTTGCTGGTCCAGCAACAGGGGGTCGATCCAACTGAAACTTGCCTTGCCGCTCATGATTCTCTCCTCACCTAGATGCCCTTCCGGACTCGCCGGAAAAGTAATGGAGCGAGCCTAGGCCTGGAACCATCAAGGGAGCAAACGACGATTTCGCATCGTCTTGTGCTAATTTCTCACTCCGAAGCACACTGATCAGCAGCCTGTCCGTTCTTCTGAGTGAGGCAAAGGTACATGCGCCGTAAAATCCCAAGCACCACCGCGTTGGTAAGCTTCGAGGCCGCTGCGCGGCACGAGAGCTTCACAAAAGCCGCCGAAGAGCTTTCGCTGACCCAGAGCGCGGTCTGCCGACAGATCGCCAGCCTGGAAGAGTTCTTGAATGTCGGCCTGTTCCGACGCTCACGACGGGGTGTGAAGCTAACAGAGGCAGGCCTTTCCTACAGCCGGCGCATCGCTACGCAACTTGACGCCGTTGAACGCGACACGCTGTCAGTGATGGGTCACCAGGGCGTGAATGTGATCGAACTCGCGGTGGTGCCTACCTTCGGCACGCAATGGCTACTTCCGCGTTTAAAGGATTTTCAGAAGAAACACCCTGACGTCACTGTCAACCTGACGAACCGCACGCGGCCCTTTTTGTTCGCGGATACCGAATTCGACGCAGCGATTTATTTTGGCGATGCTGATTGGTCCGGTACCGAATCTCACAGACTGATGGGCGAGAACCCGATGCCGGTCTGCAGTCCGGCACTACTTGGGGCACGGCACAGCATTAGCGCTCAAGAGTTGGCCGAGATGCCACTGCTCCAGCAAACCACTCGGCCCTACGCGTGGCGGCAGTGGTTCAACTCGCTGGACATAGGCGTGGCCCGCGACATGACAGGTCCTCGTTACGAGCTATTCTCCATGCTCGCGCAGGCAACCATGCACGACATGGGTGTGGCGCTCATCCCGCCGTTTCTTATTCAGCATGAACTGGCCGAGAAGCGCCTGGTGATTGCCAACCCGCACCATCTCTCGAGCACCAAGGCGTATTACTTGATGATTCCAGAGCGCAAAACGGAATCGGCGTCCCTGAAAGCGTTTCGGGATTGGCTGATTCAGCAGGCCGACACTTACTCGCTCCCTTGAACACCCATTTACGTCTTGAAGATTTTCTGTAGTACGCCTACCTACAAACCTACAGATATCCTGAATTGTCGCATTGACGACAAACTTCTCAGCTCTGACCTTAACGCCCCAATAGTCATACGAATAGGGCTCTCCAGCCGTTTTCAGGGCGTTTTATAATTTCGTCGTCGGACGACCCCTGCGGACTAATAATTCATAAAAGATCATTTACATCAGACACTTGTGCTATTCAGTGCGTCAATCGGTCACAGGGTGACTTGTAGTACATTTTTCGTTCAGTTACAGAAACCCTTGAAGGCCTCTGACATCCCCTGCAAAATGCCGCGCCCGGCTGTTTTAACGGGCGTAGTGATCGCAATCCCAGCCCTCGGGCCGTAGCGCGCTGGCCTAATTAAGACAATAAGATCACGCAGGAGATTTGACGTGCACATTGGAGTCCCCCTCGAAACCCAGCTTGGTGAAACCCGGGTCGCCGCCACTCCCGAGACCATCAAAAAGCTCATCGCCCAAGGCCACACAGTGAGCGTTCAGAACGGCGCGGGCATTGCAGCGAGCGTGACGGACAGTGCTTACGAGGCAGCAGGTGCATTGATCGGCAGCGCCGCCGATGCGTTCGGCGCTGAACTCATCCTCAAGGTCTCCGCTCCCGGCGACGCCGAGTTGCCGTTGATCAAAAGCGGCACCGTGGTAGTCGGGATGCTCAACCCGTTCAATAACGACATGATCGCCAAGCTGGCCGAACGCGGAATTGCCGCCTTTGCCCTCGAAGCTGCGCCACGCACCTCGCGCGCGCAAAGCCTTGACGTGCTGTCTTCCCAAGCCAACATCGCCGGCTATAAAGCTGTGTTGTTGGCGGCGCATCACTACCCGCGCTTTATGCCGATGCTGATGACTGCGGCCGGTACGGTGAAAGCAGCGCGAGTGCTGATTCTCGGCGCGGGCGTTGCGGGGCTGCAGGCCATCGCCACGGCCAAACGCCTGGGTGCAGTCATCGAGGCCTCTGACGTGCGTCCGGCCGTCAAGGAACAGATCGAGTCGCTAGGGGCCAAGTTCGTTGACGTGCCGTACGAGACTGACGAGGAGCGCGAGGCTGCTGTGGGCGTCGGCGGTTACGCCCGCCCGATGCCAGCCAGCTGGATGCAGCGTCAGGCAGTGGCCGTTCATGAGCGCGCCAGGCAGGCGGACATCGTGATTACCACGGCGCTGATCCCTGGCCGCAAGGCACCGGTGCTCTTGAGCGCTGAAACAGTCGCGCAAATGAAGCCCGGTTCGGTGGTGATTGATCTGGCTGCCGCGCAGGGCGGCAACTGCCCGCTTACGGTGGCGGATCAGGTGGTGGTCGAGCACGGCGTGACCATTGTCGGCCACACGAATCTCCCGGCCATGGTTGCGGCGGATGCATCGGCTCTTTATGCCCGCAACCTGCTGGACTTCATGAAGCTGCTTTTCAACCAGGAAGGGCAGTTCCAGATCAACCTCGAAGACGACATCGTCGCCGCGTGCCTTATGTGCCGCGATGGCCAAGTCATCCGCAAAAACGGCTGAGGATAAAAATAATGGAAGAGTTCATCTCACCCGGCATCTACAACCTGATCATCTTCGTGCTCGCCATTTACGTCGGCTACCACGTGGTCTGGAACGTGACGCCTGCGCTGCACACGCCCCTGATGGCAGTTACAAACGCCATCTCGGCCATCGTCATCGTCGGCGCGATGCTCGCTGCAGCGCTGACAGTAACGCCACTGGGCAAAACCATGGGCACGCTGGCCGTCGCGCTGGCCGCCGTTAACGTCTTCGGCGGTTTTCTGGTCACCCGGCGCATGCTGGAGATGTTCAAAAAGAAAGCGCCCAAGGTTAAAGACGAGGTGGCCAAGTAATGAGCATGAACCTCGTCACATTGCTGTACCTCGTCTCGGCGATCTGCTTCATCCAGGCGCTGAAGGGCTTGTCTCACCCGACCACGTCGCGTCGAGGCAACCTGTTCGGCATGCTCGGCATGGGTCTGGCTGTTTTAACTACGATCGGACTGGTCTTCAAACTGGCCGCGTTGTCCACGGACGGTGCCAGCGCAGGGATTGGCTATATCCTGATCGGTCTGCTGGTCGGCGGCACTGCCGGTTCGATCATGGCCAAGCGCGTCGAAATGACCAAGATGCCGGAACTGGTCGCCTTCATGCACAGCATGATCGGTCTGGCCGCCGTATTCATCGCCATCGCTGCCGTGGTCGAGCCACAGTCGCTGGGCATTGTTCACCACTTGGGTGATCCGATTCCGGCGGGCAATCGTCTGGAGTTGTTCCTTGGCGCAGCTATTGGTGCGATCACCTTCTCCGGCTCCGTCATCGCTTTCGGCAAGCTGTCTGGCAAATACAAATTCCGCCTGTTCCAGGGCGCACCGGTGCAATTTGCCGGTCAGCACAAACTCAATCTGATTTTGGGCCTTGCGACGTTGCTGTTCGGCGTCACGTTCATGCTGACGGGTAGCCTGTTCGCGTTCAGCATTATGCTGATCCTCGCATTCGTGATTGGCGTGCTGCTGATTATCCCGATTGGTGGCGCAGACATGCCAGTTGTGGTGTCGATGCTCAACAGTTACTCAGGCTGGGCAGCGGCGGGCATTGGCTTCTCGCTGAACAACTCGATGCTGATCATCGCCGGTTCCCTGGTCGGCTCTTCCGGCGCGATTCTGTCGTACATCATGTGCAAGGCGATGAACCGCTCGTTTTTCAACGTGATCGGTGGCGGTTTCGGTGGCGCAGCAGATGCCGGTGCTGCGAGCGGCATCAAAGAAGCCCGCCCGGTCAAATCCGGATCAGCTGACGATGCGACCTTCCTGCTGACCAACGCCGACACTGTAATCATCGTGCCGGGTTACGGGCTGGCGGTCGCTCGAGCGCAGCACGCGCTGAAAGAGCTGACCGAAAAGCTGACCCACGCGGGCGTCACGGTGAAGTACGCGATCCACCCGGTGGCCGGCCGGATGCCGGGGCACATGAACGTCCTGCTGGCGGAGGCCGAGGTGCCTTACGACCAGGTGTTCGAGATGGAGGACATCAACTCCGAGTTCGGTCAGGCCGACGTCGTTCTGGTGCTGGGCGCCAATGATGTGGTCAATCCGGCGGCCAAGAACGATCCCAAATCACCGATTGCCGGCATGCCGATCCTCGAGGCGTACAAGGCCAAGACCATCATCGTCAACAAGCGCTCCATGGCCAGCGGCTATGCCGGCTTGGATAACGAGCTGTTCTATCTGGACAAAACCATGATGGTGTTTGGTGACGCCAAAAAGGTCATCGAGGACATGGTCAAAGCGATCGAATAGCGGTTGCAACCCGAGATAAAACAACCCTCGGCGCAGGTGATGGTCGAGGGTTTTTTACACCCCGGGTAAAAGTGTTTCTCGCGCAGAGGCGCTAATTAGAGCCTTGAGTGCGACCTTGGTAGCGGGACGAATACACTTCAAATCTCTAGACTTCGCTCACGCATCTTTGTCATGAGATTAACAACATGCACCGTGAACGAATCCGTCTGCCCTCGCTGATGAGCAAGATAATGAGCGCGGCCGACGCCGCTTCCTTGATCAAGGACGGCATGACCGTCGGCATGAGCGGCTTCACCCGCGCAGGCGAAGCCAAAGCCGTACCCCAGGCGCTGGCTGAACGCGCCAAAACAGTTCCGCTGAAGATCAGCCTGATGACGGGCGCAAGCTTGGGCAACGATCTGGACAAGCAACTGACCGAAGCGGGCGTGCTGTCCCGCCGCATGCCTTTTCAGGTCGACAGTACCCTGCGCAAGGCCATCAACGACGGCACCGTGATGTTCATTGACCAGCATCTGTCGGACACCGTCGAGCAACTGCGCAATCGCCAGATCAAGGCTGTGGATATCGCCGTGATTGAATGCGTGGCGATCACCGAAGAAGGGCACTTGGTGCTCAGTACTTCAGTCGGTAACTCGGCGAGCTTCGCCATTCTTGCCCAGCACGTGATCATCGAGATCAATCTCGCCCAGCCCCTTGAGCTCGAAGGGCTGCATGACATCTATATACCCACTTACCGGCCGACGCGGCTGCCGATCCCGGTGCTCAAGACCGATACCCGAATCGGCAGTCAGGCCGTGAAGATCGATCCGGCCAAGATCGTCGGCATCGTGATCAGCAATCAACCCGACTCGCCGTCGTCGGTATTGCCGGCAGACACCGACACTCAGGCTATCGCGGGCCATTTGGTTGAGTTCTTCAAGAACGAAGTGCGGCTGAACCGCCTGACCAATCAGCTGATGCCGCTGCAGGCCGGGGTAGGCACGATCGCCAATGCCGTCATGACAGGGCTGATCGATTCACCCTTTCACGGCATGACGATGTATTCGGAAGTACTGCAGGACTCGACGTTCGACCTGTTCGAGGCGGGCAAGCTGGATTTTGCCTCAGGCTGTTCCATGACTCTGTCCGAGCGCAAGCACTCTGCGGTCTACGACAATCTGGAACAGTACAGATCCAGACTGTTACTGCGCCCCCAGGAAATTTCGAACCATCCAGAGGTCGTCCGCCGCCTGGGCATCATCGGGATCAACACCGCTCTGGAGTTCGACCTGTACGGAAACGTCAACTCTACCCATGTGGGTGGGACACGGATGATGAACGGTATAGGAGGGTCAGGCGACTTCGCACGGAATGCCCACCTTGCCATTTTCGTGACCAAGTCCATTGCCAAAGCTGGCGCCATCTCCAGCGTGGTGCCCATGGTCAGCCATGTGGACCATACCGAACACGACGTGGACATCCTGGTGACAGAGATAGGACTGGCCGATTTGCGAGGCCTGGCACCCCGGGAACGTGCGCGGGTGATCATCGACAACTGCGTGCATCCGGCTTACCGCGAGGCGCTGAATGATTATCTCCGCCGCGCCTGCGCAGTTGGCGGTCACACTCCGCATGTTCTGCGGGATGCACTCAGTTGGCACCTTAATCTAGAAGAAACGGGCCGCATGTTGGCGACCTGAAAACACAGTTTGTCAGTGGCGACGACCTTTCGTCGTCACAGTTCGCAGACTGAACGTAAATTCTGCAAAAACTGTACTGCTGTACGGGTGTTTTTGCCAAGGCAAAGCGGGAAGTGACTGGCAAGATCACCCAATAAGCACACTAATGGTGCAGACCCGTACAGTTGCCCCACTTCTGAACAAAACAGTGGTGTTTAACAGTTAATTGGAGCAGCACAATACAAATGAACTGTGTCTAGAGAGAGGAGGGCAATGAGAGGAATATTGTCACCAATCAAGTCACTCTCTAATCCCGCCACAAGCGGAAGGAAGATGCATCATGGAACGCACCGTCAGTTCCGAACTGTTCTACGAAGACACCGCAAAAACCGCACAAGCCTCGTTGCCGCTGCGCATGTTCGCCAACCTGATGCTCTGGCAGCGTCGTCTGTCCAGCCGCCATCAACTGGCTCGTCTGGATGCACGTTTGCTGGCTGACGCCGGTATCAGCGAATCCCAGCGTTACGAAGAGCTGAGCAAGCCGTTCTGGCGCTAATGTAGCGTCTGCTGGTCCCAGGCAAAGCGCCTCTCGCCAGCAACCCGAATTGTTCAAACAAAACCCGTCAGCAGGTTACTGCTGGCGGGTTTTGTCGTTTCAGGCCAGCGTACAGCTTGGCAAACAAAACCAGTACAGTTTTGACTGTCTTCACGAAAAACCCATACAGACCAATGTTTCCAGGCGATTTCAGCATTAATGGTCCGCACGCCAGCTGCTTGCGTAAGGCGAGGATGGTGAGCGGGCTCGCTTATAAGCTAATCTTGCGCCACCTTGACCACGCACTCGCGAGACAGCTAAGGCTGAGCTTCCGATTTAAGCGTCAGTGGTTTTCGAATCCCGTTATTTTGGAGTGCCTGTATGTCTCGCGTTCGCCTGTTGAGTGCCGCTTTCCTGATCGTTGCTGCTACCGGGGCCCAGGCTTCCAGTTTCGTTGTTACAACCGACACCATTGTCCGTGCGCTGGATGCATCGTCCAATGCCACGTCGAAAATCTCGTCCTCCTTTCATGACGACAAGATCGTCCTGGCCGCCCGCGACGACGCAGCAAGCTTCGTTGCCAGCGAAGGCGAGATCCGTGGCGTGAAGCTCCAAGGCGCGTTGCAACACATCCGCGAGGTTGCGCCAAGCCTGCAAGCGTCGGACGCGCAACTCGCGCAGGCGATTCTTGCCATCTGATTCAGTATCGCGACAGGTTTCTCCCGCCTACGCCTGAGTCTTTGCACTAGCTCTGACTCGGGTGTTGCGCTAGCCTTGCGACTCGTTTCGCAGAACCTGAACAGCCCTGAATAGCCATGCATTCGTTGTCTCGCCTAGTGCTTGCCGTCATCGCCACCTTGAGTATTTCCACTCAGGTTCTGGCGTTCGACGTGACCACACAAAGCCTGGTCAAAACCGGATACGCCACCAGCCAGGTGACGACCGGGCCTTTCGATAGCAAGTTGATAATTGCCGCCCAGGATGATGCTGCAGTGTTTGTTGCCAGTGACGGCCAACTGCGAGGAGCACGACTGGAATCGGCGCTGGCATACCTGCGTCAATCCCACCCGAAACTTCATGCAAGCGACCTTGAACTGGCGCAGGCAATCCTCGTCCAATAGTCACTTTTTTGTAACTTCCGTATTTTGGAGACGTTCCATGCGTACCCCGTTGATCGCTGCCGCCCTCGGCCTGCTCTTGCTGACTGATATGGCACAGGCACAAACCCTGAAGGCCACCAGTAACATCGTCGTTCGCGCCCTCGGCCGCAGCATCGATTTCACCTCCGACACCACCTCATCCGTACGCAACTGGAAACTCGTACTCGAAGCGCGCGACGACGCTGCCAGCTATGTCGCGAGCAACGGCGATATCCATGGCGCACTGCTCGACGCAGCTTTCATGACGCTGCGCGACCGCCTGCCTGAGGCCCGCAACGCCAGTGACCAGGACCTCGCCGAGGCCATCCTCGCACTGTGAAACGCCTCGCTGTCTGGCTGCTGACGTCGGCGCTGTCGCTGATTTGCACGGGCGCCTTCGCCGATCTCAGGCTGTCGTTGCATGCAGACGGGCTCAGCCCTGCGCAACAGAAGGCCAGCCAGACATTGCTCGACGAAGCGATGGCGCACCTGCCGCCACTTTTCGTCAGCAAGCTCGATCGCAAGGTCGAAGTGCATTGGACCGATGACATGCCGTCCAATGCCTACGGCCGTGCAGACGGCCCTTACCGGCTGGACCTGAATCAGCACTTGCTCGCGGGCCTGACCGATGGCAGCGCCGCGACAACCCGAACCAATCGTCCTCACGGCACCGTGCGCGAAGAAATGCTCGCCACGGTTCTGCATGAGCTGACTCATATTTATGATCACGCGCAGCTTTGGTCCGCTGAAGACCGCAAGCTGATCGTTGCATGTACCCGGCAGGGCAAGAGCGTGGGAAAGGTTGGCCTGCGTGACAGCTGCCGGGGGCAGACCGACCGACGCTTCACGTTAAGTGATGATCCCCGCCTTCTGGATCTGGCGGGATGGCCGCAGTACGTCGGCCGCCGCGGTGACAGGGAAGAGCGCAACGGTCAGGTCGCGCGCAGTCCGGACATCTACGAAATCAGCAGCCCGCTGGAATTCGTTGCGGTGAACATGGAGTACTTCCTCCTCGATCCGGCCTACGCCTGTCGCCGTCCGGCACTGTACGACTATTACAAGGCTCGGTTCGACTGGGCGCCCGCAACGAAAGATCAGTGCCCGACGTCCTATCCTTACCTCAACGCCGGGAACGACTTTGCCCGAGAGCCACTGGGCAAGCTCGACCCCGAACGTGTGTACGAAGTCGATTACCTGCTGGCAGAGGCCAACCAGAATCTGGCGAGCCGGTGGGGCCATAGCATGCTTCGGCTGGTGATATGCAAGCCCGGTCGCCCGCGTGGCCCCGACTGCCGGCTGGACCTGGATCAGCACCTGGTGCTGTCGTACCGCGCCTTTGTCAACGACCTGCAGCTGTCCAGCTGGAGCGGCTTGACCGGCAAATATCCGTCGCGCCTGTTTGTCCTGCCGCTGGGTCAGGTCATCGATGAGTACACCAAGACCGAACTGCGCGGCCTGGCCTCGGTCCCGCTGAAACTGTCCCGTGAGGAGATCAACGGCCTGGTTCAACACGCTGCCGAGATGCACTGGGCATACGACGGGGATTACTGGTTCCTGTCCAATAACTGCGCGGTGGAAAACCTGAAACTACTGCGCAGCGGCACTGACGATCCGCGGCTTGTCGGGCTGGATAGCATCATGCCCAACGGGCTGCTGGAAGTCCTCAAGGGCAGGGGGCTGGCGGACACCAGCGTGCTGGACGATCCGAAGAAAGCGCTGCGCATGGGCTACCGCTTCGACTCGTACCGTGACCGTTATCAGGCGATGTTCGATGTGCTGCGCAAGACCACCAGCGTCAAGCAGACCACGGTTGAGGATTGGCTGGCACTGACGCCCCAAGAGCGACGCCCTTACTTCGCAAATGCTGATTTGCGCACCAGCGCTGCGATGTTGCTGCTGGAACAGGCCGGGCTCCGTCGTCAGTTATTGCTCGCGCAGGATGAGGTCAAGCAGCGCTACCTCAGTGCTGTGGAGCAGAAGGACAACGGCGTCTCCAGGGCGACCGGCACGCTGCAGGACATTCTCGCCAACAGCGGATTCCTGAGTCGACCCGCAGAATTGCTCGGCAGCGGCGGCTACGGTCTGCCGCAGGAAGGCGAGTGGAAGCGCTTAGAGGACGAGAGCAGCCAGCGGCAGAAACAGCTTCAGCGGCTCAGCGGCGATCTGGACAAAGAGGTGAGGGCGCTGCTCGATCCCGACCGCGCCGCCGAGATCGCTGCGACCGAAGACAACCTCAAGCAGGTCGGTGAGCACCTGCGGGCGCTGCACAAGGCAGCAGGCGGGTTGGAGCTGCCTTGATCGATGCGCTGCTGTGCGCCCTAAATGACTCAGGCAGTTTCCCCAGGCTCACCTGGCAGATGCTCGTCGAGGTGCAGCCAGGGCAGGCGGCTGTCGGTCCAGATGTGTCGATTGGCAGGCGTCAGCTCCGGATGATCAAGGGTGGCAATGGTCACATCCATGGTCTCCGGGCTGTTCCGGCTGAACAGCGCGACCTGCGCCCCACAGTTATTGCAGAAATACCGCACGCACGTCGGGCCTGAATCATAGGTAGTCGGACTTCCGGCCAGCCATTTGAAAGCCTCGACGGGGACGCTGGTCCACGTCACGACGATTCCACCCGACGTGCGCCGACAAATCGAACAGTGGCAGTGGGCAACGTCATCCACGGGGCCATCGAGCTGGTAACGCAGATTGCCGCAATGGCATCCGCCGGTCTGCAATTCACTCATGAGCACTCTCCCGGTTATGTATGGGTCTGACCGCATCCTGAGGTCGATAACTCAACCTCCCGCTCGTTAACTTGAGAAGTGCAACGAAAGCTGGCTGAAAGCTTCCCCGTTTAGCATCACCTCACCGCCGGCGACAGACCGGTCGGCCAGGACGAACGCGCTTGACGTTCTCCGGCCCATCTACAACAACAATTAGGTGATTTCCGATGCTTGCATGTGCCCTGCAGTACCCCCTTCGTAATCCCCGACTCCACGCGCCGCTCGTTTTGAGCTGATCGATTCGTCTCGTCCGTTCCCCGCCGCGTAACGCTGGAGTATTGCTATGTTGACCTTCCTCGGCTTCGCCATGGTCGTCGCCTTCATGTACCTGATCATGAGCAAGCGCCTGTCCGCGCTGATTGCCTTGATCATTGTCCCTATCGTTTTTGCCTTGTTCGGTGGCTTCGCCTCGGAAATCGGCCCAATGATGCTTGCGGGCATCACCAAGCTAGCGCCAACAGGCGTGATGCTGATGTTCGCCATCCTTTATTTCGCACTGATGATCGACTCCGGGCTGTTCGACCCGGCCGTGCGCAAGATCCTCAAGCTGGTGAAAGGCGACCCGGTCAAAGTGTCGGTCGGTACGGCTGTGCTGGCGCTGGTTGTCTCGCTGGACGGTGACGGCGCCACGACGTACATGATCTGCGTGGCCGCCATGTTGCCGCTGTACAGCCGCCTGGGCATGAGCCCGCGCATCATGGCGGGCCTGATCATTCTGGCCGGCGGCGTGATGAACATGACGCCATGGGGCGGCCCGACCGCGCGGGCGGCGAGTGCCCTGCATGTCGATCCATCCGACATCTTCGTGCCAATGATTCCGGCGATGCTGGCAGGCGTTGTGGCGATTCTGCTGATCGCCTACTTCTACGGCAAACGCGAACGTGCGCGCCTGGGCGAACTGCAACTGCCTGGTGACGAAGGCGATCACAGCGACATCAGCGTTTCGCAGTTTCCTGAAGCCCGCCGCCCCAAGCTGATCTGGTTCAACGCCGCACTGACGCTGGTGCTGATGGTGGCGCTGATCATGGGCCTGCTGCCGCTGCCGGTGCTGTTCATGATTGCATTCAGTATCGCGATGATCGTCAACTATCCGTGCCTGCAAGCACAGAAAGACCGTGTAGCGGCCCACGCCGGCAGCGTGCTGGCAGTGGTCGGACTGATTTTTGCTGCGGGGATCTTTACCGGTATCCTGTCCGGCACCGGAATGGTCGACGCGATGTCGAAGAGCCTGCTGGCCGTGATTCCTGAAGCGATGGGCCCTTATCTGGCCGTGATCACTGCAGTTGTCAGCATGCCGTTCACTTTCTTCATGTCCAACGACGCGTTCTACTATGGTGTGCTGCCAGTGCTGGCCGAAGCCGCTTCGCATTACGGCATCAGCCCGGTGGAAATGGCACGTGCCTCGATCGTCGGCCAACCCGTCCACCTGTTGAGTCCGTTGGTGCCTTCGACGTATCTGCTGGTGGCACTGGCGGGCATCGAGTTTGGTGATCACCAGCGCTTTACCCTCAAATGGGCCGTGCTGGTGTGTGTGTGCATTCTGATCGCTGCGCTGCTGATGGGAATTTTCCCGCTCTACAGCAGCCTATAACGCAACTCAACGCTCCCTTTGGCGTAACTGTGCCGGAGGGAAAACGAACGCTCAAAGGAATACGTAATGGAATGGCTGACCAACCCTGAGATCTGGGTTGCTTTCTTCACGCTGACCGCCCTGGAAATCGTGCTGGGTATCGACAACATCATCATGATCTCGATCCTGGTCAGCCGCATGCCCAAGGCGATGCAGCCACGCACCCGCATCTTCGGGCTGGCGCTGGCAATGGTGACGCGGATTCTGCTGCTGCTGTCGATCACCTGGGTCATGCGCCTCACCGACGACCTGTTCGTGGTCCTCGGCCAAGGCATTTCCGGACGCGACCTGATTCTGTTCTTCGGTGGCCTGTTTCTGTTGTGGAAAAGCTCGCAAGAGATCTACCACGGCATGGAAGGCGAAGAGGAGACGCTGGACGAGCCGAAAGGCAAGGGCGGCATGTTTCTGTACACCATCCTTCAGATTGCAATCATCGACATCGTATTCTCGCTGGACTCGGTCATCACTGCCGTGGGTATGGTTTCCCACGTACCGGTGATGGTCGCGGCGATCATCGTGGCGGTGCTGATCATGATGCTGTGCGCGGGCGTCATCAGCGACTTCATCGAGAAGCACCCATCGCTGAAGATGCTGGCGCTGTCGTTCCTGATCGTCGTCGGCACCGTGCTGATTGCCGAGTCGTTCGATGTGCATGTGGCGAAGGGCTACGTCTACTTCGCCATGGCGTTCTCGCTGGCGGTTGAGGCGATCAACATCAAAATGCGCACGTCGATGGCGAAGAAGCGCAAGATGCAGGACCCGGTGAAACTTCGTAAGGACGTACCGGGTCAATAACGTCCGCTGCGTAGACGTGACGAAAAAACGGGGCCCTCTGAGTGCCCCGTTTTTTATCGGTGCGAATCAACGAGCGACCTTCAAATACCTGATTTATGACAGATTTGTTTCAAGAGATAATCCTCTGTGCCATGCTGGCATTAAGGCCACAGGCCGACTAAAGCTTTAGTTGAGCGCGCTGTTCGATGCACCTCAAGCGCTTACGCTCGCTACACGCTGGACCTTTTAACCTTTGCCCGATGGGCAACCTACAGGGGGCTCTCCGTATGCTGACCCTGCTCGATTTGCTTTCCGCCGTCGCGCTGTTGATCTGGGGCACACACATCGTTCGGACCGGCATTCTGCGTGTCTACGGCTCGCAGCTGCGCCGTGTCATTGGCCAGAACATGTCCAAACGCCCGCTGGCATTCGTTGCGGGGATCCTCGTCACCGCTGTGGTGCAAAGCAGTAACGCCACGGCGATGCTGGTGACGTCCTTCGTTGGCCAGGGCTTGATGGGCCTGACGCCCGCGCTGGCCATCATGCTCGGTGCCGACGTCGGTACTGCGGTGATGTCGCGAATCCTGACATTCGACCTGTCGTGGCTGTCGCCACTGCTGATCTTTCTGGGCGTGATCTTCTTTCTGTCGCGCAAACAAACCCGTGTGGGCCAGTTGGGTCGTGTCGGCATTGGCCTGGGCCTGATCATTCTCGCCTTGCAGCTGATCGTCACCGCCGCCGCGCCGATTACCCAGGCTGCTGGTGTGAAGGTGCTGTTTGCGTCACTGACAGGCGATCTTCTGCTCGACGCACTGGTCGGCGCCATGTTCGCGCTGATCTCCTACTCAAGCCTTGCGGCGGTGCTGCTGACGGCGACCCTCGCAGGCGCGGAAATCATAAGCCTGCCGGTGGCGATCGGTCTGGTGATCGGCGCCAACATCGGCAGCGGTCTGTTGGCGTTCCTCAGCACCAGCATGCAAAACGTCGCCGGTCGGCAAGTGGCGCTGGGCAGTCTGTTGTACAAACTGATCGGCCTGTTGCTGATCACCCCGGTCCTGACCCCGCTGGTGGCGTGGATGGACACGCTGAATGTCAGTCCGTCGAGCCTGGTCATCAGCTTTCATGTCATCTACAACTCCCTGCGCTGCCTGATCATGCTGCCGACGGTGGGGCCGATGGGACGTCTGTGCGCGTCGATTCTGCCTCAGCAGGCCGAGATCAACGGCCAGACCAAGCCTCGGCATCTGGACCTGACCGCACTGGCCACGCCGAGCCTGGCGCTGGCCAATGCCGTGCGCGAAACCCTGCGCATGGGTGATCTCATCGACAGCATGCTCAATGCCATGCAAGAGGTGCTGCGTGGCAACCAGACGGCGGTCACTCAGGAAGTGCGTCGGCTCAACGATGATGTCGAGGTACTCTACAACGCCATCAAGTTATACCTGGCGCAGATGCCCCGCGACGACCTCAGCGATCAGGACAATCGCCGCTGGGCCGAGATCATCGAACTGGCGATCAATCTGGAACTGGCCAGCGGGCTGATCGAGCGCATGCTGCGCAAGGTTCAGCAGCAGAAAACCTCGCAGCGGCGGTCGTTTTCCGACGTCGGCCTGGAAGAACTGTCCGGGCTGCACGAGCAGTTGATGGCGAATCTGCGTCTTGGCCTGTCGGTCTTCCTCAGCGGTGACCCGGAGAGCGCGCGCCAGTTGTTGCGCGAGAAACGTCGTTTTCGGGCACAGGAGCGGCGCCTGGCCCACGCCCATGTCAGCAGACTGCAACGCAAGATTGTGCAGAGTATCGAGACCAGCTCCCTGCACCTTGAGCTGATTTCCGACATGAAACGCTTGAACTCGCTGTTCTGCAGCAGCGCCTACGTGGTCCTTGAAACCACTGACACAGGCGCCTTGTCCAGCGAGGGCAACCCGGAATAATCGTGGTGAACGCAGGCGCCGCTGCGAAGTCTGTTACACATACCGGCCCGCAAGGAAGCCCGTTTTTATGCGTTGCCTGCTGTTCGTTTGTCTGGTTCTGACATCCCTTTCTTCCATGGCCCTCGACCGGTTGCAGGTTGAGGGCTACGTGCTGCCCAACGGTTTGCAGCTGTTGCTCAAGCCTGCGGACAAAGGTCATGTCGCTGTTCGCCTGGTCGTGGGTATTGGCTTTGATGACTTCAAATGCGAAGACAAAGAGCTGCCGCACCTGCTGGAGCACCTGCTGTTCAGCGGGATCGACAACAGCGGGGAGGGCGGCCTCGAGCAACAGATGCAGGCGCTGGGTGGAGAGTGGAACGCGTTCACCAGCAATACCGATACCACCTTCGTCATCGAGGCGCCGGCGCAGAATCAGCGCAAGGTGCTCGATCTGCTCCTCAATCTGCTGACTCACACGCAAATAAATCAGGCCAATCTGGACACTGCCAAGCGCATCGTCGCCCGTGAAGACGGTGGCCACTACTCGCATTTGCAACGCTGGCTGGACAAGCGCGATCTGGGCCACGGCGCCAGCAGTCAGCTTGCCGTTGAGCTTGGCCTCAAATGTCCGGAGCGGGCCGAGGTCGATCACCTCACGCTGGAGCAAGTCGAGAATATCTACAACAACTGGTACGCCTCCAACAACATGACGCTGATCATCGTGGGCGAACTCGACAAGTTGCTGCCTGCCTACCTGGAACGCACCTTCGGCCAACTTAATGCGGTCGATCCTACGGAACATCCGCCGCTTCGCTCGATGACCGAAAAGGCCGATTCCGAGCGCACGCTGATCCGCGGCGCGTTGGGCGATGGCGCCAAGCTGCATTTGCTGTTCCCTGAGCCGGACATGGGCGAGCAGCACGATGAAACCTGGGATCTGGTGAAAGCGTATCTGGACTGGACGCTGTACAGCGAACTGCGTCTGGACAAGGGGTATTCCTACGGGCCATGGGCCGATCGCGAAGCGTTCGGGGACACCGGCTTTCTCAGCCTTAATGCCGATCTCAACCGTGAAGACGTCGATTCGGCCACTGCCGCCGTGCGCGCGATGCTCCAGCGGCTGCGCAAGGAAGGCATGGACCCGGCCACCTTTGCACGGCTGCAGCAGGCCTCCATCGCCAAGCAAGCCTGGGCCGTTCAAGGCAATAGCGCGCTGGCCGACTATTACTGGGGTGCGTTGAATGATTACGACGATGGCCGCTTCCAAGACCCGGCCAAGCGGACCCGGGGCGTGAGCCTGGATCTGGCCAACCAGGCGATGCGTCAACTGCTGGCGCAACCCGGGTATCTTCGCGTTGAGGAGCCACTGCTCAGTTACGACGAGCTGTACGGGGTCGGACTCTTGCTGACGGGGCTGGTGGCGTTGCTGATTGTCTGGCGATGGCGGGTTTACAAGAAGCGTCCGTTGTAACGCCTATAGTTAGCGTATTGGATTCAGCGGGCCCGTTAGACGCAGACGATCTCCAACTTCATAGACCTAGCTTCATAAACGAAGAGTGACGCCCACCGATGCCGGACATCAACGCAATCATTCAGCACTCGCTCGTCCAGCGTGTGCTGGAGTTCATCAAGCGCTACCCCGGGCTGATTGCGTTTTTTGGGTTTTGCTCAGGCATCGGCAGTTTCATTCTGGTGGATCGCCAGGCCAAGCTGGCAACCTGGATTGCGGTCATTCTGCTGGTGAGCTGGATCTGGCTGATGGTAGAAAACAGCGCCGTCGCCCTGTTCGCGAAGATGTTCAAGCGCGAAATCCCGCAGCCGCTGCTGCGCTACGGCACCCAGATGATCCATCAGGAAAGCCTGTTTTTCGTACTGCCGTTCTTCTTCGTCACTACCACGTGGTACAGCGGCCAGCTGGCGTTCACCGGGCTGCTCGGGGCGGCAGGCCTGATTTCCATCATTGACCCGCTGTACTACAAATGGCTGGCGCCGCGCCGCTGGCTGTTCATGGCGCTGCACACCCTGACGTTGTTCGCTGCACTGCTCACGGCGCTGCCGATCATCGTTCACCTGACCACCGCCGAAAGTTACAAACTGGCGCTGGGCATTGCGATGCTGCTGTCATTTCCGAGCTTGGCATCGGGCTATCCGATCAACAGCTGGCAGCGCGGCCTTGGCGTGGTGGCCATGACACTGGCGATCGGCGGCGCGGGCTGGATGGCGCGATTCTGGGTGCCGCCAGCGACTCTCTGGCTGACCGAAGCAGCGATCAGCACCCGCTTCGATAATCAGAATCGCACCCCCGGCGAGAGCATTCAGGAGATCGGCGTCAACCAACTGCGCAGCGCCGGGCTTTACGCCTACACGTCGATCAACGCCCCGCGCGGTCTGAACGAGCGGATTTATCACGTGTGGCGCCACAATGGCGAGGAAATAGAGCGGATTGCTCTAGACATCAAGGGCGGTCGTGAGGAAGGCTACCGAGCCTGGACGCACAAGCAGAATTTTCCGCCGGACGTGCTCGGCAAGTGGCAGGTGAGGGTGCTCACGGAGGACGGGCAGATGATTGGTGTGCTGCGCTTTGACGTAACCGAGCGCGATCAGCCGGCCGTCACTCGCAACAAGATCAAGCCTGCAGGCCTCAAGCCAGGCACCAACGCTGCAAAGCCGGATGATTCCGAGGCGAAAAAACCCGCAGACAGTGCACCAGCCGAGAACCCATCTGCCCCGGCCAAAACCAACTAAGCTCGTCGCTATGACCCCACTGACTACGCAGGCTTCCTCCGCGCCCAAGACTCCAGGGCGCGTCTTCATGGACACTTCGAGCACTCCTGTGCAGCTGCGGATTGCCGGGGACTGGACGCTCGCCCATTACCGCGAACTCAAGCGTCAGACCGATGCGTTAAGTACAGGATTCGGCCCAGCCACCCTCGTGGACATGGACGAACTCGGCGCCCTCGACACCGCCGGTGCGTCGTTGCTGGTAGAGCTGCTCGGCGTACAGCGCCTGCGTTTGCTGGCCGTGCAAGCGCCCAACCTGCCGGAATCCAGCCGCGCGCTGATGCAGACCATCCAGAGCGCACTGGCTGACTATTGCCAGCCAGTCCGAGAGCCTGAAGCGGCCGTGGGCATGCAGCTGCTGTCGCGAATTGGCTCGGCAGTGGAGGTGATCTGGAAGGACACGCTGCAACTGTTGGGCTTTATCGGGCTGATACTGCAGACCTTCGCCTCCACGCTGTTTCGCCCTAGGCGCTGGCGCACCACCTCCGTCATTGCCCACATCGAGCAAATCGGCCTGGACGCGGCGCCCATTGTGGCGCTGCTGACGTTCATGGTCGGCGCCGTGGTGGCCTTTCTCGGCGCCACGGTGCTGAAGGCTTTTGGCGCGACGATTTTTACCGTTGACCTGATCGGCTTCTCGTTCCTGCGGGAATTCGCCGTGCTGCTGACTGCCATTTTGTTGGCCGGTCGTACGGCCAGCGCCTTCACCGCGCAGATCGGCTCAATGAAAGCCAACGAGGAGCTGGATGCGCTGCAAACACTGGGGCTGAGTCCTACGGAACTGCTGGTGTTGCCCCGCGTTCTTGCGTTACTCATCTCCCTGCCCATGCTGACCTTTCTCGCGATGATCTGCGGCATTGTCGGTGGCGGCGTGGTCTGCGCTCTGTCCCTGGGCATCACGCCGGCGATGTTTCTGTCGTTGATGCAGGCCGACATCGGCGTGCAGCACTTTCTCGTCGGCATCGCCAAGGCGCCGATCTTCGCGTTCTTCATCGCAGCGATCGGTTGCCTGGAGGGCTTCAAGGTCGAGGGCAGCGCTGAGTCCGTTGGGGCTCACACGACATCGAGCGTGGTGCAGTCCATTTTTGTGGTCATCGTGCTGGATGCCCTGGTCGCGATGTTCTGCATGGAGATCGGCTGGTGACCCGCCGTTGCGTACAACCCGTCGAGACGGTGATTGAGGTCCGCGGCTTGAGCAATCACTTTGGCCCGCAAGTGGTGCATGAGAACCTCGAACTGGACCTGTATCGCGGGGAAATTCTCGGGGTGGTGGGCGGCTCCGGCGCAGGCAAGTCAGTGTTGCTGCGCAGCATTGTCGGGCTGCAAAGACCTGCCTCGGGCAGTGTCCGCGTCCTGGGTCAGGATTTGCTGAATCTGTCCGACAAAGCGCGCTCTCGGGTGGAACGACGTTTCGGGGTGCTGTTTCAGAAAGGCGCGCTGTTCTCGTCGCTGACCATCACGGAGAACGTTGCGCTGCCGCTGATCGAACACGCCGGGCTGAGCCGCGAGGAGGCCGAGCATCTGGCGGGGATCAAAATGGCGCTGGCCGGACTGCCGTTGTCGGCGGCGCACAAATACCCCGCGTCGCTCTCCGGCGGCATGATCAAGCGCGCGGCGCTGGCGCGAGCACTGGCGCTGGATCCGGACATCCTGTTTCTGGACGAGCCCACTGCCGGGCTCGATCCGATTGGCGCCGGCGCGTTTGACCAGTTGATCCTGACCCTGCGCGACGCCTTAGGACTGAGCGTATTCATGGTCACCCACGACCTCGACACGCTTTATACAATCACCGACCGCGTCGCCGTGCTGGCGCAGAAGCGCGTGCTGGTTGCGGACACCATCGACAGGGTGTCGGCGACCAAGGACGCCTGGATTCACGAATACTTTCATGGCCCGCGCGGCCGCTCGGCCTATTCGGCGGCCACCCACCCACACGAGGTCTCATGATGGAAACCCGCGCCCATCACGTTCTGATCGGCCTGTTCACGGTGATCGTGGTCGCTGCCGCGCTGCTGTTCGGTCTGTGGCTCGCAAAGTCCAGCGTCGACTCGGCGTTCAAGGACTATCAGGTTGTCTTCAACGAGGCGGTGACGGGGCTGTCTCGCGGCAGTCCAGTGCAGTACAGCGGGATCAAGGTGGGTGACGTCGTGCAGTTGCGCCTCGATCCACAGGACCCGCGCCGCGTGCTGGCGCAGATCCGCGTTGCCGGCGAAACCCCGATCAAGCGCGACACCTTCGCAAAACTGGCACTGGCCGGCATCACTGGCACCTCGCTGATCCAGCTCAGTGGAGGTACACCGCAAAGCGAAGCGCTGAAGGGCGAGGGCGGCAACCTGCCAGTCATCATTGCCTCGCCGTCGCCTATTTCGCGGCTGCTGAACGACAGTGACGACTTGCTCAGCGGCAGCACCGCACTGCTGCACAACGCCAACGCGATGTTTTCTTCCGAGAACGTGGAGACGCTGTCGCGCACGTTGCAACACCTGGAGCAGACCACGGGCGCGATCTCCGATCAGCGCGACGACATTCGTCAGGCCTTGAAGCAGATGACACTGCTGAGCAAGCAGGCCGGCGCGACCCTGGAGCAAACCTCTACGCTGATGCGCAACGCCAACCAATTGCTGACCAGCGATGGCAGGCAAACCATCGCCAGTGCGCAGCAGGCGATGAAATCTCTGGAACAGAGCAGCCAGACCATCAATACGCTGCTCAAGAACAACCAGAATTCGGTGAACGATGGCCTGCAAGGCTTGGGCGAACTGGGCCCGGCGATTCGCGAGCTGCGTGAAACCCTCAGCTCGTTGAAAACCATTTCCCGCAGCCTGAATGCCAACCCGAGCGGCTACTTGCTGGGTAACGAAAAGAATAAGGAGTTCGAGCCATGAGGCTTTTCGGTCAGTCCGTCACTCGCGTGTTGTTGGCGGCAGCCCTGTTGTCCCTCGGCGCCTGTTCGATACTCCCGGAGCAGGCGCCGTCGGACGTCTACCGTTTGCCGACAGCATCGACCGCCAGCAAAGGGACGTCGCCCGTGTCGTGGTCGTTGAGGGTAGTCCGGCCTAAATCCAGCGAGGCGCTGGACAGTCCGCATATCGCCGTCATACCCGAGGGCAATGTCATTAGCAGCTACAAGGGCGCGCGCTGGAGTGATCCCGCGCCGGTTCTGCTGCGAAACCGCCTGACCGACGCCTTTTATCGCGATGGGCGGGCGCAGTCGATCAGCACCGACGACAGTAATCTGCAGGCTGATTTTGAATTGGGCGGGGAGTTGCAGGCGTTCCAGAGCGAGTACCGGGGAACCGCCATTGAAGTGGTGATCCGCCTTGATGCGCGGCTGGCCGACGATCGCCAGCGGATTGTGGCAAGCCGGCGCTTTGAAGTGCATCAGCCGGTGGCTGACAAGCAGGTGCCAGCGGTGGTTTCGGCGTTCGGTCAGGCCAGCGATACGCTGGCCGCCCAAGTGCTGCAATGGACCGTTGAGCAGGGCGAGAAGCGTTACACCGCCGCGCCGAAGAACCAGTAGCAGACAGCAATCGCCGCAACCACACCGGCGAATTCCGCCAGCAGCGCGCAGCCCACGGCGTGTCGTGCGCGCTGGATGCCCACGGCGCCGAAGTACACCGCCAGGACGTAGAACGTGGTTTCGGTGCTGCCTTGAATCGTCGCCGCGACGAGGGCCGGGAAGCTGTCGACGCCTTGGGTCTTCATGGTTTCGATCAGCATCGCCCGCGCCGCGCTGCCGGAGAACGGCTTGACCAGTGCAGTCGGCAGCGCGTCGACAAAGCGCGTGTCCATGCCCAACCACTGAATCCCGTGTCGAATCCCCTCAAGAATCAGATCCAGCGCGCCCGATGCGCGCAGCACGCCAACGGCGCAGAGCATCGCGACCAGATAGGGCAGCAGGTTCTTGGCGACGTCGAAGCCTTCTTTGGCGCCTTCGACAAAAGTTTCGTACACCTTGACCTTGCGCAGCGCGCCAATCACCAGGAACAGCATGATGATGCCGAACAGCGTCACGTTGCCCAGCACTGACGACAGACTCGACAGCGCAGCGGCGGACAGCCCGGCCAGTACCGCCATGAACCCGCCCAGCAGCAACGCGCCGGGAATCAGATAAGCGAGCACCACCGGGTCCCACAACTTGAGGCGCTGCATAAAGGCGACCGACAGCAGACCGACCAGTGTCGATGCGCTGGTGGCGAGCAGGATCGGCAGGAACACCATGGTGGGATCGGCGGCACCTTGCTGGGCGCGGTACATGAAGATGGTCACTGGCAGCAGCGTCAGCGAAGAGGCATTGAGCACCAGAAAGAGGATCTGCGCGTTACTGGCGATGGTCTTGCTGGGATTGAGCTCTTGCAGCGATCGCATGGCTTTGAGGCCGATGGGTGTGGCGGCGTTATCCAGGCCCAGTGCGTTGGCGGCGAAGTTGAGGGTGATCAGGCCCAGCGCCGGGTGGCCACGCGGCACTTCAGGCATCAGGCGATGAAACAGCGGCGCCAGGACTTTGCCCAGCCAGTCGACGATGCCGGCCTTCTCGGCGATGTTGAGAAAGCCCAGCCACAGGGTCAGGGTGCCGAACAACAGCACCATGACTTCCACCGACAGCTTCGCCATGGCGAAGATGCTCTCGACCATGGCGGCAAAAACGCCGGCATTGCCCCCGACCAGCCACTGCGCCAGCGCAGATATTGCCGCGACCACGAAAAACCCAAGCCATAGGCCGTTCAGCATACAAATCCCCTCGCAAGATGCGGCGATGATAACGGCGGGGGCAGAAACAACAAACCCCGGCCGGGGCCAGGGTTTGATGATTCGCGCTCTATAGTGATTACTCGACCGTCGATTGACCCGCCGGCAGAGGGTCCTTGCCACGCCAGTGCGGCAGGGAGTTCCAGTAGCGCTCGCCCTTGGCGTCGTCGTACATGCCTTCCCAGCGCGAGATCACCAATACCGCAAGCGCGTTGCCGATCACGTTCAGCGCGGTGCGCGCCATGTCCATGATGCGGTCGACGCCAGCGATGAACGCCAGGCCTTCCAGCGGAATGCCCACGCTGCCCAGGGTTGCCAGCAGCACGACAAATGACACGCCCGGCACACCGGCGATGCCCTTGGACGTCACCATCAGGGTCAGCACCAGCATCAACTGCTGGCCGATCGACAGATCAATGCCATACAGCTGCGCGATGAACAGCGCCGCGATGCTTTGGTACAGCGTCGAGCCGTCGAGGTTGAACGAGTAGCCGGTCGGCACCACGAAGCTGCTGATGGCTTTCGGCGCCCCGTACGCTTCCATCTTCTCGATCACGCGCGGCAGCACGGTTTCGGAACTGGCGGTGGAGTAGGCCAGCACCAATTCGTCTTTGAAGATGCGCATCAGCTTGAGCACCGAGAAGCCAAACAGGCGCGCAATCAGGCCCAGCACCACGAAGGCGAAGAAGGCGATGGCGACGTACACCAGAATCACCAGCTTGGCCAACGGCAGCAGCGAGGCGAAGCCAAAGTTGGCAACAGTCACGGCGATCAGGGCGAACACGCCAATCGGCGCGTAGTTCATGATCATGTGGGTGACCTTGAACATGGTCTCCGACACGCCCTGAAAGACCTTCACCAGCGGATCACGCACTTCGGCATTCAGGCTCGACAGACCCAGCCCGAAGAACACCGAGAAGAAGATGATCGGCAGCATGTCGCCACGGGCAACGGCCGCGAAGATGTTCGACGGGATGAGGTTGAGGATCGTCGCGACAAAGGCATGGTCATGCTGCACTTCGGAGGTCGTCTTTTCGTACTGAGAGATGTCCACCGTGCCCAGCGTGCTCATGTCGATGCCGGTGCCGGGATGGAAGACATTGGCCAGCAACAGACCTACGACGATGGCAATTGTGGTGACAACTTCAAAATAGAGGATGGTCTTCAGACCGATGCGCCCCAGCTTCTTGGCGTCGCCGACGCCTGCGATGCCGACGACCAGAGATGAGATCACAATCGGGATAACGATCATTTTGATCAGGCGGATGAAGATGTCGCCCGCCGGCTGCAGGATATTGCTGATCCACCAGGCTTTCTCGGCGCTGGAGTGGTTCAGGACGGCGCCAATGGCGATACCCAGGACCAGGCCGATGAGGATCTGCCAGGCGAGGCTCAGTTTTGCCTTCTTCATGTCATTACCTTGTTGTCATTGCCGGGACATCCCCCAACCACACGTTCATCATTGCGCTTGGTAGCAAGCGTGATACCGCGGTCGCCGTCAGGACTGTCTCGTAAGTGGCCGCAGGCGAGCATCCGAGCTCTGAGCAGGCGAAAAAGGCGCAACTATTCCCACGGTGACTTGCATCGTCTAATGCCGTAAACGACTACCCTATGCCGAATCGGCATGATGCAAATCAATCACTTACAGTGAAGCGCGCCAAAACAGGGCGAATTCGCTCGACACTGGAATGCTGAGAAGTGGCTAAAACGTCGCCTGTAGCGGATTTACGCAAGGCGCGATGGCAGAGTGACAGATCGGTCAAGGATGGCCGACAAGCCATTTGCACGAGGAATTTTTGGCGATATACGGTCGTAGGAAACGTAGAAGGGGGTATGTAGGACTTATGAGATACAGAGACGTTGAAGAAAATAGCGGTCATTTGCGCCTCGCAAGTCCACTGCCGGATAAAGGTTGAAGCTCTATCAGACGATGGACTTGCAATGCGGCTTGCCTGACCCGGCCCACATGTGGGAGTACTCCCTGTACTCCTAGGACGCTTCAATCACTCCCTTGATCGCAACGCCCCGGCCCCTTGGTCATACGCGCACCGTCTTCGGGCTGCGCGCCTATCAGGAAGGTCTGTCAGGGACAGGTCTCCCATCATTCAAATCAGTACCAGTTAGGATCTTTCTTGAGCTGTTCTTTCAGAAGGCCTTGCATGCCTTCGTCCGGCTTGCCCAAAAACCGGTAATCCGCATGGCGCGTCGGGGATTTGTCTGCGGGAAGTCCCGCTGGCACTTCGACCAACATGGCGTACGCATGGGACCTGTCCAGACTGAACGCCACGATGAGTCGCTTGTTGCGGCAAGTATCCTGGGTTTCGCAGAGCGGCCCTACCAGATACTTGTCACCGTCCTCAGTCACGGCATTCATCTGCTCCGCGGCGCCGGAAAGATTGATCACCCAATCGGGCAATCGCTCTTCCTTCTTGACCACGCTCGACCACGTTTCGCGGTACTCAGCATTCGAACTTAATAGCTCGTTTGCCCGAGACTGACCGTCGTTGGCCGCCATAGCTGTAACGCTGACGCTCCCCAGGAGCGCCAGTGTCAGTGCATGGAGATGCTTCAAGCCCATATTCAGCCTCGGCCGCGACGGCCAAAGAAGAACGACACCACGAACATGACCAGGAAGACCACGAACAGGATCTTGGCAATGCCGGTAGCAGTACCTGCGATACCACCAAAACCAAGGACGGCTGCAACGATAGCGATGATCAGAAATGTGATTGCCCAGCTCAACATGGTGAATCTCCTTACTGTTTATTGATTTTTTTGCTACGTCGAGGGGTCGGGATGACCCTCGGGGTAGATCGCGTCTTCGACCCGGAGGATCAGAAAACCCAGCTTTGCTGACGTGGCGCTTCATCAGGAGTAGCGGCCGCATCATCAACTTGCATGCTCAAGGCGACGTCCGAGGCTTTCAGCGCACTTGCCTTGGCAAAAGGTGCGGTGTGAGCGTGGGAGTAGTGAACCTGAGTCACTTCCTGATTCTGATTCCAGTGATTGAACTGCTGCACAACAATGAGCGTAATCATCAGCGCCAGACTGGCAAACAAGACCTGCTGCAAATGCAGAGGAGAGATACGCAGTTTGTTGGCGAGATGTTGAGCGTTCATTCAGCTGACTCCTGGCAATCTTGTCGGCCGTCTGTTCAGGCCTTTGTTATCAGGAATATTGCACGCTGTGTGCCAGCTTTTTGCGAACGTTTTTATCCTTATAAATCAATAGCTTAGATAGATAATTCAGAAGTGTCGTACACGCAAGCTGCACGATTGAACATTTGTCATCGTGCGGAATGCACGAATGGGCGGACATCACGTTAGCGGCCGAATTCATTTCAGGTGCAAATACCGATCTGAAAACCCTGTCCGACCGCCATGTAACGCTCTAGCCCGCGCTGCGCGCTGTAACGCGCAGGGTGTCGGCATCGACGCCTTTAACCCCGCGAATGTTGCGCGCGATCTCGACCGCCAGTTCCTTCTCGGCGTAGTTAGCCACCACACCGTCCAGCGTAACTACACCGTTCTTGGTGTCGACCTTGATGTTCAAGCCATCGAGGGTGCGGCTATATATAAGGCTGGATTTCACCTTACTGGTGATCCATGCATCGCTGAATTCCTCGCGAACGGCATTGGCCTGAAGTTCGCTCTGCTCTTTGATGGCCTGTGTATCGCGCGCACTGACGCTGATGAGGTTGTTCACCTCCGTCACGCCGTCCGTATTGGTGGCCAGGCTTCCGGCCAGCTGCTTGGCATCTGCGTCTTTCGCCTGCCCTTTGAGGGTGACGACACCCTGAGCGGCGCTGACATCGATGTTCAATGCCTCGGTCACGCTGTTCCACAGCAGCTTGGATTTAATGGTTGCGGTCAGCGTCGCATCATCGAAACGCTGGGCCATAGTGGCTTTAGTGCCCGGATCGGCAGCGACCTGCGGGTCAATCTCAAGCTGGTTGTCGACCTTGTTGATCCCCTGTATGTCGCCCGCTATCTGCGACGCCAGATCCTTGTCGACCTGGTTCTCGACCTTGCCCTTGAGGATGGCAGTGCCTTGTTCCACGTCCACGCTGATCTTGAAAGGACTCAAATGCCGATTCAAGGCAAAGGCGGTCCAGATCGACCCCTCCTGGCGCGCTTCGGCCAGTTGGGTCGGCAGATCGGCGGCGGCCTGGGCGATGACGGGGGTCAGTCCAAGCAGGCTGGCGGTGGTCATGGCCAAGGCGATCTTCTTCAACGGGGGCATGGGAATCTCCAGACAATTGCAAAAGGTACCTCTGGACAGACTGGTCTTTGGCTCAGATGTTCGGCGCAGCCTGATTTTGCTCACACGAGCTTCGAGCCGACGGATAGGGCAAGCAAGCTGCCATGGATCAGTACCCGACGGCTTTTTCAGAAGATCGCTACCATGCAGCGCAAAGAATCAATCAGAATGAACCATGCAACTTGCCCGATGTTTCCGGGACTAACACAGACTATTCATTGAGGAGCGTAGGAAAAATGGAAGCAGCCGCTGAGAATCAGGGCCGTATTCTGCTCGTGGATGATGAATCCGCCATCCTTCGCACCTTCCGCTACTGCCTGGAAGATGAAGGCTACAGCGTAGCCACCGCCAACAGCGCAGCGCAGGCAGAGGCGCTGTTGCAGCGTCAGGTATTCGACGTGTGTTTCCTGGATTTGCGTCTGGGTGAGGACAACGGGCTGGATGTTCTGGCGCAAATGCGCGTGCAGGCGCCGTGGATGCGAGTGGTAATTGTGACTGCGCACTCGGCGGTCGACACCGCGGTGGACGCGATTCAGGCCGGCGCTGCCGACTACCTGGTCAAGCCCTGTAGCCCGGATCAACTGCGCCTCGCCACCGCCAAGCAGCTCGAAGTCCGCCAATTGTCGGCACGACTCGAAGCCCTCGAAGGCGAAGTACGCAAACCAAAAGACGGCCTGGATTCCCACAGCCCGTCGATGATGGCGATCCTGGAAACAGCCCGCCAAGTTGCCAACACCGACGCGAACATCCTTATCCTCGGCGAATCCGGTACGGGTAAAGGTGAATTGGCGCGAGCGATTCACGGCTGGAGCAAGCGCGCCAAGAAGGCCTGCGTGACCATCAACTGCCCGTCGCTCACTGCCGAGCTGATGGAAAGCGAACTGTTCGGCCATAGCCGTGGCGCCTTCACCGGTGCCAGTGAAAGCACACTCGGTCGGGTGAATCAGGCAGACGGCGGTACGTTGTTCCTTGATGAAATCGGCGACTTCCCGCTCACGCTGCAGCCCAAACTGCTGCGCTTCATTCAGGACAAGGAATACGAACGCGTCGGTGACCCGGTCACCCGTCGCGCCGACGTGCGCATTCTGGCGGCGACCAACCTGAACCTCGAAGACATGGTCCGCGAAGGACGCTTCCGCGAGGACCTGCTGTATCGCCTGAATGTGATCACCTTGAACCTGCCGCCGCTGCGCGAACGAAGCGAAGACATCCTGACGCTCGCGGACCGCTTTCTGGCGCGCTTCGTCAAAGAGTACAGCCGCCCGGCGCGTGGCTTCAGCGAACAGGCGCGCAGCGCGCTGCTCAACTACCGCTGGCCCGGCAACATCCGTGAACTGCGTAACGTCATCGAGCGGGCGAGCATTATCTGCCCGCAGGAAAAAGTCGAAATCACGCATCTGGGTATGGCCGAACAACCGGTCAACAATGCCCCACGTGTGGGCGCAGCGCTGAGCCTTGACGAGCTGGAGAAAGCCCACATCGGCGCGGTACTGGCGACCAGCGATACGCTGGATCAGGCCGCACGCACGCTGGGCATCGACGCCTCCACGCTGTACCGAAAACGCAAGCAGTACAACCTGTGACAGGGCGCCGATGATGTTTGCGATGAAGTTGCGCACCCGACTCTTCCTGAGTATTTCCGCCCTTATCACCGTTGCCCTGCTGGGCTTGGTGCTGGGGCTCGTCAGCGTCATGCAGATGGCAAAATCTCAGGAGTCGTCGATTCGGCATAACTTCATCACGCTAGATATTGGCCTGAAGCTGCGTCAGAACCTGGGCGACCAACTGGTGATGATGCTCAAGGACAGCCCCGATCAGGTGGCGATCAAAGGCAATCAGGAAGCGTTTCAGAATCTGCTCGATCAGGGCATTGATCATGACCAGCAGACCGGCGTTCCGAGCGGGTTCGAAACGGCTCGGGTGAACTACGCCCGCTTCGTCAAAACCATCGAGCAATCCAGCGAACATGGTGAGGCGATCCGCGACGATGAGGCCGTGACAGATGCGTTCAACACGTTGCGCAATGGCCTGCTCGACGCTCATCGGCAAGCGCTTGAGAACATCAGTCAGGCGGAGAGCGCCTCAAGGTCGCGAGCGCTCTGGGTTTCAGCACTGCTGGGGCTGGTGGGGCTGGCGGTGCTGGTTATCGGCTTCGTCACCGCCCACGGCATCGCCCGGCGTTTCGGCGGTCCCATCGAACAGCTGGCCAAGGCGGCGGACCGGATTGCCCAGGGGGATTTCGACGTAACGTTGCCCACGTCCTCATCGGACGAAATGAATTTGCTCACCCACCGTTTTGGGATGATGGCCGATGCGTTGCGCCAGCATCAGAAAACCAACGTCGATGAACTGCTCGCTGGACAGCAGCGGTTGCAAGCAGTGCTGGACAGTATCGACGACGGTCTCTTGATGATTGATCGCCAAGGGCGGCTTGAACACCTGAACCCGGTCGCGCAACGGCAGTTGGGTTGGGAAGAAAGTCGCTTGGGCCAAGGGCTTGGCGAAGCATTGCAGCGCCCCGAGCTAGACGAGCAGCTGTATCTGGTATTGCGCGGCGGTACGCTGGAACGGGCACCTGATGACCTCTCCATCGAGATCGACGGCGAGGTCCGCCTGCTCACCTACAGCCTTACCCCGGTCAGCCACACCAAAGGGCACATTGTCGGCGCTGTGATGGTGCTGCATGACGTTACCGAGCAGCGGGCATTCGAACGCGTGCGCAGCGAGTTCGTGCTGCGCGCCTCCCACGAGTTGCGCACGCCCGTCACCGGCATGCACATGGCCTTCGGTCTACTCCAGGAACGCGTGCATTTCCCGCCGGACTCGCGTGAGAAGGACCTGCTCGACACCGTCAACGAAGAAATGCAGCGCCTGATGCAGTTGATCAACGACTTGCTCAACTTCTCGCGGTATCAGAACGGACTGCAGAAGCTGACGCTGGAGCCCTGTGATATCAACGAGTTGCTCGAAGCTGCGCGTCAGCGCTTTGCTGATACCGCCCATGATCAGGACGTTATGGTGCTGCTGGAAACCCAAGAGCCACTGCCACGGGTGCAGGCCGACAAGGCTCAGCTCGACCGCGTGCTCGACAACCTGCTTGATAACGCCCTGCGCCATACCCCGAAATCTGGCCTGATCCGCTTGCAGGCGCGGCGTCATGGCGAGCGGTTGATCATCAGCGTGGAAGACAACGGCGAAGGCATTGCCTACGGCCAGCAAGCCCGGATCTTCGAGCCATTCGTGCAGGTCGGCCGCAAGAAAGGCGGTGCAGGCCTGGGGCTGGCCCTGTGCAAGGAGATCGTTCAATTGCACGGCGGGCGAATGGGCGTCTACTCCCGACCGGGGCAGGGCACGCAGTTCTATATGGCCCTGCCGCTCTAGAACAGCACTGGTGCGCTACGCGACATCATCCGCACGCCGCCCGGCGCTGCGTCTGCCGCCGGTCACCAGTTCAGTGAACTTGGTCGCGCTCAGCGGGCGGGCGAACAGCCAGCCCTGACCATAAATTACCCCTTCGCTTTTCAGCAGCATCGCCTGCGACTCGAACTCGATGCCCTCGGCGATGACCCGCAGTTGCAGCGCATGGGCCATCCGAATGATATGCGGCGCCACGCCACTGCTGGCGGCATCGTGACCGAGGGCGTCAATGAAAGCTTTGTCGATTTTCAGACAATCCACCGGCAGCGTCTGCAGGTACGCCAGGCTGCAGTAACCGGTGCCGAAGTCATCAATCAGCACTTGATGGCCTCGATCTCGCAGCGCCTGGAGATGATTGCGCGCAACAACCACGTCCACGAGGCCGCGCTCAGTGACCTCGAACGCAATCTGCCGAGGCGCGACGCGGTGCAATGCCAGCAGCTTGGCCGTCACTCTACCGATGCGCGGGGCCATGACGTCGCACGCTGCCAGATTGACCGACACGTACAGGTGCGGATTGGCGCGTAACAGATGGCCCAACTGTTCAAGCAACTGCTGAAGCACGAAATCAGTGATCTGGCGGATCTGCCCGGTGTTTTCCGCCAACGGAATGAAAAGGTCAGGGCTGGTCAGTGTGCCGTCCGGTCGTCGCCAGCGCACCAGGGCCTCAGCCCCCACGCACAGCCGGGTATTGAGGTCGAAAATGGGCTGATACAAAACCTTCAACTCGCCCCGACGCAGGGCTCCGTGCAGCTCGCCGCCCAGGGACAGACGCTGGCGCACCAGTTGCAGGACAAGAATTCCGAGGCACAGCGAGATCAGCACGCTGGCCGGGACCAGCAACCACCATGCGCCGGTGACCTTCTGTTGCAAACCACTGCGCGGCGTGATCAGGACCAATTGGTATTCCGGGCTCTGAGTCGGCATCCGGTAGACGAGTTTGTCCTGAGTGGTCATCAGCGTTTCGGTGGAGGTCGGCGACCAGTCGGGGGTAGGCGGCCATGTTTGAGGCGGGCCCAGGACCGGGACTGCTTTGGACCCGCGATCCAGCACCACTACCAGGCTGCCGCCCGCCGGCAGGTCGACAACATCCGTCAGGTGACCGCGGGAGGTGGATACACGAAACTCCCCGCGCCCGAGCATCAATGAAGCGAGGTTGTCGTCAGGCTGGGTGGAGGTGTTGAGCCAGTAATCATAAGTAGGGCCGCGAATGTCCGGTGGCCTCGGCTTGCCTATCAGGCTCTGGCGCGTCCAGCTGGAGCAGAACTGGCCTTCATTGATGTAAGCCACTTCATAGATAAAACGGTAGCGTGAGTTCACCTGACGCAACTGCTCGATCATCTCCGGGCTGCAGCCACGCAAGGGCTGCGCTTCAAGCTGATCGAGCCCGGCCCTCAACTGGCTGAACAACTGCTCCAGTCGCACCAGAAAGCGCTCGCCCTGTGCATTCATCTGCGCACGTTCGTCCTGCCGGGCCTGATGCATCGCCAGCCCAAAGCTGCCCGCCAGCAAGACGGCCGCGCTTAACAGCGCGGCTACTAATGCCAGAATCCATGGACGGTAGAGAAAAGAGCGCAGTCGCGGCGTCGCCGTGAGCATCGACAGTCATCCAGGTGGTGGGATTGCATAACCACTGAGGTATAGCAACAAGCGCAGAAATAGTCTGGAAAAAACTGACAATTAGTGGAATTTAGTGCCTTAAGTTAAGCACTTGCAGCATCGCTGCACTTTGCAGGTCCGGCTCACCGTCAAATTTTTGTGGCCGAAAATGCATCTGGAACGCAGCCAGCGTGTGACGTGTTGCGATGTCCAGCTCTCCGGTCTGAGGGGTCGAATAACCTAGCAGCGCCAGTTGTTGCTGGAACCACACAATATTCGGCACGACGCCCATCAACTGGGTTTGACGTTGTGCAACCTGCTGTTCATCCGGCCAGATTCCCAGGCCTTCCTGGGCCAGCCGCTTCCACGGGAACAACGGCCCCGGATCAAGTTTGCGCAGGGGCGCGATATCACTGTGGCCAATGACGTGGCGCGGTTCGATGTGATTGCGTTTGACGATGTCTTTGAGCAGGACGATCAGCGCCTGGATCTGCGCCTCGCTGTAGGGATACCAGAGCCGACCCGTCGGCGTGTCTCGGTAGCCCGGATTGACGATCTCGATGCCGATGCTGCTTGAGTTGAGCCAGGTGCGCCCGTCCCATTCGCTTTCACCGGCGTGCCACGCGCGTTGGGACTCGTCGACCAGCTTGTAGGTGGTGGCCGGGCCGTCGCCGATCAGGTAGTGCGCACTCACTTCACCGTGGGTCAGCAGCTCCAGTGACCGGTCGAGGGAGGCGGAGGTGTAATGAACCACCACAAACTGCACACGGCTGTCGAAATTCACAGAAGGGTGGCTGGTGTCGATCTTCGGACCGCTGCTACAAGCGCTCAGCAGCAACAGCAAAAATAGGGCAGAAATAGACTTCATGGCGGCACGACGTGTAGGCAAATAATGCAACAGTGTAACGTAACGCCCGTTGCGCATTCAAAAATGCATCATGCCCATGCTGCCAACCAGACAAAACGTTCAGCCCTGCTCGATGCGGTTTCGCCCCTCGTGCTTGGCGCGATACAGCGCCTGATCCGCGCGTTTGAGCACAACGTCGCTGCGCTCCCCCGGAGCGAACCGGGTGATACCCGTGGACACCGTGACCGTCACAGGCTCGCCCTTGAAGTGAAACGGGCACTGTTCGATGCCCTCGCGCAGACGCTCCAGCAGCGCCAACCCCTCATCCATCGGCGTGGTCGGCAGCAGAATCACGAACTCTTCGCCGCCAAATCGCGCAATGAAGTCAGAAGCCCGCAAGCGCTTTCGCAGCTGCCCGGCGATGATCTTCAGAACCTTGTCACCCGCCAGGTGGCCATAGCCGTCGTTAATGCGCTTGAAGTGATCCAGGTCGAGAATGCCGAGCAGCAGGCTTGAGCGCTTACGCTGCAACTGGTCGATCTCATGCTCCAGCCGCTCGTTCCACGCCGCGCGGTTGGGCAGGCCTGTCAGCGTATCGATGAGCGCTTTTTGTCGTTGCTCTTCCAGATGAACCCGGAAACCCAGCGCCTCCTGCTCCATCGTGGCCACGCGGCTGGAAAGGGCTTGCAGGCGGGTGGCGACTTCTTGTTCGCGCTGATCGCGTTGCTGCTGATGATGATCCATGGTGCCAATCAGCCCTTCGAGACGGCTTTCCAGCACGTGCTTCAGGCTGTCCAGATCGGCCGCCTGCTGCACACTGGTTTGCAGGTCGCCAACATGTTCGCGCAATTGATGGTCCAGTTGCCGCGATGCCGATTGCTGATCGGCATGGTTTTCGCTGGCTGCCAGCAAGCCACTCTGAAACGACTCAAGGCGCTCATTGAGCTGCTTGAGATAGGCCTCAAACTCATGCTGTCCGCTGTCATTGACGGCGAGCATCAGCACGGCGAGATCGTCGAGGATCGGCAACAGTTCGTACCAGTTCAGCCCATGCTCAAGCCGGACGCGCATGGCTTCGGCTTGCGGACGATGGTGTTCGGGCAGCGTCAGCTCATCGAGAAGCCCTAGCAGGGTTTCTTCGATGTGGGCGGCAACGGAGCTGTAACTGGGCTCGGGCGAAGAGGGCAGTGCATAGGGGCTGTCTTCTTCTGCAGCGGTCTCGTCAGGCGCATTGTCTTCAGCGACCATCTCGGTGTCGTCGGCAATAACAACTGCTTCAGCAGTCTCTTGATGATCCGGAGCGGGCGCTTCAGCCGCAGGCTCGGATGCTTCGTCGTGAGAAGACTCGCCGGCGGAGGCCTGTGGCACGTGACCGGTGTGGAGCGGCGCCTCGGGTTCTTCGTCTGGCTGGGCCGGCTCTGGCTCTGGCTCTGGCTCTGGCTTGGACTCGGGCATTACCGGCTGGACTGCAACGTCGGAGTGGGGCGTCGGGATGGAGCGCTCGGGCTCTTCGGCGACAGGCTGGGGAACGGGCGGGACGGTGCTGCGAAGTTCAGCCTCCAGCTCGGTGTTCTCCGGGACAGCTTCGGGCACGGCGGCTGAATGCTGAGGCGCTTCATCAGAACCTTGAATCCCCCCCGGCTCGCTAACTGAATGGGGCACATCACCCTCGCCGTCAGCCTCACGGTGACTGCCGAACAATCGCTGGAGAAAACCCGGGCGCGACGCTTCATCCGGGTGTTCGATCTGCGACAGCGCCTGCCCTTGGAGTCCGCTCAACTCACTTAATAGCAGCGGCAGCTCACGGGCTTGAGTGATGCGATCTTCAAGACTCTTGGCGAATCGCTTGAGCGGCTTGCTGACATCTTTGGGCAGCGGCAACGCCTGCAACTGCGCGACCAGCGACGTCAACGCCGTGCCCATTTGCTCGACGCGCTGTTCGCGACGCTGCTCGGAGTCCAACACCGCCTTTTCGAGGCGCGGGATCAAAGCGGCCAAGCCTGCGTCCATGTCGTCCTTGCGAACGATTTCGCGCATTTCCTTCATGCACGCATCAACCGCCTTGTCGGCGCCTTCGGCCGCCAGGCTGCTGCGCACAAGGCCTCGACGCAGCAAGTCGAGCCGCGCGTTCCAGCGCCGCTCCAGTTTGTCTTGCTGCTCGATGCTCTTGAGGTACTTTTCTTTCCAGCGCTGCGCTTCGTCGGTCATTCCACAGGTCCGCGAGGAGATGAGCTTGTTATCGGCAGCGAGTCACCGATTAATGAGGCCGGCAAGCGAATCTCCACCGCGACGGGCAGATGATCGGAAATGGGATGAGCGAGCACCTGCACTTTTTCAAGGGTCAGGGTCGGGCTCAGGAGGATGTGGTCCAGGCATCGCTGCGGACGCCAGCTGGGGAAAGTGGCCTCGACCTGCGGTGCAAGCAGGCCGAGATCTCGCAGTGGGGACGTTTGCAGCAGGTCATTGGCGTGGGTGTTCATGTCGCCCATCAGCACCTGATGGCGATAGCCGCCAATCAGCTCGCGAATGTAGGCAAGCTGTCGCGTGCGAGTGCGTGCGCCCAGTGCCAGGTGCATGACGACCACCACCAGCGCGTCCGGACCTTCGCCGAAGCGAACGAGAATAGCGCCACGCCCGGCCGGACCTGGCAGCGGATGATCTTCGATGTCCCACGGGCGCAAGCGGCTGAGCACGCCATTGCTGTGCTGGGCGAGGCGTCCGAGGTTGCGATTGAGTTGCTGATGCCAGTACGGAAACGAACCGAGCTGGGCAAGGTGTTCAACCTGGTTGATATAGCCCGAGCGCATACTGCCGCCATCGGCTTCCTGCAAGGCGACCAGATCATAGTCGCGCAGCAGATCGCCGATCTTCTGAAGATTCCCGGCTCTGCCATTGTGGGGCAGCAGATGCTGCCAACCCCTGGTCAGATAATGCCGGTAGCGCTCGGTGCTGTTGCCGACCTGGATATTGAAGCTGAGCAGGCGAAGCCGACCGTCGGCCGGCAGGCCTGTCTCGTGAAGATGATGCTCGTTGACCTTCGGCGTGTGCCGGGCAACGACCCGTTCAGTAGTTCCCCAGCGCGCCATGGTCAGCGCTTACTTGGCGGTCAGCGTTGCGCGTTCTTTGGCGATCAACTGATCGGCCACCTGTAACGCCTGCTCGGGACCACCAGCAGTGCCGAGGTCAAAGCGGTATTTGCCGTTGACGATCATGGTTGGGACGCCAGTAATCTCGTACTTCTTGGCCAGTTCCTTGTATTGAGCGATCTTGCCCTTCACAGCGAACGAATTGAAGGTTTCAAGGAACTTGGTCTTGTCGACGCCCTGGGTGGCGACGAATTCGGCCATGTCATTCGGGTCAGTCAGACGCTTGCCGCCTTTTTGAATGGCGTCGAACACGGCGGTGTGGACCTTCTTCTCTACGCCCATGGTGTCGAGGGTAATGAATAGCTGGCCGTGAGCGTCCCAAGGGCCGCCGAACATGGCGGGAACGCGAATGAAGTGGACGTCAGCGGGAAGTTTTTCGACCCATGGATTGATGACCGGCTCGAAAGCGTAGCAGTGCGGGCAGCCATACCAGAACATTTCGACGACTTCGATCTTGCCCGGCTCGGAAACAGGAACAGCGCTTTTCAGCTCAACGTATTGCTTGCCGGCTTCGATGGGCTCTGCTGCTTGAGCGGTCAGACCGAACAGGCTGGTAAAAATCAGAGCGGCGCTGAGAATCAGATTACGCATGCTTAACTCCTGGGCATGGAAGGTCACTTCGGTGGCCGCAGTTCGACCGGCCGAGGTGATATGAGTTCGCAAGTGTAACGCCTGCGGCCGTAAAAAAGGGCAGCCGTTCGCTACCCTTTTTGGCCCGTCCGGGCAGCTCTGTCGGCAATTTGTTTTACCAACCGTGTCCGTCAGTATCGCGGTCCCGGCGCTCAATGGAGGCCTTGAATGTAAGCCGCGAGCGCTTCGATATCCTTGTTGCTCAGTTTCGCGGCAATGGTGCGCATGACCCGCGTGTCGCCGTCGTTGCTGCGATCACCTTCGCGGAACGCCGTGAGCTGTTTCTTGATGTAGTCGGCGTGCTGCCCACTCAGGTGCGGAAAACCTGCTGTTGCAATCCCCGCACCGTCTGGAGAATGGCAGCCGGTGCAGGCCGGCATGCCCTGATCGAGCTTGCCAAAGCGAAACAGCGCTTCACCAAGCGCGACGAGATCGGGATCGGCAGTGCCGACGCTGCCTTTCTGACCGGCGTAGTAAGCGGCGATGTCTGCCAGGTCCTGGTCGCTGAGCGGATTAAGCTGGCCAGTCATTTCCAGCACAACCCGTTTGCCGTCCTTGATGTCATGCAGCTGGCTGAGCAGATAGCGCTCACCCTGGCTGGCGAGCTTTGGGAAGATGGGGACCAGGCTATTGCCGTCAGGGCCATGGCAAGCGCCGCAGACCGCTGTTTTCGTCTGGCCGGCGACCGGATCGCCCGCTGGCGAGTCAGCGGCCTGCACGACGCCATTCAGGCTCAGGGTCAACAGCAGGCTCGACAGAAATGCGTTCATGGGTTGATCCGATGCGGCTGAAAGTGCGGCCCTCATGATGGGCTGTCTTGAGAGGAGGCGGCCTGTTTTTGGACGTTTCAGTGCACAGGCCAGGCGGGTTCTCGCGTCGGCAACACCCTTGCGGGGGCAGGACAAGGCACACATGAAAATCCGCGGCATTATATACTCGCGCCCATTGAACGGAAAAAGACACCCCGTTGCCGCGCACGTCGCAACGCCCTCACCGGATATCCCATGCAACTCAAGAACCCTATTCTCGGCCTGTGCCAACAAGCCAAGTTCATGCTCAGCGCTGCCAAAGTCGACCAATGCCCGGATGACGAAGGCTTTGAAGTCGCATTCGCCGGCCGCTCCAACGCCGGTAAATCCAGCGCGCTGAACACCCTGACTCACGCCAGCCTGGCGCGCACGTCGAAAACCCCCGGCCGTACCCAGCTGCTGAACTTTTTCAGCCTGGACGACGACCGCCGTCTGGTCGACTTGCCCGGCTACGGTTACGCGAAGGTGCCGATTCCGCTGAAGCTGCACTGGCAGCGCCACCTCGAAGCCTACCTGGGCGGCCGTGAAAGTCTGAAGGGGTTGATCCTGATGATGGACATCCGCCACCCGATGACCGACTTCGACCTTCTGATGCTCGACTGGGCGATCGCCAGTGGTATGCCGATGCATATTCTGCTGACCAAAGCCGACAAGCTGACCTTTGGCGCGGCGAAAAACACGCTGCTCAAAGTCCAGTCGGAAATACATCGCGGTTGGGGTGACGCAATCACCATCCAGCTGTTCTCGGCACCCAAGCGCATGGGCCTGGAAGAGGCTTACACCGTGCTGGCCGACTGGATGGAACTGGAAGACAAGGCACCGGCGGCCTGAATCGCGGGCAAAAAAAACCCCGGACTTCATGTGGGGAGGGGAAGTTCGGGGTACAAGTCCAGACCTCTCGGGAGGGGTCCGGATATCTGCCAACACTTAACACAACATAGGAGCATGAATGGCTACGTCAGCCATTCGCAAACTCAGACCGGGTTTTGTCCGCCGAAGTTCAAAACCGGCGGAAATTTAATGAGATAGCGGTTCCGATCCTGCGCAGAACCGGAACGACAAAATTGTTAATGCGCCTCGTCCCAGTTGTTCCCGACACCCACTTCGACCAGCAGCGGAACATCCAGCTCGGCCGCGGCGCTCATGTGCACGCGGATGTCTTTGCTGATCTGCTCGACCAGGTCTTCACGCACCTCCAGCACCAGTTCATCGTGAACCTGCAGGATGACGCGAGCATCCAGACCTGACGCATCCAGCCAGCCGTTCACCGCCACCATCGCCCGCTTGATGATGTCAGCCGCCGTACCTTGCATCGGCGCGTTGATCGCCATGCGTTCGGCACCTTTGCGCAGCGCCTGATTCTTTGCGTTGATGTCCGGCAGGTAAAGGCGACGGCCGAAGATCGTCTCTACGTAGCCTTGTTCCGCCGCCTGAGTGCGAGTGCGCTCCATGTAATTCAGTACGCCGGGATAGCGCGCGAAATAGCGATCCACGTACGCCTGGGACTGCTTGCGATCGACACCGATTTGCTTGGCCAGCCCGAACGCGCTCATGCCGTAAATCAGACCGAAGTTGATCGCCTTGGCGCTGCGGCGCATGTCGTTGGTCACGTCCGGCAGTTCGACACCAAACACCTCGCCTGCCGTCGCACGATGCACGTCCAGGTCATTGCGGAAGGCGTGCAGCAAGCCTTCGTCCTTGGCCAGATGCGCCATGATCCGCAGCTCGATCTGCGAGTAGTCCGCCGCCAACAGCTTGTAGCCTTGAGGGGCGACAAACGCCTGACGAATGCGACGGCCCTCGGCGGTGCGGATGGGTATGTTCTGCAGGTTCGGGTCGCTGGAGGACAGACGCCCGGTCACCGCCACCGCCTGATGGTAGGAGGTGTGAATTCGCCCGGTGCGCGGATTTATCTGCTCCGGGAGGCGATCGGTGTACGTGCTCTTGAGCTTGCTCATCGAGCGGTACTGCATCAGCACTTTCGGCAGCGGATATTCTTGCTCGGCCAGTTCCGCGAGCACCGCTTCAGCCGTGGACGGCTGGCCGGTGGCGGTCTTGCTGATGATCGGCATGCCGAGCTTTTCGTAGAGAATCACCCCAAGCTGCTTGGGCGAGCCGAGATTGAACTCCTCACCGGCAATGGCGAACGCTTCGCGCTCAAGCTCGGTCATCTTGTTGCCCAGCTCGACGCTCTGATTGCCGAGCAGGTTGGCATCGACCAGCGCGCCTTGACGCTCGATGCGCGCCAGTACAGGCATGAGCGGCATTTCGATGTCGTTCAGTACCGGGGCCAGACTCGGCGTCTTGGCGAGTCGGTCTTGCAGCACTTCGTGCAGGCGCAGCGTCAGGTCGGCCTCTTCAGCTGCATAGGTACCAGCCTGCTCCAGCGCGATCTGGTCGAAACTCAGCTGTTTCGCACCCTTGCCAGCGATGTCCTGGAAATTGACCGGCGTGTGGTCCAGATACTTGGCGACCAGGCTGTCACGGTCGTGGCGCGTCGCGGTGGAGTCGAGCACGTAGGATTCGAGCATCGTGTCGAACTTGACGCCCTGCACGTTGATGCCATGGTTCTGGTCACCGTCAATGGCGCAGTTGGCCAGCAGGTTGATCGCAAACTTGGCGTGCTGCCCGACCTTGATTTTGCTCGCGTCCTCCAGCATCGGCTTGACCGCTTTAAGCACCGCGTCGCGATCCAGTTGCTGCTGCACGCCCATATAGGAATGGGTAAGCGGGATGTAACAGGCTTCGTGGGTCTTGATCGCAAACGACAGGCCGACGATCTGCGCGCGCTGGGCGTCGGTGCCGTTGCTCTGCACCACGAAGGCGAACAGTTGCGCGGCTTCAAGCTTTTGCAGCCAGTCGTCGAATTGGGTCTGCTCAAGGATGAGCTCGTACTTGGCCTCGATGATCGGCGCCGGCTCGGCAGCGGGAACGACTTCAGCGCCTTCCTGCCGGGCATCACGCTGCAGATCGGTGATCCAGCTTTTGAATTCCAGCTCGGTGTACAGCGCCATCAGCGCTTCACGATCAGGCTCGCCGCAGTGCAGAGCGTCGAGCTCGATGTCCAGCGGCACGTCGATCTTGATGGTCGCCAGCTCGTAGGACAGGAAGGCCATTTCCTTGTGTTCTTCGAGCTTGGCCGGCAAGGACTTTGCGCCTCGAAGCGGCAGCGCTGCCACTTTGTCGAGGTTGGCGTAAAGCTCTTTCAGGCCGCCGTTGATGCCCACCAGCAAGCCCGCTGCGGTTTTCTCACCAACCCCGGGTACGCCGGGGATGTTGTCGACTTTGTCGCCCATCAGCGCCAGGTAATCGATGATGTGTTCCGGGCGGACGCCGAACTTCTCTTTCACACCGGCGACGTCCAGCACGCTGCCGGTCATGGTATTGACCAGGGTGATGTGGCCGTCGACCAACTGGGCCATGTCTTTGTCACCGGTGGAGATGACCACCGGACGATCCGCGGCCGCGCTGCTGCGCGCCAATGTGCCGATCACGTCATCGGCCTCTACGCCTTCAACGCACAACAGTGGGTAGCCGAGGCCTCGCACGCAGTTGTGCAAGAAGTCGATCTGCACCCGCATGTCGTCCGGCATGCTGGGGCGGTTGGCTTTGTACTCGCCGTACAGCGCGTCGCGGAACGTTCCGCCCTTGGCATCGAAAACCACGGCAAACGGGCTTTCGGGATATTGCCTGCGCAGGCTTTTGAGCATGTTAAGCACGCCCTTGACCGCACCGGTGGGCAGGCCTTTGGAGGTCATGAGCGGCGGCAGCGCATGGAACGCGCGGTAAAGATAAGAAGAACCGTCCACCAGGACGAGGGGCGCAAGACTCATGTGTAAGATCAACCTTTTCGGCGGGGTCGGCGCTAGAATGCGCGGACCGTTGACGACAAAGGCACAAGGTTATCATGCGCGCGCTGAATCGCCTGTTACTGCTCGGCGGGTTGATTGCCTGTCCGTGGCTGGCGGTCGCGGCGGATGACGAAGCGCCATCGGCAGAGCCTGATGTGACCATCCGTCAGGACAGCGACGGCTTCATCAAGGAGTATCGTGCGAACGGATTCGTGTACGCCGTGAAGATCACGCCCAAACACGGCAAGCCGTATTATCTGGTGCGGGCCGATGGCACAAGTGGTCAATTCATCCGTTCGGATCAACCGGACATGCTGATACCCCAATGGGTACTATTCAGCTGGTAACGCCCTACATTCACTCTCTTGCTGGCAGTCCTCTATGTCCGTTTTTACTCCCCTGGCTCGGCCCGAGCTGGAAGCTTTTCTCGCCCCGTACGGGCTTGGCGCCCTGCGTGATTTTCAGGGCATCGCCGCTGGAAGTGAAAACACCAATTTCTTCATCAGCCTTGAGCAAGGCGAGTTCGTGCTGACTCTGGTCGAGCGCGGCCCGGTTCAGGAGATGCCGTTTTTCATTGAATTGCTGGATGTCCTCCACGACGCCAATCTGCCTGTGCCCTACGCACTGCGCACCACCGACGGCCAGGCCCTGCGCGAGCTGAAAGGCAAGCCGGCGCTGCTGCAACCGCGCCTGTCCGGCAGGCACCCGGCTGAGCCCAATACTCAGCACTGCGTGCAGATCGGCGAATTCATGGCGCTCATGCACATGGCCACACGCAGCGCGACTATCGAGCGTAAAACCGACCGTGGTCTGGACTGGATGCTGGAGGAGGGCGGTAATTTCATTTCTCACCTGGACGAGGCGCAGGGCGCGCTGCTGACCAAAGCTGTTGAGGAAATTCAGCATCGCAAGGCGGCCATCATGGCGCTGCCGCGGGCCAATCTGCACGCAGACCTGTTCCGCGACAACACGCTGTTCGAAGGTACCCATCTGACGGGCGTGATCGATTTCTACAACGCCTGTTCAGGGCCGATGCTGTACGACGTGGCGATTGCGGTGAATGACTGGTGCTCGTTTGAGAACGGCACCATTGATGCGCCGCGCGCCCGGGCGTTTCTGGGTGCGTATGCCGCGCTGAGGCCGTTTACAGCCGCCGAAGCCGAGCTGTGGTCGACGATGCTACGTGTGGGTTGCGTGCGCTTCTGGCTGTCACGCCTCATTGCCGCCGAAACCTTCGCCGGCCAGGACGTGCTGATCCATGATCCGGACGAATTCCGCAAACGCCTGGAACAGCGGCAAGAAACCCACATCCCGTTGCCGTTTGCGTTGTAGGCCTCATAAAAGCTTCGTGAGCAAGCTCACTCTCACAGGGACCGCGTTCAACTGTAGGAGTGAGCTTGCTCGCGAAGGCATCGGCCCAGCACTTACAAACCTTCCAGACACCCCGCCAGATCATCCGCCAGTTTGCTCAGCAATTGCTCATAACCCTCGGCGGTGGCGGGTGTATAGCCGCCCAATCCGTCCAGCTCGGCCAGTTTGACCGGCAGACCCGCACTCAACGTGTCGGCCAGACGCGGGCGAAGGGGCGGTTCGCTGAACACGCACGTCTTGCCGAATTCGGTCAACCGCGCGCGCATGGCAGCGACGTGCTGAGCACCCGGCTGAACCTCGCTGCTGACGGCAAAGACGCCCGCATGCTTCAACCCATACGCTTCTTCGAAATAATCAAACGCCTCGTGGAACACGAAATACTGCTTGCCTGAAATACCGGCGACCCGCTGTTTGATTTTGGCGTCCAGCGCGTCAAGGCGTGCGCTGAAGGCTTTGACGTTGCTCTCGTAACGCGCCGCATTGGCCGGATCGGCCTGGCTCAAGTCGGCGGCCATCTTCGCCGCAATTACCCGCGCATTGACTGACGACAGCCACAAATGCGCATCGACGCTGCCCGGGCGATGATCGTGGTCATGCTCGTCTTCGTCATCATCGTGATGCTCGGCGCTGGCGGTGAAATGACGCAGGTGCATGCCCGGCAACGACTCGACCGGGACCGAGGCTTTGCTGCGCCCGGACAACACGCGGGGCAGGAATGTCTCCATGTCCGGGCCGATCCAGTAGAGCAGATCGGCTTCCTGCGCGCGCCGTACGTCGGACGGCCGTAGCGCGTAGTTATGAGGGGATGCGCCCGGCGGAAGCAGGACTTCCGGCACCGCGATTCCGTCCTGCACAGCCGCGGCGATCAGCTGCAGCGGCTTTATGCTGGTCAGTACTCGCACGCTGGCATCGGCGGCAGTGGCGGTTAAAAAACCAGTCATAAATACGACAAAAAGTAAAAAAAGTCGGGACACGATAACCACTCATGGGGGCAGGAACGGGTAACATAATAACGTCTCTCTCAAAGGCCGTCGCCGCTCATGTCTAAAACACCCCTGGCCAGTCGCCCCCACGATCACTCCCACTGCGTGCACAGTGCACTCACTGAAGCCGACACGCTGTGCGCGGGCAAAGGCCTGCGGCTGACCGCCCTGCGTCGTCGCGTGCTGGAACTGGTCTGGCAGAGCCACAAGCCGCTGGGCGCCTATGACATCCTCGCCGTGCTCAGCGAAGAAGACGGCCGCCGCGCCGCGCCGCCCACGGTGTACCGCGCGCTGGACTTTCTGCTGGAAAACGGCCTGGTGCACCGCATCGCGTCGTTGAACGCCTTCGCCGGTTGCAACCACCCCACCCACGCGCATCAGGGCCAGTTCCTGATCTGCCGCGAGTGCCACGCCGCGATCGAGTTGCAGCACGCCAACATCAGCGCCGCCATCGTCGACGCTGCCAACGAGGTGGGCTTTGACGTTGAAGCCCAGACCGTCGAAGTCGTTGGCGTGTGTGCCGGGTGCAAGGCCGCCTGATGAGCGATGCACTGATCCGCCTGAAGGACGTCAGCGTGACCCGCGCCGGCCAGAGTGTGCTGGAAAACATCCAGCTGAGCGTCAGTTCAGGTGAAATTGTCACCCTGATCGGCCCCAATGGGGCGGGCAAGACCACGCTGGTGCGCGCCGTGCTCGGGCTGCTGAAGGCTGATTCGGGCGAAATCTGGCGCAAGCCGAAACTGCGCGTTGGTTATATGCCGCAGAAGCTGCACATTGATGCCACGCTGCCGTTGTCGGTCCTGCGTTTCCTGCGTCTGGTGCCCGGCGTCGATCGCGATACCGCGCGGGCGGCGCTGGTCGAGGTCGGCGCCGAAAAGGTCATCGACAGCCCGCTGCAAGGGATTTCCGGTGGCGAGATGCAGCGCGTGTTGCTGGCGCGAGCGCTGTTGCGCAAGCCGGAGCTGCTGGTGCTCGACGAGCCGGTGCAGGGCGTCGATGTCGCCGGACAGGCCGAGCTGTACGCGCTGATCACTCAGCTGCGCAACCGGCATCAATGCGGCGTGCTGATGGTTTCCCATGACCTGCATCTGGTCATGAGCACCACCGATCAGGTGGTCTGCCTCAATCGCCACGTGTGCTGCTCCGGTCATCCCGAGCAGGTCAGCAACGATCCTGCATTCGTGGAGCTGTTCGGCCTGAACGCGCCGAGCCTGGCGATCTACCACCATCATCACGATCATGCGCACGACCTGCATGGCGAAGTCTGCCAACCCGCGCCCGTCCACGATCACGTCCATACCCACAATCACGACCACGGGGACAGCTGCAAGCATGGCTGATTTTCTTCTTTACGCCTTGCTCGCAGGCCTCGCGTTAGCGGTAGTTGCAGGCCCTTTGGGGTCTTTCGTGGTCTGGCGGCGCATGGCTTATTTTGGCGACACGCTGTCCCACGCCGCGTTGCTCGGCGTGGCGCTGGGCTTTCTGCTGGACATCAGCCCGACGATCGCCGTGACCGTGGGCTGCCTGCTGCTGGCGGTGTTGCTGGTAACCCTGCAGCAACGTCAACCGCTGGCGTCCGACACACTGCTGGGTATTCTCGCGCCAAGCACCTTGTCACTCGGGCTGGTAGTGCTGAGCTTCATGCGGGACGTGCGCATTGATTTGATGGGCTATCTGTTCGGCGACCTGCTGGCCATCAGCCCGAACGATCTGGCGTGGATCCTCGCAGGCAGCGCGTTGGTGCTGGTGTTGATCTGCGCGCTGTGGCGGCCGCTGCTGGCGATCACTGTGCATGAAGAGCTGGCGACGGTCGAAGGGCTGCCGGTGGCGACATTGCGGATGACGTTGATGCTGCTGATCGCAGTGGTCATTGCGGTGGCCATGAAGATCGTCGGCGTGTTGCTGATCACCTCGCTGCTGATCATTCCCGCCGCTGCGGCACAACGTCACGCACGCTCGCCGGAGCAAATGGCCCTGGGTGCGAGCATCATTGGCGTCATCGCGGTATGCGCGGGACTGGCGTTGTCCTGGTTCAAAGACACCCCGGCAGGCCCGTCCATCGTGGTCTCGGCGGCGGCACTGTTTCTGCTCAGCTTCCTTTTGCCCAAGCGGTAGAACCTTGGGTGGCGGGTAGAGTCATACTCCGCAATAATCTAATGGCGGCAATGTGCAATGACTCTTTGCCCGCCTATCGATAGTGATCAGTTATTTTCGGGGCAAGCCACTTGTGTGTAGACTTGCTCGTTTTTTGCGCAAATAGAGAATCGCAGGAATGAAGCCGTTCGCATCCCGTTATCTGCTGCTTGCTGCATTTTCCGTTCTGTTGAGCGCTTGCCAGAGCAAGCCCGTCGAGCAGCCGGTGCCTGTTGCGCCGCCCGATGCCTATCAGCAGCTGGAACAGAACATTGCCAGCAGCGAGTTGGCCACCGCGGAAGATCAACTCGCCGCGCTGCAAGGCAAATCCCCGGACGATCCTCGACTCGAGCAATACCAGCGTCAGTTGGCTGAGGCTTATTTGAGTCGCAGCCAGATCGTGCTGCAAAAGGGTGACATGAACGCTGCCGCCACCGCGCTCAGCCGTGCTCGTGCCCTGATGCCAAAAGCCCCGGCGCTGACCAGTGGCGTAAACGGCGCCATCGCCCACGCCCGTAAAGCCGAGCTGGAAAAGGCAGAAGCCGATCTGCGGGCTGCCGAAGCCAAGCGCAAGGCGAAGGTGATCGACCCGAGCGCCGAGAGCACAACCATCGAGCTGAAGCTTGGAGACATGAAGCAGCTACGCCGGCAGCTGAGTGACATCGCTGAAGACGTGACAGCCTTCAACTGCGACGTCATCGTGCAAGTGCCACGCACCGACGACTACCCTTGGCTGGCGACCTTGCTGACCAAGCGCGTTACGAAGATCAACCCGGATTTCGAGTTGCAGATGCAGCGCGAAATCGAGCGCACCGAACCCGCGAAGATCGTGTTGAAACCCGCTCAGCTCTGATCGATTTTTGATCAAAAGAAAAGGCGTCGCCCTCGCGGGCAACGCCTTTTTGTTACGCGCTACTCCTGCAAATTACGCAGGAATTGCCTTCGCTTTCGGCTCACGAGCCCAAACGCGGTGCTGCTGAATCGCATCGAAGAACGCCTTGAACGAGGCGCTGTCTGAAACGGCCAACAGGCCAGCATCTGCTTCCAGACGAAGCAGATCGATCAGCTTCTGTGCATCACCTGCATAAGCAATGGCTTTGAGGTGCTTGTAGGCCTCAAGCACGTAGTGCAGTGCCACGCCGTCGCCGCTCAGCGCTTTGATCGAAGCGTCGCCGCCCGGAATGAACACAGCGTCGAACGCAACCGATGGCAAACCTTCCATCGAAGCATCGACGGCCAGCGTAGCGCCGCTCGCGGTTTTAACCGGTGCGGAGGTAGGACCCAGCACCTTGGCGTGTGCGCCTTCGGCTTCCAGCGCCGCTTTCATCGCCGCTACGGCTTTGTCGTCGACGCCATTGGCGACCAAGATGGCAACTTTGCGCGAGGCAATGTCGGCAGGCAGCAGGTTTGCCTGGCTCAGCAGCGGCGACTTATCGACTGTCAACTTGCCGTTGCTTTGCGCTTGGGCAGTCGGAGCGGTCGGCGCTGGCAAGCCAAGGTTTTCAGCCACACGTTTAGCCAGGGTGAGGTCGATATTCGCGAGAATCTCGTTCACCTGACGTGCGCGGATGTGCTCACGCTCCACCTTGCCCAACTCGAAGCTGTAGGCCGCGATGATGTGCTCTTTCTCGTGCTCGCTCATGCTGTTGAAGAACAGCGTGGCTTGGGAGAAGTGATCGCCAAAGGAAGGGCTGCGCTCACGTACCTTATCTGCCGAGACGCGCTCGTGATACGTCTCGAAGCCGCCATCCTGCGGACCGGCAGGGGTTTCTTTCGGCCAGCCGCCATCGATCGAATTCGGCTCGTACGAAGCACGACCCTTGTCGATGGTGGTGCGGTGTTGCGCATCACGCTGGTTGTTGTGGTTCGGCGAAACCGGACGGTTGATCGGGATCTCGTGGAAGTTCGGCCCACCCAGTCGGCTGATCTGCGTATCGGTGTAGGAAAACAGCCGACCTTGCAGCAGCGGATCGTTGGAAAAGTCGATACCCGGCACAATGTGGCCAGGGCAGAACGCAACCTGCTCGGTCTCGGCGAAGTAGTTGTCCGGGTTACGGTTGAGCACCATCTTGCCCAGCGGCGTTACCGGCACCAGCTCTTCCGGGATGATTTTGGTCGGGTCCAGGAGGTCGAAGTCGAACTTGTGCTCGTCTTCCTCGGCGACGATCTGTACGCCCAGTTCCCATTCCGGATAGTCACCCATCTCGATGGATTCCCACAGATCGCGGCGATGGAAGTCAGTGTCCTTGCCCGCCAGTTTCTGTGCTTCGTCCCACACCAGGGAGCAGGTACCGTACTTGGGCTTCCAGTGGAATTTGACGAACGAGGACTTACCTTCGGTGTTGATCATGCGGAAGGTGTGAATGCCGAAGCCCTGCATGGAGCGCAGGCTTTTCGGGATCGCACGGTCGGACATGGTCCACAGCACCATGTGCGCGGATTCCGGCACCAGGGAAACGAAGTCCCAGAACGTGTCGTGAGCCGAGCCGCCGGTAGGGATTTCGTTATGAGGTTCTGGCTTCACGGCATGTACGAAATCGGGAAACTTGATGGCGTCCTGAATGAAGAACACCGGCATGTTGTTGCCGACCAGGTCGTAGTTGCCTTCGCCTGTATAGAACTTGACTGCGAAACCGCGTACGTCACGGACGGTATCGCCGGAGCCGCGTGGGCCCTGAACCGTGGAAAAACGTACGAAGACCGGGGTTTTCTTGCCCGGATCGCGCAGGAATTCGGCTTTCGACAGTGCGGAATGGTTCTCGTAGCTCTGGAAATAACCGTGCGCCGCCGTGCCGCGCGCGTGGACGATGCGCTCCGGAATGCGTTCATGGTCAAAATGCGTGATTTTCTCGCGCATGATGAAGTCTTCGAGCAGCGAAGGGCCGCGCGAGCCAACTTTCAGCGTGTTCTGGTTGTCGGAGATCTTTACGCCCTGATTGGTGCGCAAAGCCTCGCCGGTAGCGTCGGAGCGGAACGTTTCAAGACTTTCGACCTTGGCGTTGGTGTTGCCACGGTCCAGCGTGTCAGTGCCAGCCAGTTCACTGTTGGCGTTGGCGCTAACAGGTGGATTGGTGTTCGTACTCATCAGACAAAACTCCTCAGTTCGGACGGCTCCTTTTTAGCCCACCAAGGTGTGGCGGCGGCAGGAGCTCGTAAGCGGAAATGCCTGACACGAAGTCAGGCATTATTCAGGCGCTAAGTAAGTGACTGATGATGAAAACAGCCGTTCCGTTTGTTTTTCCGATTCTTCGATTTTCATCATCAGACTGACAGTCGGCCATCCATATGACCGTTCAGCAGGTTCGGTGCGAAATAAATGCTAAGAAGGCTGGGCCCAACCCGGATTCGACAGGCTAAAATGCGCGCCCGGTTTACCCAGCCGAAGCCGAAATGGCATCGCTCAGCAGCGTGATGAAAGGCATGAGTCTCCACGCTGATTTTTCAACGCGCCCCACAAGGTTCGCTCCGTGATCGAGTTTCAGAACGTCCACAAAACCTATCGGGTCGCCGATCGGGAAATTCCCGCGCTGCACCCCACCAGCCTGCGCATCGAAAATGGCCAGGTGTTTGGCCTGATCGGCCACTCCGGCGCGGGCAAGAGCACCATGCTGCGCCTTATCAACCGCCTTGAAGCGCCCAGCGGCGGCAAGATCCTGGTTGATAACGTCGATGTCACCGCGCTGGACGCCGACGGTCTGCGCGGCTTCCGCCGTCAGGTCGGCATGATTTTCCAGCACTTCAATCTGCTCTCGTCCAAGACCGTGGCCGACAACGTCGCCATGCCGCTGACCCTGGCCGGGGACATGTCCCGCGCGCAGATCGATCAGCGCGTGGCCGAATTGCTGGCTCGCGTGGGTCTGTCCGATCACGCCAGAAAATATCCGGCGCAATTGTCAGGCGGTCAGAAGCAACGCGTCGGCATCGCCCGCGCGCTGGCGACCAAGCCGAAGATTCTGCTGTGCGACGAGGCCACCAGCGCCCTCGACCCGCAAACCACGGCATCGGTGTTGCAGCTGCTGGCCGAGATCAATCGCGAACTGAACCTGACCATCGTTTTGATCACCCACGAAATGGACGTGATCCGTCGTGTCTGCGATCAGGTGGCGGTCATGGACGCGGGCGTCATCGTCGAGCAGGGCGCTGTGGCCGATGTGTTTCTGCACCCCAAGCACCCGACCACTCGGCGCTTTGTGCAGGAAGACGAAGAAGTCGACGAAAACCAGCTGAACAGCGATTTCGCCCACGTTCAGGGCCGTATCGTGCGTCTGACGTTTCAGGGTGAAGCGACCTACGCGCCATTGCTTGGAACGGTCGCGCGGGAAACCGGCGTGGACTACAGCATTCTGGCCGGCCGTATCGACCGCATCAAAGACACGCCTTACGGGCAACTGACGCTGGCCATCACCGGTGGTGACATGGACGCCGCGTTTGCCCGCTTCACCGCAGCCGACGTTCACATGGAGGTCCTGCGCTGATGGACACTTTTCTCAACCTGTTTTCCAACGTCGACTGGTACGAAATCTGGCTGGCGACCGGCGACACCCTGATCATGCTCGGTGTCTCGCTGGCGTTCACCGTCCTGCTGGGCTTGCCGCTCGGCGTGCTGATGTTCCTGACCTCGCCGCGTCAGTTGCTTGAGAACAGGCCGGTCTACACCACCGTTGGCCTCATCGTGAACATGCTGCGGGCGCTGCCGTTCATCATCCTGCTGATCGTGATGATGCCGCTGACGGAAATCATCACCGGCACCTCGCTGGGCATTCTAGGCACGCTGCCGCCATTGATCGCAGGCGCCACCCCGTTCTTCGCCCGCCTGGTGGAAACCGCGCTGCGGGAAGTGGACCGCGGCATCATCGAGGCCACTCAGGCCATGGGCGCAACGACCCGGCAGATCGTGATCAAGGCGCTGTTGCCTGAAGCACGCCCGGGCATTCTCGCCGCAATCACCGTGACTGCGATTGCGCTGGTGTCGTTCACCGCCATGGCCGGTGCGGTCGGGGCCGGTGGCCTGGGCGACCTAGCGATTCGCTACGGTTACCAACGCTTCCAGAACGATGTGATGTTTGTGACGGTCGTATTGCTGCTGGTGCTGGTGCAGATCCTGCAAACCGTCGGCGACAGGCTGGTCGCGCACTTTTCACACCGTTAACCGAATTCGCCGGTCACTGACCGGCCAATGCATGCCACCGCGCGTGCATTTCAGGAGTAGTAGACATGAAGAAGTTGTTGGCTGTATTCGCTGCTGTGGCGGCGCTGTCTGCCCATGCTGACGAGACCTTGACCGTGGCGGCCTCCGCCGTGCCCCACGCAGAGATTCTCGAGTTCGTGAAGCCGATGCTGGCAAAGGAAGGTGTGACGCTGAACGTGAAGGTGTTCAACGATTACATTCAGCCGAACGTGCAGGTCGATCAGAAGCGCATGGACGCCAATTTCTTCCAGCATCAGCCGTATCTGGATGAGTTCAACAAGGGCAAGGGCACCCATCTGGTGAGCGTGGCCAAGGTTCATATCGAACCTTTTGGCGCTTACTCGGACAAGCTCAAGAGCCTCGCCGAGCTGCCGGACGGCGCTAATGTCGCGATCCCGAATGACGCCACCAACGAGGGCCGTGCTCTGTTGCTGCTGGTCAAGGCCGGCCTGATTACCCTGAAGGATCCGAACAGCATCACCGCCAAGCCAGGCGACGTTCAGCAGAACCCGAAGAACCTGAAATTCCGCGAACTGGAAGCCGCTACTCTGCCACGCGTGCTGACGCAGGTGGACCTGGCGCTGATCAACACCAATTACGCCCTGACCGCCAAGCTTGATCCGACCAAGGATGCGTTGATCATCGAAGGATCGGAGTCGCCTTACGCGAACATCCTCGTGACCCGCGAAGACAATAAGGATGCCCCGGCCATCCAGAAACTGGTCGCCGCACTGCACAGCCCGGAAACCAAGGCGTTCATCGTCGAGAAGTACAAAGGCGCGGTCGTTCCGGCGTTCTGATCCCCCCACACCAATGATCTCGGCGCAACGCCGAGATCATCGTTCCTCACTTCCTCTCCACCAGCCCCGGCAACTGCGCCACCAGCTTCTGGCTATTCAGCGGCGCGCGGATGAAGCCGCGTTGGGTACCGTCGGGGCCGAGGAGGGCGAGGTTGCCGCTGTGGTCGACCGTGTAGCCCGGCTTGCTGGTATCAGCCGGGATGTAGGGGATGCTCACGGCATTCGCCAGCTTCTGCAGCGTATCCACCGGCGCCCTCAGGCCGACGAACTGCTTGTCGAAATAACCCAGGTACTGTTTGAGCTGTTGCGGGGTGTCGCGATCAGGATCGACGCTGACCAGCACAATGCGCAGTTTGTCGACGGCCTCACCGGGCAGCTCGCTTTTGATCTGACGCAGCTGGGCGAGAGTGGTCGGGCAGATGTCCGGGCAGAAGGTGTAGCCGAAGAACAGCACCGTCCATTTGCCCTTCAGTTGGTTCAAGGAAACGGGCTGGCCGTCCTGATCGGTGAGCGAGAGATCCGCCACAGTGCGGCTCTGCGGGAGAAGGATGATCCCTGCATCGACAAGCGCGGTCTGGTCGCCCTGGTCAATTCCGGACAGCGTACGGTAGACGGTCAGGCCAAGCACCAGCGCCAGAATAGCCACAAGGATGAATACGGTTTTCTGGGTTCGGGTCATGAGTTCAGCACAATGAGTGATCCACGGTCGCGCGATTATGCACATAACCATGAAGCTGTTATGACAATTACGTCTTAGCGTCATTTGTGGGCAGGCTAAGGTATGGACTTCCCTATAATGACTGCCTGGTTTCACTGCCTATGGAGCATTCATGAACACCGCCGCATTGCGCGAGCAGATCACCCGAGCTCAGGAACACGAAAACCAATCCGGTCAGCTAGCGCGCCAGTTGGAGTCGCAACTTCCTCATCTTCACCCGTCCATTCACTTGCCAGACGTAGACGCGCGAGGCGTGCTGACGCGTTTCGTCATTGCTTACATCGGTCAGGTGCCGGACCTGCTGGACGCCGCCCATGACGTCGCTTTGCAGGCGGGCATTGAAAGCCAGATCAAGCCGGTCCTGAAAATCGCCGAGCAATTCTTCACCGAGCCGCCCGCCATCATGGCGGGCCACGAAGGTCTGGACGGGCTGCTGGATGAGGCGTATCTGGCCCACCGTCTGGTGGAAGAAGTGAATGATCTGTACATCAAGCATTTCGGCCAGCCGCTGATCCCGATGAACACCACGGTGGCCAGCGTCATTGCCCACCAACTGATCGGCGAGGCCTTCGCCAATCAGCTCGATGAAGTGGTGCATCACGCCATCGACGAGATGTTGAATGACGACAGCTTCTCGCTGGAATCGGTGGAAACCTACCGCGAGCGCCTTGCCAGCCCGGACACCGATGCGGCGTGGAAACGCTGGCCCAGCCTGTCACGTCAGTTGGGCGTAGGGCTGGAACTGGAGCGCGGGAAAGACTGATCCCGCACTCCCTTTACCCGCCTCAGTGCAACGCTGCTCCTCCGATCGACGTACGGATCCTTCCCTCCACGCGACGCTTGAGCAGCCGCTGCTCCAACAGCAAACGCGAGCCCTGCGCCGCGTTGGCGCGTCCCCATTCTTCCAGCAGCTCCAGGCAGGAGTGGTCGATGTACGTCAGGTTGCCCAATGGCACATGCAGCGTGGTTCCCGGCGGTACGGTTTCCAGCGTTTGCGTCAGCGCCGGCACCTTGAGGAACGTGGCCGAGCCATTAAGGCGCAGCTCCATTTCGCCTTCGGCCGGCAGGTCGACAAGATTGATCTTCAAGCGCGAAGCATTCAGCGCCAGCTTCACCAGGGTCAGGCCAAAGCCGACCAACACGCCCGTCAACAAGTCGGTCAGTACGATTGCACTGGCGGTCGCGCCATAGATGAACATCGGCATGCGGCCGTAGCGGCCCAACCCTTTGAGCGCTTGAACATTCACCAGCTTCACACCGGTGTAGACCAACACGCCGGCCAGGCTGGCCACAGGAATGCTCTGCAACACGCTCGACAGCAACAGCACGAACGCCAGCAGCCACAAACCATGGAACATTGCCGACAGACGGGTCTTCGCACCCGCCTGCACGTTCGCCGAACTGCGCACGATTACGCCGGTCATCGGCAGCGCGCCGACCAGCCCGCAGAGCATGTTGCCCACGCCTTGGGCGCTGAGCTCTTTATCAAAGTCCGATCGCTGACCATCATGCATGCGATCCACCGCCGCCGCCGACAACAGGGTTTCAGCGCTGGCAATGAAGGCCACGGCAATCGCCGCGATCAGGATGGCAGGGTCGGCCAGGTTCAACAGGTCCGCAGGGCGCAGCCAGTCGATGGCTTCAGCAAGATTAGCCGGAACCTCGACACGCTTGACCTGCAAGCTCATTACCAGACTCACCACCGTGGCGATGCCGACGCCGAGCAACGCGCCCGGTACGAACCGCAGTGCATGGGGCCGACGCTTTTCCCACAGCCACATCACCGCGATGGTGCCCAGCCCGAGAAGACCGGCCTGCATGGCGCTGCCCATCCCCAACGCACCCATTACGGTCTGCGGGAACGCCACGAGATTATCAAGTCCGGAAGGCTTGGGTCCGCTGTCGAACATGACGTGGAACTGGGAAAGCACAATCAGCACGCCGATACCCGCCAGCATGCCGTACACCACCGCCGGAGCGGTGACGCGGAACCAGCAGCCGAGCTTCAGGCGTCCAGCCAGCAATTGCAGCGCACCGGCGAGCAGCAGAATCGGCCCGAGCATGGCCATGCCGTGCTCTCGGACCAACTCGAACACCAGCACCGCCAGACCTGCCGCCGGGCCGCTGACCTGCAGTGGCGAACCCGCCAGCCACCCCACTACCAAGCCGCCAATGATGCCGGTGATCAAACCTTTTGACGGCGGCATGCCGGACGCGATGGCGATTCCCATGCACAAAGGCAGGGCCACCAGAAAAACCACCACGGAAGCCAGCAGCTCCCGTGGTAACAACGCTTTCAGATCAGTAGTAGCCATGACGACTCTCCGGAATTCAGACGTGACGACGCCCGGCGGCACGCGCTATGTGCGGCCGCTACGAGCTTGTATGAGGTGGAACCGTCAGGGCCAACGCCGCTGCGCTCAGGCGCAGCGGGTCAGCCGGCGATCAATATCGCCCGCGGGGGATCGACGCCATGGGCACCGGGTGGTCGCCATCCAGCGCCAGGAAGCAGTCCTGCTCGGCATCGTAAGCGCGGATTTCGCTGGTTTCGATGTCGTAGACCCAGCCATGGATGAACAACTGACCGCTGGCCAGCTTGGACGCCACGGAGGGGTGCGTGCGCAAGTGTTGCAGCTGCGCGATGACGTTTTCTTCGGTGAGCACGTGCATGGTTTCATGCTCACCAGTGCAATTGCAGTTGTCCTGCACAACGGTCTTGGCGACCTCCGCATGGCGCAGCCAGGCTTTGACCGTCGGCATTTTTTCCAGCGTGTCGGGGTTGAGAACGGCGCGCATGGCCCCGCAATCGGAGTGGCCGCAGACAATGATGTGCTGCACGCCCAAAGCCAGTACGGCGTATTCGATAGCGGTAGAAACGCCGCCATTCATGGGGCCGTACGGCGGGACGACGTTGCCCACGTTACGGGTGACGAACAGGTCGCCCGGGGAGCTTTGGGTGATGAGTTCCGGGACGATGCGCGAGTCGGCGCAGGTGATGAACATGGCCCGGGGATGTTGGGCGGTGGCGAGTTTCTTGAACAGTTCTTCCTGCTGAGGGAAGACGTCATGACGGAAATGCTTGAAGCCATCAACGATCTGCTTCAACGCCATTTCGGCGGTTTCCACCTGAGGCGTTACGCCTGTCGTCGCAGCCTGAGGCTGCTTATCCTGGTCACTCATGTTTCATCCTCTCTGACGGATTTAAGTGGATTTTCCGGCGAATCCTGTGGATGACCCACTTTTTTCTGGTCTTCTTGCGTTAATTTTCCTACAAGACCAATCGGTCACTTCCGACTCACCTTAACGACGCAAACTTAATTGAAACTGAATGCGTGGCTCTAGATCGGGGCTCTTGCGTTAGAAAATCTAAAGCGCAAGCGCCTGTCGTGGCGCAACACCCTTAAGACGCCGCTCAAGTCACAACAGCGACATCTGACCGCCAGGCGGGCAAAACGCGGTGCAGTCCAGCTGAAAACTTTCCCGCCGGTTCAAGCCGTGCTTCTTGATCGCGAGACTGTAACGCTGGGCCAGCAGTTCAGCGAACACCCCCTCACCGCGCATTCGCGAGCCAAAGCGGCTGTCGTACACCTCCCCGCCGCGGCTCTGCCGTACCAGACTCATTACATGCTCGGCCCTCTGCGGATAATGCGCCTGGAGCCACTCTTCGAACAGCGGCGCAACCTCCATCGGCAGGCGCAGCATCACGTAGCTCGCACTCAACGCGCCGGCGGCCTTGGCCTCGGCCATCAGCTTCTCCAGCTCCATGTCATTGATCATTGGAATCATCGGCGCCAGCAAAACGCCCACCGGCACACCGGCATCACGCAGAACCTTGATCGCCCGCAGCCTGGCCTTGGGCGCGGCAGCCCGGGGCTCAAGGATGCGCTTGAGCTCGTCGTCCAGGGTCGTGAGGCTGATGAACACCGACACCAGCCGCAACTTCGCCAGCTCGGCCAGCAGGTCCAGATCCCGAAGAATCAGCGAACCTTTGGTGATGATCGTCACCGGATGGCGATAGCGCAGCAGCACTTCCAGCGTCGCCCGGCTCAATGTGTATTCGCGCTCGATGGGCTGATACGGATCGGTGTTCGCGCCCAGGGTGATCGGCGCAACGGTGTAGCCAGGCTTGGACAGCTGCTGCTCCAGCAGAGCGGCAGCATTGGTTTTGGCGATCAATTTGGTCTCGAAGTCCAGCCCCGGCGACATGTCCCAATACGCGTGGCTCGGCCGCGCGTAGCAATAAATACAACCGTGCTCGCATCCCCGGTAAGGATTGATCGAGCGGTCGAAAGGAATGTCGGGCGATGAGTTACGCGCGATGATGCTCTTGGCGGTTTCCAGCGTGACGGTGGTGCCTTGGGTCAGCGGTACTTCCTGATACCAGCCGTCGTCTTCGGCCACCGATCGGTTGGGGGCGAAGCGGTTGTGGGGGTTGGTCGCAGTGCCGCGCCCGCGTGGGGGCAACTGAATGGACATGACGGCTCCTTGATAACTGGTTATGCATACAGTATCGCGAAACGCTCTTGCCGTTCACGCGCCGCCCCGGAAAAACACTCCGGCGCCGATCAACGGCTTTCACTACCTTTTGACACGCCCCTCACAGCGCCTTGACCTTGCGCGGCGAAAACTTGCCCCATCGATAAACGGCTGGTTTCCACGGTACGTCTTCCATGCTTCTTCGCCCGCTCGCTGCTCAACTCCTCCTGCTGTTGGCCATATCCTCTGTGTCTCTCGCTCACGCTGAAGATGCTTCATCCGCGCAATCGTCACGCCCGGCGCAGTGGGCGCAACTCCTCGACCCGCACTACAACCTCTACCAGATAACGCCCACGCTTTACCGCAGTCGTCAGCCGGACGCCGCAGCACAGCCGCTTCTGCAGCGGCTTGGCGTTCACACGGTGATCAATTTCCTCAAGGAAAGTGACAGCAAATGGCTGTCCGATGCCTCCGTGGCGCAGGTGCAGATTCCGCTGCAGGTGGTGCACATCGACGACGCAGACGTGATCGAAAGCCTTCGGGCTATCCAGACCGCGCAGCAAAACGGGCCGGTGCTGATTCACTGCAAGCACGGGCTGGACCGCACTGGTTTGGTGGCAGCGATGTACCGCATCGTTGCCCAGGGCTGGAGCAAACAAGCGGCGCTGGATGAGATGGAACATGGCGGTTATGGCGACGAAGACAGCCTCAAGCGCGGGATTGCCTACATCAACAACGTCGATGTGGCGGCACTGAAGTCGGCAATGGACGCGGGGGCATGCAGCACTAGCGTGTTTGCCCGGTGCTCGGTCAAGGGCTGGTTCGAGAAAACCGATGTGATGGGGGTGCAGACGATACTGTGGCGGTTGTGAAGCCGGACAGTTTGCACATTGTATGGCTGGCGTTAGCAGGCATTTTGTAGGACCGGCTTTAGCCGGGAAGACGTCGCGCGCCACGCCGCAAAATTGAGGGTGTTCGCACCGGCCTCTTCCCGGCTAAAGCCGGTCCCACTGAAATGCAGCAATATCAGCTTGGATCAACCGGTTTCTTCAGCTTCGGATTCGGGAAAAACTGCACGCCCTGCACCTTGGGATCGGCCGGCTTCACCGCAGGCTTGTTCACCCGCGTGCCAAGTTCTGTCGGGATCGATTGCCCCTGCGCATTGAGGGTGTCGGAATAACCACAGTGCACGCATTCGCGGTGCGGCACGTCGTCTTCGTTCCACATCATCAACTTGTCAGGCTCGCTGCACGCCGGGCAGACCGCCCCGGCGATAAAGCGTTTCTTGGTAATCACCCGCGGTGTCTCGGTCATGCTGCCGCTTCCTCACTCAAGCCCGAATGGCGCAAGAGTGCGTCAATCGACGGCTCGCGTCCGCGGAAGTCGACGAACAGCACCATCGGCGCCTGGGACCCGCCCCGCGCCAGAATGGCCTCACGGAACGCCCTGCCGGTCTGCTCGTTGAACACGCCTTCTTCCTCGAACTTCGAGAATGCATCGGCAGACAGCACTTCGGCCCACTTGTAGCTGTAATAGCCCGCCGCGTAACCGCCAGCAAAAATGTGCGCGAAGCTATTCGGGAAGCGGTTGTACGCAGGCGGACGCATCACCGACACCTCGTCACGCACGCCTTCGAGCACTTGCAGCGTGGTGCGGCCGTCGCCATGGGTGGCGTGCAGCTCGAAGTCGAACAGCGAGAACTCCAGTTGGCGGACCATCATCAGGCCGGACTGGAAATTCTTAGCCGCCAGCATTTTCTCCAGCAGGTCCTGTGGCAGCGGCTCGCCGGTTTCGTAATGGCCGGAAATCAGCGCCAGACCTTCCGGCTCCCAGCACCAGTTTTCCATGAACTGGCTTGGCAGCTCGACCGCATCCCAGGCAACGCCATTGATCCCCGACGCACCCGCGTGTTCGACGCGGGTCAGCAGGTGGTGCAGACCGTGTCCGAATTCGTGGAACAGAGTGGTGACTTCATCGTGGGTGAGCAACGCCGGCTTACCGCTGACCGCCGGAGTGAAGTTACAGACCAGGTTGGCGACCGGGCTTTGCAGCGTGCCTTCAGCCGTGCGACGACGATCGCGGGCGCCGTCCATCCACGCACCGCCACGCTTGTTGGCGCGGGCGTAGAGATCAAAGAAGAAGCGCCCGACGTGCAGGCCGTTTTCCCTGATTTCGAACAGGCGGACGTCCGGGTGCCAGGTATCGAAGCCCTTCTGCTCGGCGATTTCAATGCCGTACAGTTTTTGTACGATCGCGAACAGGCCGGTGAGCACTTTGTCGACCGGAAAGTAGGCGCGCAGAGCTTCCTGGGAAACGCTGTAGCGCTGTTCGCGCAGCTTCTCGCCATAGAAACCGCTGTCCCAGCTTTGCAGGTCCGGGCAGCCTTGTTCGGCGGCATACGCTTTCAACTGCTGCAGATCCTGAGCGGCAAACGGCTTGCTGCGCTTGGCCAGATCACGCAGGAAGCTGAGAACCTGATCGCTGGACTCGGCCATCTTGGTCGCCAGGCTGAGCTCCGAGAAGCTGGCAAAACCCAGCAGTTTGGCCAGCTCCTGACGCAGATCGAGAATCTGCTCCATGATCGGGCCGTTGTCGTTTTTGCCTGCGTTCGGGCCTTGGTCTGACGCGCGGGTGCAATACGCCGCGTAAACTTCCTCGCGCAGCGCGCGGTCTTCGGCGTAGGTCATGACAGCGTAGTAGCTCGGGAACTCGAGCGTGATCAGATAGCCTTCCAGGTCTTTCGCCTGGGCCGCGGCGGCCATTTGCGCCTTGGCCGAATCAGTCAGGCCGGCGAGGGCGGCTTCGTCAGTGACGTGCTTGCTCCAGGCTTGAGTCGCGTCGAGCAACTGGTTGGAGAACTGGCTGCCCAGTTCGGACAGCTTGCTCTGCACTTCGGCGTAGCGTTTTTGCTGTTCTGGCGGCAGGTCGATGCCCGACAAGCGGAAGTCGCGCAGCGATTGTTCAAGAATGGTCTTCTGTGCGACATCGAAACTGGCCGCTTCCGGGCTGTTGGCCAGGGCTTCGAAGGCCTGGAACAGTTCGCGGTTCTGGCCCATTTCGGTCGAATAGGCGCTCAGGGCCGGCAGGCAAGACTCATAGGCCTCACGCAGTTCCGGGCTGTTGCACACGGCGTTCAAGTGGCTGACCGGGCTCCAGGCGGCGCCCAGGCGATCATTGAGTTCGTCCATCGCCAGCACCAGGCCAGCCCATGTAGGCTGCGAACCTTGCTTGGCGAGGATGTCGGCAATCGCGGCGCGGTTGTCGGCGAGAATCTGTTCGATGGCAGGTTTTACATGCTCGGCGCGAATCGCCGAGAAAGGTGGCAGGTCGTAGGATTGCAACAGAGGGTTGTTCGCGCTCACGGTTTGGCACCTTGGCTAAAAGAAACACCCACGCATCTTAATTACAATCGGCGCCGACCGCAGCTATCGGCGCCAGAGAAGGAGCCTATCGTGGCCATTCGCACGTTCCAGAACCACACCCCGGCCCTTGGCCAGCGGGCGTTTGTCGATCATTCGGCGATTGTGATCGGCGACGTCGAAATCGGCGCCGACAGTTCGGTCTGGCCGCTGACCGTCATCCGTGGCGACATGCACCGCATCCGCATCGGCGCGCGCACCAGCGTGCAGGACGGCAGTGTGCTGCACATCACCCACGCCGGCCCGTTCAACCCCGACGGTTTCCCGCTATTGATCGGCGATGAGGTGACCATCGGCCACAAGGTCATGCTGCACGGCTGCACCGTCGGCAATCGCATTCTGATCGGCATGGGGACCACGATCATGGACGGCGCGGTGGTGGAGGATGAGGTGATCATCGGCGCGGGCAGTCTGGTGCCGCCCGGCAAACGCCTCGAGAGCGGGTTTCTCTACGTAGGACGTCCGGTAAAGCAGGTGCGCCCGCTGACCGAAAAAGAGATCGCTTTCTTTCCCTACAGCGCGACCAATTACGTGAAGTTGAAAGACCAGCACCTGGCCGAAGGCTTCGACAAACCCTGCTGAGAGCTCACATGCATTACCAGAATATTCTGTTCGACCTGGACGGCACCCTGACCGATCCGCGCGAAGGCATCACCCGGTCCATCCAGTTTGCCTTGAGCAAGCTGGGCATCGACGAACCCGACATCACCCGGCTCGAACACTTCATCGGGCCGCCGCTGTTGCAGCAATTCATGCGCGTCTACGACTTCGACGAAGCGAAGGCCTGGGAAGCGGTGGGCTTTTACCGCGAGCGCTTCAAGGTCACGGGCCTTTACGAGAATCTGGTGTTCGACGGGATTTTCGAACTGCTGGACAGGCTCTCGGATCAGGGGCGTACGCTGTTCATCGCGACGTCCAAACCTTGGGTGTTCGCCCATGAAATCGCTCGGCATTTCGACTTCGCGCGCCATTTCAAGCTGATCTACGGCAGCGAGCTGGACGGCACCCGCACTGACAAGGTCGAGCTGATCCGGCACTTGCTGGATGAAGAGCAGCTCGACCCGAAACAGACGCTGATGATCGGCGACCGCAAACACGATTTGATTGGCGGCAAGCGCAACGGCTTGGACGTGGCGGCGGTGGGGTATGGGTTTGGCAGTCGGGAGGAGCTGGAGGCCGAGGCGCCGACGTATCATTTTGATTCGGTGAGCGCGCTGCATCGGGCGTTTCTCAAAAGCTGAGAACACTCAATCTGTAGGAGCGCGCTGATCGTTCCCACGCTCTGCGTGGTAATGAATCCCGGGACGCTCCGCGTTACCTCACGGCTGAACGCAAAGCGTCCAAGGCGGCATTCCCACGCGGAGCGTGAGAACGATCACAACAGTGCCGGCATTACTTGGATTTTTTAGCCAGCCGCTCCAACGCCGCCTTGCGTTCATCCTTGGGCAATCCGCCCAGCCTTTCCACCGCCGAATAGAACGCAGGCCAATTACCGCTCACCTGCCTGAACAACGCTTCAAACGCCGGCACCCATTGATCGTACAAACCGATGGGCAACAGGCGTGCGTTGTTCATCGGCGCATACACCCAGCCGTCGAAACGCTTGTCGCCGCCCCATTGGCTGTCGCGCAACTGCCGATACTCGCTGCGCAGACGCTCGAACTCAGCGGCCTTGCGTTCGCGCATCACCTGGGGACTCAGCGGCTCGGCGTACAGCGCCTTCAGCCGGTCGCGGGTGACGAGGGCCAGTTCGGTCAGTTGATCACGTCGCCGGGCTTCCGAAGATCCTCCTTCGGCAGGTAAACCGCGCGCCGCGCGCCACTGGCGGGTGCCCTCCTGCTCCACAAAACTGGCGTAGGACTCGTTGAACTCGCTGTCGTCCTTCACGTAAAACCGCTGGTGCGCCAGCTCGTGGAAGATCAGCGTGGCCAGTCGCTCATCGCCCCAGTTCATCATCGAACTCATGATCGGGTCATCGAACCAGCCAAGCGTCGAATACGCCTCCACTCCGCTGACATACACGTCCTTTCCCTCAAGCTTCTGCAGAGCCGCATCCCCGCGCGCGGCGCCTTGAGTGTAATAGCCGCGATAGGCCACGCACCCGGCAATGGGGAAGCAATGGGTGACAGGATCCAGGGAAAATTCGCCCGTCGCGAACACGTTCCAGACAACAAACGGGCGATGGATGTCAGCGTAAAGGCGGTAGCTGCGGTTATCCGGCAGGTGCAGATGCTCGGTCGCGAACGCACGGGCTTGCTGCGACTTGAGGAGGTGATCGCGCAACTTGGTATCGCGATTCGGATCCGCGATGACGTCGGCAACCGGCTCGCGCGCTCGCAGCAGGGCCATCTGGCCGCTGGCCAGTTGCGAGTAATAGGAAAGACTGGAACAGCCGCCGAGGAGTAAAGTTGCCAGCATCGGCAAGCCACGTTGCAGCCAGGCCTTTTTCAATCGAATCATGCAGCTGCCTTAACGTCGATATTCATGATGCCTACACATCAGCGTTATGCCGGACAGCCCGCCTCTGACGCAACCATCATCGCCATTTGCCCCATTGCGGAGTTCGTCATGCGCTTGCCTCTGTCCATCATTGCCCTGAGTCTTCTGGCCGGATGCGCGGGGCCGCTGCCCGCGGTTGATCCCCAGCAGGCGTGGGTTGACCTGCATACCTTCACCGGCAAAACCCTGATGGCCGACAAGCTCGACGGCGTACGCACCTACGACGGTCGCTTCTTTCAGGTGACGCCCGGCAAACACAAGCTGGAAGTGCGTTACGACTACGAATACGCGCCCGGTGCGATGGGCTTATCGATGGACATCTACAACGAGCGAACCTGCTACGTGACGATCAACTACGACCGCTTCGAGGCCGGCCACCGCTATCGCCTCGACGTGCGCAATATCACCAACGACATCGACGCGCAGTTGCGGGACGAGCAGCGCAATGTGCTCGCGGAGGAGGGGGAGATTTTCTGCATCCCTTGACGCGTGATCGCGAGGTCAGCGCGCAAACGAACTTGCTCATCTGAGGCTTACGAAAAGCTTTCGCTTACACCGGACTATCGATCGTTGTTCTGATAAATGATCTTTTTGGTGCCGTTTTCGCAGGTGCCGACGACCATATTCTGATCATGGACCTCCTCGTTGGTGACGACTTCCAGCGTGTAAGAGCTAACGTTCTGAGCCTGAATTTTGGCTTCGATTTCGTCCTTGAGCTCTTCGCAGGGCTTGGGGGCGGCAAAGGCACTGGTGGTCAGCGCACCGAGAATCAGGATTGCGGCGATACGTTTCATGATCGACTCCTTCGACACCGTGCGACACGCATCGGCCTTGCATGTGACCGTGGGGGCGCACGCCGGTTCTGGCGCGTCCATAACGAAGATGGCCCGCAATTGCGGGCCACCGAATGCAACAGTAACGCGAATCAGCTCACGAGGGTGGCATCGAGCGTGATCTTGGCGTTCAGTACTTTCGAAACCGGGCAGCCTTCCTTCGCATCGTTGGTCAGCTTCTCGAACTGTTCCTGGGTAGCGCCAGGGATTTTGGCTTTCAGTGTCAGGTGTACTGCAGTAATCGCGAAACCGCCGTCGACTTGATCCAAAGTGACGTCAGCGGTTGTGTCGATGCTGTCGGCTTTCAGATTCGCATTGCCGAGGATCATCGACAGTGCCATCGAGAAGCAGCCAGCGTGGGCTGCGCCGATCAGTTCTTCCGGGTTGGTGCCCTTGCCGCCTTCGAAACGGGCCTTGAAGCCGTACGGCGCTTCGCGCAGGACGCCGGTTTCAGTAGAGATGCTGCCGATACCCGACTTCAGGTCACCTTCCCAGTGGGCGGATGCTTTCTTGACGATGCTCATGGTGTCTCCTCATGAAAAGTGCGATATCGCTCGCACGCGGACCAAAGTTCTGAGGAGTGTAGGCGGGACTTAGTTCAACGCGTATGCCGCACGTGCTTTTTTGCGGACCGATCCAATGTTAATTCCGACCAAATTAGTAGGAAATTTCGCGTTGCCCATTGCAACTCTGAAATCCGCCCTTATTCTATGGCTTAACGCAAATATTTAGTCTTAATGCCGGTTTGCTCGCGTGATGTCCCCGATGGATACACCGCTTCAAGCCCAAGAGGATCAACAACGGCCTATGAAACGATTAGCTGATGTGAAGATTTCGACGCTCGATCTGGTGCCCGTCCGCGAAGACAAAGGGCCGGCAGAATCGCTGCGCAATGCCCTGGACCTGGCGCAACACGTTGAGAAATGGGGCTACAACCGTTTCTGGGTGGCCGAGCACCACAACATGGACGGCATCGCCAGTTCGGCCACCTCTGTTTTGCTGGCCTATCTGGCCGGTGGCACATCGACCATCCGGGTCGGGTCGGGCGGGATTATGCTGCCCAACCACGCACCGCTGGTGATCGCCGAGCAGTTCGGCACGCTGGAAAGCCTGTTCCCGGGGCGTATCGACCTTGGCCTCGGCCGCGCGCCGGGTTCCGACCAGATGACCGCTCGCGCCCTCCGTCGCGAGCGCTCCGGCAGTGCCGATGATTTCCCGGATGACGTGACTGAACTGGTCAACTACCTCGGGCCGCGTCAGCCTCATCAACGGGTCATCGCTGTGCCCGGCACCAACACCAACGTGCCGATCTGGTTGCTGGGCTCTAGCCTGTTCAGTGCTCAACTGGCCGGTGAGCGGGGGCTGCCGTACGCTTTCGCGTCGCACTTCGCGCCACGTTTCATGCACGAAGCGATTCGCGTCTATCGCAGCCACTTCAAGCCTTCGGAGGTCCTCGACAAGCCTTACGTGATGCTCGGCGTGCCACTGGCCGCTGCAGAGACCGACGAGCGCGCCGAGTATCTGGTGACGTCGGTGTATCAACGCATCCTGAGCCTGATGCGTGGGCAGAGCCTGATGCAGAAGCCGCCGGTCGAGAGCATGAATGGGTTGTGGCTGCCCCATGAGCGCGACGCGGTGATGGATTTCCTGGGACTGGCGGTCGTCGGTGGCCCGGAAAAAATTCGCGCCAAGTTGGACGTGCTGCTTGAGCAGACCGACGCGGATGAGCTGATCTTCACCTGCGACATGTACGAACACGCCGATCGCCTGCGCTCTTACGAGATACTGGCGCAAGCAGCTAAGGGCTGATTCAGGATTACGCGCTGGAGCTGTCTGTCATAAACAAAAAATCCGACGCCAAATGCGTCGGTTTTTTTGTGCCAGCGGGCCAGTATCAGCCGCGCTTGTAAACGATTTCCATGCTGCCGCCTTCGCAGGTGCCGACGACTTTGCCGTCCGCCGAGCTGCCTTTTTCAACGGCTTCCAGCGTGTAGGACGAAACGCCTTTGGCTTTAATTTTCGCGTCGATGTCGGCTTTCACGTCATCACACGACTTGCCGGCGGCCATGGTAGTGCCCGCAATGCTCAACAAGCCTATGGCCAACAGAACTTTTTTCATCGGTGCATCCCCTCGTCAAGCGCAATTTTCGGATCAACAAGGCCGCTCCGATCGGGCGGCCTGACTACATGAACCTGCGTCATGAACTTTCGTAAAAGTCACGACTGCGCGGTATGTATAGCGAAGGTTGTGGCACTCGGCCACTGTAAAAGTTCAGCGGCTCAGCTGTTGTCGATGCGGAAACCGACCTTGATAGTCACCTGGAAGTGGCCGACTTTACCGTCTTCGATGTGGCCACGGGTTTCCAGCACTTCGAACCATTCCATGAGTTTTACAGACTTGGCAGCCTGGGCAATCGCGTTTTGAATCGCGTCGTCGGTGCTCACGGTCGATGACCCGACCAGCTCGAGCATTTTGTAGGTGTGATGATCAGACATGGCAGTTCTCCTGAAGGATGTTGCGCGGTGGCAGCGCCGCAGTGATTGTGTTCACTATCTCTGTGCCGAAATGCGGTCTAAAAGTTCAGAAGAAACGGTACTTCGCATTACGCACTGCACTTTCTCGAAACCCTGTAGTCGGAATCAACACACGCCACTCATCACAGCAGGAGAGTTAAATCATGGCATTCACGTCATCCCGTAAAGCGTCGTTGCAAAGCATGGAAGCCGAGATCGAGAGTCTGCTCAAGTCGCTGGAAGGCTTGAAGTCCGATGCTTCCGACGAGTCGCGCAAGACCCTGAAAAACCTGAAAGCCAATGCTGAAAACGCGCTGAGCCATTCGCGCAGCCTGTTGAGCGATGTCTACGAAGACGTCAAGGTCAAAACCCGCGAAACCAGCGTTGCGACCCGTGATTACGCCCAAGAGCACCCTTGGACCACCGCAGGCGTCGCTGTTGGCGCAATCGGCCTGCTGGCCGCTTATCTGCTGTGCAAGCGCGGCTGATCAAGCCCGCCCCGATCGCTCGAGTTCCTGCTTGAGCCACCGAGCGAGGTGCTGAGCGCGCCCATCCGCGGCGCGCTTCGGTACCCACAACGCCAGCTGCGCCGGGGTTTCACTGAAACCCCATGGTGCAGCCAGGCGTCCGGCCTTCAAGTCGTCAGCCACTAATGGCTCCGGCGCGATCGCCACTCCCAGGCCTGCAACGGCCGCCTCCAGTAAATAATACAAATGCTCGAAATCCTGTCCGTAGCTCAGCGCGTCGGGCTCAATGCCGTTTTGCGTCGCCCATGTCGGCCAGGCTTGCAGCCGCGATGTGGTCTGCAGCAAGGGCTCACCCAGTAGCGCATGGACCGGGGCGTGTCGCAGCTCCTCGAACCGGGCGAATCGTGGACTCATCACCGGCCCGATGCGCTCGCTGGCGAGCTCGAAGACCTGCATGTCCGCAGGCCATGGCGGCTCGGCAAATATCAGCAGCGCGTCCAGTCCGGGGCGTCGCGGGTCAAGGTCACCTTCTCCTGCCGACAGGTGCAGGCGCAGATCGGGGAGGTCGGCGTTCAAGCGCCCCAGCCGCGGGATGAACCAGCGCGCCAGCAAGCTTCCGGAACAACCCAGTACGAACGGCGCATCTGCGCTGCCCTGGCTAAGCTCGGCACAGACACCGCGCAGACGATCAAACGCTTCGGCGCTCGCATCCCGCAGGCGAATTCCGGCATCTGTGAGTTTCAGGCCACGTCCATCCTTGCTGAACAGGCTCACGCCCAAGTGTTCTTCCAGCACTTTCAGCTGACGGCTCACGGCACCATGGGTCACGTGCAATTGCTCGGCCGCCTGACTGACGCTGTTTAGCCGGGCGGTGGCTTCGAAGGCACGCAGTGCGTTGAGGGGCGGAAGGTCTCGGCTCATGGGATGTGTGAGTTTTCCTGACAGGTTGCGCCGATCTTATCGGTTTTCATCGTCACTGGCGCTGGTTAGAGTGTAATCACTGCCTGATGGCTCATCCTATTCGCATCCCCGGAGGTCCACATGACCCAGACTCAAACTGCATACCGCGAAGGCCCGGACGACCGTGGCATGTTCGGCGCTTTCGGCGGTCGTTACGTCGCTGAAACCTTGATGCCGCTGATTCTTGATCTGAACCGCGAGTACGAAATCGCGAAGAATGATCCTTCGTTCCTGAAAGATCTGGAGTACTTCCAGCGCGATTACGTGGGTCGTCCAAACCCGCTGTACTTCGCCGAGCGTCTGACCGAACACTGTGGCGGCGCGAAGATTTACCTGAAGCGCGAAGAGCTCAACCATACAGGCGCGCACAAGATCAATAACTGCATCGGCCAGATCCTGCTGGCGCGGCGCATGGGTAAAAAGCGCATCATCGCCGAGACCGGCGCTGGCATGCACGGCGTTGCCACCGCTACCGTGGCTGCGCGCTTCGGCCTGGAATGCGTCATCTACATGGGCACCACTGACATCGAGCGTCAGCAAGCCAACGTGTTCCGCATGAAACTGCTGGGCGCCACGATCATTCCGGTGGTCGCGGGCACCGGCACGCTGAAAGACGCCATGAACGAGGCGCTGCGTGACTGGGTCACCAACGTCGACAGCACGTTCTACCTGATCGGCACCGTTGCAGGGCCGCATCCTTACCCTGCAATGGTTCGTGACTTCCAGTCTGTTATAGGCAAGGAAACCCGCGTGCAGATGCAAGAGCACGAAGGCCGTCTTCCGGACAGTCTGGTGGCGTGCATCGGCGGTGGCTCGAATGCCATGGGCCTGTTTCATCCGTTCCTCGACGACACAAGTGTGCGCATCATCGGCGTCGAAGCGGCCGGTCACGGCATCGAGACCGGCAAGCACGCCGCCAGCCTGAACGGCGGCGTTCCGGGCGTACTCCACGGCAACCGCACCTTCCTGCTGCAGGATAACGACGGCCAGATCATCGACGCCCACTCGATTTCCGCCGGTCTCGACTATCCAGGCATCGGTCCTGAACATGCCTGGTTGCACGACATCGGTCGCGTCGAATACACCTCGGTCACCGACGATGAAGCACTGGCTGCGTTCCACCAATGCTGCCGCCTCGAAGGCATCATCCCGGCACTGGAAACCGCACACGCCCTGGCTGAAGTTTTCAAACGCGCGCCAACGCTGCCGAAGGATCACCTGATGGTGGTCAATTTGTCCGGTCGTGGCGACAAGGACATGCAAACCGTGATGCACCACCTGGATCTGTCCCAGCAGGAGAAACACTGATGAGCCGCCTGCAAACGCGTTTTGCCGAACTGAAAGAACAAAACCGCGCGGCCCTGGTGACTTTCATCACGGCAGGCGACCCGGGCTACGACACCTCGTTGGCGATCCTCAAGGGATTGCCGAAGGCAGGTGCCGATGTGATCGAACTGGGTATGCCCTTCACTGACCCGATGGCGGACGGCCCGGCAATTCAGCTGGCGAACATTCGCGCGCTTAACGCCAAGCAAAACCTGGCGAAGACGCTGCAGATGGTTCGCGAATTTCGTGAAGAAGACAGCGTCACGCCGCTGGTGCTGATGGGTTACTACAACCCGATCCACAACTACGGCATCGAGCGCTTCATTTCCGAAGCTCATTCGTCGGGTGTCGACGGGCTGATCGTGGTGGACCTGCCGCCGGAGCACAACGCCGAGTTGTGCGACCCCGCGCAGGATGCTGGCCTGGACTTCATCCGTCTGACCACGCCGACCACCGACGACGTTCGTTTGCCTACGGTGCTCAACGGCAGCTCCGGCTTCGTCTACTACGTGTCGGTAGCGGGCGTGACAGGCGCGGGTTCAGCGACGATCGATCACGTGAAAGACGCCGTGCAACGCCTGCGCCGCCATACCGATCTGCCAATCAGTGTCGGCTTCGGGATTCGCACAGCTGAACAAGCGGCAGCTATTGCGCGTGTCGCCGACGGTGTCGTCGTCGGTTCGGCACTGATTGACCAGATCGCCAACGCGCCGTCGCCAGAACAGGCGGTGAGCGGCGTGTTGGGGCTGTGCGCGCAGTTGTCGCAAGGCGTGCGTAAAGCCCGCGTAGCCGAAGGTAAAGTTTCTGATACAGAGGAATCTCAGCTTCTGGCCGCACACTAAGCCGTACAGCGAAGGGGTTCAGGACCGCGTCCTGAACCCCTTTTTGCTGCCCGAATTTGCTCAGGAGCGCGCCACATGAAAGTCTCGAATCGTTTGATCGCCGGGTTGGGCGTGTTGATGCTCAGCGCCAGCGCACTGGTTCAGGCTGCACCACCGGATCAACGCGGCGGCGATGACAACGGCCCGGGCCAGCATCAGGACCATGGCCAGCAAGGCGGTCCGCAGGGCGATCGCGGCAACGGCAACGGGAATAACAACGGCAACGATCATCGCAACGAACCGCGTGCCGACAACCGTGGCAACAACCAGCGGGGCGGCCGTCCTCCTGCCGACTTCGGCGATGTGCGCCGGACCATCAGCGAACACCGGGAAGTCATTGGTCGCGGTCAGCCGCTGCCTCCTGGCGTCCACATCGTCAAAGGCCACCCGCTGCCACGCGGTTATGGCCGTCGACTGGACCCACGCTCGCTGCAATACCTGCCTCAATACGATGGCTACGAATGGCGCCGCCTGGGCCCCGACGTTGTGTTGATTGCCATTGGCAGCGGGATTGTTTATGAAATTCTGGATGGCGTGTTGAATTAATGCAGCTTCGGTATCACGACCAGTAGGAGTGAGCTTGCTCGCGAAAGGGGCCTTCCAGCCGCTAGAAACTTAGCGGTTGTACTGGCTTATTCGCGAGCAAGCTCGCTCCCACAATTTATGTCCCGGCAGCTATATCTGCGGCACCGTCGAAAAGCCGCCAGATCAGCGTCAATGTTTGTCACAAGGACCCTAAACCGCTATCGACGGCAGCGCCTTGCCCTTCAGCAAATCCCCGCTCAACGCCTGCTCACTTCTTAACCAGTCCACGAACCGCTGCACGATCTGTACGCGCCGTTTACGTTGCGGCAGGACGATGTAATAACCGTATCCGGAGACGGCGCTGGCTTCGATCGGGCGGCACAGCAAACCCTGCTCCAGCAAATCGTCCACCAGATGGCGCCAGCCGATGGCCACGCCCTGGCCGCCGATCGCCGCTTGAATCATCAGCGTGTAGTTGTCGAATCGCAGCTGACCCGGGGCGGGTGCCTGGGGGATATTCAGGGCGCGGAACACGCCACTCCAGTCGAACCAGTTGTTGCCGCCTTCGCCGCGAAGGTGCAGCAGGGCGAAATCTTTCAGCTCCTCGGTGGGCAAGGGTAGGTCCCGCCCCTTCAGCAATTGCGGGCTGCACACCGGGAACACTTCCTCGCTGAACAACCAGTGGCTTTCTCCCTGCTTGAATCGCCCGTCACCGAATAACACGGCCACATCGATATCCGCGCGCAGCATGTTGTGACTGCGTTCGCTGGTGACCAGGCTGACGTCGATGTCGGGGTTGTCCTTGTGGAATCGATGCAGCCGCGGCATCAGCCAATAGGCGGCGAAGGCGAAGTCGGTCGCCACTTGCAGCACCTCATGCTGATGCTGCTCGGTGATTGCGCTGAGGCCTGCGTCCATCGACTCAAGCCCGGTTTGTACGTGATTGAAGAGAATCAACCCGGCGTCCGTCAGTTCGATGCCGCGATAGATGCGATCAAACAGCCGCGTCGCCAACTGCTCCTCCAGTCGCTTGATTTGTTGACTGATGGCCGGCTGAGTGGTGCCGAGCTCGATGGCAGCAGCGGTAAAACTGCGCAGCCGTGCGGCGGCTTCAAAACCGCGAAGCAAATCCAGTGACATGGCACCAAGGGCTCCAAACATAAGCTGCACTTATCCTACGCATTGCCTCATATGGGCTTTACCGCAGACGGCATGGGCACCATCCTCGGTCGGAGCACTTTCGCATAAATAATGACTATGGGATGCCGCGAATACATGAAGCGCAAAAACATTCTTTTCATCATGGCCGATCAGATGGCCGCGCCCATGTTGCCGATGTACGCTTCTTCCCCCATCAAGATGCCCCACTTGAGTCGCCTCGCTGCTGAAGGCGTGGTGTTCGACGCCGCCTACTGCAACAGTCCGCTGTGCGCACCGTCGCGTTTTACCTTGGTGAGCGGTCAATTGCCGAGCAAAATCGGCGCGTACGACAACGCCGCCGACTTCCCCGCCGATGTCCCGACCTACGCCCACTACCTGCGTCGACTTGGCTATCGCACGGCGCTGGCCGGCAAGATGCACTTTTGTGGCCCCGATCAATTGCACGGCTACGAAGAGCGCCTGACCAGCGACATCTATCCGGCCGACTACGGTTGGGCCGTGAACTGGGACGAACCGGACGTGCGCCCGACGTGGTATCACAACATGTCATCGGTGCTGCAAGCCGGACCTTGCGTGCGCACTAATCAGCTCGATTTCGACGAAGAGGTGGTGTTCAAGGCTCAACAATATTTGTTCGATCACGTCCGCGAAGACGGCGATCAGCCGTTTTGCCTGACAGTGTCGATGACCCATCCCCACGATCCGTACACCATTCCCAAGTCCTACTGGAATCTGTACAGCGACGACGACATCCCGATGCCTCACTCGCCGTTGGCCCAGTCCGAACAGGATCCGCATTCCCAGCGCCTCCTGAAGGTCTACGACCTGTGGGACAAGCCGCTGCCCGAGCAAAAGATTCGCGATGCGCGCCGCGCCTATTTCGGCGCGTGCAGCTACATTGATAACAACGTCGGCAAACTGCTGAAAACCCTGGAGGAAACCGGCCTGGCCGATGACACGATTATTGTGTTCTCCGGCGACCATGGCGACATGCTGGGTGAGCGCGGGCTCTGGTACAAAATGCACTGGTTCGAGATGTCGGCGAGGGTGCCGCTGCTGGTGTACGCTCCGGGGCAGTTCAAGGCCGGCCGGGTACAGGCCGCAGTGTCCACCGCCGACCTGTTGCCGACGTTTGTTGCGTTGGCTGATGGTCAGCTGGACGCCGGCTTGCCGCTGGATGGCCGTTCACTGTTGCCGCATCTGCAGGGTGAGGGCGGTCACGACGAGGTGTTTGGCGAGTACATGGCCGAGGGCACCAACAGTCCGCTGATGATGATTCGTCGCGGCGCGTACAAATTCATTTATTCGGAACGGGACCCATGTCTGCTCTATGACGTGCGCAACGATCCGAAGGAGCAGGAAGAGTTGAGTCGATCCGAGGCTCATCGCGACCTGTTCGCTGCGTTCCTGGCCGAAGCAAAGGCCAAGTGGGACATTCCGGCGATACACCACCAGGTGCTCGCCAGCCAGCGTCGCCGGCGCTTCGTCGCCGAGTCGCTGGCCATCGGCAAGCTGAAGAGTTGGGATCACCAGCCGCTGGTCGACGCCAGTCAGCAGTACATGCGCAACCATATTGATCTGGACGATCTGGAGCGCAAGGCCCGTTATCCGCAACCTTGAACCCTGCCAACACCTAGAAAACCAAAAAAGGGGCACACCATGAATAAGCTGTTCACCACGCTGGCGGTTGGGGTCTTGAGCTTGAGCAGCGTCGTGGCCTATGCCGCCGACGCCAGCTGCAGCACCGTGCGGATGGCCGATCCAGGCTGGAGCGATATCGCCGCGACCAACGCCACTGCAGGCTTTTTGCTCGACGGCATGGGCTACAAAACCAAGATCGACACCCTGGCGGTGCCGATCGCCTATGGCGGCCTGAAGGACGGGCAACTCGACGTCTTTCTGGGCAACTGGATGCCGGCGCAGCAGGGCTTCTACGACAAATTCATCGCCACAGGTGACGTGACGCAATACGCGAAGAACCTGGAAGGCACCGAGTTCACCCTCGCGGTTCCCGATTACGTCTATGACGCGGGCGTTCACGACTTCGCCGACCTGAACAAATTTGCCGACAAGTTCCACAAGAAGATCTACGGCATCGGCTCGGGCGCTCCGGCCAACGCGTCGATTCAGGAAATCATCAAGAAGAACGAGTTCGAGCTGGGTGACTGGAAGTTGGTTGAGTCCAGCGAGCAGGCGATGCTGGCCGAAGTCCAGCGCAACGTGAAGAAGAAGGAATTCGTGGTGTTCCTCGGCTGGACGCCACACCCGATGAACGTGCAGATCAAAGGCATGCACTACCTGAAAGGCGGCGAGAAATACTTCGGTGATACCGGCAGCGTCTACACCGTGACCCGCAAAGGTTACGCCGACGCCTGCCCGAACGTGGCCAAGCTGCTTTCCAACCTGGTATTCACCCAGGACATGGAAAACTCGATCATGCAGACCGTTGTGGACAAAAAGGTCAGCAATACCGAGGCGGTGAAAGCGTGGCTGAAAGCCAACCCGGCGGTGCTGGATAAATGGCTGAGCGGCGTGAAAACCATTGACGACAAAGATGCGCTGCCGGCGGTGAAGGCCAAGTTGTAAGCGCCGACGAGAAGCATCGCGAGCAAGCTCACTCCTACAGGGCCAATATCAGTCCGTAGGAGTGAGCTTGCTCGCGAAGAGGTCTGCATGTTCGCTAGATTTTCAGCGGCTGAGATGGCGTCTTCCTGAGCAAGCTCGCTCCCACAATTTTTGCGTAAACAGCCAGAACTGCAGTGTGTGAGCCTTGATGAGCCCACGCGTTATCCGTTCTGCACCATCAACCGCCGCAGCTCCGCCAGCACCGGCGCTGACTCCGGTCGCACGCCGCGCCACAGGTAAAACGCCTCGGCGGCCTGCTCGACCAACATCCCCAAACCATCCACTGCCTGTCCGGCGCTGTGCTCCGTGGCCCAGCGGCAGAATGCAGTCGGCTCTTTGGCGTACATCATGTCGTAGCAAAAGGTCGCGCCAGGCTGAATCAGGCTGGGCGCAATGGGCGGGACTTCGCCCGACAGGCTCGCCGACGTGGCGTTGATGATGATGTCCACCGGCTCTTCTAGCCAGTCATAGCCTGCGGGCAGCACCGGGCCGATGTCGGCGAACTCCTGGGCCAGCTGTTCAGCCTTTTCTACCGTGCGATTGGCAACCACCAGCACGTAGGGATCTTCCGCCAGCAAGGGTTCCAGCGCGCCACGCACTGCGCCACCAGCTCCGAGCACAAGGATGCGTTTGTCCTTGAGCGTGATGCCATGATTCACCTTCAGGTCTCGAACCAGACCGGCTCCGTCAGTGTTATCACCCAGCAGGCTCCCGTCCGCTTGAAGGGCCAAGGTATTGACCGCTCCGGCACGACGGCCGCGCTCGGTCAGCTGATCGGCCATCCGGTACGCTTCTTCCTTGAAGGGCACGGTGACGTTGGCGCCACGGCCGGTTTCGAAAAACGCTTTGGCAAACGCGGTGAAGCCGTCCAGCGGCGCGAGCGAGGTCTGATAGTCGAGGGCCTGACCGGTCTGCTCGGCGAACAGGCGATGGATCAGCGGCGATTTGCTGTGGGCGATAGGGTTGCCGAAGACAACATACTGGTCGGTCATCACTGTGTCGCCTCAGCCAGCCAGTCGCGATCCTGCAGAAAATAATCGGTGAGGCGTGCTTCTTCACTGCCTGGCTCGGCTTTCCAGTCATAGCCCCAGCGCACTTGCGGCGGCAGCGACATGAGGATCGATTCAGTGCGGCCACCCGATTGCAGGCCGAACAGGGTGCCGCGGTCGTACACCAGATTGAATTCAACGTAACGCCCACGGCGAAATTCCTGAAATTCGCGCTGCTGCGGCGTGTACGGGGTGTCTTTGCGGCGCTGAACGATGGGCAGATACGCCTCCACGAACGCATCGCCGATCGCGCGAATGAACGCGAAGCTGGTGTCGAAATCCCACTCGTTGAGGTCGTCGAAAAACAGTCCGCCGACGCCGCGTGGCTCATTACGGTGCTTGATATGGAAGTAGCGATCGCACCACGCCTTGTAGCGGGGATAGACGTCGGCACCGAACGGCGCGCAGGCCTGTTCGGCAACGCGGTGCCAATGAATGCAGTCTTCCTCGACGCCGTAATAAGGGGTCAGGTCAAAGCCGCCGCCAAACCACCATACCGGCTCTTCACCCTCTTTCTCTGCGATGAAAAACCGCACATTGGCGTGGGCAGTCGGCACGTGTGGGTTATGCGGGTGCATCACGAGCGACACACCGAGGGCTTCGAAACCTCGTCCTGCCAGCTCCGGTCGATGGGCGCTGGCCGAGGGGGGAAGGCCAGCGCCGAAGACGTGGGAAAAATTGACCCCGCCCTTTTCGAGGATGTGGCCGTTCTCGATCACTCGGGTTCGTCCGCCACCGCCTGCAGGCCGTTCCCAGGCGTCTTCGACGAAACGGGCGCTGCCATCTTCGGTTTCCAGCGCGGCGCAAATGCGGTCCTGAAGATCGAGCAAGTAGGCTTTGACGGCATCGGTGCGAAAGGACATGGGCAGTACCTGCATAAACTGAAACGTGCGTCGGGAGCGGGATTCAGCGAGTCTTGGCGTTGATAGCACGCCTCGCTGCGCAAATCCCGTCGGCGAAATTCGGTCCGTAGCATATCACCGGCCTGGCGGATGCCGCAGTTGACGAAGCGCCGACGAAGGAGTCCGATAGAGCCCTTTCGCATCAACAGTCATCCCCTGCAGTTCCGACCCATGACGGAGAAAGCAAATGGCAAAACGTATCCAGTTCAAGGCTTATGGCGGTCCCGAGGTGCTCGAGTACGTAGACTTCGAACCCCCGGCACCGGGTCCGAAAGACGTGCTCGTGCGCAACAAGGCGATTGGCGTTAATTTCATCGAAACCTACTTTCGCAGCGGCCTTTACCCGGCGCCTTCATTTCCGTCGGGGTTGGGCAACGAAGGCGCGGGGCTGGTTGAAGCGGTCGGCAGCGAAGTCACCCACGTCAAAGTCGGCGACCGGGTGGTGTACGGCACAGGCCCGTTGGGTGCATACGGGGACATTCACCTGACGCCGGCCGCGAACATTGCCAAACTGCCTGACGGCATCAGCTTCGAGCAGGGCGCCGCCGTTATGCTCAAGGGCCTGACCGTGCAGTACCTGTTTCGCCAGACCTACGAGATCCGCCCTGAAGAAACCATTTTGTTCCATGCCGCTGCCGGCGGCGTGGGTTCCATCGCCTGCCAGTGGGCCAACGCCTTGGGCGTCAAGCTCATCGGCACGGTCAGCTCGGCAGAAAAGGCTGCGCACGCCAAAGCGCATGGCGCGTGGGAAGTGATCGATTACAGCAAGGAGGACGTCGTTCAGCGTGTACTGGAATTGACCGATGGCAAGAAGGTGCCGGTGGTCTACGACGGTGTAGGCAAAGACACGTGGGAAACGTCCCTTAATTGCCTGGAATTGCGAGGCCTGCTGGTCAGTTTCGGCAATGCATCCGGCGCGGTGACCGGGGTGAACCTGGGGGTACTCGCCCAGAAAGGCTCGCTCTACGTTACCCGCCCGACATTGGGCTCCTATGCGAACACGCCGGAAGCCTTGCAGGCGATGGCGGATGAAGTATTTGAAATGGTCGCCAGCGGCAAGGTGAAAGTCGACGACATCCAGAAGTTTGCCCTCAAGGATGCCGCGAAAGCCCATACCGAACTGTCCGGCCGCAGAACGGTTGGGTCGATCATTCTGGTGCCTTGATCTCACCCTGCGAGACGGTGGAAGGGCATTACCCCGCCCTTACCACCTCAGCGGTGACCAGATCCCGGATCACACTTGGGTTGCGACGCCCGCCAAGAGTGCCACCCAGGACCAGGTCCAGCTGTTCGTGAAAATACTGCTCAACGCGCAGTCGTGAGCGGGCAGCGGGGCGGCCGGTCGGGTTGGCGGAAGTCGACACCAAGGGGCCTGTCAGGGCGCACAACTCGCGAACGATAGGGTGATCGCTGACCCGGAGGGCGACGGTGTCATGCTTTCCGGTGATCCAGTCCGGCAACAGGCCTTGATGGGGCACCAGCCAGGTATTCGGTCCCGGCCAGGTGCTGGCCATGCGATCAATCCACAGCTCAGGGAAGTCCTCGAAGAGGAAATCGAACTGACGGATGTTGTCTGCGATCAGGATCAAGCCCTTATCAACAGGCCGTGCCTTGATTGCCAGCAGGCGATACACCGCCTCCACATCCCAAGGGTCACATCCCAACCCCCACACTGCTTCGGTTGGATAGGCAATCACCGCCCCGGCCCGAATTTCTCGTGCGGCTTGCTGCACTCGCCAACTGCTGACCATCGTCCGTTCTCCCAAATTACGCAGGCGGGCAGTTTAACCTCAGCGTGCCCGGGCAAACCATCGCCCGGCTTCACAGGCCACGCTGCTGTCGAGTTCCAGCTCGGTCAGCGCTGCCAGGACTTTTGGCAAAGGCCAACCGCTGTTGTGGGCCAGCGCCTCGCCGGTTTGCGGCGCTGCGTGCAAGAGGGCGAGCAGCGGATGGAGCGGCGTCGACGGCTTAACAACGACGTCATGGCTCGGCGCAATGTTTTTCCAACCCTGCAGCGCTTCAAGAATGTGGTCGATGGTTTCCACTAGCACCGCCCCTTCACGGATCAACTGGTGACAACCCCTGGCCCCCGGATGATGGATCGAGCCGGGGATCGCGTAGACCTCACGGCCCTGCTCGGCGGCAAGACGTGCCGTGATCAGCGATCCGCTGGCGACACTCGCCTCGACCACCAGCACGCCCAAGGATAAACCGCTGATAATTCGATTGCGCCGGGGAAAGTTGCTCGCGTGGGGACCTGCGTCCAGTGGCAGCTCGGAAATCACCGCGCCGCCATCGGCAATCATGCGCGCTGCAAGTTGGCGATGCCGCTGTGGATAAAGTTTTTCGATGCCTGTGCCAAGCACGCCGATTGTCCCGCCTTTTACATCCAGCGCACCTTGATGCGCGGCGCCGTCGATACCCAGCGCCAACCCGCTGGTGATCACAAAACCAGCACCGGCCAGGCTTCTCGCGAACGCTGCAGCGGTGTCGAGCCCGGGCTTGGAAGCACGTCGACTGCCCACCATCCCGAGCTGCGGGCGATCAAGCAAAGCGCGGTTTCCGGCGATAAAGAGCAGGGGCGGTGGATCCGGGATTTCTGCCAACAGCGCAGGATAGTCAGGGTCGTCCCACATCAGCAAATGCTGGCCCGGACGCTCTAACCAGGCCAGTGCAGCACTGGCTCCGTCGCGCACTTCGGCACTGCGACGGGCCTCGGCACTGGCCGCCGGCAGCCGTAGAGATCGCCACGCTGAAGCCGGTGCACTCAATGCGGCAGAGGCGCTGCCAAATGCATCGATGAGGGTGTGGAAACGTTTTGGACCGACTTCCGGCAGCCGATGCAAACGCAAACGGGCTTCCAGCTCAGCCGGCGACTGACCGGCCTTTTCGAACAACGGCATGTGATCTTCCTTGATCCGCGACCCACCTTAATCGGTGGACCAAGCTGTGGATAAGTCTGTTAACAACAATTTGATAAGTGAAGCATGCCGGTGGAGAAAAGTGATTTACAGCTGATACATAGCATTACGGATTGCGGACTTTGTCCTGCACTGCCAGAGATCGGGTTGCGTGCAGCACCATGCCGTAGCTCAATCGCTCGTAGGTGCGGAAGACCATCAGTAGCCCAGAGCGCTCGTCTGGAATTTTGACTTGATCGCCATTGACCCGGTCGCGGACCGTCTCGCCAGTCTTGTAGATCGCCAATACGTTGCCTTCGGCCAAGCCGTCAAGCCGGCCGCGATCGATAGTGACCACGTCAAACTCGCCGATCTGCGTCACGCCGCGCGGCACGTCGATGATGTTGCCGTTGATCGGTTGTTGGGGCTCACTGGGGACAAAGGTGGAATTGATTCCGCGTTCTTCGCTGACGAAGAGACGATCGCCGAGGCGTACTTCCTGCGTCGAGCGCTGCAGTTGCAGCGTCGCCACGTCACCTTCGCTGGCAATGATTTGGCCGCTGCCGATGTCATCGGCATTGATACCCAACACCACGCCGCTCACTGGGTCGACGTAGGTCTTGCCCTTGCGATAGATGCCGTAGGACACATGGCTCGGTTCGAACTGCCCGCGCGCATAGATGCGATCACCCGCGCCACTGAGCACCCGCTCGCCGGGGCCGGCCACGACATGAGGCGCGGCTTCAAACTGGCTCGCGTTATCAATGATTCGGTTGTTCAGCAGAAACGCATTGATTGCGCCCAACGGTATCGTGGGAATCGCCTCTGCAATCGGCGTACTGCGCACACGCGGGGACAGTTTGATAGTGCCCCGGGACGCGCCGCGATTGACCACGATGCGTGGCTGACCATCGACGTAAATCAGGTTGAGCGTATCGCCGGGGTAGATCAGATCAGGGTCGTGAACCTGTGGATTGGCGCGCCAGAGCTCCGGCCACTTCCAGGGCTGGTTGAGAAATTTCCCGGAAATGTCCCAAAGTGTGTCACCGGCGACAACGGTGTAACTCTGCGGATGGCCATCCCTGAGCTGTACTTGCGCCTGGACAAGGCCTGTCGCGGCCAACAGCAGCAGGGCGAGTAGTGATTTCCTCATGCGGTGAATCCCTTTATCATGTTGGCTTCGCGTGGAACGCTGAGTCTTGCGAGACTTCCGGTTTTACTAGGGCTGCAGCTTGTGACGTCCCAAGCCTAGCAGCCGATTTTGACTTTACCCTACAGTGCATCCCTTACGTATATGGCCATTCTAAACATCCTCGAATTTCCCGATTCGCGCCTGCGCACCATCGCCAAGCCAGTGGCTGAAGTGGACGACGGCATTCGCCAGTTGGTCGACGACATGTTTGAAACCATGTACGAAGCGCCTGGCATCGGTCTCGCCGCGACGCAGGTTAACGTACACAAGCGCGTGGTGGTGATGGACCTCTCCGAAGATCGCAGCGAGCCGCGGGTGTTCATCAACCCGGAAATCGAGCCGCTCACCGACGAGATGGATCAGTACCAGGAGGGATGCCTTTCCGTTCCAGGTTTCTACGAAAACGTGGATCGCCCGCAGCGGGTCAAGATCAAGGCACTGGACCGTGACGGTCAGCCTTACGAATTCATCGCCGAGGGCCTGCTCGCGGTGTGCATCCAGCACGAATGCGATCACTTGAACGGCAAGCTGTTCGTTGATTACCTGTCCAATCTCAAGCGCGACCGGATCAAGAAGAAGCTGGAAAAACTCCACAAGCAAAACGCCTGATCCCGCCATCCTCCTTTCTACCGTAGGAGCGCGATTGCCCGCGATAGCGACCTGTCCTCTGCCGCATATCTTGGCTGACACCACGCGATCGCGGGCAAGCGCGTTTCTACAGTCTTACTTCAAGAGAAGCCCATGACTGAGCCACTGCGCATCGTGTTTGCCGGCACCCCGGAATTCGCCGCCGAGCATTTGAAAGCCCTGCTCGACAGTCCCCACGACGTCATTGCGGTGTACACCCAGCCAGACCGCCCGGCCGGTCGTGGTCAGAAGCTGATGCCGAGCCCGGTCAAGCAGCTTGCCCTCCAGCACAACATTCCTGTCATGCAGCCGCCTACCTTGCGCGCACCCGAAGCCCAGGCCGAGCTGGCCACGTTGCAGCCGGATCTGCTGGTCGTGGTCGCTTACGGCCTGATTCTGCCGCAGACCGTGCTGGACATTCCGCGTCTGGGCTGCATCAACAGTCACGCCTCGTTGCTGCCACGCTGGCGCGGTGCTGCGCCGATTCAGCGCGCGGTGCAGGCCGGCGATGCCGAGAGCGGCGTGACGGTCATGCGTATGGAAGCGGGCCTGGACACCGGCCCGATGTTGCTCAAGGTGACGACGCCGATAACGGCCGACGACACCGGCGGCACGCTGCACGACCGTCTTGCCGAGCTCGGTCCACCCGCGGTGATTCGAGCCATCGCCGGATTGGCGGAAGGCACGCTGGTTGGCGAAGTGCAGGATGACAGCCTCGCCACCTATGCGCACAAACTGAACAAAGACGAAGCACGCATCGACTGGACCCGTCCCGCCGTCGAGCTGGAGCGACTGGTACGCGCCTTTAACCCATGGCCGATTTGCCACACCACGCTCAACGGCGAAGCGCTGAAGGTGCTGGCCGCGCAGGTCGCCGACGGGGAGGGCACGCCCGGCAGCATCATCGACGCGAGCAAAGACGGCCTGCTGGTCGCGTGCGGGAGTGGCGCACTGCGTCTGACCCGTCTGCAACTACCAGGCGGCAAACCGCTGGGCTTCGCTGACCTGTTCAATAGCCGCCGCGAGAAGTTCGCCGTCGGCACCGTCCTCGGTCAAGCGGTGGATGCGCAATGAACCCGCGTCTGGCCGCCGCCAAGGCCCTGGCTGCCGTGTTGGGCGGCAAGGCATCGCTGAACAGCTCTTTGCCTACACAACTGGACAAGGTTGAAGACCGCGACCGCGGGCTGACCCAGGACCTGGCATTTGGCACCGCGCGCTGGGAGCCGAGGCTGTCTGCGCTTGCGGCCAAGCTGCTGCAGAAACCCTTCAAAACCGCTGATAACGACGTGCAGGCTTTATTGCTGGTGGGTCTGTATCAGCTGCTCTATTCGCGCATCCCCGCCCATGCTGCTATCAGCGAAACCGTAGGCTGTGCCGAGAAGCTAAAAAAACCGTGGGCGAAAGCGTTGCTCAATGCTGTGCTGCGTCGCGCCCAACGGGAGGGCGAGGCATTGCTGACGGAGCTGGAACACGATCCAGTGGTGCGCACGGCTCATCCACGCTGGCTGCAAAAAGCGCTGAAAGCTGCATGGCCCGAGCATTGGGAAGCGATTTGTGCAGCAAACAATGCCCACCCGCCGATGATTTTGCGGGTCAACCGCCGGCACAAAACCCGCGAGCAGTACCTTCAGCTGTTGCTGGACGCAGGCATCGCCGCGACGCCTTGCACGTTCAGCCAGGATGGAATTGTGCTGACCGAACCGGGCGATGTTCGTTCGCTACCGGGTTTCGCTGAGGGCTGGATCAGCGTTCAGGATGAGGCCGCGCAACTGGCCGCCGACTTGCTGGAGCTGGCGCCGGGTCAACGTGTGCTGGACGCCTGTTGCGCACCGGGTGGCAAAACCTGCCATCTGCTGGAAGTACAACCGGGCCTGGCGGGCGTGGTCGCAGTGGATCTTGAAGCCAAGCGCATGGTGCGGGTCAAAGAGAACCTCGATCGCCTGGGCCTGAGTGCCGAGCTCATCGCCGCCGATGCCCGCGCCACCGATCAGTGGTGGGACGGCAAACCGTTCCAGCGAATCCTGCTCGACGCGCCTTGCTCGGCGACTGGCGTGATCCGCCGCCACCCCGACATCAAGCTGACCCGTCAGGCGGATGACATTCCCGCCCTCGCCGCGCTGCAGGGCGAATTGCTCGACGCACTGTGGCCGACGCTGCAGGTGGGCGGGATTTTGCTGTATGCCACGTGCTCGACCCTGCCGGCTGAAAACACGGAAGTCATTGACGCATTCCTGGCGCGTACGTCGGGTGCTCGGGAGCTGGACATTGCCGGTCAGCAAGGCAATCCGCCTCCTGGCTTGAAGCAGCCCCACGGCCGTCAGTTGCTGGCGCAGGAAGGCGGGCATGACGGGTTTTACTACGCCAAACTGATCAAGATCGCAGCGGCGTGAGAACCAATACCCGGTGTGACGGCATCATCATTCAAGGAGAGACTGATTGAAGATCATCATTCTCGGCGCAGGACAGGTCGGCGGTACGCTGGCCGAGCATCTGGCCAGCGAAGCCAATGACATCACTGTTGTGGACACCGATCAGGATCGTCTGCGGGCATTGGGTGATCGCCTTGATATCCGCACCGTTCACGGCCGCGGTTCGTTTCCGACCGTGTTGCGTCAGGCCGGCGCCGACGACGCCGACATGCTGGTGGCCGTGACCAGCAGCGACGAAACCAACATGGTCGCCTGCCAGGTCGCGTACACGCTGTTCCAGACGCCGACCAAGATTGCCCGCGTTCGCGAGTCGGCTTACCTGACCCGCTCAGGCCTGTTCGCCAACGGCGCCATTCCTGTCGACGTGCTGATCAGCCCTGAGCAAGTGGTCACCCATTACATCAAGCGGCTCATCGAATACCCCAGCGCGCTGCAAGTCATCGACTTCGCCGGCGGCAAAGTGCAGATGGTGGCGGTCAAGGCGTACTACGGCGGGCCTCTGGTGGGTCAGCAACTGCGTCAACTGCGCACGCACATGCCGAATGTCGACACGCGAGTTGCGGCCATTTTTCGTCGAGACCGTCCGATCATTCCCCAAGGCGATACGGTTATCGAGGCTGACGACGAGGTCTTTTTCATCGCTGCCAAGCCGGATATTCGCGCCGTCATGGGCGAGATGCGTCGCCTGGATGAGAGCTACAAGCGCATCGTGATTGCCGGGGGTGGCCAGATCGGCGAGCGGCTGGCGGAAGCTATCGAGAACCGCTATCAGGTCAAGATCATCGAGATGAACCCGGCCCGATGCCGTCACCTGTCAGACACGCTGAACAACACGGTGATCCTGCAAGGCAGCTCTTCCGATCGTGACCTGCTCGTTGAAGAGAACATCGACAATGCCGACCTGTTTCTGGCGCTGACCAACGACGACGAGGCGAACATCATGTCGTCGTTGCTGGCCAAACGTCTCGGTGCCAAGAAGGTGATGACGATCATCAACAACCCGGCCTATGTCGATCTGGTGCAAGGTGGGGAGATTGATGTCGCGGTCAGCCCTCAGCTCGCCACCATTGGCACGTTGCTGGCACACGTGCGGCGCGGCGATATCGTCAGTGTGCATTCGTTGCGTCGGGGCGCGGCAGAAGCCATCGAGATCGTCGCCCATGGCGATGCCAAATCCAGCAAGGTGATTGGCAAAGCCATCATGCACATCAACCTGCCGCCCGGCACGACCATCGGCGCCATCACCCGCGCCGATCAGGTAATCATCGCCCATGACAGCACCGTGATCGAATCGGGCGATCACGTGGTCATGTTCCTTGTGGATAAAAAGTACATTCGCGACGTGGAACGACTGTTTCAGGTGGGCCTGAGCTTTTTCTGAAAGCCTGAGTCAGAGTCGATGATCAGGACAATGTGGGAGTGAGCTTGCTCACTGATAGGCCGGCGGATCCGCCGCTGGATATGGCGTACTGAATACGCCATTCGCGAACAGGTTCGCCCCCACAAGTTCCTATCAGGTCTTGAAGTGAGTACCTGAGCTTAATACCAGCGCTTCTCACCCTCGGGGCGTTTCTTGAAGCGCTTCATGGTCCACATATACTGGCTTGGATAGGCCCGCACGTATTTTTCAACCACCTTGCTCATGGCAGCTGCCGACGTCGCGGTGTCGGTGCTGTACATGTCGTCCGGCGCCGCTTCAAGTACGACCTTGTAGCCAGAACCATCCTCCAGACGCATCGCGTGTAGAAATACGCCAACAGCTTTGCCGCCCGCCAGCATGTTCGGCACGAACTTGCTGGTCAGCGCCATTGTCCCGCAGAACGGTACAAATATACCTGCTGACTCGGCAGGTTCCGGATCCGCCGGAATACCGACCGAGCCGCCTTTGCGCACTTCCTTGATGACGCTGAGAATGCCTTCCTTGGTGGACGCTGCGACGCGGTTGCCCAACTGCACGCGCTGCTTGCGCAGCAGGTCGTCTACGGCCTTGAGCTTGGGTGGCCGGTAGAAAATGATCGGTTTGCACTGGCTGCAATAGAAGTGGTTGAGCACTTCCCAGTTGCCGAGATGGCTGGTGATTCCGACTACGCCCTTGCCCGACGCAAGGGCATCTTTCAACACCTGCAGCCCTTCGACTTCGCGAACCAGATTGATCGACTTCTGCGCCGGCCAGATCCACGCGCAGGCGCTTTCGGTGAGGGTCTTGCCGATGTCCATCAGGCTGCGGCCGACCAGCGCTTCGAGTTCTTCAGGGCTCAGTTCGGGGAAGCACTTGGACAGGTTGATCCGCGCGACGTCGCGAGACCGGTTAGGCAACTTCCACATTAGCCAGCCAATGCAGGTGCCGACCCATTGCACTGCGCGCCACGGCAACAGGGCAAACAGGCGCAGTGCCCCCACCATCAAGGCGCCTTTGAACTTATCCACAGATCACTCCCGAATACATGAGGCGGCCATTGTAACCATTCATGGGAGCCGATTATCCACATCACCCGCCAGCTCGGCGTATCGATCGCAATCAACCGTATGGTCCATCACCATACCGGTGGCCTGCATGTAGGCGTAACAGATAGTCGGGCCGACGAAGGTGAAGCCGGCTTTCTTCAGCGCTTTGCTCATCGCTTCGGCCTCGGGGGTAATGGCCGGGACTTCGCTGCGGTCCTTGAAGTGATTGACCTTAGGCTCCCCGCCCACGAAGGACCAGACAAACGCGGCCGGATCCTCCAGCCGCAACCAGGCCAGGGCATTCTTGCGCGCAGCGTTGAGTTTGAGGCGGTTGCGCACAATGCCGGGCTCCTGCATCAGCGCTTCGATTTCAGCATCGGTCATCGCCGCGACGCGCTGGACGTCGAAGCCGAACATCACTTCACGGTAGCGCTCACGCTTTTTCAGGATGGTGATCCACGACAGTCCAGCCTGGAACCCTTCGAGCAACAGGAACTCGAACAGCATCTGCGCATCGCGCAACGGCACACCCCACTCTTGATCGTGGTAGTCCATGTAAAGCGGATCTTCGTTGCACCAAAAGCAGCGTGGCATAGGGCTCCCAAGGGTGGAGGCGCGGCCGAATCGGGTATACTCCCGCTCTTTAAATCGCAGCCCCCCAGTACAGGTGAATTTCGTGAGCCAGCCTACGCCAGCCGTGCGTACCTTCCAAGACTTGATCCTCGCCCTCCAGCAATACTGGGCTGAGCAAGGTTGTGTGGTACTTCAGCCCTACGATATGGAAGTGGGCGCCGGCACTTTCCACACCGCTACGTTTCTGCGCGCCATCGGCCCGGAAACCTGGAACGCCGCCTACGTACAACCGAGCCGTCGTCCTACCGATGGCCGTTATGGCGAGAACCCGAATCGCCTGCAGCACTACTATCAATTCCAGGTCGTTCTTAAGCCCAACCCGGACAATTTCCAGGAGCTGTACCTTGGCTCGCTGAAGCACGTGGGTCTTGACCCACTCGTGCACGACGTTCGCTTTGTCGAAGACAACTGGGAATCCCCAACCCTCGGCGCCTGGGGCCTGGGTTGGGAGATCTGGCTGAACGGCATGGAAGTGTCGCAATTCACCTATTTCCAACAGGTCGGCGGTATCGAGTGCTACCCGGTCACCGGCGAAATCACCTACGGCCTCGAACGTCTGGCGATGTACCTGCAAGGCGTCGAGTCGGTCTACGACCTGGTCTGGACTGACGGCCCGTTCGGCAAAGTCACCTACGGCGATGTGTTCCATCAGAACGAAGTGGAGCAATCGACCTATAACTTCGAGCACGCCAACGTCGACAAGCTGTTCGAGCTGTTCGATTTCTATGAAAGCGAAGCCGTGCGCCTGATCGAGGTCGAGCTGCCACTGCCGAGCTACGAAATGGTCCTCAAGGCCTCTCACACCTTTAACTTGCTGGATGCCCGTCGCGCGATTTCCGTGACGGCGCGTCAGCAGTACATTCTGCGCGTCCGCACCCTGGCTCGCTCCGTGGCCCAGGCGTACCTGATGGCCCGGGCCAAGCTCGGCTTCCCGATGGCCGCGCCCGATATTCGCGATGAAGTGTTGGCCAAGCTGGAGGCTGCGCAATGAGTGCTCAAGATTTTCTGGTTGAACTGGGCACTGAAGAACTGCCACCCAAAGCATTGAATACCCTGGCCGATGCGTTCATGGCCGGTATCGAAAAAGGTCTGCAGGCTGCCGGTCTGACTTACAGCGCCAAGCAGGTCTATGCCGCGCCGCGTCGTCTGGCCGTGGTGATCAGTCAACTCGCCACCGAGCAGCCGGATCGCAGCGTCAATCTGGACGGCCCGCCACGCCAGGCCGCGTTCGATGCCGATGGCAATCCGACCCAGGCTGCCTTGGGCTTCGCCAAGAAGTGCGGCGTGGACCTGAGCGAAATCGACCAGAGCGGCCCGAAACTGCGCTACAGCCAGAGCATTCCTGGCAAGCCAACGTTGAGTCTGCTGCCGACCATCATCGAAGATTCCCTCAACGACCTGCCGATCCCGAAGCGCATGCGCTGGGGCGCGCGCAAGGAAGAATTCGTACGTCCGACCCAATGGCTGGTCATGCTGTTTGGTGATCAAGTCGTCGACTGCACCATCCTCGCCCAGACGTCCGGTCGTGAATCCCGTGGCCATCGCTTCCATCATCCGGACAGCGTGCGCATTACCTCGCCGGCCAACTACGCCAGCGATTTGCGCGCGGCCTACGTGCTTGCGGATTTCAACGAGCGTCGTCAGTTGATCAGCAAGCGCGTCGAAGAACTCGCCACGCAACACGAAGGTACCGCCATCGTGCCGCCGGCATTGCTCGATGAAGTGACTGCGCTGGTCGAGTGGCCCGTGCCGCTGGTGTGCTCGTTCGAGGAGCGTTTCCTTGAAGTGCCGCAGGAAGCCCTCATCACCACGATGCAGGACAACCAGAAGTACTTCTGCCTGCTGGATGCCGAAGGCAAGCTGCTGCCGCGTTTCATTACTGTGGCGAACATCGACAGCAAGGACCCTTCACAGATCGTCCACGGCAACGAGAAAGTAGTTCGCCCGCGTCTGACCGACGCCGAGTTCTTCTTCAAGCAGGACAAGAAGCAGAAGCTGGAAACATTCAACCAGCGTCTGCAGAACGTGGTGTTCCAGGCGCAACTGGGCACGGTCTTCGATAAGGCCGAGCGCGTTTCCAAGCTCGCTGCGTTCATCGCGCCACGCATTGGCGGCGATGCCCAGCGCGCCGCACGTGCAGGCTTGCTGTCCAAGTGCGATCTGGCGACCGAAATGGTTGGCGAGTTCCCCGAAATGCAGGGCGTTGCAGGCTACTACTACGCCTTGGCCGACGGCGAACCCGAAGACGTCGCACTGGCGTTGAACGAACAGTACATGCCGCGCGGCGCTGGCGCTGAATTGCCAGGCACGTTGACCGGCGCCGCTGTGGCCATCGCCGACAAGCTCGACACACTCGTGGGCATCTTCGGCATCGGCATGCTGCCGACCGGCAGCAAAGACCCGTACGCCTTGCGTCGGGCCGCGCTCGGGATCCTGCGTATTCTGATCGAGAAGAAGCTGGATCTGGATTTGGTCAAAACCGTGCAGTTCGCCGTCGCTCAGTTCGGTGTGAAGATCAAACCGGCCGGTCTGCCGGAGCAGGTTTTGGAGTTCATCTTCGACCGTCTGCGCGCGCGTTATGAAGACGAAGGCGTAGACGTTTCGGTTTACCTGTCGGTGCGTGCCTTGCAGCCTGCTTCGGCGCTGGACTTCGATCAACGTGTTCAGGCTGTTCAAGCCTTCCGCAAATTGCCTGAAGCGGCAGCACTGGCCGCCGTGAACAAGCGCGTTTCTAATCTGCTGAGCAAAGCGGACGGGAACATCGCCCAGACCGTCGAACCGAAGTACTTCGATAACGCCAACGAGTTCTCGCTGTACTCGGCGATTCAGCAAGCAGATCAGGCCGTAGCGCCGATGTCCGCGAGCCGTCAGTACAACGAAGCGCTGACCCGTCTTGCGGCACTTCGCGAGCCTGTGGATGCGTTTTTCGAGGCCGTGATGGTCAATGCGGAAGACGCCAGCGTGCGAGCCAACCGGTACGCCTTGCTTGCCCGTCTGCGCAATCTGTTCCTCGGCGTTGCCGACATCTCGTTGTTGGGCTGACAGCGGAGCGGATGCCAATGAAGTTGCTGATTCTCGATCGGGACGGGGTGATCAATCAGGACTCCGACGCCTACATCAAGTCGGTGGAGGAATGGGTTCCGATCCCTGGCTCAATCGAGGCCATTGCGCAACTGAGCAAAGCCGGCTGGACGGTGGCAGTGGCTACCAACCAGTCCGGCATCGCTCGCGGTTACTACGATCTCGCAACGCTCGATGCCATGCACGCACGCCTGCGTGAACTCGTGGCGGAGGAGGGTGGCGAGGTCGGACTGGTCGTTTATTGCCCCCACGGCCCGGACGCCAACTGCGACTGCCGGAAGCCAAAACCGGGAATGCTGAAGGTCATTGCCCGCCATTACGCCGTCGATTTACGCGGCGTGTGGTTTGTGGGCGACAGCAAGGGTGACCTGGGGGCGGCGGTGGCCGTCGACTCACAACCTGTTCTGGTCATGACCGGTAAAGGTCAGAAGACGCGAAGCGGTGCATTACCCGCAGGCACGTTGGTTTTTGACGATCTGGCGGCGGTTGCCGCAGAACTTATTCACAACAGCGCCCCGTTGAACGGCTAACGGCTATTCAACGGCTCGCTCAATTCGGGCAATTTCCCCGTAACGGTAAAAGCAGCTATGTCGATTGTGCAGGCCATCAGGATTTTCTTCTTTTACCTGCTGCTGGGCACTACCGCCCTGCTGTGGTGTTCGCTGAGTTTCTTTATTGCACCTTTCCTGCCGTTCCGTCTTCGTTATCGCTTCATCAATGTGTACTGGTGCCGCTGCGCCTTGTGGCTGACCCGCGTTTTCCTCAACATCAAAGTCAACGTCACCGGCCAGGAAAATATTCCCGAGACACCGTGCGTGATTGTCTCCAACCACCAGAGCACGTGGGAAACGTTTTTTCTCTCGGCCCACTTTCAGCCTTTGAGCCAAGTGCTTAAGCGGGAGCTGTTGTACGTGCCATTCTTTGGCTGGGCCATGGCGATGCTGCGTCCCATCGCCATCGATCGCAACAATCCCAAAGCCGCGCTTAAAGTCGTGGCAAGGAAAGGCGACGAGTTGCTAAAAGACCGGGTCTGGGTGCTGATCTTCCCTGAAGGCACACGCGTACCCTACGGCCAGATCGGAAAGTTCTCGCGCAGTGGTTCGGCACTGGCCGTAAACGCTGACTTGCCCGTTCTGCCTATTTCCCACAATGCCGGCCGCTATTGGCCGAAAGAGGGATGGGGCAAAAAGCAGGGCACTATTGAAGTTGTGATTGGCGAACCGATGTACGCAGAGGGGACTGGTCCTCGCGCAATTGCTGCGCTTAACGATCGAGTGTCAACGTGGAACGAACAAACCCAGCGCGACTTGGGATCGCCCGCAATGCCCGCACCTGCACCCGAGAAAACACCGGCGTGAATTGTGGATAACCTGTGCACGAATAAATCAGAATTTGAAGAATTCGCTGCTAACTCGTTAATTTAAATGCTTATTTCTTCAGGCGCTCAAAACGCCAAAACGTGCATAAGTTTTTTCTCATCGTCTGCCGATGACCTGAAAAGACCGGTCTTGAGCCTGTGCAGCCCAAGACCGTTATGTGAATCAAGCCGTTCTAGCCGGCGCTGAAATTCGCAGAGTGCAGAGCGCTCCCACACCCACCAACACAATCCCCCCACACGCCGCTGCGACAAATCCCATGGCGGGGGAAACGCTGTCGATCGCGAATCCCACAATCGGCGCGGACAATGTCTGACCTATTCGGTACGCCGAATCGTGCAACCCCATCACTTCACCTCTCACGCTGGAAGGCGCCAGCTTGGCGACGGCTTCCGAGCCTGCGGCCAGCGTCGGTGTGCACAGCAAATTGGTGGGCAACAGCGCGAGCATCAGCCACCACCAGACGTCATCAAAAAACACTACGGGCAGCAGCAGCAGGCTCATTGCCAAGGCGAGTTTCATCTGCGACCACGACCTGTGAACAATCCCGTGCACGTACCCACCGACAATGGAGGCAATGGACATGGCGGCGATGACATACCCGGTAAAGGCAAGTTGATCGCTGGCGCGCAGCACGGCGATCAGTGCCAGCTCGGTGCCATACAACACGAACAACGCACCCGCACTGACGAACATTACCGCCAGCAAACGGCCGCTCATCCAGGTGCGGAGTTTGGGACGTACGCGACCAGGATTTGCAGCGACTTCATCCACATTGCGCGTCGGCCAGTTCAACACATAGAGCACGACATAGGAGAGCGCGCGCCAGAGGCCAATGCCCGCCAGAGTGGCAGTCGCCGAATAGGTAGTGATCAACAGGATGCCAGTGGCGGGCCCGATGACGAAGGAAAGCTCCATGAGCATCATGTTGAGCGAGTAGGCAGGCCGGCGCTGATCCTCCGGTACCAGACTGGCAACGAACTGCCTGGCAAGCGAACCCGTCGGCACCGTAAATAGACCGGCTACAAAAGCCAGAAGGACATACAGCCAGTAGCTCACCATCGGCAGCAGGATCCAGGCGAGGGTCGACAGCGTCCCGCATACCGCCACTACCGGGCGTAGGCCGTGACGGTCAATCATCCGGCCGAGGAGGGGAGAGCCAACGGCAAAACCCAAGGCGGTCGAGGTCCCCACTACGCCCGCATCAAAATAGCTGCCGCCCATTTCATTGAGCACATGCAGGCTCAACGTGAGCCCCATGATGGTCAGCGGCAGCCCCGCAACGAACATAAAGAACGTGGCAGGCAGCACTCGAGGGATAGCCAGCACTTTCTGGTATTTGCGAATCGACATAAGACTGAGGTCTCCTTGGTCGTACATCTGTCCTGATGCAACGTTTTAATCGGAGGGAATCCAGGTTTTTACCGCTGTCATTCACCACTCAAGGCGCAACGACACTGACCTGCCTAATAAAATCTATCGTTCGAGTTTCAGGGCCAAATTATTGGCTGACAGGGCATGCAGGTAATCCGCATCCCGATTAGAGATGCCAATTAGACGTGCATCATCCCCAGTGTATCGTTCAGGCTCAAAACCATTTCCAACCCTCTCGATATCGCGCGTCCCCGACGGCGTGAGCGTCACAGCGGTGAATGGATCGAACCGACATGACCCTGATCTCGCGCGGAGGCTGTATGAATACGTTGGGTGACCTGGCGTCCAGAAGAAACAACAACTTCAACCTGATCAGAATGCTGGCCGCTACGGCGGTACTGATTTCCCACAGTTACCCTCTTGCACTCGGCCGTGAAGCGATCGAGCCGCTCTCGAAGTGGATTGGTCTGTCTCTGGGTGAACTGGCGGTAATCACATTCTTCTGCGTCTCCGGCTTTTTTATCTCCCTGAGTCGCGATCGCGCGGCCAGCACGATGGACTTTTTCATCGCTCGATTTCTGCGCATCTATCCTGGGCTAACACTTGTGCTGCTGATCAGCGTGTTGCTGATCGGAGCCTTGTTTACGACACTGGGTCCGTCAGAATATTTCAGCTCAGGTGAAACATACGGTTATCTAATCCATAACCTGACGCTCTTCAGCATGAAATTCCAGCTGCCTGGCGTGTTCGAAAACAACCCTTGGCCCGGCATCAACGGGTCGCTGTGGACACTCTTTTACGAGGTCACGCTCTACGTACTGGTCGGCGGACTTGGCGCATTCGCGTTCTACAGTGAGGGATGCAAATTCGCGGGCTTTCTAACGTTTTACGCTGCGCTGTACGTCACCTTCAAAGCCCTGATGCTGAACACCACGCTGCTCGAAGATTTCCACTGTGCCGAGTTCTTCTTCACGTGGAGTTTGCCGTTTGTGCTGGGCATGTCGTTCTACCGATATCGCGACTATATTCCGCATCGATTTATTGGCTTCCTGCCCTTCGCCGCGTTAGCCGTCTGCACTTGGCGCACGCCGTATTTCTTTGAGTGCTTTGTGCTGGCCTGGGCGTATTTGATTTTCTACCTCGGGTTTGCCACCCGCCCCGTGACCGACCGTTACAACCAGCTGGGTGATTACTCGTACGGTGTTTATATCTACGCTTTCCCGATTCAGGAAATCCTCGCCCATCTGTTTAAAGGCATTGGGCCTGTCAGCATGATGCTGCTAGCGTTCCCGCTTGCGTTGCTGGCAGCCGTCTTCTCCTGGCATTCCATCGAGAAGCCAGCTATGGCTTGGCGCCGTGGGCTTTCTTCGATGTTAGGCAGTCACCTGGACACCTTGAAAGGCCGCTGGCCCGGAGTCAGGAAAGGTGCCGTATGATGACCTGCGCACCGACTGAGCAGCTAGCCGTGTCCAGCATGGATTCAACAGGGAGTTGGCAATGAAGAGATTTCAGGTGCTGGACGGCTTCAGGGGTATCTGCGCTTTAAGCGTTGCGGTCTATCACATCCACATTCCACTGAGCTTCGGCGAATGGGTGTTCTTCAGGAATGCTCATTACCTGGTGAGCTTTTTCTTTGTCCTGAGCGGCTTCGTCATGGTCCACACCTACGGGCAGCGGCTTGCAACGACGGACCAATTCAAGCAGTTCTTTATCACTCGCACCTTCCGACTGTACCCACTGCACGTCGTTGTGCTCATGCTCGCCATCGCATTGGAGGTGATGAAGCTGGGCGCGGAGCATGCCGGCATAGCGTTCAATCAGCCCAGCTTCACCGGACAGCGTGCGCCTCAGGAAATCATCCCCAACCTGCTCCTGTTGCAATCCTGGTGGCCGGGATTCAATCCCCAGTCGTTCAACTTTCCGGCGTGGAGCATCAGTGTCGAGTACTACGTCTACATTATCTTCGCGGGGATATTCTTGTGTACCCCACGCATTGCCACGCTGACGTTTCTGATGATCTCGTTGGTGGCTACGGTGTGTTTGTCCTTGGGACTTGCCTCTCTGATGGAGCCCGCATTGCAGGGACTGTCCTGTTTCTTTGCAGGGGTGATGACCTATCACCTCTATCAGGTTATTCACACCAAGAGCATTTCGCGCTGGCTGCACACTGCCCTGGAAGTAGTCGGGATTTGCCTCGCAGTGAGTGTGCTGGTGAGTAACGTCGATCAAAAACAGATCATTCTGATGTTGGTGTTCTGCGCGCTCATGTTGATTTTCTCCTTCGAGGGAGGGGTGGTCTCGACCTTGCTGAAAACTCGCCCGTTCGAGAAGCTGGGCGTGCTGTCCTACTCGATCTACATGACCCATGCGATGGTTCTGTTCGCCTTCACCCTGGGCATGCTTTTTTTAGGGAAAGTCACCGGCTACACCTTTGTCACTTACGCTGCTGCGGCGCCAGGCCCGATGCTTTCATTCAATAATGCAATGGCTGATAACTTCCTGCTACTTGGCCTGTTAATCATCATCGTGGGCATATCTGCGGTCAGCTACCGCCTCATTGAACAGCGCGGTATCGAATGGGGCAAACGCTTGAGCAGGAGAGGGCGGACTACCCTGCCGATCAGTCCAGTGAAGACCGTGAGCTGAATCTTTAAACAAAAAAAGCCCCAATCGATTCGCATCGTTGGGGCTGTTTTGATAGCGGGTGAACCTTAGAAATCCAGGTTCGATACCGCCAGTGCGTTAGCTTCGATGAAGTCGCGGCGCGGTTCTACTGCATCACCCATCAGGGTGTTGAAGATCTGATCAGCGCCGATGGCGTCTTCGATCGTCACCTTGAGCATACGTCGCACGCTTGGGTCCATCGTGGTTTCCCACAACTGATCAGGGTTCATCTCACCGAGACCTTTGTAGCGCTGGATGGTGTGACGCTTAGTGCTTTCTGCCATTAGCCAGGCCAGCGCTTCCTTGAACTCAGTGACCGCTTTCTTGCGTTCGCCACGTTGGACGTAAGCGCCTTCTTCCAGCAGCGTGCTGATCTGAGCACCGAGCGCTGTGACTGTCTTGTAGTCGTTGCTGCCGAAGAAATCGCGGTTGAACGTCACGTAGTTGGACAGCCCATGGGAGATCAGTTCGACCTCTGGCAGCCATACGTTACGCTCGCGGTCTTCACGCAAGCTGGCCTTGTAGACCAAGCCGGATTTCTCACCCACGCGCAGGCGTTCATCAAACTTCGCCAGCCACTCTTGCATGGCGGCATGATCAGACAGCTGCTCCATTGGCACAGCTGGCAGGTAGACGAAGTGCTCGGTCAGCTCTTGCGGGTACAGACGGGAGAGTCGCTTCAGGGTCTTCATGACCATGCGGAAGTCGTGAACCAGTTTCTCCAGCGCTGCACCAGAAATGCCAGGCGCCGATTCGTTCAGGTGCAGGCTCGCATCTTCCAGGGCCGACTGGGTCATGTACTCCTCCATGGCCTCGTCGTCTTTGATGTACTGCTCTTGCTTGCCTTTCTTCACCTTGTACAACGGCGGCTGGGCAATGTAGATGTAGCCACGCTCAACCAGTTCCGGCAGCTGACGGAAGAAGAAGGTCAGCAACAGGGTACGGATGTGCGAACCGTCGACGTCGGCATCGGTCATGATGATGATGTTGTGGTAGCGCAGTTTTTCGATGTTGTATTCGTCACGGCCGATACCGCAGCCCAGTGCCGTGATCAACGTGCCCACTTCCTGGGACGAGATCATCTTGTCGAAGCGCGCCTTTTCCACGTTCAGGATCTTGCCCTTGAGTGGCAGGATGGCCTGAGTCTTACGGTTACGTCCCTGCTTGGCGGAACCGCCAGCAGAGTCACCTTCCACAAGATACAGCTCGGAAAGGGCAGGGTCCTTTTCCTGGCAGTCAGCCAGCTTGCCGGGCAGGCCTGCGATATCCAGCGCACCTTTGCGGCGAGTCATCTCACGCGCCTTACGCGCGGCTTCACGAGCACGTGCTGCGTCGATCATCTTGCCGACAACGGCTTTCGCTTCGTTCGGGTTCTCGAGCAGGAAATCAGAGAAGTACTTGCCCATTTCCTGCTCAACCGCGGTCTTCACTTCTGAAGACACCAGCTTGTCTTTCGTCTGCGAGCTGAACTTTGGATCAGGGACTTTGACGGAGATGATCGCCGTCAGGCCTTCACGCGCGTCGTCGCCGGTGGTGGCGACTTTGTGCTTCTTCGCCAGACCTTCCTGCTCGATGTAGTTGTTCAGGTTACGCGTCAGGGCAGAACGGAAACCCACGAGGTGGGTACCACCGTCGCGCTGCGGAATGTTGTTGGTGAAGCACAGAAGGTTTTCGTTGAAGCTGTCATTCCACTGCAGGGCAATCTCAACGCCGATGCCATCTTCACGCTGGATGTTGAAGTGGAAGACCTGATTCACAGGCGTTTTATTGGTGTTCAGGTATTCAACGAATGCCCGCAGACCGCCTTCATATTTGAACAGCTCTTCCTTGCCGCTGCGCTCGTCCTTAAGAACGATACCCACACCGGAGTTGAGGAACGACAACTCGCGAATGCGCTTGGCGAGGATGTCCCAGCTGAAGTGAATATTCTTGAAGGTTTCGGAGGAGGGCTTGAAGTGGATCTCTGTACCCGTGGTGTCACTTTCACCAACGATCTGCATTGGCTCTTGTGGAACACCATGAACGTACGTCTGTTCCCAAACTTTACCGCTGCGGCGAACAGTGAGGTTTAAAACCTCGGAAAGTGCGTTGACGACCGAAACGCCCACACCGTGCAGACCGCCCGACACCTTGTAGGAGTTGTCGTCGAACTTACCGCCAGCGTGCAATACAGTCATGATGACTTCGGCCGCTGAAACGCCTTCTTCTTTATGCACGTCAACCGGAATGCCGCGACCGTTGTCACGAACAGTGATCGATTCGTCCGGGTGAATGATGATACTGATGTCGTCACAGTGACCAGCCAACGCCTCGTCGATCGAGTTGTCCACAACCTCAAACACCATATGGTGGAGGCCGCTGCCATCGTCTGTGTCGCCGATATACATACCAGGACGCTTGCGTACGGCATCGAGTCCTTTCAGCACTTTGATGCTGGTCGAGTCGTACGTTTGGTTTTCGCTCATGCCTTCACTCCCGGTGGTCGTGGGTCTGGGTGATATTGCCGTGTTCCACGTGGAACAAAGCAACTGGCGTTTCCATCAGCCAGCCTTCCCTCAACAATTCATGATCTACGCAGGTGATAAACACCTGGCAGCGTAATTCTTCCAGCAGGCGACATAGCGCACCGCGGTGATTCTCATCGAGTTCCGATGGAAGATCGTCGACGAGATAAATGCATTGGCCCCGACGGGCCGCACTGACTAGATGTCCTTGAGCAATACGAAGGGCACAGACCACAAGCTTCTGCTGCCCACGAGAAAGAATATCCGCCGCGTTGTGCCCGCCAAGTCGCAAGCGCAAGTCCGCGCGTTGCGGCCCTGCTTGCGTGTGACCCATTTGCTGGTCACGGTAGAGGGACGATGCCAAAACGTCACTCAGGTTTTTTTCCTTGTCCCATCCTCGATAGTAACTAAGCGTCAGCCCATCGATCTGAACAAGCTCACTCAGTGTCTGCTCGAACACAGGCTTCAGCGCTTTGATATAAGCGCGCCGAAACTCGTCAATCTCATCGCTCGCAAGACACAGTTCACGGTCCCATGCGGCCTGCGAAGCGGCGTCAAGTGTACCATGGCGAAGCCACGAGTTCCGCTGCCTGAGGGCCTTCTGAAGCCGCTGCCAGGTCGACATGAAACGAGGTTCCACGTGGAACACTCCCCAATCCAGAAACTGACGACGGATCTTCGGCGCACCCTCAAGGAGTCGAAAACTGTCGGGGTTAATTAGCTGGAGCGGTAACGTTTCGGCGAGTTGCGCGGCGCTCTTTGCGTTCTGCCCATCAATACGGATCTGGAAGTCTCCCTGACGCTCTCGGGAAACACCCAGGCTGCTATGACCACCTTCAGCAAGTTCAACCTGGCCGAAGACCGTGCACGCAGGTTGCTCGTATTGAATAACTGGCTGCAATCGCGCGCTACGAAAAGAGCGCGCCAAGCCAAGGAGATGGATAGCTTCCAGCACACTGGTTTTGCCGCTGCCGTTGGCGCCGTAGAGGATGTTGATGCGGGGTGATGGGGAGAAGGTCACCGGGTGCAGATTGCGCACTCCGGTGACCGAGACGCGGCTAAGAGACATCGATCAACTGCTGTTACAGGCGCATCGGCATAACGACATAGGCCGAGTCGTCATTGCCTGACTCCTGCACCAAAGCGCTGCTGTTCGAATCCGAAAGAATCAGACGGACTTGCTCCGTGGTCATGACACCCAGTACGTCGAGCAGGTAGCTCACGTTAAATCCGATCTCAAGAGAGCTGCCGTTGTAGTCGACGCTGATTTCTTCCTCGGCTTCTTCCTGCTCCGGGTTGTTCGCTTGAATCTTCAACTGACCGTTGGCCAACTGAAGGCGGATACCTCGATATTTTTCGTTGGAGAGAATCGCCGTACGGCTGAACGCCTCGCGCAGTGCCTGACGATCACCGACGACTAGCTTGTCACCGCCCTTGGGCAGCACTCGCTCGTAGTCAGGGAATTTGCCGTCGACAAGCTTGGATGTGAACGTGAACTCACCTGTGGTCGCGCGAATGTGATGCTGACCCAGCACGATGCTGACCAGCCCGTCTTGCTCAGTCAGCAGTCGCGCCAGTTCCAGGATGCCCTTACGCGGCACGATCACCTGGTGACGGTCAGCCTGCTCGATCTCTGCAGCCATGGAACACATCGCAAGACGATGCCCATCAGTTGCGACCGCGCGGAGAATGCCCGACTGAACTTCAAGCAGCATGCCGTTGAGGTAGTAGCGAACGTCCTGCTGGGCCATGGCAAAGCTGGTGCGCTCGATCAAGCGGCGCAGCTTGCTTTGAATTAGGCTGAACGTAAGCGAACCCGGACCTTCTTCCACAGTGGGGAAGTCATTGGCAGGCAGGGTAGAAAGCGTAAAGCGGCTGCGACCCGCTTTGACAATCAGCTTTTGTTCGTCGAGCTTGATGTCAATCAGTGCGTCATTGGGAATGCTTTTGCAGATGTCCATCAGCTTGCGCGCGGGGACGGTGATTTCGCCCGGCTCAGCAGGCTCTTCCAACTGCACGCGGCCGACCAGCTCGACTTCGAGGTCCGTACCGGTCAAAGACAGCTGCTGGCCCTCAACGACCAAAAGTACGTTCGAAAGAACCGGCAAGGTCTGACGGCGTTCGACAACGCCCGCGACCAGTTGCAGGGGTTTCAACAGGGCTTCGCGTTGAATGGTGAAATGCATGGTCTAGTCCCTTGCCTTGATAAGCTGCGTCAGCGTCACGTTGTCAATGTCCGCAGCAGGTTCTTGTAGTCCTCGCGGATGTCCGCATCGGATTCTTTCAATTCGTTGATCTTCCGGCACGCATGCAACACCGTTGTGTGGTCACGGCCGCCAAACACATCGCCGATTTCCGGAAGACTGTGGTTGGTCAGTTCCTTGGACAATGCCATCGCTACTTGCCGCGGTCTTGCGACAGACCTCGAACGGCGCTTCGACAGCAAGTCGGATATCTTGATCTTGTAGTACTCGGCCACGGTCCGCTGAATGTTATCCACACTCACCAGCTTGTCTTGCAATGCGAGCAAGTCCTTCAACGATTCACGGATCAGTTCAATGGTGATGTCTCGGCCCATGAAGTGCGAGTGAGCGATGACACGCTTCAGCGCACCCTCAAGCTCACGCACGTTAGACCGGATGCGCTGAGCGATGAAGAACGCGGCGTCATGAGGGAGATCGACTTTCGCCTGATCTGCCTTCTTCATCAAAATCGCTACCCGCGTTTCCAGCTCCGGTGGCTCGACCGCGACTGTCAGGCCCCAGCCGAAACGTGACTTCAAGCGCTCTTCCAGGCCTTCGATCTCTTTAGGGTAGCGGTCACTCGTAAGAATAACCTGCTGCCCCCCCTCCAGAAGCGCGTTGAAGGTGTGGAAAAACTCTTCCTGGGAACGCTCTTTGCGGGCGAAAAATTGAATGTCATCGATCAGCAGTGCATCGACTGAGCGATAGAAGCGTTTGAACTCATTGATTGCATTGAGCTGAAGCGCCTTGACCATATCCGCCACAAAACGCTCGGAGTGCAAATACACAACCTTGGCATTCGGGTTCTTCTTGAGCAAGTGGTTACCCACAGCATGCATCAAGTGAGTCTTACCTAAACCCACGCCGCCATACAGGAAGAGCGGGTTGTAACCGTGTTTGGGATTGTCCGCTACCTGCCAGGCGGCCGCTCGAGCCAACTGGTTGGATTTACCTTCGACAAAATTTTCGAACGTAAAGGTCCTGTTCAGATAGCTGGTGTGCTTCAGCGCGCCCTCAACTTGAACACTACGCTGCTCGGCGCGAGCAGGAGCTTGCTGGGAACTGGCGCCTGCCATCGGATCGAAGCTCGCCCGGGAAGGTTCGTCTTCGACATTCAAGGAGGTCTGAATCATCGGAGCAGGCGTTGCGACGGACTGCGGTGCCGGTGAGGCCACCGGGGCATCGTTGTTGCTCGCGTTCTGAGCGGCCTGAGATGCTGCAGCAGCTGCAGCGAGCGGTGCGTTCGGGGCTGCACGTGGCGCTGAACTACGCTTGCTGCCTATTAATAAGGAAAGCGCGGGCGCGACTCCCTGACCGTGCTCGCCCAGCAGCTCGAGCAGTCGGCTCAGGTACTTCTCATTCACCCAGTCCAGCACGAATCGGTTGGGCGCATACACGCGCAATTCGTCGCCTTCGGCTTCAACCTGTAACGGACGGATCCAGGTGTTGAATTGCTGGGCAGGCAGCTCATCGCGCAAGAGCTCAACGCATTGCTGCCAAAGTTCCACTGACACAAATATCCCCTAGGTTCCGAAGCCGGCGCGGCAAAAACAAGCCGCCATTGTAACCACCCGTAGCGGACTTATCCACATGAAGGTAGGGCGCCGACTCATGAAACCAAACAGAAAGTCCTAAACAGAACGACCAGCGGTGGATAGTTAAGGTCTGTGGATAACCTAGCCTCAGCTCGTTGCATAAACCCGGTCTGAAACCTGTGGATAAAGCAACTGTGGATAAATTCTCGTTCTATCCACAGCTTGTCGCCAGCTGTCACACAACCGCAGCACCGTTTGTGGACAGACTTTCTTCGCTCTGTACACCACGTGATGCAGGGCTTGTAGAGCCTTATCCACAGAAATCCCCGCCTTAAGCTTTTATAAGCTTTACAAAGAAGCTTTAAATACCTTCCTTCTTTATTTCTATATCTACGTGCCAAGAATGCACCGCCCGATCTCTCGCTGTCGATGGAATGCACTCAGCAAGTAAATGCAAGAAACATTGGTTGGAAATTGACCTGCGTGCCCGCTTTCTCTAGAATCCCCGGTCTCTTAAAACGGGGGCCATTCCGGCCCGTTGTGGACGAACCAGGTAACACGCCATGAAACGTACTTTCCAACCCAGCACTATCAAGCGCGCTCGCACCCACGGTTTCCGTGCTCGTATGGCCACCAAAAACGGTCGCGCAGTTCTGTCGCGTCGTCGCGCCAAAGGCCGTAAGCGTCTGGCAGTTTGATTAATCGGCACAGGTGGTGAGTCAGGACTTCAGTCGGGAAAAGCGTTTGCTGACACCCCGGCATTTCAAGGCAGTCTTTGACTCCCCTACCGGCAAGGTTCCGGGGAAAAATCTCCTGCTCCTTGTGCGCAACAACGACCTTGATCATCCCCGTCTCGGGCTGGTGATCGGCAAGAAGAGCGTGAAGCTCTCCGTCGAGCGCAACCGTTTGAAACGCCTGATGCGTGAGTCGTTTCGCCTTCACCAGGACAACCTGGTTGGATGGGATATCGTCGTCGTCGCACGCAAAGGCTTGGGTGACATTGAAAACCCCGAATTGATTCAGCATTTCGGCAAGCTCTGGAAACGTCTGGCGCGCAGCCGGCCCGATCCCGAACTTAAAACCGAAACTGCGGGGGTAGACAGTCCTGATGCGTAAACTGGCGCTCGTTCCGATCCAGTTTTACCGCTATGCCATCAGTCCTCTGATGGCCAGTCACTGTCGTTTCTACCCCAGTTGCTCCTGCTACGCGTACGAGGCCATTGAAAATTATGGTCTGGTGCGCGGTGGCTGGCTGACCTTACGTCGCTTAGGTCGGTGTCATCCGTGGAATCCCGGTGGTTATGACCCGGTTCCACCTGCTCCCACCTCCCGTTCCTCTTCGATGGCCGAGTAATCATGGATATTAAACGCACGATCCTGATCGTCGCCCTGGCAATCGTGACCTATGTCGGTGTTCTGAAATGGAACCAGGACTACGGTCAGGCTGCTTTGCCGACTCAGAATGTTGCTGCCAACACCAATACATCCGCTATTCCTGATGCTCCGCAAGGTTCAGCGACTGCCAATGCAGACGTTCCTAGCGCTACCGGCGAAGTGGCTGCGCCTGCGGAAATGCCGGTGGCTACCAGCAAAGATCTGATCCAGGTGAAGACAGACGTCCTTAATCTGGAAATTGATCCGGTTGGCGGCGATGTGGTGCAGCTCCGCTTGCCACTTTATCCACGCCGTCAGGATCATCCTGAGATTCCTTTCCAGCTGTTCGATAACGGCGGCGAACGGATCTTTCTCGCTCAGAGCGGTCTGACTGGCGCAAACGGCCCTGATGCCCGAGCCACTGGTCGCCCGGTCTACTCGGCCACGCAAAAAAGCTACCAGTTGACTGATGGTCAGAACGACTTGGTCGTCGACCTGAAATTCAGCGACGGCGGCGTCAACTACATCAAGCGCTTTACGTTCAAACGCGGTCTGTATGACCTGACCGTTTCTTACGTGATTGACAACCAGAGCGCCCAGCCTTGGAACGGTAACCTGTTCGCACAGCTGAAACGTGATTCGAGCGCTGACCCATCCTCGACGACTGCCACTGGCACGGCCACCTATCTGGGTGCTGCGATGTGGACTCCTTCGGAACCTTACAAAAAGGTTTCCATGAAGGACATCGACAAAGGTTCGGTGAAGGACACCGTTCAGGGTGGTTGGGTTGCCTGGTTGCAGCATTACTTCGTGACCGCCTGGATTCCGAACAAAACTGATAGCAACACCGTCACCACCCGTAAGGACAGTGCCGGCAATTACATCATCGGTTTCACAGGCCCGGCATTGACAGTCGCACCTGGCGCTAAAGCCGAGACCACTACAACGCTTTACGCCGGTCCGAAGAGTCAGGCAGTCCTGAAGGAGTTGTCCCCAGGTCTGGAATTGACAGTGGATTACGGGATTCTGTGGTTCATTGCCCAGCCTATTTTCTGGCTGCTGCAACATATCCACAGCATCGTGGGTAATTGGGGCTGGTCGATCATCTTCCTGACCATGCTAATCAAGGGGCTTTTCTTCCCTCTGTCGGCGGCCAGTTACAAGTCGATGGCACGCATGCGTGCAGTTGCTCCTCGCTTGGCTGCGTTGAAAGAGCAGCATGGCGACGATCGTCAGAAGCTTTCGCAGTCGATGATGGAGCTGTACAAGAAAGAGAAGATCAACCCGTTGGGTGGATGCTTGCCGATCCTGGTGCAGATGCCGGTGTTCCTGTCGCTGTACTGGGTACTGCTTGAAAGCGTCGAAATGCGCCAGGCACCTTGGCTGCTGTGGATAACCGACCTGTCGATCAAGGACCCGTTCTTTATCCTGCCGATCATCATGGGCGCTACCATGTTTATCCAGCAGCGTTTGAACCCGACACCGCCGGATCCGATGCAGGCCAAGGTCATGAAGCTGATGCCAATCATCTTCACGTTCTTCTTCCTATGGTTCCCGGCTGGTCTGGTGCTGTACTGGGTTGTGAACAACACCTTGTCCATCACTCAGCAGTGGTACATCACTCGCAGCATCGAAGCGAAAGCCAAGAAAGCTGAAGCCTGATCTACCCTGTTAACAAGTCATTCAAAACGCCCCCTCGTGGGGCGTTTTGCTATCCGTTGGTTGCCCAGGAGTCGGCCCATGAACGTTCTTTTTGAAACCATTGCGGCCATCGCAACAGCTCCCGGACGAGGAGGCGTCGGCATCGTCCGTATTTCCGGTCCCCAGGCCAGCAAGTGTGCAGAGGCGATTCTCGGCAAACTGCCACAACCTCGGTACGCGCATTACGGCGCCTTCAAGGGAGAAAGCGGCGCAATCATCGACGAAGGCATCGGACTCTACTTTTCAGGCCCTCACTCATTCACCGGGGAAGACGTCCTCGAACTTCAAGGGCATGGCGGGCCGGTGGTTCTGGACATGTTGCTGCAACGTTGTGTGCAGTTGGGATGCCGTCTGGCACGGCCCGGGGAATTCAGTGAACGCGCATTTCTCAACGACAAGCTCGACCTCGCCCAAGCCGAGGCCATCGCTGACCTTATCGAAGCGAGTTCTGCACAGGCCGCACGCAATGCGTTGAGGTCGCTGCAGGGTGCATTTTCTCAGCGAGTACATGAGCTCACGGAGAAACTGATCAGCCTGCGTATTTATGTCGAAGCAGCGATCGATTTTCCGGAGGAAGAGATCGACTTTCTCGCGGACGGCCATGTGCTTGCCATGCTGGACGACGTTCGCAGTCAGTTATCCACAGTGCTCCACGAAGCCAACCAGGGCGCACTGCTTAGGGATGGCATGAACGTGGTTATTGCAGGCAGACCCAACGCCGGCAAATCCAGTCTGCTGAATGCACTGGCCGGCAAAGAGGCGGCAATTGTGACTGAGATTGCCGGCACAACCCGTGATGTCCTGCGCGAACATATCCACATTGATGGCATGCCTCTCCACGTCGTGGACACTGCCGGTCTGCGCGACACCGACGATCATGTGGAAAAAATAGGTGTGCAACGCGCGCTTCAGGCCATAGGTCAGGCGGACCGAATTCTGCTGGTGGTGGATGCAACAGCGCCGGAGGCGCGCGATCCTTTCGCTTTATGGCCCGAGTTCCTGGATCAAAGACCTGACCCCGCCCACGTCACCTTGATTCGTAACAAGGTGGACCTGAGTAATGAACCGGTGGAGCTGGTGACCAGCATCGATGGCCACGTGACCATCAGCCTGAGCGCCAAGTCAGGGGGTAAGGGCGTGGAGCTTCTCAGAGAGCATCTGAAGGCGTGCATGGGATATCAGCAAACAGCTGAAGGAAGCTTCAGTGCGCGACGGCGACACCTTGAAGCGCTGCACAAGGCAAGCGCTTCTCTCGAGCATGGACGCTCGCAGCTGACCCTGGCGGGCGCCGGCGAGCTGCTTGCCGAAGACCTGCGCCAAGCACAGCAGTCCCTGGGCGAAATTACGGGCGCATTCAGCTCGGACGATTTGCTGGGACGAATTTTCTCCAGCTTTTGCATCGGCAAATAACACCGCGATCCATCCCCTGGCAGGTCAATCTCTCCGGATCTGCCCCATCTCGATTCAGGTTTTCTGACTTTTGCAGACTTCCGGTCAATGCCCGGGGGCATAGATGCGCCTCGAATTTGACCGTTTAGCACCTGAATTCTCAAATAAGCCCTGTGCATAACCATGGCTAAGCTCGGTAGATAAACAGGCCCCTCACCTGAGGATAATGCCACCTGTGGACAAGTGGTCATTTCATCCACAGGCTTAGACAGGTTATCCAAGTAGCTCTTGGGCACATGGACACAGGCTTTTGATTCTCTGTACATCAGGTATTTAAAGGCTTTCCGTATTCTATCCACAGAGATGGGCCTCAGTAGAAATAAACATAAAAACAAAGATCTTATAAATTTCTTTCTTTTTAATTTCTATAACCGCCATTCATCCACAGCTGGTTAGATTTTGCGCAACGGGTTTCTTAAGGGGGGGTAAGTCCCTATACTTGCCGCCATTCCTATTCCCCCCAAACAACAGGCACGAGGTGCGTGGTGGATTTCCCTTCCCGTTTTCAAGTGATCGTCATCGGCGGCGGTCATGCCGGTACCGAGGCAGCACTGGCGTCCGCACGTATGGGGGCTACCACCCTGCTGCTTACGCATAACGTGGAAACCCTCGGCCAGATGAGTTGCAACCCGGCCATTGGTGGCATCGGTAAAAGTCATTTGGTCAAAGAGATCGATGCACTCGGCGGTGCGATGGCAACGGCCACGGACAAAAGTGGCATCCAGTTTCGCGTGCTTAACAGCCGCAAAGGCCCCGCTGTCCGGGCGACACGTGCCCAGGCGGATCGCGTGCTGTACAAGGCCGCAGTCAGAGAAATCATCGAAAACCAGCCCAACCTCTGGGTATTCCAACAGGCATGCGACGACCTGATCGTCGAGCAGGATCAGGTGCGCGGCGTCGTTACCCAGATGGGACTGCGTTTTCTCGCTGATTCCGTGGTTCTGACAACCGGGACCTTCCTGGGCGGACTTATCCACATCGGTCTGCAGAACTATTCGGGCGGTCGCGCCGGTGATCCGCCGTCGATCGCGCTTGCACGCAGGCTCCGTGAGCTTCCGTTGAGAGTGGGCCGCCTGAAAACGGGTACACCTCCGCGCATTGACGGCCGATCTGTGGATTTCTCGGTGATGACCGAACAACCGGGTGATACGCCGATCCCGGTGATGTCGTTCATGGGTTCAAAGGCTCAACACCCGAGCCAGGTCAGTTGCTGGATTACCCACACCAATGCCCAGACCCACGAAATCATCGCGGCCAATCTTGATCGTTCGCCGATGTATTCCGCTGCTGGTGAGATCGAGGGGGTAGGTCCACGCTACTGCCCATCGATTGAAGACAAGATCCATCGGTTTGCCGACAAGGAAAGCCATCAGGTGTTTATCGAGCCGGAAGGTTTGACGACCCATGAGCTTTATCCCAACGGCATATCGACCTCGCTGCCGTTCGACGTACAGCTGCAGATCGTGCGGTCCATTCGCGGAATGGAAAACGCCCACATCGTGAGGCCTGGCTATGCCATCGAGTACGACTACTTCGATCCGCGCGACCTGAAGTACAGCCTCGAAACCAAGGTTATCGGTGGGTTGTTTTTCGCAGGACAGATCAACGGCACAACCGGTTACGAAGAGGCCGGTGCCCAAGGTTTACTCGCTGGCGCCAACGCAGCGCTTCGGGCTCAAGGTAAGGACAGCTGGTGTCCGCGTCGCGATGAGGCTTACATCGGCGTGCTGGTGGATGACCTCATTACGTTGGGTACTCAGGAGCCATACCGGATGTTCACCTCGCGTGCCGAGTACCGCTTGATTTTGCGTGAAGACAACGCGGACTTGCGTTTGACCGAACAGGGTCGGGCGCTCGGGTTGGTAGACGATGCCCGCTGGGCGGCGTTCTGTGCCAAGCGTGAAGGCATCGAGCTGGAAGAACAGCGCCTGAAATCCACCTGGATTCGTCCGGGTACGGAGCAGGGCGATGCGGTCTCGGCGCACTTCGGCACCCCGTTGAACCACGAATACAATCTGCTGAATCTGCTGAGCCGTCCGGAAGTGGACTACGCCAGTCTGGTTGCTCTGACCGGCCACGGCTCGCTTGACCCACAGGTCGCCGAGCAGGTCGAAATCAAGACCAAATACGCTGGCTACATCGACCGTCAGCAGGATGAAATCGCTCGTCTGCGTGCCAGCGAAAACACACGGCTCCCTGTGGATATCGATTACACCGGAATTTCCGGTCTGTCCAAGGAAATCCAGAGCAAGCTGGGGATAACTCGTCCTGAAACCCTTGGTCAGGCCTCGCGGATTCCCGGCGTCACGCCAGCGGCGATTTCTCTGTTGATGATTCATCTGAAAAAACGCGGCGCGGGCCGTCAGTTGGAGCAAAGCGCTTGAGTTCGATGGTTACCCCGCAGCATGCAGAAGAACTGACCCTTGGCGCTCGACAGCTCGGCGTTGAGTTGAGTGAGAGCCAACACAGCCAGTTGCTGGCGTACCTGGCTTTGCTGATCAAGTGGAACAAGGCCTACAACCTGACTGCTGTTCGTGATCCGGATGAGATGGTGTCTCGCCATCTGCTGGACAGCTTGAGCGTGGTGCGTTTCATCGAGGGTGAGCGTCAGCTGGATGTCGGCAGCGGCGGCGGAATGCCTGGCATCCCATTGGCCATCCTGTTTCCGGACATGAAAGTCACGGTGCTCGACAGCAATGGCAAGAAGACCCGGTTTCTGACCCAGGTAAAACTTGAGCTTGCACTCGCCAATCTGGAAGTTATCCACAGCCGTGCCGAAGCATTCCAGCCCGCGCTGCCGTTCAACGGCATCATTTCCCGCGCCTTCAGCAGTCTGGAAGACTTTACCCAGTGGACTCGACACATGGGCGACGGCGAAACGCGCTGGTTGGCAATGAAGGGTCTGCATCCAGTGGATGAACTGGTAGCATTGCCCGCAGATTTTTATCTGGAAAGCGCGCAAGCCTTGGCCGTACCCGGTTGCCAAGGTCAACGGCATCTGCTGATACTGCGCCGCACGGCATGACAGGGAACACACGCAAGAATGGCTAAGGTATTCGCGATAGCGAACCAAAAAGGGGGTGTGGGTAAAACCACAACCTGTATCAACCTCGCGGCTTCGCTGGTGGCTACCAAGCGTCGGGTGCTGTTGATCGATCTCGATCCGCAAGGCAATGCCACCATGGGCAGTGGTGTGGATAAGCATGCGCTTGAGCACTCGGTATACGATTTGCTGATCGGCGAGTGCGACCTGAATCAGGCCATGCACTTTTCCGAACACGGCGGCTATCAGCTGCTGCCGGCAAACCGTGATCTGACGGCTGCCGAGGTGGTCCTGCTTGAAATGCAGATGAAGGAATCGCGTCTGCGAGCAGCACTGGCGCCCATCCGCGAAAATTACGATTACATCCTCATCGATTGCCCTCCATCGCTTTCGATGTTGACGCTCAACGCGCTGGTCGCGGCCGATGGCGTGATTATCCCCATGCAGTGCGAGTACTTTGCGCTCGAAGGTCTGAGTGACCTTGTGGATAACATCAAGCGCATCGGTGAATTGCTCAATCCCCAACTTAAGATCGAAGGTTTGCTGCGGACCATGTATGACCCGAGGCTTAGCCTGATCAACGATGTTTCGGCGCAGCTCAAAGAGCATTTCGGCGAGCAGCTGTACGACACCGTGATTCCGCGCAACATTCGTCTGGCCGAGGCGCCCAGCTTCGGCATGCCGGCGTTGGCGTACGACAAGACTTCTCGCGGCGCGCTGGCTTACCTGGCGCTTGCGGGCGAGATGGTTCGTCGCCAACGTCGCGGCAGTCGCACTGCGGCTCAGCCCACTTAAGGAAATTCCATGGCCGTCAAGAAACGTGGACTCGGACGTGGGCTGGACGCACTGCTGAGCAGCCCCACCGTCACCGCACTGGAAGAACAGGCGGTGAAGGCGACTGAGCGCGAGCTTCAACACATCCCACTGGACCTGATTCAGCGAGGCAAATACCAGCCGCGTCGTGATATGGATCCCCAGGCGCTGGAAGAACTGGCGAACTCGATCAAGGCGCAAGGGGTCATGCAGCCGATCGTGGTCCGCCCGATCGCCGACAACCGCTTTGAGATCATCGCGGGCGAGCGCCGCTGGCGCGCCAGCCAGCAGGCAGGGATTGAGACGATCCCTGCCATGGTGCGTGACGTGCCGGATGAAGCGGCGATCGCGATGGCACTGATTGAGAACATCCAGCGCGAAGACCTGAATCCGATCGAGGAAGCGATTGCCCTGCAGCGTCTGCAGCAGGAATTTCAGCTGACCCAGCAGCAAGTGGCCGAAGCGGTAGGCAAGTCGCGAGTCAGCGTCGCCAATTTGCTGCGACTGATCGCATTGCCGGAAGTGATCAAGACCATGCTCTCCCATGGTGATCTGGAGATGGGCCATGCCCGGGCCCTACTGGGGCTGCCTGAAGATCAGCAGGTTGAAGGGGCGCGACATGTTGTCGCACGCGGTCTGACCGTGCGCCAGACTGAAGCACTGGTTCGCCAGTGGCTGAGCGGCAAACAGGAGGCTGCCGAACCGGTGAAGGCTGATCCTGACATCACACGTCTCGAGCAGCGCCTGGCCGAGCGGCTAGGCTCCGCGGTACAAATCCGGCATGGACAGAAGGGCAAAGGTCAGTTGGTTATTCGTTATAACTCGTTGGACGAGCTACAGGGTGTGCTCGCTCACATTCGCTGAAACAAATCATGCGTAGCGCGTAGTCGGAAATCACTACCTGGCAGTTGAATAGGGGCTGAACCGCCCCTATACTCTGCGCGCATTTTGTCGGCACAATTTATGCCAAGTTATTGATTTTGGCGGCCGGCTTACGAGGAGCCCATGTGATGGAGACACGCACGCCAAACCGCTTGCCGTTCCATCGCCTGGCTGTTTTCCCGATCTTGCTGGCTCAGTTGATTGTCCTCCTGGGGGCAGCGCTGGCGCTTTGGCAGTGGCACGGCGTCGTAGCCGGGTATTCGGGACTTTGCGGTGGCCTGATAGCCTGGCTGCCGAATGTGTATTTTGCTCATAAGGCATTCCGGTACTCCGGGGCCAGGGCAGCGCAGGCCATCGTTCGGTCGTTCTACGCCGGCGAGGCAGGCAAGTTGATTTTTACGGCAGTGCTCTTTGCACTGACGTTTGCAGGAGTAAAGCCGCTGGCTCCGCTGGCGGTTTTTGGCGTTTTCATACTGACCCAACTGGTCAGTTGGTTTGCGCCCCTGCTATTGAGAACAAGACTTTCGAGACCTTAGGGCGTTTGAGGCAACCATGGCAGAGCAAACAGCTTCGGGCTATATCCAGCACCACTTGCAGAACTTGACCTTCGGTCATTTGCCAGACGGCAGTTGGGGCTTCGCGCATTCCGCAGCGGAAGCAAAAGAAATGGGCTTTTGGGCTTTCCACGTCGACACCCTCGGCTGGTCGGTCGCATTGGGTCTGATTTTCGTCCTCATCTTCCGCATGGCCGCAAAAAAGGCGACTTCCGGTCAGCCGGGCGCCCTGCAGAACTTCGTTGAAGTGCTCGTCGAGTTCGTCGACGGCAGCGTCCGGGACAGCTTCCATGGCCGTAGCGCCGTGATCGCTCCTCTGGCATTGACCATCTTCGCCTGGGTGTTCCTCATGAACGCGGTCGACTTGATTCCTGTCGACTGGATCCCGCAGCTGGCGATCATGATCACCGGTGATCACCACATTCCTTTCCGCGCCGTATCGACCACCGATCCGAACGCGACGCTGGGCATGGCACTGTCCGTATTCGCGCTGATCATTTTCTACAGCATCAAGATTAAGGGTATCGGCGGCTTCATCGGCGAATTGACCCTGCACCCGTTCGGCAGCAAGAACATTCTCGTTCAGGCGCTGTTGATTCCGGTGAACTTCCTGCTTGAATTCGTGACTCTGGTGGCCAAGCCCATCTCCCTGGCACTGCGACTGTTCGGCAACATGTATGCGGGTGAACTGGTGTTCATTCTGATCGCGGTCATGTTTGGCAGCGGCCTGCTGTGGCTCAGCGGTCTGGGCGTGGTCCTGCAATGGGCGTGGGCTGTATTCCACATCCTGATCATCACCCTGCAAGCGTTCATCTTCATGATGCTGACCATCGTCTACCTGTCGATGGCTCACGAAGATAACCATTGAGACCCGCCTGGCGAGTCTGATGATCCCCTTGCTTCGGTGAGGGGGTGCCCGCGAGGGCTTGATGTAAGAAACGATTTTGCTTTACCGCTTTAATCTAAGAAAACCTAACCAATACGACGTAAAAGTCGGGAGGAAAGATGGAAACTGTAGTTGGTCTAACTGCTATCGCTGTTGCACTGCTGATCGGCCTGGGCGCACTGGGTACTGCAATCGGTTTCGGCCTGCTGGGCGGTAAGTTCCTGGAAGGCGCTGCGCGTCAACCGGAAATGGTTCCAATGCTGCAAGTTAAAATGTTCATCGTGGCTGGTCTGCTCGACGCCGTGACCATGATCGGTGTTGGTATCGCTCTGTTCTTCACTTTTGCCAACCCCTTCGTTGGTCAACTCGCTGGCTGATCACTCGAATTTTCGAGTTGATTGGTGTGATGGACAACGAACGAGCGAGGTGTTGGCGTGAACATTAATGCAACCCTGATTGGCCAGTCCGTTGCGTTCTTCATTTTTGTGCTGTTCTGCATGAAGTTCGTGTGGCCTCCGGTCATCGCGGCTTTGCACGAACGTCAGAAGAAGATTGCGGATGGACTGGACGCTGCTACACGAGCAGCTCGCGACCTGGAGCTGGCCCAAGATAAAGTGGGTCAGCAACTGCGCGAAGCTAAGGCTCAAGCAGCTGAGATCATTGAGCAAGCCAAGAAACGCGGTACCCAGATTGTCGACGAAGCCCGTGAACAGGCTCGCGTTGAAGCTGACCGCATCAAGGCTCAGGCTCAGGCCGAGATCGAACAGGAACTGAACGGCGTCAAAGACGCGCTGCGCGCCCAATTGGGTAGCCTGGCAGTCAACGGCGCAGAGAAGATCCTGGGTGCCACAATCGATCAAAACGCGCACGCGGAGCTGGTAAACAAACTGGCTGCTGAAATTTAAGCGAGGGCGATCATGGCAGAACTGACCACGTTGGCCCGACCTTACGCTAAGGCAGCCTTCGAGCATGCACAGGCGCACCAGCAACTGGCCAATTGGTCAGCCATGCTCGGCCTGGCTGCTGCAGTGTCGCAAGACGACACAATGCAGCGCATGCTCAAGGCCCCGCGACTGACGAGCGCAGACAAGGCCGCCACTTTTATTGAAGTGTGCGGCGACAAGTTCGATGCCAAGGCACAGAATTTCATTCACGTCGTTGCTGAAAACGACCGTCTCCAGCTTCTGCCGGAGATCTCCGAACTGTTCGAGCTTTACAAGGCCGAGCAGGAAAAGTCGGTAGATGTGGATGTGACCAGTGCTTTTGCATTGAACCAAGAACAGCAAGACAAACTCGCCAAGGTTCTCAGTGCACGGCTCGGCCGGGAAGTGCGCCTGCACGCTGCGGAGGATGCCGCCCTTATAGGTGGTGTCATCATCCGCGCCGGCGACCTGGTTATCGATGGCTCAGTTCGCGGCAAACTCGCGCAACTAGCCGAAGCATTGAAATCTTGAGTTTGAAGGGGCAGCAGAGCAATGCAGCAACTCAATCCTTCCGAAATAAGTGAAATCATCAAGGGCCGCATCGAGAACCTCGATGTAGCCTCCCAAGCCCGAAACGAAGGCACAGTCGTCAGCGTGTCTGACGGTATCGTGCGGATTCACGGTCTCGCCGACGCTATGTACGGCGAAATGATCGAGTTCCCGGGCGGCGTTTACGGTATGGCACTGAACCTGGAGCAAGACTCCGTGGGTGCTGTCGTACTGGGCGCTTACACCTCTCTGGCTGAAGGCATGAGTGCCAAGTGCACCGGCCGCATCCTCGAAGTTCCGGTTGGTAAGGAACTCCTGGGTCGCGTAGTCGACGCACTGGGTAACCCTGTCGACGGCAAAGGTCCGCTGAACAACACCGAGACCGACGCGGTCGAGAAGGTTGCTCCAGGCGTGATCTGGCGTAAATCGGTAGACCAGCCTGTACAGACTGGCTACAAGGCTGTCGACGCGATGATCCCTGTCGGCCGTGGCCAGCGCGAGCTGATCATCGGTGACCGTCAGATCGGTAAAACCGCTCTGGCGATCGACGCGATCATTAACCAAAAGAACAGCGGTATTTTCTGCGTCTACGTTGCAATCGGTCAGAAGCAATCGACCATCGCCAACGTTGTTCGCAAGCTGGAAGAAAACGGCGCGCTGGCCAACACGATCATCGTGGCGGCCAGTGCTTCGGAATCCCCTGCGCTGCAATTCCTGGCTCCGTATGCCGGTTGCACTATGGGCGAATACTTCCGCGATCGCGGTGAAGACGCACTGATCGTTTATGACGATCTGTCCAAGCAGGCTGTGGCGTATCGCCAGATTTCCCTGCTGCTGCGTCGTCCACCAGGACGTGAAGCTTACCCAGGCGACGTGTTCTATCTCCACTCCCGTCTGCTGGAGCGTGCATCCCGCGTTTCGGAAGAGTACGTAGAGAAGTTCACCAATGGCGCAGTGACCGGCAAAACCGGCTCCCTGACCGCATTGCCGATCATCGAAACTCAGGCTGGCGACGTTTCCGCGTTCGTTCCGACCAACGTGATTTCCATCACTGACGGTCAGATCTTCCTGGAATCGGCCATGTTCAACTCCGGCATCCGCCCGGCAGTGAACGCCGGTGTTTCGGTATCCCGTGTAGGTGGTGCCGCTCAGACCAAGATCATCAAGAAGCTTTCCGGTGGTATCCGTACCGCTCTGGCTCAGTACCGTGAACTGGCAGCATTTGCCCAGTTCGCCTCTGACCTGGACGAAGCGACCCGTAAGCAACTTGAGCATGGTCAGCGCGTTACCGAGCTGATGAAGCAGAAGCAATATGCGCCAATGTCGATCGCTGACATGTCGCTGTCGCTGTATGCCGCTGAGCGTGGGTTCCTGACTGACGTCGAAATCGCCAAGGTTGGCAGCTTTGAACAAGCGCTGATTGCTTACTTCAACCGAGATCACGCCGATTTGATGGCAAAGATCAACGTGAAGGGTGACTTCAATGACGAAATCGATTCTGGCCTGAAAGCCGGCATCGAGAAGTTCAAGGCCACCCAAACCTGGTAAGCCGCAGCGGGAGTCGCGAGGCTCCCGCTTGCTAACCTGATAGGTGTTACATGGCAGGCGCAAAAGAGATTCGCAGCAAGATTGCGAGCATCAAAAGCACGCAAAAGATCACCAGCGCCATGGAAAAAGTGGCGGTCAGTAAAATGCGCAAGGCTCAAATGCGCATGGCTGCTAGCCGTCCTTACGCGGAGCGCATCCGCCAGGTGATTGGTCATCTCGCCAACGCTAATCCGGAATACCGTCATCCCTTCATGATCGAACGCGAAGTAAAACGCGTTGGTTATGTCGTGGTGAGCAGTGACCGCGGTCTGTGTGGTGGCTTGAATACCAACCTGTTCAAGGCTTTGGTCAAGGACATGGCGAAGAACCGTGAAAACGGCGTAGAGATCGATCTGTGCGTGGTCGGCAGCAAAGGTGCGGCGTTTTTCCGCAACTTCGGCGGTAACGTCGTCGCTGCGATCAGCCACTTGGGCGAAGAGCCGTCGATCAACGATTTGATCGGCAGCGTCAAGGTGATGCTGGATGCCTACCTGGAGGGCCGTATTGATCGCCTGTCCGTGGTGTCCAACAAGTTCATCAACACCATGACTCAGCAGCCAACGGTCGAGCAGTTGATTCCGTTGGTCGCGACCCAGGATCAAGAACTCAAGCACCACTGGGATTACCTGTACGAACCCGACGCCAAAGAGCTGCTGGACGGCTTGATGGTCCGTTACGTGGAGTCGCAGGTCTATCAGGCGGTGGTCGAGAACAACGCGGCTGAACAGGCTGCGCGGATGATCGCGATGAAGAACGCCACTGACAACGCCGGTGACCTGATCAGCGATTTGCAGCTGATCTACAACAAGGCGCGTCAGGCAGCGATCACCCAAGAGATCTCGGAAATCGTCGGCGGCGCTGCCGCGGTTTAACGGTTCAAATATTCAGAGGATCCAGCTAATGAGTAGCGGACGTATCGTTCAAATCATCGGCGCCGTGATCGACGTGGAATTCCCACGCGACAGCGTACCGAGCATCTACAACGCGCTGAAAGTACAAGGCGCGGAAACTACTCTGGAAGTTCAGCAGCAGCTGGGCGACGGCGTAGTTCGTACCATTGCGATGGGTTCCACCGAAGGCTTGAAGCGCGGTCTGGACGTAATCGACAGCGGCGCAGCCATCTCCGTACCGGTCGGTAAAGCGACACTGGGCCGGATCATGGACGTACTGGGCAACCCGATCGACGAAGCGGGCCCGATCGAAACCGAAGAGCGCTGGGGCATTCACCGTCCTGCGCCTTCGTTCGCTGATCAGGCTGGCGGCAACGACCTCCTGGAAACCGGCATCAAGGTCATCGACCTGGTTTGCCCGTTTGCCAAGGGCGGTAAAGTTGGTCTGTTCGGTGGTGCCGGTGTCGGCAAGACCGTAAACATGATGGAACTGATCCGTAACATCGCCATCGAGCACAGCGGTTATTCCGTGTTCGCCGGTGTGGGCGAGCGTACCCGTGAGGGTAACGACTTCTACCACGAGATGAAGGACTCCAACGTCCTGGACAAAGTAGCGCTGGTCTACGGTCAGATGAACGAGCCGCCGGGTAACCGTCTGCGCGTCGCCCTGACTGGCCTGACCATGGCTGAGAAGTTCCGTGACGAAGGTAACGACGTTCTGTTGTTCGTTGACAACATCTACCGTTACACACTGGCCGGTACTGAAGTATCCGCACTGCTGGGCCGTATGCCTTCCGCAGTAGGTTACCAGCCGACGCTGGCTGAAGAGATGGGCGTACTGCAAGAGCGCATCACTTCGACCAAGGAAGGCTCGATCACTTCCATTCAGGCGGTATACGTACCGGCGGATGACTTGACCGACCCATCGCCAGCCACAACGTTTGCTCACCTGGACGCCACCGTCGTTCTGTCCCGTGACATCGCTTCCCTGGGTATCTACCCAGCAGTCGATCCACTGGACTCGACTTCGCGCCAGCTGGACCCGAACGTTATTGGTCAGGACCATTACGACACCGCTCGCGGCGTTCAGTATGTTCTGCAGCGCTACAAAGAGCTGAAAGACATCATCGCGATCCTGGGTATGGACGAGCTGTCGGAAACCGACAAGCAGTTGGTATCCCGCGCTCGTAAGATTCAGCGCTTCCTGTCGCAGCCGTTCTTCGTGGCTGAAGTCTTCACCGGTGCCTCGGGTAAATACGTTTCCCTGAAAGACACCATTGCTGGCTTCAAAGGCATCCTCGCCGGTGACTACGACCATTTGCCTGAACAGGCGTTCTACATGGTCGGCGGCATCGAAGAAGCGATCGAGAAAGCCAAGAAACTGTAATCCAGGCGCCCGGCGACGGGCGCTAATCAGGTTGAGGCAGGCAAATGGCTATGACAGTCCATTGCGATATCGTCAGCGCGGAAGGAGAGATTTTCTCCGGTCTGGTCGAGATGGTGATTGCACACGGTAACCTGGGTGATATCGGTATTGCTCCAGGTCACGCACCGTTGATCACCGATCTGAAGCCAGGTCCGATCCGCCTGATCAAGCAGGGTGGCGAAGCCGAGGTGTTTTACATCTCCGGTGGTTTCCTTGAGGTTCAACCGAACATGGTCAAAGTGCTTGCCGATACCGTGCAACGCGCTGCTGATCTGGACGAAGCCTCAGCTCAGGAAGCCGTCAAGGCTGCCGAGCGTGCTCTGAATGAAAAAGGCGCAGATTTCGATTACGGATCTGCTGCTGCACGTCTGGCGGAGGCCGCAGCTCAGCTGCGCACCGTTCAGCAAATTCGCAAGAAGTTCGGCGGCTAACCCCGGCGACTCGTTGCGCGATTGAGTAAAAGGGTAGCCTCGGCTACCCTTTTTCTTTTTTCGGCTTTATCGCCTGAATCATCAGCCCGGCTAATGTGGCTGCTCGTCTGGAATCCTTTCATGTCTCTCGATATCGTCATTCTTGCTGCGGGTCAGGGCACTCGCATGCGTTCCGCTCTGCCCAAGGTGTTGCATCCTGTAGCCGGTAACTCGATGCTTGGCCATGTTATCCACAGCGCACGCCAGCTTTCTCCCGAAGGCATTCACGTCGTCATCGGCCATGGCGCAGAGCGGGTCCGAGAGCAACTGGCGGGCGATGATCTGAATTTCGTGCTTCAAGACAAACAATTGGGCACTGGCCACGCCGTCGCTCAAGCGTTGCCCGCGCTGACGGCTGAGACGGTGCTCATTCTTTATGGCGACGTCCCGCTCATACAGGTAGAGACCCTGCACCGCCTCCTTGCGCTGGTAAATGATCAGCAGTTGGGTCTGCTGACGGTCACGCTGGAAGACCCGACCGGTTATGGCCGCATCGTCCGTGACGCGCAGCATCGCGTCAGCGCTATCGTCGAGCACAAGGATGCAACCGAAGCGCAGAAGGCTATCAAGGAAGGTAATACCGGAATCCTCGCGGTACCGGGCAAGCGCCTCGCCGACTGGCTGGGTCGTCTCTCCAATAAAAACGCCCAGGGTGAGTATTACCTCACTGACGTGATTGCCATGGCTGTAAACGATGGCTTGGTGGTGGCCACCGCACAGCCCGACGATGCCATGGAAGTGCAGGGCGCCAATGACCGTAAACAACTTGCCGAACTCGAGCGTCATTACCAGCAGCGCGAAGCCCGCCGACTCATGGCATTGGGCGTGACGCTGCGCGACCCGGCGCGCTTCGACGTTCGTGGTGACGTCACTGTTGGCCGCGACGTGATGATCGACGTCAACGTCATCCTTGAAGGGCGAGTCGTCATCGAAGACGACGTCTTGATCGGGCCGAATTGCGTGATCAAGGACAGCACCTTGCGCAAGGGCGCAGTCATCAAGGCGAATAGTCACCTCGAAGGCGCAATTGTGGGCGAAGGCGCGGATGCAGGGCCTTTCGCTCGTCTGCGCCCGGGCAGTGTGCTCGACGCTCGCGCTCATGTGGGTAACTTCGTTGAACTGAAGAATGCTCATCTCGGCGAGGGCGCCAAGGCAGGCCATCTGACCTACCTGGGTGACGCGGTCATCGGCGCGCGCACCAACATTGGCGCTGGCACCATTACCTGTAACTACGATGGCGCCAACAAGCACAAGACGGTGATGGGCGAAGACGTCTTCATCGGCTCGAATAACTCGCTGGTTGCCCCTGTGCATATCGCGTCGGGCGCTAGCACTGCCGCAGGTTCTACCATCAATCAGGATGTACCGGCCGAACAGCTTGCGGTCGCCCGAGCGCGTCAACGCAACATCGAAGGCTGGACGCGGCCGGTGAAAATCAAGAAAGATTAAGTTATCCACAGTGAACATCGGCTGTTTGCAAAACAGGCAGCCGATGCCGGACTCTGAGCGGCAACTGTTCGAAAAAATCCTCTATTCCTTCTCACCGACACCCATTTCCCCCTTGACGTATATCTTTCGATGAGCTTTCATTGCGTTCGTTAACTTTCGAAACGAAACTTAAGCCAATCATGTCGAAACGTAATACGCCTCAACGCCGCCACAACATTCTTGCTTTGCTCAATGAGCAGGGCGAGGTAAGCGTGGACGAGTTGGCCAAGCGCTTTGAGACTTCCGAGGTGACGGTCCGTAAGGATCTGGCTGCGCTTGAAAGCAATGGGCTGCTGCTTCGTCGTTACGGCGGCGCCATCCCCATGCCCCAGGAATTGATTGGCGAGCCCGGCCAGCCCGTTTCCAAATTCAAGCAGGCCATCGCCCGCGCTGCTGTTGCCCGCATCCGCGAGCATGCACGGATCATCATCGACAGCGGCAGCACAACGGCTGCGATGATCCCGGAGCTGGGCTTGCAGCCGGGCCTTGTGGTGATGACAAATTCCCTGCACGTTGCCAACGCGCTGGGTGAACTGGAGCACGAGCCGGTCCTGTTAATGACCGGCGGGACGTGGGACCCGCATTCAGAGTCGTTTCAGGGCCAGGTGGCGGAGCAGGTGCTGCGTTCCTACGACTTCGATCAGCTGTTCATCGGCGCCGACGGCATTGATCTGACCCGCGGTACAACCACATTCAACGAACTGCTTGGCCTCAGCCGGGTGATGGCCGAAGTCGCCCGGGAAGTGATCGTGATGGTCGAGGCCGACAAGGTAGGTCGCAAGATTCCCAATCTGGAGCTGCCTTGGAGCAGTGTCCATACCCTCATTACCGATGACCGCCTGCCTCAAGAGGCACGCGAACAAATTCAGGCTCGCGGCGTAACCTTGATTTGCGCTGCTGTTTCCTAGGAGAAGACCATGTGTGGAATTGTCGGCGCTGTTGCTGAGCGGAATGTTACTGCGATCCTGCTGGAGGGCCTCAAGCGCCTGGAATACCGGGGCTACGACAGCGCTGGCGTAGCGTTATTCAACAACGCCGGGGTGCTCGAGCGTCGCCGCACGGTTGGCAAGGTCAACGAACTGGAGCGGGCACTCGCCGGTGAGCCGGTCGCAGGCCGCCTCGGCATTGCTCACACTCGTTGGGCCACACACGGTGCACCGTTGGAGCATAACGCTCACCCGCACTTCTCCAACGAGCAACTGGCGGTGGTGCACAACGGCATCATCGAAAACCATGAGCCGCTTCGCGAGCGCTTGAAGGGTCTGGGTTACGTGTTCACGTCTGACACGGACACCGAAGTCATCGTCCACCTGCTGCACCATAAACTGCAGGACACGCCCGATCTGGCTGCGGCTTTGAAGGCAACGGTCAAAGAACTGCACGGCGCGTATGGCCTTGCGGTCATCAGCGCACATCAACCGGATCGCCTGATTGCTGCCCGCAGTGGCAGCCCGCTGGTTGTGGGTCTGGGCCTTGGGGAAAACTTCCTCGCCTCCGATCAACTGGCGCTGCGTCAGGTCACCGACCGCTTCATGTACCTGGAAGAGGGCGACATTGCTGAGATCCGTCGCGACAGCGTGCAGATCTGGGACGCCTCCGGCCTGCCAGTCGATCGTGAGATCGTTCAGTACCACGAGGGTGCAGAAGCAGCGGACAAAGGTGAGTACCGCCACTTCATGCTCAAGGAAATCCACGAGCAGCCCAAAGTCGTGCAGCGCACCCTGGAAGGGCGCCTCGGTCAGCAGCAGGTTTTGGTGCAGGCATTCGGACCGCAAGCGGCGGAGCTGTTTGCCAAAGTACGCAACGTGCAGATCGTCGCCTGCGGCACCAGCTATCACGCCGGCATGGTCGCGCGGTACTGGCTCGAAGGCTTGGCCGGCATTCCCTGCCAGGTCGAAGTCGCCAGCGAATTCCGCTACCGCAAAGTCGTGGTCCAGCCGGACACGCTGTTCGTTTCTATCTCCCAGTCCGGCGAGACGGCTGACACCCTTGCCGCGCTGCGCAATGCCAAGGAACTGGGTTTCCTTGCCAGCCTGGCGATCTGCAACGTAGGCATCAGTTCGCTGGTGCGTGAATCCGATCTGACCCTGCTCACGCAGGCCGGCCCGGAAATCGGCGTCGCGTCGACCAAGGCGTTCACTACGCAGCTGGTCGCACTGATGCTGCTGACGCTGTCACTGGGGCAGGTCAAGGGCACGCTGGGCGCTGGCGTGGAAGCAGAACTGGTTGAAGAGTTGCGCCGCCTGCCGACCCGCCTGGGTGAAGCGCTGGCCATGGACACGACCGTGGAGAAAATTGCCGAACTGTTCGCCGAGAAGAATCACACCCTGTTCCTGGGTCGTGGCGCGCAATTCCCGGTGGCGATGGAAGGGGCGTTGAAGCTCAAGGAGATCTCCTACATTCACGCCGAAGCCTATCCGGCCGGGGAACTGAAACACGGCCCGTTGGCACTGGTGGACAGTGACATGCCTGTTGTCACCGTGGCACCTAACAACGAGCTGCTGGAGAAGCTGAAATCCAACTTGCAGGAAGTGCGCGCACGGGGCGGCGAGCTGATTGTCTTCGCTGACGAACAGGCCGGCATGGTCAACGGGGAGGGCACCCATGTGGTTTCCATGCCCCACATCCTCGACGCCCTGACGCCGATTCTGTACACCATTCCGCTGCAACTGCTTTCGTACTACGTGGCAGTGCTGAAGGGTACGGATGTGGATCAGCCGCGCAATCTGGCGAAGTCTGTGACGGTGGAATAAGTTATCCACAGCGTGCTGCGCCGGCTCTTGGGTATCAGAGCAGTCTAAGGTTGTTGATGTGTAGGCAGAGGAGGGCCTACACGCTGGATTGAATGCTTGATCTATACCAGCCATCAGTATGCTGGCCATGCTGCTCAAGGTTTCCCTCGCCGCGTCGATAGCTTCTCAAGTCAATGCGAGCGGCCCCCATGTTCAATACCCGGTTAAAAGACAAAATCCAGCAATTGGAAAAACGGCTGGGGGCTCTTGAGCAGGTCAAGGCAACGCTGGATCTCGAAACCGTATCCGTCACGTTGGATGCGGGAGGCGTCATCCTGGAGGTGAATGCTCTGTTTGAGAAAGAGTTGGGTTTCACCCAGGCTGAATTGTCCGGTCGTGCCCTGCGTGAATTCAGTCCTTCTGAACTGAGCGGTGATGTACATCAGCGTCGGGCTCTTGATGCAGTTGCCCAGGGCAAGCATTACAGCGGCACGTTGCGCCTGTGCAGCCGTGAAGGTCGACACGTCTGGCTACGGGCGATGGTCATACCCTTCGCAGGTGACAGCGGGCGAGTCGAACGAATCGTTTTGTATTCAAGCGTGCTGACGAGGACCATCGAAGCCTCCAGAGAGAATGAAGCGCTGGTGGGCGCTCTGATGCGCTCCACGGCCGTTATCGAGTTTTCTCTGGATGGGTTAGTGCTGACAGCCAATCAGAATTTTCTGGACGCTATGGGCTATACGCTTCCCCAAATCCTGGGCAAGCACCACCGAATCTTTTGCGCGCCATCCGACGCTCAGTCAGAAGAATACGATCGGTTCTGGCAGACACTTAGACAGGCATCCTATGTCGCGGGAAGGTTTTGCCGGGTGGATAAATATGGCAACGAGGTATGGCTGGAGGCTTCCTACAATCCAATCGTGGATGCCAATGGCAAGCTGTACAAGATCGCCAAAATAGCCACCGTTATTACCGACCAGGTCACCCGCGAGCGCGCTGTATCCGAGGCAGCTGGCATGGCCCACGGCACGTCGGTTCGAACCAATGCCAGCGCACAGCAAGGCCGCGAAGTCATTCAGAACACCGTCACGACCCTCAATACGCTTTCGGCGTTGATGGAAGATGCTGCCCATGGCATTGAAGCACTGGATGCCCAGAGCCAGGAAATCGGCACTATTGTCAAAACCATCGGCAGCATCGCGGACCAGACAAACCTGTTGGCTTTGAACGCAGCAATCGAAGCCGCACGTGCAGGGGAACAGGGCCGGGGTTTTGCCGTAGTCGCCGACGAGGTGAGAAACCTGGCCCTTCGAACCACTAAAGCGACGGCGGAAATCTTCGAGGTCGTGAAAAACAACCAGGTTCTGGCGTCCAGCGCCGTGACCATGATCGGTAAAAGCAGGCAGCAGGCCGGCGCGGCGCTGGATTTGGCCAGTGAGGCGGACGAGGTGATCAAGGATATTCAACAAGGTGCCAACAGTGTTGTGGTTGCCGTTGAGCAGTTCTCGGGTCAAGCCGGGCAGTAATGGTTGCTGCAATGCTTCACGTCTGCACCTCTAAGTGACCCCAAGGTAAAGCGCGATCCAGGTGATCTTTATGCTCGATGTTCTCAAGCAATCCATCAACGATCTGCATAAGGTCGACCGGCCCAGGCTTGAAGATGAGTGTGACGCGCTATTCAGCCGGATCGAGCAGGCACGAACAGAAGGGACTGTGACTGGCGAACAGGCGACACAGCTGTTCTATGATGTCCGGAACGAACGTTCACGGTGCTTCCGCAGTGGAAGCCAGCGGCGCATGGGCAATCCCGGAGCTGGCCTCCCATCGCGGGACTCAATTGGCATGAGTCCCATGATTAATTGAAAGATGTTTTCAAAGGCTTGTCCGAACTGAATCAAGCCACCTGGCCCGCGCTTTCAATCTCCCGCGCATGCCCCTTCGCGGTCTTGCCCGCCTGCTGCACGGCCCATTTCATGAACTCCGCTATCGCCCATTCTTCCCGCCGTTCTTTCGCGCAATACACGAAATAGTCGAACTTGAGCTCCGCCGTGGCATTGGTGACTTGCACCAGCCGTTTGCTTTGCAGAGCCTCGGAAGCGAAGACGCTGTTGACCAGTGCGATCCCTTGACCCGCACAAGCCGCACTTATCAACAGGGACTCGTCGCCATAGCTGGAACCCTGAATCATCTTGCGATTGCTCATGCCGAACGCGTTCATCCAGACCTTCCAGTAGTTGCGCTCGGTGTCCTGCAGGAGCGGGAAAGTCAGGCAATCCTGCGGGCTCTCGATATTGCGCTGGGTGCTGAGCAGGTGCGGGCTGCACACGGGGATCAGGTAGGACGACCACAGGTGCGTCGCGTGGTTGTCGCAACAGGCCGCCGTCTCACGCTGTATGCAGATATCCACATGGCCGTGCTTGAGCTCCGAAAGACCGTTACAGATCTGAATCGATATCTCGACGTTGGGGCAGCGCTCCTTGAAGCCGCTCAGTGCCGGGATCAGCCAGGAGCTGGCAATCGTAGAGGTCGTGCTGATCACCAGGCGCGTCTGACGTGGCGCCTTGAGTGCGGCGCGCGACCAGGCTTTTTCGATGACGTCAAAGGTGCCGGCGAGTTCGTCGAACAGGCTGCGTCCGGATGGGGTGAGCTGGATGCCCTTGACGTCTCGCTCGAACAGGCGCCTGCCGATCTGGTCCTCCAACCCTTTGATCTGCTGACTGATGGCGGCCGGCGACACACACAGCTGATCCGCTGCACGTTTCATGCTCCCGGCCTTGCACACCTCAACGAACGTGCGGAGGGCTATCAACGGGATCGCTCTGCTCATCCTGGATACCTCGCCGTGAGTGTGCTGTCAGTGAGCCAAGTGACGGAAAAGCGTCTTGGAGTTGCCATCGGATGAATCCCCAAAGCGTTCTTATCACCCGACGCTGGATATTTCAGGCACAGCCGGGCCCGGCCGGGTGTTTACCCGGAGCCGAAATGAGGTGTAGATAACGGTGCTATCAGGTTGTGGCGGCGCGGTCTTGAGGAACAGGTGCCGGCTTCGGTTTGCTTTGGCTCAACACGAACCAGACAGCCAGGCAGATGAGGCCGCCGCCGTAAAGGTGTCCGGCAGAGAACTTTTCACCCAGGAACATCACCCCCCACAGGACGCCGAAGGGCGGGATCAGGAAGGTCACGGTCAGCGAACGGACCGGGCCGATGTCGGCGATCAGGCGGAAGTACAGAATGTAAGCGCAGGCCGTGCACACGAAACCAACGGCTGCCAGTGATAGCCATACGGTTGAGTCGCCCCAGGTGGCTGGCGGGTTGACGGTCGCGGAGACGGCGAAGAAGGGCAGCAGGAACAGCGTCGCGCCAATCTGGCTGCCGAACGCCACGAGCTTGGCATCCAGTCCTCCCCGATCGCCGATCCACTGACGGGTCAGGAAGCCTGCGGCGCCGTAGCAACTGGTCGCCACCAGGCAAGCGAGTGCGCCCATGGCCACCGATGTGGTGAACGTCACCGGGCCTGTGGTGGTGAGTAAGGTTATGCCCAGCAAACCAAGAAATACGCCTATGGCTTTCTTGGGCGTCAGTGAATCACTGAAAAACACAGAACCTATTAATACGCCCATCAATGGAGTGGTCGCATTCAAGATGGCGGAATAACCTGCGGGCAATAACAGGGCCGCCATGCTGTACATCAAAAACGGAATGCCGGAGTTGATGATGCCAAGGATCAAGGTGGATTTGAACTTGCCGTTGAACTCATGCCGGGTTCTTAAAATGGCCAGAATAACCATTAAGCCAATGGCGCCGAGCAACACGCGAAAGAAAGCGGTCGGCAATGCGCCCAATACCGGTGCAGCAACGCGCATGAACAGAAAACTGGCTCCCCAGATGGCGGCCAGAACAATGAGTCGAACGTAGTCGGAGACTTTCATTGCGCTTCCTTTCTTGATCCGTATCGCTGATCCGCTGACCGAAAAGTTGTTGATTGACGCTCCTCGAGTCAGGGTGTGATGATTTGAGCAGTGTCTAGGGCGGTGCTCAAGCGAGCTTTTCTTAAGCACATTAGATTTTCTTAACCGAGGTCAGGCATGAAATTCCCGCCCCTGCACGCGCTGTTGTGTTTTGAAGCGACGGGGCGCCACGCCAGCATGAAAGGCGCGGCCGGTGAGCTGTTTGTGACCCCTGCGGCCATTAGCCAACAGATCGCCAAGCTCGAAAAAGCCGTTGGCGTCACGCTGTTCATCCGCAACACCAAACGCCTGGAGCTGACGGCCGAGGGCAAGATCTACCTGCGGGCCATTCGTCCCGCGCTCGGGCAGATATCCGACGCCACCCAGCGTCTGATGAGCGACAACGGCCCCAATACAATCACTGTCAGCTGCACCAGCGGCTTTGCGATGCAATGGCTGCTGCCACGCCTGCCTGATTTTCAGGCCATCTGCCCCGGCATCGAGGTGCTGATCAGTACCACCAATCGGCTGGTTGATTTGCTCGGCGACGGTGTCGACTTCGCCGTGCGCCACGGCCTGGGGCGTTACCCCGGTCTGGAAGTGGAGATGCTGATCAACGACCGACTGCAGCCTGTCTGCAGCCCCTCTCTGCTGCCGGATTCCCGGTATCTGTCCTCGCCCATTGACCTGAAAAGCTACAACCTCCTGCACGACGAACACCGCGAAGACTGGGCGTTATGGCTCCGTGCAGTGGGTATCGAAGATGGCGAGGCCGCTGTTCACAAAGGTTCGGTGTTCGTAGATTCCAACGGGGTCATCGAGGCTGCCCTGGCGGGAATGGGCATTGCGCTGGTGCGTCGTTCGCTGATTCGGGAAGAGCTGGCGTCCGGCCGATTGGTCGTACCGTTTCGCGCGACGATCGACACGCCGATTGCCTACTACCTGGTTTATGACGAGACGGCCATTCTTCCCAAATCCAGCAAACAGTTTCGCGACTGGCTAGTGTCTCAGGCCGTCGCCAGTCAGCGTGAATTCACCACGCGATAGTTCGCGATCATCCACCCTCGATTCTGCGTTGAGGCCACTGACGTTTTCCCGGCTAAAGCCGGTCCTGCAGTAATTATGTGTAGGACTGGCTTTAGCCGGGAAGCGGGCAGTGCGTACACCCTCAATTTCTGCGGTGTCATAAAGCGTTGGTTAGTTATCAACGCAGTTAAGTCCTGCTTCAGTGTCCGCGGGTGATACACCCGCGCTGATAAATCCAGTCAACTTACTGATTATTCAAATAATTTAGCCAACGCGTGTTAAGTCAAACTTAACCGCTGCTTGCGGATTTCTAGTTTGCCCACTGGGGCACTTTTCTTCAGTTTATCCCTTAACTGGCACGCGCCCGTCAGCTCAGTCTGGCGCCGATAAAACAGCGAGCAGGATGCTCTGGCTGAAGGAAAACCTCATGACTGATTTCGATATTTTTCGCCCTATGGCGTGGGACAAACTGGTTCATGAATATGACCTGGATGGCGCAAGGTTACTGCCGTGGAACGGCTATCCGACGCCCATCGGCGGTGGCTGGTGCGTCGTGCGACCCCACACCAAATCCTTGTCGCACACCCAGATAGACCAGGAATTCTTTATCGGCATCAAGGGTACCGCTCAGTTGATCGTGGGAGATCAGACCTACCCATTCACCATGGGTGACATCGCGGCCATTCCCAAACACACCGATCACTATGTATTCAACGACACTGACGAAGACTTCCACTTCTACGTCGTGTGGTGGGACCGAGATTCCGCTAACCGCTTTCTCGATGAAGATGCCCGGCAGGCACTGGCCTCCAATGAGTTCGCCCTGCACAAGGCGACGGTTCATGACGTGTCCGATCAGAGGGCGTTGTGATGGGCAAGTTACTCGTGACGATCACGCCGCCCACGCCAAATGGTGATTTGCATATCGGTCATATGGCGGGGCCGTTTCTCGCGGCAGATATCTTCACCCGCGCCCAACGTCAACGCGGTCACGATTGCACCCTCGTCTCATACTCCGATGACTATCAGTCCTACATGTTGCGGCGAGGAATCGAGCTGGACCGGGCCCCTCAAGCACTTGCGCTGGAGAACACCGACAAGATCAACGACACGCTGAAGAAGATGGGGATTGAAGTCGACTTCTGGATGCGCCCGTACGGCAACAGCTACTTCAAGAATGCCGTCGAGGAGATGTACGAGCACGCGGTAAAGGCGGGGGCCATTTACAAAAAAGTCAGCCAGGAACCGTATTGCGAAGACTGTGATAAGTGGGGCTACGAAGCCTTTGGGCGGGGCAACTGCGACCACTGTGGCTCGGACTCGGATGCCAGCCAGTGTGAAGAGTGCGCGCACACGCCCAATGCCTCGAAGATGAATAACTTCCGCTGCAAGTTATGTGCGACGCCCATGATCTGGCGTCCTATTGAGCGTGAATTTCTGGCGCTGTCGAATTTCCGTAACCACCTCAAAAGCACGTTCGAACATGCGCCGCTACGGCCATTCATTCGCCGTTTCCTGGAGGAGGAATTCGAAATCGGTCCGGCGGACTGGGGCATTACCCGGCCTTACGATGGCGGGCTGGATCTCAAGCCCGATGGCAGCCGGCGCATACACACCTGGGTCATGGGCCTGTCCGGTTACTTGGCGGCCTTTCGCGAATACCTCAACGAACACAAGCTTGCGCCGTGGGAGTACGACGAATATTGCCGCTCCGGCAAAGGCCGGCTGGTGCACTTTCTGGGCTATGACTGCGCCTTCAGCCACATGATGGTTTACCCGTCTCTGCTGCAGACCATGCACGGCTATCGCATGCGCCAGACCTTCTACACCAACCAGTTTCTGACCTTGAACGGCAAGAACCTTTCCACCAGCCGCAACTATGCGATCTGGGCGCGGGACCTGGTGGCCGACGCCTGCACTGACAGCGCGCGCTTCTATCTGGCGTTGATCGCGCCGGAGCAGGACACCGATGACTTCGATGTCGAGAAGTTCTCCGCCTGGCGTGAACACACCTTCAACGAGGTCCTGGCCAAACTGGCCACCCAGGCTGAGCGCGAACGGGTGGACGGCGACAGCCTGAAAGTCAGTGCGGCAGACGCTGCGGCCCTCAAGATTCTGGTCGCGCGCTGGTTCGAAGCCACGTCGGTGGATCATTTCAGCATGAAGGGGCTCGCCGTGCTGCTGTCGGACATCATCAACGCCGCCCGTGATCGTCAGACCCTCGGCAAGCGGATTCTGCCGTACATGGCGCTGATCGGTGCCATCGGGGCGCCGGTGTTCCCGGATCTGGCGAAACAGATCCTGCGCTATTGCCGCTTTACTGAAAAAGAAGTCCTGCAGCAGCTGGTGTATGTCAGCGCGGTCGAGTACGAAATCTGACCGAGAGGCGCGCGACGACGATGAAAACTTCATTTGATGTGATCGTGATCGGGGCCGGCATCATGGGCGCTTCGATCGCAGCGGCGCTGGTTGAAAGCGGCCTCGATGTGGCGCTGATGGAGAAAGGCATCGCTGGCGCCCAGGGCGCAACGCGGGACACGGGCGGCATCGTTCGCGGTCTGGAGCTGGACGCCGCGCTGCGTCCGTTGACCCGGCGCGGATCACTTTACGGCAATCCAGGCATCGTCCACGCCTTCTACGAAAGCGCACTGAATCGCAGTGGCGTCGCTTACATCGCCAGCGCCGAAGTGTGCGGGCAATACCTGGAGGCGGTGGACAGCGAAGGCTGCGAGGGCATTGAACTGCACGCCTCCGTCGATGCATTGGATAACGGCCGTTTCTCGCCATTCTGCGCCGGGGAATGCCTGCTTATCGAACGCAATGGCGGCACGGTGGATGCCCGTGTCACGGTTTCGAACCTGTGCCGCTACGTTAGTGAAAAAGCAACGTACCTCGATCACCTTGCCGTGGATCGCTGCGTCGAACTGGACGGCCATGTTCAGGTTCATGCCGGCAAGCTGTGTCTGGAAGCGACGTGGTTGGTCGATGCCTGTGGCGCCAGCGGCCCTTTGCCCCGGCCGAGCAACGCCGTGCACGCGCGGACGATCCCCTTCACGCGTTTCGGCTGCGACCAGGCTCCGAGCATGCCGATCGTTGCTCACCATCTGAATACCTACCTGCTGCCGCTGGGACGCAATCTTGTGCAAGTGGGCGGCCAGCGACGGCAGCGCGCAGAACATGCGGATCAGCTGAACATGGCGCCGCTGGATAACGAGCAAGACGTCATGGACCGCGTCTCTCGTCTCGGCTACGACCGGCACCACAGTTTGCCGGTGGTCACACAGGTCGGCTGGGACGCGTACACCGAAGACGGTCGCCCGCTGATCGGCCGTTCCAGCGCCAAGAGCCACGTCTTTGTAGCCACCGGATTTTGCGGGATCGGCTTCAAAATGGCACCCAATGTTGCCGAGCTGCTGGCATTCGAGCTGGGCGGATTGACGTCCGGCGTGTCGATGGATGCGGCGTACAGATCGGTCATGGAAGCGTTCCGCCCTTCGCGGTTTGCCGAGGTCGCCTTGTCATGATGCGCCTGGGTATCTGCGCGGCACTCGACGTCGGCACCACACTGCACGCGCGCGGTTTCTTGCGCAGCGTGTACCTGTCCAGCCATCTGTTTCCCCACGTGCGCCGCGCGCGCCATTTCTACTTTGATGACGGAGCGAGCGCAGCGGGCGGCCGTGCGGCGGCGAGGCATTTCATCGACGCGAAAGTGGATGCTGTGATTGGTCACTTCGCTTCGGACTCCGCCGCCGCAGCAGTGGAAAGTTATGCACAGGCGGGGATTCCGCTGATATTGCCCGCGTCTACCTGCGCAGCCTTGACCTGCGCTGGAGAAACCACGTTCCGCATTTGTGCGTCTGACCGACTCCTTGCCACGCGGTTGATCGAGTTTGCCGAATCTGAAGGCCTGCGCCGGCTCGCTTTGTTCACTGACCCGAGCCTGCACGGGCGCCAGCAGATGCAGGAGCTGCATGCAGCCGGGCAGTTATCCACCGTCGAGCTGGTAGACGATGTGAATAACGCCGACGCTCTGGTGTTTTGCGGACGTTTGAGAGCCAGCCGCCAGTTCCTTGTGGATAACCGCGCTGCTGGCTGTGAATTGCCGATCCTCTTTACCGACGACGCCGCATCTCCTGCGCTGGTGGAAGGGATGGCGCAAACCGGCACGGTGTATGTCATCAGCTTCCCCATCGCGGGAGATCTGGCTGAGGCGCAGTCATTCGATGCGACTTATCAACAGGTCTACGCCGAACAGGCGCCGGTTTACGCCGTCGAGACGCTTGCAGCATTTGCCTTGGTGGACCGAGCCGCCGCTGATCAGCGCGAACTGCTGGACGCGCTACGTTTTGATCACTTTGCCACCCCTGCCGGCCCTGTCAGCTTCCGCGACGGGGAGAACAATCACGCGCGGGTTTCGCTGTGGGTTTACACCGACGAGCACGCCCATGAACGACGTCTGCTGTGTTGAAGCGGCCTGCCCAAACGCTTGCCACGTCTTTTGAAACTTTCAGGAAGAATAACCATGACTCAGTATGAAACCGAAGGTGTGCGTGAATCGCTGGACGTCATTTCGGTCGGCTTCGGCCCGGCCGGTATCGCACTGGCTTGTGCGCTGGAAGATGACGCGGAAGACAACGGCAGAAAGCCTTTCCAGCGCGTGCGGTTCTTCGAAAAAGGGCGTGATTCAACCTGGCATGGCGCGTTTCTGCTGGCCGGTACAGACATCAACCACCATGTGTTTCGAGACCTGGTGACGCCGCGCAATCCGCGCAGTCGATTTTCCTTCGCCATGTACCTGAAGGAAAAGGGGCGGCTGTACAAATTCGGATTGCTCGGACGTCCGGCCAGCCGGGTCGAATGGTCCGACTACATCGCATGGGTCGCTGCGCAACTCCAGGACTACGTTGCCTACGACGAAGGCGTGCTCGATGTATTACCGGTGGCGGAAAAGGGCATCCTGAAGGGCGTGGATGTCGTAACGGCCAAGGGCACTTATCGCACGAAGCGGCTGGTGCTTTCCCACGGCAGCCTGCCCCGGATACCGAACGCATTCAGCCCGCATCTCGGCGGTCGTGTCTTCCACACGTCCCAGTACCTGAAAAACATCCACCTCGGCGGCGGTCCGATCGCCCAGCGCTGGCTGGTACTGGGCTCGGGTCAGAGCGCGGGCGAAGCGGTGACGCACTTGCTCGGTGCCGCGCCCACCACGCAGGTGCATTCGGTGCACCGCGGTGTGGGTTTCAAGGTGGGACAGCTGGGACAGTTCCCCAACATGGCGTTCCTGCCGGAGCACATCGACTATTTCCACGACCTTGAGCCCGGCAGACGCAATCGGGTATTCGAAGACATCCGGTCGACCAATTACGCAGGCATCGACGTCGACGAGAGTCAGGCGCTTTACTCCTTCCTGTACGAAGGCGAGGTCACGGGGCACCGACGTCTGAACCTGCACGCATGGTCCGAAGTGACGTCGGTAGAAAAGGTGGGCGATGCCTATTCGGTGGTGCTGCGTGACAGCAATACCGGCGTTGAAACCGTGCTGTACGTCGACGGGATTGTCCTGGGCACCGGCTACGAACAGCTCGCAGTGCCGCCGCTGCTGACCCTGCTGCAACCCTGGCTGGTGCGCGACGAGGACGGCACGCTTGCGGTCGACCGGCATTACCGCGTTGCCCTGCAGCACAGCGAGGGCGTGCAGATTTTGGCCAACGGCACGTCGGAAAAGACCCACGGCATCAGCGACGCTCAGTCATTTTCCATGGTCGCCCTCCGTGCGCAGCACCTGACCGATGCGTTGCTGGCGACCCAGCCCCGGCAGCGCGCGCCGGTGGTGACCATGCCGAGCTACACCCGGCCTGCACGCATCGAGGCACGGCCATGAACTTCATTTCCCACATCGTCGGCGATTCGAACTTCGTCAGGGTAAAAGGCCTGGGTTTTGAAAACCTGCACCTGAAGCTTGAGTCCTGCAACCCCGCGGGCTCGATCAAGATGAAGACGGCCATCGGCCTGATCGATTCCTACGCCGAGCGCCGACTTATCCACAAGGACACTGTTCTCATCGAGTCCTCGTCCGGCAACCTCGGCGTTGCGCTGGCAATGATCTGCGCCGAGCGGGGCTACTCGTTCTGCTGCGTCGTCGACCCCAACACCAACCTGCACAACATCAAGATGATGGAAGCCTTCGGCGCACAGATCGTCATCGTCACGGAGCGCGATGACAACGACGGTTATCTGGGCACGCGCATTCGGTACATCCGCGATGCCGTGGCCCGTGATCCCCGTCATCTCTGGCTCAACCAGTACAGCAACCCGGCCAACGCCAAGACCCATGAGCACACCACGGCACGGTCGATTCATATCGCGTTTCCGGCGCTGGACTATCTGGTCGTCGGGGCTGGCACCACCGGCACCTTGATGGGCTGCGTGCAGTATTTCCGCAAGCATTCGCCGCGCACCAAGATCATCGCGGTAGACAGCGCGGGTTCGGTGACTTTCGGTCAGGCGCACGGTCCGCGCTTCATTCCTGGACTTGGCTCCAGCCAGATGCCGCCGATATTCCGCGCCCACCACTTGCACAAGCAGCAAGTGGTGGATGAGCGCGCCACTGTCGCCATGTGTCGCTGGCTGGCGAAGTCGAACGGCGTGCTGGCGGGAGGCTCCACCGGGACCGTGGTGGCAGGGTTGGCAGCGCCCTCGCTGGGGATTCCCAAAGACGCCGTTGTCGTGGCGATCTCCCCGGACGCCGGCGAGCGTTACCTTGAGACGATCTACAACGATGAGTGGGTGAGGCAGAAGTTCGGACGTGCGGAGCTGACTGCGCTCAGCTCGCAACCGATCACTCGGTATCTGAAGCAGTACGTCCACACGTTCGAGGGAGAAGCGCTGAATGTCTGATTTTCACGTGATCCCCGGCGCTGTCATCAAAGACATCCTCGACAGCCACGCCCACGACATGGTGCGACGCATTGAGCAGGTGTATCTGCAGCACCATGACGGCCAGACGCTCAACCCGGACAGCTATTTCCTGCGTTTCCCTCAACAACCTGCCAACCGGATCATCGCGCTGCCGGCGGCGCTGGAGGGAGAGGATGCCGTGGCCGGGATCAAGTGGATCTCCAGCTTCCCCGGCAACGTCGCGCAGCAGAAGCCGAGGGCGTCAGCCGTGGTGATCCTCAACGACCGCGAGACTGGCTATCCCTTCGCCTGCCTTGAAGGTGCGCAGATCAGCGCAGTGCGAACGGCTGCTTCGGCGGCGTCGGGCGCTTACTGGCTCAACGGTCAGTCACGTAAGGCTGCATGCGTAGGATTTATCGGGGCTGGGGTAATTGCCCGCACCATCGCGCGAATGCTCAGCGTTGAAGGATGGGATATCTGCCACGCCGTTGTGCACGACTTTGACATGGCGTCTGCAGACGCTTTGACAGGGTTTATCGAAAATGTCGACTTATGCACAGCCCGGACTGGCTCGCTGGAACAGGCGTTGGCAGCCGATCTGGTGATCTTCGCCACCACGGCCGGCGAGCCCTACGTCAAACCGCCTTTGGAATTTCGCGCCGGGCAGGTTGTGTTGAACATTTCGTTGCGGGACATCGCGCCCCAGTTGCTACTGGAGGCGAACAACCTCTGCGACGACGTCGAGCACTGCATGAAGGCCAACACGTCGCCGCATCTGGCAGAGCAATTGACAGGCAGCCGCGCGTTCATGAACGGCACGCTGGCCGGCCTTATTCGTGGTGAGGTCGAGCTTGATCCCGTAAAGCCCTCGATTTTCTCGCCGTTCGGCCTTGGCGTGTTGGACCTGGCCCTGAGCAAATTCATCGTCGACACCGCGCTGGCAGAATCCCGAGGCGTCGCCATCGAATCGTTCTTCGGAGAAACCCAGAGATGGAACTGAGTGCAGTGCTGGCCGGCGAAAAGTTATCCCCAGGGTCGGATAAACCCGCCATCAGAATCGGCATTGTCGGCTGCGGTTCACGCGGGCTGACGGTGCTGGAGCGTATCTGTGCGCTGGCGGCTGGAACTACCCGGCGCATAGAGGTCAATGTATTTGACCCTCAGCGTCCGGGGCCAGGTTTGCACGCTGTCGATCAGCCCGAATACTTGATGCTCAACACCGTCGCCTCGCAGATTTCGATGTTTCCGGACACGGCCGCCCTCAATGGTCACAGGGGACGACAAGGACCGAATTTTTACGAGTGGTGCCTGCGTCATAAATCTTCAGAACGCAGCGTGCAGCCCAATGAGTTCCTGCCGCGCAGCTGGCTGGGAGAGTACTTGGCGTGGACTTACGAGGAAGTCATTCGCAGTCTGCCCACACACGTGCGCGTCATTCATCATCCTCACGCTGTGGATAACATAGAGCACACCGATATGGGCCAATTTGTACTGTCCACAGCCGAGGTGGAGTGTGCTGTGGATTGGCTGGCAATCACAGTGGGTCATGCGCAGCGGTTGCGGGATAAGGGTCGGGAGCTGCCCGGATCGTTAGCAACGGACCAGCACCCTAGTTCGCCTCATTTTGAGTTATCCACAGAAGCGGTTGGCATCGAAGGACTAGGCTTGACCGCCATGGACGTCGTTGCCGATCTGACGGTCGGGCGCGGAGGCCAATTCAGCAAACGGGCGGAAGGCTTGCTCTACGAGCCCAGTGGACAAGAGCCGCGGATCTACATGTTCTCGCGCAGCGGTCTGCCATACCGCACACGGCCGGACATCGTGCCCCATCGGACCTCGAATGCGGCGCTGATTTTTACATTGTCGGCGGTCGCTGATCTGCGAACGGAAAACCCTGACGGCCTGGATTTCGAGCAGCAGGTCCTTCCGTTGATCAAAGCTGAAATGCTCGCGGAATACTTTGGGATGATCGCCGCTCAAGAAGGTGAGTCGCCAGTGAGGATCAAAGCGGACGTTGCGCGCGCGTATTACTCAGGCCGGCTTGAAACCATGTCGTCAGAAATGACAGCACGTTTCAACTCGCCGCCGCTGGACGAGGCTGTGTATAACCCTCGCATGTCGATCATGGAATCTGCTGACTACGCCCAGGCCATGCGTGCATTGATCGAGCGCGACATCGGGCAGAGCCTTTTGGGACTTGATGCAAGCCCGATCAAAGCCGCGGTTGAAGTGTGGAGAAGTTGTCGCGAGCAGCTCCGCCGCGTTGTGGATAACCGGGGGCTGACAGCTGATTCAAGCCGTGTTTTTTTCGGAGAGTACGCGCCGCACGTCAATCGAATGGTGGCCGGGCCGCAAAAGGAACGTCACCAGGAGCTGCTGGCTTTGGCCGACGCAGGAATTGTCCATTGGGTGCGCCATGCTCAAGTTATCCACAGTGCCTATGGAGCGGGGCCCGGAGTGGTGCTCGCGGGCAATCTGGCGATGCCTTTACATAGAATTTTTAAGGCTCACGTCAGCACTGCCTGTGACATATCGTCGCTGCCAAAGATCATTCGCTCTTTAAAGAGCAACGGAATTATCCACAGCCTGGCCAAGAACGGTGAGGGCGTGCTTGTAGACAGTGAAGGCAAAGCACAACCGAACCTGTGGATAACCGGCCCACTGGTGGAAGGGTCGACCTACTACAACCACTATGTCCCGTCTTCGGGCAGTTATTCCCGTGCCTTCGTCGATGCCGACCGAATTGCTCGTGAGATGTTGGGGTTGAATGTTGAGGTCAAATCGACGGTTTAGAGGCTATCTTCAGCGCTCTACCGCATTCGCGCATAGGAGACGCCTAGAAAGGTTTGGTGGCGATGACCTCTAGAGCATGCTGCTGCTTCAGCATCCACGAGGCGGATGCTCTGCACCGAGCTTCTACCAGTCCGATGATGATGCAGAAGTCGGCTTGGAGATCTCGACTGAAAATAGGTTCGTGGTGGGCAATGCGATTTCTGAGCAGTCGCACGTTGTTCAGGTTTTCAAATATCTTCTTGCGGTTTTCTGAGGTCGTATTGGCGGGCTCCAGGTTGGGAAAGACTTGGATAAGACACGAGTTCCAGATTCGATCGTCATGCCGGCTGGTAAACATTTTCTCCCAGAATACGAATTTTAGTTCGGCGACAATCTGGCCTGCAGTGCTGCGCTTCGACTTAAGGCGCTGCAGGTCTGTTAGCGGGTTGTAGCCGGGGCCTGCGCACCGAGGAAGGCTGCGTTCGAAGCCAGAACTCCATGGCCAGGAGGGTCCGTGAATTAGTTCTAATGCGTCAGCAACGGCGTTGCGAACAACGACTTCACATATATGCAGGGGTGTGAGCAGTGCGCCCGATACGCGAGCGTTCCAAGCGTAAAGTGCCAAAGCCTCTTCACCCCCGAACCCGGCAGCCGCAGCCGCACTTCGATACGTTGCCATCCGAGCCGATGAGAGGGCGGTCGAGACAGCGCAGGTTTTTTGCATTGACTTGATAAACCTATGTCCATATAGTTTTTTTACTAGCCACGGGATACGCGGGTGCATGCACCTCCCCCCGAGGACAGACGAAGTAACAAGAACCCCACCTCTCGGTGGGGTTTTTTTTTGAGGTCGGCATTGTACTTTCCAGGTCTGGGATGCGCGCTGCCTACTGTTCCAAGGTTACAAAATTGCTGGCTCATCGGTCGGGCTGCTTTCACTTCGCCCTCTGCATCCCCGGCAAGTACTTGCGTCGAATGCGCTCCAGCTCACCCGTTTTGTTCAAGCTGTCGATCGCGCTGTTGATCCGCGGTAACCACGAGGCGTATTGCGGCTGAAGTTTGAACACCAGCGGCGCTTCGCTGAGTCGTGCGCCCTGGACGAACTGGCCGGGATCGAGATCATTGCTTGAAATCAGCTCATCAAAGATGTCGTCGACCATGGCGATGGCGTCGACGCGCTTGCTCTGGAGCAGCTTGATCAGCGCCTCGTCTTTGGAGGTTTCCAGCCGGGTCAGGCGGCGCTTCTCGATGGCCGGGTCCAGGGCCCGGTAGTTGTAGCCCCGAACCATGCCGATCGTGAGGTGCTCAAGTTGGGCGATGGTCTGGCAGCGCGCAGGGTGATCGGCCAGAAAGTACAGGTGCTCTTTGACCGTGGAGTAGGGTTTGGAGAACACGTATCGGCGTTGCTCTTCAGGGCCGTTCCAGATCAGCGAGTCAGCGTAGTTGATATCAATCTCGCCCTTGCGCAGCATCGACTGCAGGCGGTTGACCGGGTAGGTGACGAAGGTAACCTCCAGGCTGGCCAGCTTCATTACACGTCGCGCGATGTCGATGGAGATCCCTGCCAGGCGACCGTCCGTGTCTTCGTAGGCATAGGGCTTCCACTGGGCTCCGCCCGCGACATACGGTTCAGCCACGGCTGGCAGCATGAGCAGCCCAAGCACACAACCAACGATGAATCTTCCTCGAAGCCCCATACGTTCCCCCGGCAGCGTGTCTGCCCCAGATCGTAAGGTAGCAGCAAGACATGTCCAGTAAATGTCGTATTGCCACTATTCGTCGCTGCAGCACATAAAAAACCCGCGCTGACAGGGTCAGGCGGGTTGGCACAGGTGCGGTCGTCAGGCGTTGCGGATCAGACGTCAGGGCTTAGGCGAATGATTTTCGGAAACTCCGTCAGCGTCAGCCGGGCGGAGCAGCGCTGGGCATCGCACACCCACTGCTGCGGGGCGTCGGTCATGCCTTTGTCTGGCGTTTGCGTATCGAGGATGCGCATCGGTCTGTTTTTCATGGCTGGAGCGCTGATGGTGACTTCGTGCTCGCGACCGCTGACCCAGGCCACCAGAATCCGCTCGCGGCCATTGCTGAATACCAGTTGGAAGACGCCGTCGGACTGCAGGCTGTTAGCCGACTCGTAGGTGAAATCAGGCAGGTAAGGGCCGATGGCCTTGAGCACCGAATAAGCCGGTTTCGCACGGAGGTTGATATCGAGCAGGCCGAAGTTGTGCTCTTGCTCGGCACGGTTGGTGCCATCGTTGATCAGGTCATACCACCACATGCCTTTGACGTTCGGCAGCGTGCGGATGAGGAAGTAAGCGCGGGCCAGGTATGCAGACTGGCGCTCGGGGCTGACGCCGCAATTGCCATTGTGGCTCGGCCAGCTCATCTCGGTCAGATACAGCGGGACCGGCCTGCCGACCTTAGCGGTGATTCGACGGTCCAGATCCCGCATCCAGCCGACCCAGCTTTCCGGCGTGTTGCGGTAGCTGCCTTCGCAGTGCACATAGGGATGCAGCGAGAGGCCATCGGCGTACTTCATCACCCCCGCGGCCAGGATGCGGTCGACGAAGCCACTCTTGATACCCAGGTTCGTTACGGCGCCGGCGAGTATGAGCGCCTGGGGATTGTTTTTGCGGATGATGGGTGCCGCGTCACGGACCAGCGCGACGTAGTCATTGCTCAGGCGCGCATCAGCCGGGCCGTCCAGGTCCCACTCGTTCCAGACTTCATAAAACTTGACCGGATTGCCCAACTGGCGAGTGAGGTAATCCACGTAGTTCAGGTAAGGGATCTTGACCTCAGGCTTGCGCGGCTTTGCGCCGCCCTGATATGAGCTGCCGTATCCCAGAATCACCATCGGCGTGAGATTCAGTCCCTTGGCAGAGCTCAGCCATGCGCGCCACGGCGCAATGATCTGCATCTGGCCCCGCACCGGTTCGGCCGTAGACCAAAAGGCGTCATCGCGTATCGACTTGACGCCCGCCTCGCTCGCCATCTGGAGGCTGCGCAGCGGTTGCCCGGTGTTATTCATCGAATGGGTGGCAACGCCGACGATAAACGGCTCGGCCAGCGCGACGTTGGCGGCGAACAGGGCCGCAATCAGTGCCAGAGCGCCCAGGCCGATGCTGCGGATGCTCATAGGGTTGCCTCGATCAACTCAGACCCGGCAGGCCGTTCCATGTGGGTACCTCATGGGGCTTTGGGGCCGGCAGCCTGCCCCGCGATTTCATGGCCAGCGCATGCCCGATGGCCATGCCCAGGAACATGTTGGCGAGGGTCACCTCCAGCGTATCGGTCGTCCAGCTGACAATGCAGATGCAAAAACCTGTCACCAGCAACGCCTGGCCGTAGCGGCTGGCACTGTCGGCCAGGATGAAAAATAACGGAATGTGCAGGGCGTAGAGAAACAGCCCGGCCAGACCAAACGTCGCCCACAGGTAAACCACGGTGCTGTCGGACACCATGAAGATGTCAGCGCCGGGAACCGGGAAGGCGGCTACGGCGCTGCCAACCAGGCCGAAGCCCACACCGGTGAACGTTCGATCATCGTCCATCAGCGTCCGAATGACGTTAGGCCAGGTGTTGATGAGTCGGTCGTAGATGGACGCCAGCGAACTGGTGGCCGAGATCTTGTTGGGATCGAAGTCGGTCATCATCGCCACGAAGGGCAGCGACATACCGAGTACGACGGCGACAAGGATGGTCGCCCGGGCCGTCCAGCGAAACCGCATCATCATCAGCAGACCGGTTCCGCCGATGAACGCCAGTGCTGGCGCTTTACTTGTGGTCAATATCACCCCGGCGAAGCCGATCACGCAGACCGTCAAACCCAGCAATTTCGAGCGCAGGGTCGCCATCAGGTAAAGGCTGAGAACCGAGATGATGATGGCCAGTGAGCTGGAAATCCGCGCAAAACCCGCCGGGCGGTCCATGTCTTCGGAGGCCCATGCCGTGTTGGCGCTCAGCTCGGTACCGCCGACGGTGTAGCTGTAGCCCTTCCACGGCAGACTGACATACCGGTCGAGGGCAATACCGCCCAACGAAGCCAGCAGGCAGAAGGCAATCGCCCACATGAACAGGCGCTTGTGGCGAATGATCTGGTCGCCGCAGGCGATCCCGAAAAGCAGCGGGCTGATCCCGTATAACGCGAATGCGAAATTCCCGGCCTGGGCGCCATTCAGCGCTGCCCATCCTGCCGACAGCAACAGCACCAGCAGGCTCAGCCAGACGCCCGGCCCGGCCTTGAAACTGCGCAGTTCAAGTGCGAAGAACAGCAGACACGCGATCTTCGGTGCGTAGAGCAATACGGAAATCCCTGCCTGATCCAGATAGAAACGCAGGGCTCCGTTGAAGGTCTCCACCAGCATCAGGCTGATCGCAACCAGCGCGATTGCCGTGGATTTATTGAATGAAAGCAATGAAGGTTTTTCAACGTAAACGGGGGAAGTCGACATCATGTGCAGCCCCTCGGGAGCATTTGTACGTGTGATAAGCGTCAGCGTGCGAAGCAAAAAGCCGTGCGGGAAAGGCTACTCCCCGGGCAGCGCGGGTATAGCCATCGACGGCGTGCAATCGCGATGATTTGGGTGGTCGCAGCGGGAGAAATGAAGAGCGTTTCGGTTCCCTTGCGAGCGGCGCGACAGGGGTATATCAGCCGCAGATCGGAAGGCTGTCAATCAATTAGTCAAATTTTCGGACGTATTTAATCAGCGCTAAATATCGGAGCTTGTAACTTGTTGATTTAATTAGGGGATAGAAAATTGGCGCTGTTAAAAAGAGAGGAAATTGTCGTCGATTAACGAGTTTCTATGACTCATTTTCGTTACAAGTGCGGCGTATCCACCGCTGAGTATTCAGCGGCGAATACGCCATTTCCCAAGGTTGAATCGCGCTACGCCATTAGCCGATCACGCTCACGTGTAGCGACGCTTGTCCGCTGCGGGCGGAAAATACTGGTACAGCCAGGTCTCGCTCAGCGTGCGATCACCGGTTTTGATGAACATGCGCATTTCCACCGGCTCCACGGAATCGCTGGTCGGGTACCAATCGAACGTCACGCGGAAACCCTTGATGTCCGGGAGCACCAGCACATTGAAATCCTGGACTTTGCCGTGTGACACGGTGACCACTGGCTCGATGCCCGAACCTTCCGGCAACCGGTCCAGCCCGCCACCGTTGAAGTCCACGGCGAAACGGCGCGCCCAGACGTCCGGGTAGTGCTCGCCCGGTGCCCAGCCTTCGATGAAACCGCCCATGCCCGAGCGCGTGGCGTGCACCTGAGCCAGTGGCGTGCTGACCGGGGGCAGGGGGCTCCAGTAGAGCTTGTAGCCGTAGTTCATCGACATGCCGGCCTTGACCGGCACTTTCGGGTTCCAGAACGCGACGATGTTATCCAGGGTTTCGCCGGTGGTTGGCAGTTCCAGCAGATCGATGGAGCCTTCGCCCCATGCCGTCGTCGGCTCGACCCACAGGCTTGGCCTGCGGTGGTACCAGTCCACGGTGTCCTGATAGGTCTTGAAATCGTGGTCGGTCTGCACCAGGCCAAAGCCCTTCGGGTCTTTGTCGGCAAAGGCGTTGAACTGGATCTTGGCCGGGTTATTAAGCGGACGGCAGATCCATTCGCCATTGCCGCGCCACATGGCCAGCCGGTCGGAGTCGTGGATTTCCGGGTGAAGGGTGTCGCACATGCGGCGTTCGTGCGTGCCGCAGCTGAACATGCTGGTCATGGTCGCAATGCCCAACTGCTCGATGTCAGCCCGCGCATTGATGTGCGCGTCGATGTCCATCACCACGCGGTCAGCCTGGCAGTCGATGTCGAAGCGGTACGCGCCCGTTGCACTGGGAGAGTCCAGCAGTGCGTAGACCACAAACCGTGTGGCGTCTTTGGTTGGCTTTTCGAACCAGAACTGTGTGAAGTCAGGGAATTCTTCAGGGCTGTGGGCGTAGGTGTCGATCGCCAGACCCCGGGCGGAAAGACCGTATTGCTTATTACTGTCGATGGCGCGGAAGTAGCTGGCGCCCAGAAACGACAGGATGTCGTTGATCGCGATCTCGGGGGCCTTGAACAGCTTGAAACCGGCGAAGCCCAGGTCGCCCTTGAGCTGACTCTGGTCGATGCGACTGGCTTCGTAGTTGAACAGCTCGGGGCGGAAATGCACTTCACGCGCCTGCTGGGTTGCCGGGTCGACGCTGTACATGCGCACCGGGGTCTTGAAGCCCGCGCCGACGTGGAAGAAATGCACGTCCAGTTGGCCTTTCACGTCATTCCACAGTGAATGGCCGGCGTCGTACTTGATCGCGTTGAACTGCTGAGGCGTCATGTTCGCCAGGGTAGGCGGCAGTGTCTGTTTGGTGCTGACGTAAGGCTTGCCGGCCATCTGTTTGGCGTTGTCCTGCAAGGTCTTGAAGTCAAAGTGTTCGATGTCGCCATCGGCCGCCGCAGCCAGTGCGCGTGCCGCATAAAGACCTGAGGCGGGCAGCGCGCTGTAGGCTGCCAGCGCCATGGACGCTTTCAAGAGATTCCTGCGATTCATATGGTGAAGCCTCTGAAGATGCTGTGCCTTCCTGCACAAAAAAGTGCGCTTTCCCAATCCTTGCCGAACGCAAATTACCAACAAACAGATAACAATCTCGGCATCTTGTTCGCGCAAAGGGAAAAAAATCGTTTCAGGGCACAACCGATTTCGCTTCAATGTATTGCTCGCGCGGCCGATTTGGCCGCGCATTTCAAGCCTGGGTAGTATGCCCCCCGACAGCCATCGCTGCCTGCCGCAGCGCCTCGGACCGTGTCGGATGGGGGTGGCAGGTCAGGGCAATGTCCTCGGCGGAGGCGGCGAACTCCATCGCCACGCAGTACTCCGCGATCATCTCGCTGACGCTTGGGCCGACGAGGTGTACGCCGAGAATCTCATCGGTTCGCTCGTCCGCCAGCACTTTCGCGAAGCCGTCTGTTTCGTGATTGACCTTGGCGCGGCTGTTGGCACTGAACGGGAATTTGCCCACCTTGTAAGCGCGACCTTCCTCCTTCAGTTGCTCTTCCGTCTTGCCGACGCTGGCCAGTTCGGGCTGGGTGTAGATGACGTTGGGGATCAGGTTGTAATTCAGCTCACCCTTCTTGCCGACGATTCGCTCGACACACACGCCGGCTTCATCCTCCGCCTTGTGAGCGAGCATCGGGCCGGACGTCACGTCGCCAATGACCCAGATGCCATCTACCGCCGTTCGATGCCCCTTGTTGGGCAAAACGCCGCGCTTGTCCACCTCCAGGCCGACGGTTTCCAGGCCCAGCCCTTTCGTCACCGGGCGACGGCCGATGGACACCAGCACGTAGTCCGCTTCGATCTGCTCGGCTTCGCCACCGGCGGCGGGTTCGACGGTCAGCGTGACGCCGGTTTCCGCAGCGACGGCAGAGGTGACCTTCGAGCCGAGTTTGAATGCCATGCCCTGACGCGACAGCGAGCGATGCAGCGTCTTGCCCGCCTCAAGGTCCGTGCCGTGGGCGACATGGTCGAGAAATTCGATCACCGTCACCTTCGCCCCCAACCGGCGCCAGACCGAGCCCAGCTCAAGACCGATGACCCCCGCGCCAATTACCACCAGATGCCTGGGCACCTCGCTCAACGACAACGCGCCGGTGGAATCGAGAATGCGTTTGTTGTCGATGGTCACGCCTGGCAGGGGCGTCGGCTCGGAGCCGGTGGCGATGATGATGTCCTTGGCGGTCAATTCGGTTTCGGCACCCGCAGCGTCGGTGACGATGACCTTGCCGGGCCCGGCGAGGCGGCCCCAGCCTTTGATCCAGTCGGCTTTGTACTTGCGAAACAGAAACTCGATGCCCTTGGTCAGGCCCGTCACGCTTTCGACCTTTTGCGCCATCATCTGGGTCAGGTTCAGCGTCGGCGTGACCTCGATGCCGAGCTTCTTGAATTCCTCGCCCGTCGCCGCCTCATACAGCTCGGAGGCGTGGAGCAACGATTTCGAAGGAATGCAGCCCACGTTCAGGCACGTACCGCCCAATGTTTCACGGCCTTCGATGCACGCCACTTTCAGGCCTTTCTGGCCCGCATGGATCGCCGCGTTGTAGCCGCCGGGGCCGCCACCAATGATGACAACGTCGTAATGACTCATGAACGTACTCCTTGAGGGAATCGACAATGGAGGGAAGCGTAGCCGTGTCTGGGCAAATGTCGCTCGTCAGCAAGGTCGCTTAAATGATGGTCGTAATATTTCTTCCCGAGCACTTCAAAGTCAAGTGATTGGACCCATCGCTATTCCCCTCGCATCTCGTAGGACCGGCTTTAGCCGGGAAGGCGCACTCCTGACTTTCCAGGGATTCAAACCGATACGACGGCAGGCGACGTTTACCTGTCTGCTGGCTGTCTGACCCCGCATCCAGCGCTGCGCAAACGAATAATCAGACGAAAATTTCACGACTTCTGTTATATCGTAACGCCCTGTGTCAGCGTGGCTTGGCGCCGCGTAATTGCAACGCCGGAGAGTGGGCGGAAGGGTAATGATTACAGCGTTATACGGGCTTTGGAGTTGCAATGCGGGTTGATCTGGATGATGAGGGCGTTGCACCGGCGAGCCTACCGAGGTTTCAGCAGGCGGCTGTTCAATCGACACGTCTTTCACGGCTGACGTATCTGACAGGCGCAATGGGCATCATCGGCCTGGTGGTGTCGCTTTTCGTTGACCTTTTTTCTCCCAACTCGCTGTGGACGGCGGTGCTGACCAACAGCGCCGCGAGCCTGCTCGTACTGGCCGGGGCGTTGCAGTCGGCCCACGTCGTCAGCCAGTGGCGCGCCGGCGTCATGGCACCGCCCTCTGCGGCTGCCTCTGACGATGAAGCGCTGCTTAATGGCGATGAGCAGGGCTGGTACGACCGCGTGCTTGGACGTATCAGCGGTGCTGGCACTTCGATGGTCGGCCAAGTCGGATTGCCAGTGTTCTGGCTGGCAGGCTGGGCGTTGCTGTCGCTGGTCAGCATTGGCCTGATCTGGAACCTTGCCTTGGCAGGCAGCAATGTCGGCCTCGTCGGTAACGTAGTCGGCGGTTTGCTCCTGTTGATCGCGTTTGCGCTGCTGGTGCTGGAGCGGCAATTCAGCAATGAGTCCGACGCCAGTTGGCCTGAAGCCGAGCAGCTGGCGCAGATCACCAAGGTCGCCATCGGGACACTACTGGTCACCGCGTTGTGCCTGTTTTTCTCTTCCGCTGATCGCGTATGGCCCGCCCGGCTTGCGGTGTTGATCGGCCTGTTGCCTGGGCTGGTCGCCGTCGAGTTACTCATCCGTGCCTTCTTGTCCGTCTTTAGCCCGCGCAACGAACGCCTTGAACCGCGCCTTATCGCCAGCAGCTTCGTTGCCGGCCTGTTGCGCTGGCCGCCGCGTCCGCTGCTGGCGCTGCAAAACGAACTGCACAACCGCTTCGGTATCGACCTGCGGCAGATCTGGGCGTTTACCTACATGCGCCGCGCCTTTCTGCCGGTGATGGCGGTCATCGTGGGTTTGGGCTGGTTGCTGAGCGGTGTTCACGAAATCCCCATGCAAGGCCGTGGCATTTACGAGCGGTTTGGCAAACCGGTTGAAGTCCTCGAGCCGGGTCTGCATGCCGGTTTGCCTTGGCCGTTCGGAACAGTGCTGGCGGTGGAAAACGGTGTGATTCACGAGTTGGCGACCAGCGTCTCGGAGGGGGCGGGCGCCGAGCAGACCCTTGACCCTGCCGAAGGCCCGCCGCCTGCCATTGCCAACCGGCTGTGGGACGCCACGCACATCAATGACAAATCGCAAGTGATCGCCAGCGGTTCCGGTGATAAGCAGAGCTTCCAGATCGTCAACATGGACGTGCGCTTTGTGTATCGCATCGGTTTGACGGACGAGGCCGCGCTGGCCGCGACTTACAACAGCGCCGACATCCCCAGCCTGATTCGCAGCACCGCCAGCCGCGTGCTGGTACACGACTTTGCATCCCGCACTCTCGACGAGTTACTTGGCGAGCAGCGCAATGATCTGGCGGCCGACATCGGCGACGCCGTACAGCGCGACCTGAAAAAACTCGACAGCGGTGTAGAGATTCTCGCCACCGTGGTCGAGTCGATTCATCCGCCAGCAGGTGCGGCCAACGCCTATCATGCGGTCCAGGCCGCACAGATCAGCGCTCAGGCGTTGATTGCCCGAGAACGCGGCGCGGCGGCTGATCAGGCCAACGTGGCGCAATTACACGCCAGCATGGCCCATGACCAGGCGGCCGCGAGTTCGCGGGAGGTGATGGCAACGGCGCAAGGTGCGGATTTGCGGTTCAGCGCCGAACAGCAGGGCTACGCCAAAGCGGGCCAGGCATTTCTGCTGGAGCAGTACTTCAGTCAGCTGACCCAGGGGCTGACCCACGCCAAGTTGCTGGTGCTGGATCATCGGCTTGGCGGCACCAGCGCGCCGACCATCGATTTACGATCTTTTACCCTCCCGGTCGACCCCGCAGCGTCGACTCAATCAGCTGACCAGCCCTCGGCTGAATAAGGAGTCTTCCCTTGAGTCTGTTTCATTCCCACGATCACCACGACCATTCCGGTCACGACCACGCAGGCCATGGTCATGGCGGCCACCATCATGGTCATCACCATGGCGAAGCCTCCGGCCCGACCGTGTTTCCGTGGCGTCGTGCTGCGTTGGCGGCGGTGCTGATTGCCTTTGCGGTTGCGGCGGCGAGTCTGGTGCAGGTGCGCTCCGGCGAGGCGACGGTCATCACGCGCTTTGGCAATCCCGCCCGGGTATTGCTGGATCCCGGCCTGAGCTGGCGCTGGCCGGCGCCATTCGAAGCAGCGATCCCCGTTGACCTGCGTTTGCGCACCACCTCAAGCGGTTTGCAGGACGTCGGTACCCGTGACGGCCTGCGCATCATCGTTCAGGCGTACGTGGCGTGGCAGGTGCAGGGCGATCCGGACAACGTGAAGCGCTTCATGCGCGCCGTGCAAAACCAGCCGGACGAAGCCGCGCGGCAGATCCGCACCTTCGTCGGCTCTGCACTCGAGACCACCGCCGCGAGCTTCGATCTGTCGAGCCTGATCAACACCGACGCCAATCAGGTGCGCATCGCCGATTTCGAAAACCAGCTGCGTCAGCAGATCGACAAGCAACTGCTGACCACCTACGGCGTTCGCGTCCTGCAAGTGGGGGTCGAACGTCTGACGCTGCCTTCGGTGACCCTCAACGCGACGGTCGACCGCATGCGCGCGGAGCGCGAAACCATCGCCACCGAGCGCACCGCCATCGGCAAGCGCGAGGCGGCGCAGATCCGCTCCGCTGCCGAACGCGATGCGCGGATTGTCGAGGCCGACGCCACCGTGAAAGCCGCCGACATCGAGGCGCAATCCCGCGTTGAAGCGGCGCAAATTTACGGCCGCGCCTACGCCGGTTCGCCCCAGCTGTACAACTTGCTGCGCTCGCTGGACACCCTCGGCACCGTGGTGGGACCAGGCACAAAACTGATTCTGCGCACCGATGCCGCACCGTTCCGGGTGCTCGTGGACGGCCCGCCGACTCTGGATGGCAAGGCTGGAACGCAGCCATGACCGAGCACGACGCTGCGCACATCGAGCGGCCGGTGGTGAACAGCCCGTGGCTGCAGGCCAGTCGGCTGGCGTTTTTGGGGCTGTACGTCGTGACACTGCTGGCGGCGCTCGGTTGGGCTGTGTCCAATGTGCGGGAAATCGATCCACAGAACCGTGCGGTGGTGTTTCGATTCGGCGAGTTGGACCGTGTGCAGAACGCCGGTTTGCTGTTGGCCTGGCCGCAACCGTTCGAGCAGGTGGTGCTGCTGCCTTCCGCTGATCGCGTGATCGAGCGGCACGTCGAAACGCTGTTGCGCTCACCCACTGCGTTGGCGGCCGACAAGATCACCAGTTTTGCGACGCCGATGAGCGACGCGCTGGCAGGCTCGGGCTATCTGCTCACGGGTGACGCCGGTGTCGTACAGCTCGACGTGACGGCGTACTACAAAGTGACAGATCCCCGGGAGTTCGTTCTGCAGGGCGAGCACGTGCTGCCGGCGCTGGATCGTCTGGTCAATCGCAGCGCCGTCAGCCTTGCTGCAGCGCGTGACTTGGACACCATTCTGGTGGCGCGTCCCGAGCTGGTCGGCTCTGACAGCCAGTCTGCCGAGCGTCGCGAACGCCTGCGCGGCGATCTGGTGCAGGGCATCAATATGCGGCTTGGCGAGCTGACGGCCACTGACGTGGGGCTGGGTGTTGAAGTCGTGCGGGTCGACGTGCAGTCCAGTCTGCCAGCGGCTGCGGTAAACGCGTTCAACGCGGTGCTGACTGCGAGTCAGCAAGCCGATCAGGCCGTGGCAAACGCGCGCACTGACGCAGAGAAACTCAACCAGACCGCCAATCAGCAAGCCGACCGGACCCTGCAGGTCGCCCATGCGCAAGCATCCGAGCGGCTGGCCAAGGCGCAGACCGACACCGCTGCGGTGACCGGGCTGGCGCAGTCGATGCAGAACAAAAGCGATCCCGGATTGCTGCTGCGGATTTACCGCGAGCGGGTGCCCGCCATCCTGAAACAGGCGGGTTCAGTGACCACGGTCGACCCCCGCGACGATTCCCGTCTGATCATTCAGGGAGCTGACAAATGAGTGGCGAAGCCGTGCATAACCATTCCCACGAACCTTCCCATAAGCATGCCGAGCCCGCCGCGCCTGGCAGCATGCTGACCAGCCGCGAACAGCGCAGCGCCGCCCGGCAGTTGACGCTGGCGATGCTTGCCCTCGGCCTGCTCGCGCTGGGGCTGGTCTGGCGATTTTTCTCGCCCGAGCAAGTTGGGGTCAGCCAGCTGCTGTTGGGCGCCGCCTCTCTGCTGGTGGCCATCCCGGTGGTCAGTGCCGGTTGGCACAGCCTGCGTTATCCCAGCCTGCACGGCATTACCGATCAATTGATTGCCCTGGCCATGCTCGGCGCCTGGGCAACGGGCGATCTGATGACCGCCGCGCTGCTGCCGATCATCATGATCTTCGGCCACGTGTTGGAAGAGCGCAGCGTGATCGGCTCTCAGGAAGCCATTCAGGCACTGGGCCGTCTGACCCGCAGCCATGCCCGGCTGATCGATGAGGATGGCGCGATCCGCGAAGTCGACAACGGCACGTTGGTTGCTGGTGACCGCGTTGAAGTGCGCGCCGGTGACCGCGTACCGGCTGACGGCTTGGTGATCTCGGGGCAGGCCAGCCTCGATACGGCGCCCATTACCGGAGAGTCGGTTCCGCTCGAGGCGCGCGCCGGCATGGAGGTCTTTGGTGGCGCGATCAACCTCGACGGGCTGCTGCGCATTGAAGTGACGCGTATCGGCAACGAGTCGACCCTGGGCAAGGTCATCGCGCTGATGCAAAGCGCCGAACGCTCCAAACCGCCCATCACTCGCCTGTTGGAAAAGTACGCGGGCAGCTACATGGTGCTGGTGCTGTTGATCGCGGCCGTGACCTGGTTCATCACCAATAACGCCCAGGCCATGCTGGCGGTGTTGGTCGCCGCGTGCCCCTGCGCGTTGGTGCTCTCGGCGCCGGCGACAGCCATCGCGGGTATTGCTGTCGCCGCGCGCCACGGCATTCTGATCCGCAGTTCGGCATTTCTTGAAGAGCTGGCCGACCTCACTTCGCTGGTCGTCGACAAGACCGGCACGCTGACTTATGGGACTTTGCGCCTGCAATCGGTCCAGGCCGAGGAGGGCGCGGGCGATGATCTGATCGCGTTGGCAGCAAGCCTGGGTTCGGCGAGCAGTCATCCGGTCAGTCGCGCGCTGGCCACGTTGGTCGACAAGGATCATCTGCTCCCTCTGGACGACATTCGTGAGCGCCAGGGGCTGGGCGTCGTTGCGCGGACCGCGCGGGGTGAAGCCGCATTAGGACGGCCTGAGCTGTTCGCACAGTTGGGAATCGCGACCTCGCCGATCCCCGATCACGATGGCCCGATTGCCGGGCTCGCGCTAAATGGCCACTTCCTGGCCTGGCTGCTGTTGGCCGACAGCCTCAAGCCTGAAGCACGTCAGGCGCTGAGTGAGTTGCGCGAGCTAGGCCTGGGTCGACAGTTGCTGCTGACGGGGGATCGGCAGAGTGTCGCCGACAGCTTGGGTCACGAGGTCGGCATCAGTGATATCCACGCCCAGGCGTTGCCCGAGGACAAACTCAATCGGGTCATGAGCGAAATAAAAAAGGGCTTTCGCCCAATGGTCGTCGGCGACGGCATCAACGACTCGCTGGCGTTGAAGGCCGGCGTAGTCGGCGTCGCGATGGGGGCGGGAGGGGCGGACATCGCGTTGGCCTCTGCCGACATCGTCTTGATCGGCAGTGACCTGCGCCGCTTGGGCACCTGCGTGCGCCTGAGCCGCCAGTGTCGCCATACCTTGCAGGTGAATGTGATCATCGGACTCGGCTGGACGCTGGCCATTGTTGCCATGGCGGCTTTCGGCGTGCTGGGTGCGGCAGGCGCCATGATCGCTGCGGTCTTGCACAACCTCAGCACGCTGCTGGTGCTGGGCAATGCCGGGCGGTTGCTGCGTTTTCATGAGCCCATCGCGAAGTTTCACAATCCCTCCTGAGCCAGATTTCCCGGCGCCTGCATTGAAAGCGTCGGGTTAGAGGCCTCCACTAAGTATTAAAATTTGCTTGAGCTTTGAAGAACTCTGTTACAAATTAAGTTCAGTCTTGTTCGGGGTGCTCCATTTGCAGGCGTCAAACTGGCTCGAATTCTGGGGCACAGGGTCGTACCCGTTGTAGATTCGTCGTCGTTCAAACCAGCCGATCGCCTGACGGCTCCTGATCTGGGGCCGGTTATGGACTACCCTTTTCCATGTAGCTGGATCAGGGGGATTTCATATGCTCGCGCAACTTCCACTGGCGTTACAGAACCTTCATTTGCCGCTGCGCCTCAAGCTCTGGGACGGCAACGAACTCGATTTGGGAAATGATCCCCGCGTCACGATCGTGGTAAAGGACCCGTCGCTTGTTTCCGATTTCACCCACCCAAGTCTGGGCCTTCTTGGCAGTGCTTTCGTTGAGGGTCGGCTTGAGCTGGAAGGCTCGATCAGCGAAGTGGTCCGGGTGTGCGACGAGCTGACCAAGGCGCTGGTGGACGAGGACGACGACAATCTCCCTGTGCGCACCGAGCACGACAAGGCCACCGATGCTGCGTCGATCTCCTACCACTATGACCTCTCCAATGACTTCTATCGCCTGTGGCTGGACCGGGAGATGGTCTACTCCTGCGCGTATTTCAAGACCGGCAACGAGACGCTCGATCAGGCACAACAGAACAAATTTCACCACCTGTGCCGCAAGCTACGGCTCAAACCCGGGGAGTATTTGCTCGACGTCGGCTGTGGCTGGGGAGGCCTCTCCCGCTTTGCCGCGAGTGAATACGGCGTCAAGGTATTCGGCATCACGCTGAGCCGCGAGCAACTGGCGCTGGCCCGGGAGCGGGTGCGCGCGGACGGTTTGCAGGACCGTGTCGAACTGCAGCTTCTCGACTACCGGGATCTGCCTAAAGACGGCCGTTTCGACAAGGTTGTCAGCGTCGGCATGTTCGAGCATGTCGGCCACGCCAATCTGGAGCTGTACGCGAAATGTCTGTTTGATGCGGTGAAGGAGGGCGGTCTGGTGATGAATCACGGCATCACCGCCAAGCACACCGACGGGCGACCTGTAGGGCGGGGCGCCGGTGACTTCATTGATCGCTACGTCTTTCCCAACGGTGAGCTGCCGCACCTGTCGATGATCACTGGATTCATCAGCGAGGCGGGTCTGGAAGTCGTCGATGTGGAAAGTCTGCGCCTGCACTACGCCAAGACGCTCGAACACTGGAGCGCCCGCCTGGAAGAGAAGCTCGACGTCGCCGCTGCGATGGTGCCGGAACAGGCGCTGAGAATCTTTCGGTTATACCTGGCTGGCTGCGCGTATGCGTTCTCCAAAGGCTGGATCAATCTGCACCAGATCCTGGCGGTGAAACCCCATGCGGACGGCAGTCATAATCTGCCGCTGACCAGGGACGATATCTATACGTAATGGCTTCAACTTGTGGGGGCGAGCTCGCTCGCGAAGACGTCGGTACATCCACCGAATCATCGGCGGTTGAAATACCGTCTTCGTGAGTAAGCTCACTCCCACACGTGGCGTACTGCTCACTCACGTCTACAGAATCGGCGAAATCAACCTGGCAACCCGCATCCCCAACTGCTGCAAATGATGGGTCTCTTTGCTTTCTTCGCTGGAGATCTCGTGGGAAAGGGCGAAGTCGTCGATCAACATAGCTTCGACTTCGCGTGCGAAGTCCTCGTCCACGGTCAGCAGCATGAGCTCGAAGTTGAGCCGGAACGAACGGTTGTCCAGATTGGCGCTGCCGATCGCCGAGATCGCGTTGTCCACCAGCACCACCTTCTGGTGCAGGAAGCCGGGCTTGTAGCGAAAGATGCGAACGCCTGCGCGAACGGCTTCGAAGGCGTACAGGCTGGAAGCGGCATATACCGTGTAGTGGTCGGGACGCGACGGCAGCAGCAGGCGCACATCTACTCCGCGCAGGACCGCCAACCTCAGCGCCGCCGATACGGCTTCATCGGGGATGAAATACGGTGTCGTGATCCACACCCTTCCAGTCGCCGCGTGAATGGCTTCTACGAAGAACAGCGAGCAGGTTTCCTGCGCATCGGCCGGGCCGCTGGCCAGTAACTGGCACAGCACGCCGTCTTCCGGGTAACTGTCCGGCAGGATCAGCGGTGGTATCTCGCGGGTTGCCCAGAACCAATCTTCGGCAAACGATTCCTGCAAACACGCTACGACAGGTCCGACAACGCTGATGTGGGTGTCGCGCCATGGCGCCAGCGGCGGTTTGAGGCCGAGGTATTCATCACCCACATTGTGCCCGCCAACGAAGCCTTTGATGCCATCCACCACGACGATCTTGCGGTGATTACGGAAGTTGATCTGGAAGCGCGTCAGCCAGCCGCCCCGGGTTGCGAACGCCTTTATCTGCACGCCGCCGTCGCGGAGCTTATCGATGTAACGCGCCGGCAGCGCGTGGCTGCCGATGCGGTCGTAGAGCACATGGACGGCGACGCCTTCTGCGGCTTTCTCCAGCAGCAGCCCTTGCAGGCGGCGACCGAGATCATCGTCGTGGATGATAAAAAACTGCACGAACACCACTTGCCGGGCGCTTTTAATGGCCTCGAATATTGCGCCAAACGTTTCATCGCCGTTGATCAACAGCTTCACTTCGTTGTTCGCCAGGCACGGCATGCGTCCCAGCTTCGGCATCGCGCGCAGGGATCGATAAGCGTCGGATCGCCTTGCTGCTACTGCCTCTTCAATCCATGGCTTCCAGTTGAAGTCGGCGATCGCCGCGCGCATCTCGGTATTCGCCTGACGCCGCGCCTTGATGTACGCGTCGAACGTGCTCCTCCCGAAAACCAGATACGGAATCAGCGCGACATAGGGGATGAAGATCAGGGGCATCGCCCAAGCGATTGAGCCTTGAGCCGTACGCACAGTGAGTAAGGCGTGGATTGCTGCGACAATGCCCAGCAGGTGAGTGAAACCCAGCAAATAGCCAAAGAAATACGGGCTGTGGTAATCCATGCGCAACCTTGTGCCATAAGCTTATTGGTGTCTAACAGACCACATGACGCCGGGATTGTCGCTATTTTATTGAGGCTGCAACTGGCTGCCCGATCTGTCGTCTAACCGTCATCGTTCAGTGACCTGCCAGCAGGTCGCATCAAGATGCCCAAGAGTCCTAAAGGAAATCCGATTCATGAAAAAGCGCGTACTGGCGTTGATGGTTTGTCTGGCTGCGCCTCTTGCACAGGCTCAGGTGTTGCAGCCCGGGCTGTGGGAGTTGAGCTCAAGCAACATGCAGGTGGACGGCCAGCAGATGCCGGACTTGCAGGTAATGCTGTCCCAATTGCAGATGATGGCGCCGCAGCAGCGCGCAGCCATGGAACAAATGCTGGAAAAACAAGGCGTTACTCTGGGCGGAAAGGGCGTTCGTATTTGCCTCACGCAGGAGCAGGTCAAGAATGAGCAGATTCCGTTGACTGATCCGAAGTCGGGCTGCACCCAGCAGATCACTGAACGTACCGGCGCTATCTGGAAGTTCAAGTTCAGTTGCCCTCGCGCTCAAGGCACCGGCACTGCACAGTTCCTCAGTGACCGCGAGTTCAACACCCATGTCATTGGCTCGTTCAACGCCACAGGCCAGCAACAGAACGGCAGCATGGACACGCGCGCTGTATGGCTCGGTCAGCAGTGCGGCACTGTAAAACCAAGGACCTGACTTTCTCTGCTTACTAAGCGCCCTGACTTGTCGGGGCGTTTTTGTTTGTACAGATGACGGGCCATGTTCCACGTGGAACATCTTGTTGTTTCACATGAGCTTTTGCGCCTTAGGCGTTGAAGAGGCTCAATAAAATCCCGCCTAACTTATAAAAAGCTTCATCTTTGCCCGATATCTCGGCTGTTATATTGTAACCATCGCCATCCATCTCTGAGCCGGGATGCTCTTCGCCTTCGGAACGTGCCATGCACCGACGTCAAATGCTGCTCAACATGCTTTTGGCCAGCGCCGCCTTTGCGCTTCCACTCTCAGTCAACGCGACGCAGATCCGAAACGCCCGCCTGTGGCGTTCCGATAGTAAGCTGCGGCTCGTGTTCGACCTTAGCGGCCCGGTGCAGTACAAGACCTTCACGCTCAGCGCGCCGGAGCGGATCATCATCGATGTCAGTGGCGCGCGGCTTGATGGCAACTTCAGTCAGTTGGCGCTTGAAAACACGCCGATCAAATCGATTCGTTCCGGTCACTTCGGCCAGAGCGACACGCGCATCGTGCTCGATCTGACATCACCCGTGCAGATCAACAGTTTTCTGCTAGGGCCCGAAGGCGCGCAGGGCAACCGGCTTGTTGTGGACTTGGGGCATGACGTGCTTTCCCGTCCTCCAGTGCAGCTCGCCACAGCAGCGCCTTTGGCGAAAGAGCCACCCGCGCAGAACCCTGGAAGGGACCGTTCCAAGCGCGACATCATGGTGGTCGTCGACGCAGGTCACGGTGGCAAAGACCCCGGCGCCGTCGGCTCGAAGGGAGAGAGGGAGAAGGACGTCGTGCTGTCCATCGCGCAGTTGCTCGCCAAGCGGCTGAAACGCGAGAAGGGTTTCGATGTGCGCCTGGTTCGTAACGACGACTTTTTCGTGCCGCTGCGCAAGCGCGTGGACGTCGCACGCAAATACAACGCTGACATGTTCATCTCGGTCCACGCCGACGCCGCCCCTCGGCTGACGGCCTCCGGCGCGTCGGTGTTTGCCTTGTCGGAGAACGGCGCGACGTCTGCGACAGCACGCTTCATGGCCCAGCGTGAAAACGGCGCCGACCTGATCGGCGCGACCAGTCTGCTAAACCTGAAAGACAAGGACCCGATGCTGGCCGGCGTGATACTCGACATGTCGATGAACGCCACAATCGCTGCGAGTCTGGATTTGGGTCATACCGTACTGGGCAGCTTGGAAGGGATCACGACGCTGCACCAGAAACGCGTGGAACAGGCCGGTTTTGCGGTGCTGAAGTCACCGGATGTACCGTCGATTCTGGTCGAGACCGGCTTCATCTCCAACAGCCGCGACAGTCAGCGCCTCGTCACCGCGCGCCATCAGCAGGCCGTTGCCGACGGCTTGTTTGATGGCATGAAGCGCTACTTCGAACGCAATCCGCCTGTAGGCTCGTATGTGGCCTGGCGGCAAGAGCAAAAGGCGAATGAGGCGTTGGTCTGACGGACTAAGTCGTGAGGCAGAATGTGCAAGTTCGCTCTCATCAAATTTGACACCATTGCAGATGCACCTGCCTAAACACCCATTCTGGGAGCGAGCTTGCTCGCGAAGAGGTCGGAACAGCCGCTGCATGTATAGCGCCTGGAACACCGTCTTCGTGAGCAAGCTCACTCCCACATGGACAGTGTTTGCCAGGGAGCCAGCACGGCGTATGACCACGGAATCTTCCCTCATTCCTGCAGGGGTCAGGTCACCGACAACCCATCACTCGGTCGCAGGTGATCTTGGTCCGGCTCCCGCTCGAACTCGATACCCGACTGATCGTCGTCCAGCCCACTTTCTGAATGTACCCCACCCAGATTTCACCGTCCGATGCCAGGCCGGTGAAGAACGTCAGCGAGCCATAGCGGCTGTTGGTCTGGGCCCAGCGGCGCTTGCCTGCGCTTTCAAAGCCGCGCACGAACATCGTTTTCCCTGCCACCGCCACGCTGTACGTGTTGTCCTCGGCATCAACGCAGGCCAACAGCGTCGCGGTGCGCGTGCACAACGCCTTGTCCAGCCTTGGCGAGGGAGGGAGCGCAAACGCCTGCGTGCTCAGCACCAGCGAACACCCTGCCAACAACGAAAACAACCGAGTCATGAAACTGCCTTAAAAAAGATTGGCGCCTGCGTATCGTTATACTATAACGTAAAAAGCGATCACATCCGCACTCTGGTGAAACCTTCATGAACCGCCTTCCCGTTACCGTTCTGTCCGGCTTTCTTGGCGCGGGCAAAAGCACGCTGCTGAATTACATCCTGCGCAATCGCGACAACTTGCGCGTCGCTGTGATCGTCAACGACATGAGCGAGATCAACATTGACGGCAGCGAAGTACAGCGGGACGTCAGCCTCAATCGCGCGGAAGAAAAACTGGTGGAGATGAGCAACGGCTGCATCTGCTGCACCCTACGCGAAGACTTGCTGGAAGAAGTCAGTCGGCTGGCCCATGAAGGCCATTTTGACTATCTGCTGATCGAGTCCACGGGCATTTCCGAGCCGCTTCCCGTGGCCGAGACGTTTACCTTTCGCGATGAACAGGGTCGGAGCCTGGCCGATGTCGCCCGACTCGACACCATGGTGACGGTGGTCGATGGCCTTAATTTTCTCCAGGACTTCAACGCTGCAGAGAGCCTGGCCTCCCGCGGAGAGACCCTGGGCGAAGAGGACGAGCGCGCGATCACCGACCTGCTGATTGAGCAGGTCGAGTTCGCCGATGTGATTCTGATCAGCAAGATCGACCTGATCAGCTCAACCGACCGGCGAGAGCTGATGGCAATTTTGCGGCGGCTCAACAGCCAGGCAGAGATTCTGCCCATGGTCATGGGCGCCGTGCCCCTCGGCAAGATCCTCGACACCGGTCGTTTCGACTTCGAGCGTGCGGCTCAAGCACCTGGCTGGCTTAAGGAGTTGCGTGGCGAACATGCGCCGGAGACCGAAGAATACGGCATCGCGTCCACGGCTTATCGGGCGCGTCGGCCTTTTCACCCCCAACGCTTTTTCGACTTTCTGAATTCGCCGTGGGAAAACGGCCGGCTGCTGCGCTCGAAGGGCTTTTTCTGGCTCGCCAGCAAACACCAGGACGCCGGAAGCTGGTCCCAGGCCGGCGGCTTGATGCGTCACGGTTTCGCGGGTCGTTGGTGGCGCTTCGTGCCCGAAGCGGAGTGGCCGCAAGACGACGAAAGCACGCAGGTGATCATGCGCAGCTGGGAGGCGGAGACCGGTGATTGCCGTCAGGAGCTGGTGTTCATCGGGCAGAACATCGACTTCGGCCGTCTGGCTGCCGAGCTCGATGAATGCCTGCTGACTGACGCCGAGATGGCGGCCGGTGTTGCAGACTGGCGCTCCATGCCCGATCCGTTTGGCGACTGGTACGGCGACGCGGCCTGAAATCCCTCAGTCTTACTGCGTTTTCCAGATGCCCTTGCTCTGCTGCTCGCAGAACGGTTTGAGAAACGCTGCGTCGCTGGCCACGCCGTAATAGTGAATGTTCTGCCGATAAGGCATATTGGCCACCTGCGCGTTGCTGCACTGGCCAAATGACCCGGAGGGGCACTGTTCCGAGTACGTGACGTCGGTTTTCTGATCCTTGAGTTGGGGTTTGCAGAACCCGTCATGGAACAGGTCTGGCGGGATGTTCAGATTCTCCTGACAGACCTTGACGTCCACTCGCTCCCCTTGGCTGTGCACGACGCACGACTGCGCCCAGACCTGCGTCGACGTCATCGCCAACAGCGCCCACGTCAGCCGTATAGGTAGCCCGATTGCTCGCATCAATTACCTCCCTCAGCGCTCACTTCAGGAGCGATCTCAAGAATGGCCGACATGCTGCAGAACATCCCCACTCATGTCATTACTGGCCCTCTAGGTGCCGGCAAGACGAGCCTGATCAGGCATCTTCTCAAGCAGAAACCGGCGGCCGAGCGCTGGGCTGTGTTGATCAATGAGTTCGGCCAGATAGGCCTGGATGCTGCGCTGCTGACGACCGGCGACGATGGTATCGCACTTGGCGAAGTGGCTGGCGGTTGCCTGTGCTGCGTCAATGGCGCGCCTTTTCAGATTGGCCTCGGCCGGCTGTTACGTAAGGCCAGACCGGACCGCTTGTTCATCGAGCCCTCCGGGCTGGGGCATCCGGTTCAGTTGATCAAGCAATTACAGGAGGCGCCCTGGGTTGGGGTCCTGGCGATCCAGCCCAGCGTCATGGTGCTCGACGCCCAGGCACTTGCCCAAGGCAAAGCGCTCCCTGACACCCAGCGAGACGCCTTCGCACAAGCTGGCCTGCTGCTAATGAACAAGTCCGAAGGGCTGAACGCGTCCACGCGAAAGGCGATCACCGATGCGCTGCCTGTTCGCCCGCTGCGCTGGACTGACCACGGTGTATTGTCCCTGGCTTCGTTACCCGGCATCGACGTCAGCGCTCAGGCTGGCTCAGACAATCCGGCCGTACCCCGGTCATTGGCCCAACTCCCCGCAGTGTGGGCAGACCCGATGACGCCGGTCTGCCTGAGCCAGCAACAGGCGGAGGGCTGGAGCATTGGCTGGCGCTGGCACCCTGAGCGAGTATTCAATGCGGCGAGCGTGCAGATTTGGCTGCAAAGCATGGGCTGGCGGCGCGCCAAGCTGGTTATCCACAGCGAAAAGGGATGGATCTCGGGCAATGGGCTGAGAGGGAGCACGCTGGAATGGGCGTCGAGTGAGTGGCGCAAGGATTCTCGCCTTGAGCTGATCTTCGACGTGCCCCAAGACGAAGATGCTTTGCAGAGAACCCTGGCGGCCTGTCTGCGCTAGAGCGAGTTATCCACAGAGGGTCACTGCTTCCACTTGTTGTGTTCCTGGCGCCACTGGCTGAGCTGAATGATCTCGGCGGTGGGCTTCGGGTCTTTGATCTCGAACGGGTAGGGCGCCAGCTCGATCTGCGCCGCGTGGGCACCGAACATGGTGATTGTGCCGGGATGCCGGTGCTCACCGGTGACCGTGAACTCGAAGTTATACACCCGCGCCAGTCGCTTGCGGCCCTCATTGTCGCGCTTGAACGCGAGTCGCTTCAGCGCCACGTTGCCGTCGAGCAACTCAAGATCAAGTTTGGCGCAGTGCTGTTTGACGCGTTCGAGCGCCCGTTCACGCAGGCCATGGGCGTGCCACAGCCAGGCGCCGGCAGTCGCCAGCAGCATGAGGACGAAAATGTTGCCCAGGGTCAGCATGGAAAAGGAACTCCAACAGAAGGCTTGCAGCTTAACTGCGTCGGGTGACAGACAGCCATAGCCCGAAAGTTTAATTTCGCTTCACTTCGTCCGGCATCGCCACTACTGTGCCTTCCCGGTCTCAGGAACCTGTCATGAAACGTACGCCCCATCTACTCGCCATCCAGTCGCATGTCGTGTTTGGTCACGCCGGCAACAGCGCAGCCGTGTTCCCTATGCAGCGTATCGGCATCAATGTCTGGCCGCTGAATACCGTTCAGTTCTCTAACCACACTCAGTATGGCCACTGGGCGGGGGAAGTCCTGGCGCCGCAGCAGATTCCGGCGTTGGTCGAGGGCATTGCGGCGATAGGCGAACTGGGCAATTGCGATGCGGTGCTGTCGGGTTATCTGGGCAGCGCAGCGCAGGGACGGGCCATTCTGAGCGCCGTTGCGCAGATCAAACGCGCTAATCCACGCGCGCTGTATTTGTGTGATCCGGTGATGGGGCACCCGGAGAAGGGCTGCATCGTGCCGCAGGAGGTCAGCGATTTCCTGCTCGATGAAGCCGCTGCGGTTGCTGACTTTCTGTGTCCGAATCAGCTGGAGCTGGACAGCTTTTCCGGCCGCAAACCCGAATCGTTGCTCGACTGCGTGGCCATGGCGCGAGCATTGCTGGCCCGAGGCCCCAAGGCGGTAGTCGTCAAGCACCTGGCCTATCCGGGAAAACCTGCGGACGGCTTTGAAATGCTGCTGGTGACCGAGCACGACACCTGGCACCTGCGCCGGCCACTGCTGGCATTCCCTCGACAGCCGGTCGGCGTGGGCGACCTGACGTCCGGGCTGTTCCTGTCCCGGATTCTGCTCGGTGACGACCTGCGCAGCGCCTTCGAATTCGCGGCGTCAGCGGTGCATGAAGTGCTGCTGGAAACCCAGGCCTGCGGCAGCTACGAGCTGGAGCTGGTGCGCGCGCAGGACCGAATCGCTCACCCGCGCGTCAGGTTCGAAGCGGTCCGGCTGTAAACCGAACCCGGCGCCGGCTTAAACCGGCTCATCCTTGATTTCACGATAACGCTTCTCCAGTTCCTGACGGATCTGGCGGCGTTGTTGTGCCTGCACGTAACGGCGCTTGTCTTCGCTGTTGGCCGGTGTCAGCGGCGGTACGCTGGCAGGTTTGCGCTGGTCGTCCACCGCCACCATGGTGAAGAAGCAGCTGTTGGTGTGACGAACCGAGCGCTCGCGGATGTTTTCGGTCACCACCTTGATGCCCACCTCCATGGACGTATTGCCGGTGTAGTTGACCGATGCCAGGAACGTGACCAGCTCGCCGACGTGAATGGGCTCACGGAAAATCACCTGATCCACCGACAGGGTTACCACATACCGCCCTGCGTAACGGCTCGCGCACGCGTAGGCCACTTCATCGAGGTACTTCAGCAGCGTCCCGCCGTGCACGTTGCCGGAGAAGTTGGCCATGTCCGGGGTCATCAATACAGTCATCGACAGCTGGGCGTTTCCGGGTTCCATAGCGTGCTCACGGTCTAAAGAGTCAGAAGGCACCTTGCTCAGGTGCTCGAATGCAGATTGGCGAAAAACCATCCATACCGGGACGCCAACGGCCGCTCCGCCGTCACGCCCTGTACCCATCTGTTTCCATATATTGCACTGGCTTCTCGTGCTTTTGTGCGGTGTTAACCTGCGGAAGCCCTTGGATGGGGTAAATCCTGCGTCTCAGTCGGAATAATCGGACTCGTTGGCGAGTTTTCGTACAGCAGTCGTCTCTCTTTCAGGCGGATACGCGTATTTCACCGATTGCCAGCAGGAGCAGCGCCCATGCATGCCATCAGTTTCATTCAAGACCTGGCTGTGATCATGCTCGTCGCTGGCGTCGTAACGGTGGTGTTTCATCGGCTCAAGCAACCGGTGGTGCTGGGCTACATCGTCGCCGGCTTCATCATCGGCCCGCACACCCCGCCGTTTGGCCTCATCCACGACGAGGACACCATCAAGACCCTCGCCGAACTCGGCGTGATCTTTCTGATGTTCTGCCTCGGCCTGGAATTCAGTCTGCGCAAGCTGTTCAAGGTCGGTGCGACGGCGTTCATCGCCGCGTTTCTCGAAATCATGCTGATGACCTGGATCGGTTACGAAATCGGCCAGTTCTTCGCTTGGAACACCATGGACTCGCTGTTCCTCGGTGCCATTCTGGCGATCTCGTCCACCACCATCATCGTCAAGGCGCTCAATGACCTGAAGATGAAAAACCAGCGCTTCGCCCAGCTGATCTTCGGCGTGCTCATCGTTGAAGACATCCTCGGCATTGGCATCATCGCGCTGTTATCGGGCATCGCCGTGAGCGGCACGGTCAGTTCCGGGGAGGTGTTTTCAACGGTCGGCAAGCTGTCGCTGTTCATGATCGTGGCGTTGGTCATCGGCATTCTGGTCGTGCCGCGATTGCTGGCCTACGTGGCGAAGTTCGAGAGCAACGAAATGCTGCTGATCACGGTGCTAGGCCTGTGCTTCGGGTTTTGCCTGCTGGTGGTCAAACTCGAGTACAGCATGGTGCTGGGCGCATTTCTCATCGGTGCGATCATGGCCGAATCCAGGCAACTGGCCAAAATCGAGCACTTGGTCGAGCCCATCCGTGACATGTTCAGCGCGATCTTCTTCGTCGCAATCGGCTTGATGATCGATCCGAAGATTCTGCTCGATTACGCCTGGCCCATTGCCGTGATCACCGTCGCCGTGGTGCTGGGCAAGATGATTTCCTGCGGGCTTGGCGCTTTTATCGCCGGCAACGACGGCAAGACCTCCTTGCGGGTGGGAATGGGGCTGTCACAGATCGGCGAATTCTCCTTCATCATCGCAGCGCTGGGGATGACGCTGCAGGTCACCAGCGATTTTCTCTACCCGGTCGCCGTGGCGGTTTCCGCGATCACCACGCTCTTGACCCCTTACCTCATCCGCGCAGCCGATCCGCTGTCGCACACGCTGGGCGCCATTGTTCCTGCACGCATGGCACGTGTGTTCGGAATGTACGGGGAGTGGCTGCGCAGCATTCAGCCTCAAGGGCAGGGCGCGGTGTTGGCGGCAATGATCCGCAAGATTCTGCTGCAAGTCGGTATCAATCTGGCGCTGGTCATCGCCATCTTCTTCACCGGGGCATTTTTTGCGGAGCGGATTGGCGTGTATTTCAGCGATTGGGTCAGCGATGTCGGGCAGCAAAAAGCCTGGATCTGGGGTGCGTCGTTGCTGCTGTCACTGCCGTTTCTGATCGCTGCTTATCGCAAGCTCAAGGCGCTGTCGATGCTGCTGGCAGAGATGAGCGTGAAGCCGGAGATGGCGGGCAGGCACACAGCGCGCGTCCGTCGGGTGATCGCCGAAGTGATCCCGCTGCTGTCATTGATGGTGATTTTCCTGCTCATCGCATTGCTGTCATCCAGCATGCTGCCGACGCGTGAGTGGTTAATGCTGATCGTCGTTGTGGCGGCCGTAGTGGCTGCGGTGCTGTGGCGCTGGTTCATCCGGGTGCATACGCGGATGCAAATCGCGTTGCTCGAAACCCTTGGCAATCATCCAGAGCCCTGAATCAGCCTCGCAGTGCGTGCCTCGAGGCTGATTCAGGAGAGGGCAATGAGTCTCAGCTTTCCAGCCAGACGTCCCGCGCCCAGTGCCAGACGGACTCCCAGCTTTCTTCGGTGACGAGCTCTTCTTCGCCAGACCACAGCACCACAGTGCCGTCTTCTTCAACGCAGTAGTAATCCTCGCCGTCCTGACAGATCGGGATCAGCTCGCGTGGCACGCCGATGTCCCAGGCGGTCGCCGCCACTTCCGGCAAATACGTATGCGAGCCCGGATCAGTGACAGTGACGGGCTCAAGGCTGCCGTAGACCACGTCGCTGACGGTCAGCAAGAACTCCTTGAAGACGAAGGGGATATTGATGAACAGTTGCTCCTCAACCTCGACCAGCTGATCTTCATCAGGCAGCTCGAGCGGGACAGGTACCGGTTCATTGGCTTCACGGAGTTGTTCGATGACTTCTTCCACGACGTGGATCCTCTAACGATTTGCGCGGGTTATACAGTAGCTCAAAGGCATCGCCAAATTAACTTGGCTTCTATAAAAAGCAGAACCCCGGAACAAGTCCGGGGTTCATTTGCAGCAGCTCAGCGGTATTAGCCGTTCTGGCGGATACCTGCCACCAGCCAAGGCTGGTTGTCGCCCTGAGCGCGTTCCATGTTCCAGCTTTCGCTGAACACTTCGCCCTGATCGAAGCGCGACGTTTTCGACACACCGCTGAAGGTCAGCGTGGCGATGGTCTTGTCGGCGCGGTCATCCAGACCGTCGAGCTGCACGGAAAGGTTGTCGATGAACGTGGACTGAAAGCCTTCACCGAGATCGGCGCGTTCTTTCTTCAGGAACTGCAGCATCTGCGGGGTCACGAACTCGGAGATCTTATCCATCTCGTTCGCATCCCAGTGCTGTTGCAGCGACTGGAAGTGGCTGCGGGCCGCTTCAATGAAGCGTTCTTCGTTGAACCAGGCTGGCGCGTTGATCACTGGACGGGCTGCCGCTGCCGGAGCGGAACCGCCGAAGATCGAGTTCTGGGCCGGTTGTGGTTGTTCGAAGGTTTCACGCTGGTAAGGAGCACCGGCGGGAGCCATCTGTGGCTGCTGTTTGCGTCGACGGGCCGCGATGAAGCGGAAGATCACGAAGGCGATGATCGCCATGATCAGGATGTCGAAGAACTGCATGCCCTCGAAGCCACCGCCCATGAACATGGAGGCCAGAAGACCACCGGCGGCGAGACCGGCCAGTGGGCCCAGCCATTTGGAAGCACCGCCCGCAGCAGGCGCAGGACGGCCAGCGGCATTAGGTGCTGCGGCAGGAGTAGAAGGAGCTGTTTGACGCGCCTGGTGACTTGGCGCCGAGCCCATGCTCTTGCCACCACCGAAACGCGCAGCATTGACATCAAGGCTCATGGTGAGCCCGATGATCATTGCCAAAGCGATGCTAAGAAAACGTTGCATAAGGGAATTCCCGTTTGTGGATTGCACGCGCGCCATGTTGCACAGGACAAATGGGGATGACCAGCGGCCATATGTTTCCGGCTTTTGCGTGAATCTTCACCTGCCTGTCCTACTTGGGTTGTAGGCAGATGAAGAAAGTTCTGTAGGAAAGATGGGGGGTGGATGTGGGAATGCAAGGGGGCATTAACGCATCGCCAGTCGTCGATCACACAGGCTCAAGCTTCGCGTACCCCAGCATCAGCCACTTGCTGCCTTCCGAGAAATTCACCTGGACCCGTGCCTGAGCGCCTGAACCCTCGAAGTTGAGGATCACGCCTTCACCAAACACCGCATGCTGCACGTGCTGACCCAGGGAGAACTGGCTCTGCGGAATGGCTTCGCCATCGAACAGACGACTTGGGGCCATGGTTTTGGAGCCGCCGAACGGACGGGTCACGCTGTTGGACAGCCGCACTTCCTGAATCAGGTTGGGCGGGACCTCCCGTACGAAGCGCGAGACCTTGTTGTAGGTTTCGCTGCCGTACAGGCGTCGGGTTTCTGCGTATGTCATCACTAGATGCTGCATCGCGCGGGTAATGCCCACGTAAGCCAGACGACGCTCTTCCTCCAGACGCCCCGGCTCTTCCAGGCTCATCTTGTGCGGAAACAGGCCTTCTTCCATGCCCACCAGGAAGACGTACGGGAACTCCAGACCTTTGGCGCTGTGCAGCGTCATCAACTGAATGCTGTCTTCGTGCTCATCCGCCTGGGTATCGCCTGCCTCCAACGAGGCGTGCCCGAGGAATGCAGCCAGCGGCGTCAGGTCTTCCTCTTCGTCACTGTTCTCGAAAGCGCGCGCGGCGCTGACCAGTTCCTCAAGGTTTTCCACCCGGGCCTGGCCTTTCTCGCCTTTTTCTTCCTTGTGGTACGTGATCAGGCCGGACTGCTCGATGACCGTTTGGGTCATCAGGTGCAGGGGCATGTCTGCGGCCTTCGCGGCGAGGTTTTCGATCAGTTCGATGAACGCGCCCAGCGCGCTCGCCGCACGACCGGCCAAGCCTTTGTTGGCGACCAGCAGGCGCATGGCCTCCCACATCGACACGTCGGCATGGCGCGCGTGCTCGCGAATCGCTTCGACGGTTTTCTCGCCGATACCGCGAGGTGGAACGTTGATCACCCGCTCCAGCGCTGAGTCGTTTCCGCGACCGTCAAGCAGGCGCATATACGCCATGGCGTTCTTGATTTCGGCGCGCTCGAAGAATCGCTGGCCACCGTAGATACGGTACGGGATGCGCTCGCGCAGCAAGGCTTCTTCAAGTACCCGCGATTGGGCGTTGGAGCGGTACAGAATGGCGATGTCGCTGCGCGCGAGGCCGGTCTTGATCGCGCTTTCAATGGTCTCGACCACGTAGCGCGCTTCGTCGTGTTCGTTGAATGCTGCGTAAAGGCTGATCAGTTCGCCATCGCCGACGTCCGTCCACAGCTCTTTGCCCAGACGCCCGGTGTTGTTGACGATCAAGCCGTTGGCGGCCTTGAGGATGCTCGCGGTGGAGCGATAGTTCTGCTCCAGGCGAATGGTCTCTGTGTCAGGGAAATCTTCGGAATACTGATGAATATTCTCGATCTTCGCGCCGCGCCAGCCGTAAATGGACTGGTCGTCGTCGCCGACCACCATCAGGCTGTCGCCCCCCTGGGCGAGCAGGCGCAACCAGGCGTATTGAACGGCGTTGGTGTCCTGGAATTCGTCCACCAGCACGTGGCGGAAACGACGCTGGTAATGCGCAAGCAGGCTCGGGTTGTCGCGCCAAAGGTCCAGCGCCCGAAGCAGCAACTCGGAGAAGTCAATAACGCCAGCGCGCTGACAGGCCGCTTCGTACGCCTCGTAGACCGACTTCATGGTCGTCAGAAACAGGTCGCCCGAAGCCTGAATGTGTTTGGGGCGCAGCCCTTCGTCCTTCTGCCCATTGATGAACCACTGCGCCTGCCGTGCCGGCCAGCGCTGCTCATCAAGGTTCAGCTCGCGCATGACGCGCTTGACCAGTCGCTGTTGGTCATCGCTGTCAAGAATCTGGAAGCTCTGATTCAGCCCCGCTTCTTGCCAGTGCGCCCGGAGCAGGCGATGCGCCAGGCCGTGGAAGGTGCCCACCCACATGCCGGCCGGGTTGATACCCATCAACTGCTCGATGCGATGGCGCATCTCGGCAGCGGCCTTGTTGGTAAACGTCACCGACAGGATCGAGTGGGGCGAGGCGTTCTCGACCTGGATCAACCAGGCGATACGGTGCACCAACACACGGGTTTTGCCGGAACCAGCGCCGGCCAGGACCAACTGACGACCCACGGAGGCAGCTACGGCCTGGCGTTGGGCATCGTTGAGGGAGTTAAGCAGAAGGGAGAGGTCATCGCGCATCGGGGCATTCTAGGGTGCCGTGAGGGCATGGGCAAACCCTAACGCCGGCCGGTCGTGATGTTACCGGTCCCATTTTTGCCGTCTGTAGATTTTAATTGATGACTGTTTGGTCTCGACCATCCCTTGTGTATCCTCCGCGAACGTTCAAGGCCCCCAATTATAAGAACCGCCATGACCTTCAGCTCCGAAGCCCCGGCAGACGCGGTGGCGACACGTCGTGTCATCTGCAAGCAGTTCGCGACTCAGCTCGCCGCCGAGCGCACCCGCCTTCTTTATCAGGGATCGCTGCTGCCGACTCTGTTCATGTTCATCAATGGTTTGCTCTGCGCCTGGCTGCTCTGGAGCCCCGAGCGTTACGTGCTGGTGGGCGTCTGGCTGGGCTGGCTGTCAGCGCTGGTGTGCCTGCGCGTTCTGCAAGTCGCAGCGTTCAGGTCAGCATCACTCGATCGTCGATCGCAGCCGATCTGGAATCGCATGTTTCTGGCCGGCGCATGCGTCAGCGGTTTCACTCTTTCCAGCGCTGCGCTGGTGCTGATGCCGGCGCAAAGCCTCGCTCAACAGGCTTGGGTGTTCGGTCTGATCGGCGCTGCGACGCTTTCTGCCAGCGTGGCCTATGCTGTCAGCATTCCGGCGTTCCTCACGTTCACGCTGCCGTGTCTGCTGCCGCCCATTGTCTATCTGTTCGGGGACGGTGATTCGCAGCGCCACGGCTGGGGTTGGCTCGGATTGATTTTGCTGCTGGCGCTGATCGTGGTGGCCGCTCAGGTCAACCGCTTGATCGAGCGGGGCCTGATCCGGCGATTTCAGAACGTGGCGCTCATCGAACACCTTCAACAGGCCCAGGCTAAAAGCGACGAGCTCAACCGCGAACTGACGCGCCAGTACGAAGAGCGTACGCGTTACCTGACCCATTACGATGAGCTGACCGGCCTCGCCAATCGCGCCCTGTTCAATGAGCGACTGCGTGAGGCCAATCAGCGTGCGCGGCACGGGGGGCGGACGCTGGCCCTGCTGCACATCAACCTTGATCGCTTCAAATTGCTCAACGACAGCCTGGGTCACGACATTGCTGACCAATTGCTGCGCCTTGTCGCGCGCCGGCTGAATGCCAACGTGGCAGATGCCGATACCGTCGCGCGTTTGTCGGCGGACGAGTTTGCCGTGCTGTTCGACAGCCATGGCAATCTGACCACGCTGGCACGGATCACGACGCGCCTGCTGGCGAAGCTGCGCTCGCCGATATCGGTTTGCGGCCATGAGCTGGTGGTCAGCGCCTCCATCGGCATCGCGTTGCTGCCGGGTTCTGCCCGAGACATCGCCGCGCTGGTCAGCCAGGCGAATATGGCGATGCAGCACGCCAAACATCTTGGCGGCGACAATTTCCAGTTCTATAGCGAGAGCCTTGAGGCGGGGACGCCCGGTCGCCTACAGCTGGAAATCCAGCTGCGGCGCGCGATTGCAGAAGGGCAGCTGGAGGTTTTTTACCAACCGAAGCTGGAGCTGGAAAGCGGGCGCCTGAATTCCGCGGAGGCTCTGGTGCGCTGGCGTCATCCCGAGCGCGGTCTGATTTCGCCCGGCGAGTTCATCGGACTGGCGGAGGAGACCGGTCTGATCGCCAACATCGGAGAGTTCGTGCTGCGCAAAGCCTGCCATCAAGCCTGCGAATGGCAGCGCGAGGGCCTGGCTCCAATCAGGGTATCGGTCAATTTGTCGGTGCATCAGATGCGGCAGGGCAAGTTGGTCAGCCTCGTGCGCCAAGTGCTCGAAGAAACAGGGCTTGCGTCGGAATACCTGGAGCTGGAGCTCACCGAGAGTCAGTTGCTCGAAAGCGTCGAGCACATCATCACAACGTTTCAGCAGTTGCGCGCACTTGGGGTGAAACTGGCCATAGACGACTTCGGCACTGGCTATTCATCGTTGAGCTACCTGAAACGTTTTCCAGTGCACTATGTGAAGATCGATCAGGCCTTTATTCGTGGTTTGAACGAAGGGGCAGAAGACGCGGCGATTACTCGGGCGATCATCGCGATGGCCCACAGTCTTGACCTCAAGGTTGTGGCCGAAGGTGTGGAAGATTGCGAACAATTGGAGTTTCTCAGGTCTCACGGTTGCGACGAGGTGCAAGGCTATTTGATCAGTCGGCCGGTGGAGGCCTGCATAATGGGCAGTATCCTGCGCAGTCAGCTTACCGAAGCCTGGAGCCCTGTGCGAAAAGCCCTACACTACACAGCGACATGACCCTCAACAGCTATCGGTTGACTGCGGGTAGATCGTTTAACTGTGCGGTTTGCAGGTCATGTAGTATAACTACAAGAAAGCTACAGCCCGGCCCATCCTTCACTTGAGTCCTGTCCTTTGAATCTGTTGCAGCACATCGCCCAGTCACGCCATCTCTTGCGCAAATCGGAGCTGAAAGTAGCCGATCACGTGCTGCTCGATCCGGCGGCCGTGATGCACAGCTCCATGGCCGATCTCGCGCATGCGGTCGGTATCAGTGAGCCGACGATCGTGCGTTTCTGCCGCGCCATTGGCTGCACCGGTTTTCAGGACCTGAAACTCAAGCTGGCGCAAAGCCTCGCTGCCGGCGCGAGCTTCGGCCAGTTCGCCATCCACGAAGACGATTCCGTCGCCGATTACAGCCTGAAGATTTTCGACACCACGCTGCACACATTGATAGAAGTGCGCGAAAAGCTAGACCCCCATGCCTTGCAGGCAGCGGTGACGGTCATGGCGGCGGCGCATCGGGTCGAGTTCTACGGTTTCGGCGCATCGGGTGCGGTTGCGGCTGACGCCCAGCATAAGTTCTTTCGTCTGTTGCTGACGGCAGCGTCCTATTCCGATCCGCACATGCAGGCGATGTCGGCTGTGACGCTCAAACCCACTGACGTCGCGGTGTGCATCTCGCAGTCAGGTCGCTCCAAGGACCTGCTGATCACCGCCAATCTGGTGCGCGAAAGCGGCGCCAACCTGATCACTCTGTGCCCGAGTCAGACGCCATTGGCCGAGCTGTCCACGGTCAACCTCGCGATCGACGTGCACGAAGACACCGAAATCTACACGCCATTGACCTCGCGCATTGCGCATCTGGTGGTCATTGATGTCTTGGCGATGGGCGTTGCCATGGCGCGCGGTCCGAGCCTGGTCAATCACTTGAAAAGCGTGAAGCGCAGCTTGCGCAGCCTGCGGTTGTCGCCGAAGTCGATCAAATCGTCCGAGGATTGAGCTGAGCCATGCAGTGCTGAAACCTTCACCAACTTGTAACGCTTCCGACGTCTGATCGTCACCGCATCCCGCCACTCTGTACTCCCGCACACGAATGGGAGACAGGATATGCCTCGGCACTACGATGACTCGCAGCAGCACAGCACCTCCAGCACCAAGACCCGCCGTCAGCAGGAAGACCAGCGCCGCATGGCGTTCCGGCGAGCGATCGAAAGCCACTCCGAAGAACGCCGCCTTAACCAGGAGCTCTCCAGCTATCTGGATAGCGCCACTGCCCACTTCTGGCAAAGCGCTAGCGCTTCGGAAGGTGGCCATCAAAGCGCGCGACCAGCTCGCTGATCTGCGTACGCTCTGTCCGAATGAATGACAGGAACGCGTGAGCCACCGGCGACAGACGTTTGTCCCGCGCCTGTACGACGCACCAGCTTCGGTACAGCGGTAACTCGGCCACTGGCAGCTCGATCAGCGTGCCGGTGGCGAGTTCCAGGCTCAGCGCATGGCGCGTCAGCAGTGCGACGCCGAGCCCCGCCACCACGCATTCACGCTGTGCCTCGGCCGAGGACACCTCCAGCGTGTGCTCGAAATGAATGCGCTTCTCCTTGAAATACTCCTCGCACGCCTTGCGCGTCCCCGAACCCTGTTCGCGGACCACCAACGTCGCTGCCTCCAGATCCTTGAGCGTCGGATTGGGCAATAGCGTCAACGGATGATCCGGCTGCGCCACGGCAACGATCGGGTTATTCAGGAAGGGCAAGAACTCCAGGCCCATGTCCTGGGGGACCATCGACATGACGACCAGATCATCACGGTTATCCGACAGCCGCCGAATCACCTGCGCCCGATTGACGACCGTGAGGTTGAGCATGACTTCCGGGTATTTACGCTTGAAGGCCGCGAACAGGTGAGGAACGAAATACTTGGCGCTGGATTCGATCGCCAGTTTGAGCTGGCCCTGCAGCGAGCCCTGCATGTCGGAGAGCTGCATGTCGAGGTTCTCCAGTCGACCGAAAATGTCGCGACTGGCGAGCTGCAACGCCTCGGCTGCTTCCGTGAGATAGAGCTTTTTACCCACGTACTCGAACAGCGGCTGGCCAACCAGCTCTTCCAGCTGACGAATCTGCAGACTCACCGCTGGCTGGGTCAGCGACATTTCCTCAGCTGCCCGGCTGTAAGAGCGCAAATCACAGACCTCGTTAAAGATCCGTAGCTGACGCAATGTCATACGCATCAATGACTTACGCATTGTTTAAGCCCTGGCCGCTTACTTAATACTGGCAACTATAAGGTTTTACTTATGGTTCACCCAATTTTTACTCATTTTTGTTAATTGCTGGTTCGTCATAGGGTGGCCTCACCTGCGAGCAACATGCAGTAACGGAAAGTCGCGCGGCATTGGCCAGCCTTCTGGTCCATCTGCTAATCGGTCGAGGAAATACCCGTGATAAAAAAAATCCTGATCGCTAATCGTGGGGAAATTGCTGTTCGGATCGTGCGCGCATGCGCCGAGATGGGCATCCGCTCGGTGGCGATCTATTCCGAGGCGGACCGTCACGCGCTCCACGTGAAGCGTGCCGACGAAGCCTACGGCATCGGATCGGACCCCCTCGAAGGCTATTTGAACCCGCGCAAGCTGGTGAATCTCGCCGTTGAAACCGGCTGCGACGCGTTGCACCCCGGCTACGGGTTTCTGTCGGAAAACGCGGAGCTGGCGGATATCTGCGCTGAACGGGGTATCAAGTTCATCGGTCCGTCTGCTGAAGTGATCCGCCGCATGGGCGACAAAACCGAAGCTCGGCGCAGCATGATCAAGGCCGGCGTACCGGTGACGCCCGGTACGGAAGGCAACGTGGCCGACATCGCCGAAGCATTGGTGGAAGGCGATCGCATTGGTTACCCCGTTATGCTCAAGGCCACCTCCGGCGGCGGCGGGCGCGGCATTCGTCGCTGCAACAGCCGGGAGGAGCTGGAACAGGCGTTTCCTCGGGTCATCTCCGAGGCCACCAAGGCCTTCGGTAAGGCTGAAGTCTTTCTCGAAAAGTGCATCGTCAACCCCAAGCACATCGAAGCGCAGATCCTCGGCGACAGTTTCGGCAACGTCGTGCACCTGTTCGAGCGCGATTGCTCCATCCAGCGCCGCAACCAGAAACTCATCGAAATCGCCCCAAGCCCTCAACTGACGCCGGAGCAGCGCGCCTACATCGGTGACTTGTCCGTGCGCGCCGCCAAGGCCGTGGGTTACGAGAACGCCGGCACCGTGGAGTTCTTGCTCGCCGAGGGCGAGGTGTACTTCATGGAGATGAACACCCGCGTACAGGTCGAGCACACGATCACCGAGGAAATTACCGGGATCGACATCGTTCGCGAGCAGATCCGCATTGCGTCCGGGCTGCCACTGTCGGTCAAGCAGGAAGACATCATCCATCGCGGTTTCGCGTTGCAGTTCCGCATCAACGCGGAAGACCCGAAAAACAACTTCCTGCCGAGCTTCGGAAAGATCACCCGTTATTACGCACCCGGCGGTCCCGGCGTGCGCACTGACACGGCGATTTACACTGGTTACACCATTCCGCCGTATTACGACTCCATGTGCCTGAAGCTGATCGTCTGGGCGCTGACTTGGGAAGAGGCCATGGATCGCGGCTTGCGTGCGCTGGATGACATGCGTCTCCAAGGGGTGAAAACCACGGCCGCGTATTACCAGGAAATCCTGCGCAACCCGGAATTCCGCAGCGGCCAGTTCAATACCAGCTTCGTTGAGAGCCATCCCGAGCTCACCCATTACTCGATCAAGCGCAAACCCGAAGAGCTGGCCCTGGCCATCGCCGCCGCTATCGCTGCCCATGCGGGCTTATAAAAAAGCCAGCTGCAAGCGCTAAGCCGCAAGCTGCAAGTTGAAGCCGATCCGCTGTGACTTGCCGCTTGTAGCTTGCCGCTTGAAGCTAAAAGGAGATCCGAACATGTCCAAGAAAATCTTCGTCACCGACACTATTCTGCGCGACGCCCATCAGTCTCTTCTGGCGACCCGCATGCGCACCGAGGACATGCTGCCGATCTGCGACAAGCTCGATAAGGTCGGCTACTGGTCGCTGGAAGTGTGGGGCGGTGCGACCTTTGACGCCTGCGTGCGATTCCTGAAGGAAGATCCGTGGGAGCGCCTGCGCCAATTGCGCGCGGCGCTCCCCAACACACGTCTGCAAATGCTGCTTCGCGGCCAGAACCTGCTGGGGTATCGCCACTACAGCGATGACGTGGTCAGGGCATTCGTCGCCAAGGCGGCAGACAACGGTATCGACGTGTTCCGCATCTTCGATGCCATGAACGACGTGCGCAACCTGCGGGTGGCGGTTGAAGCCGTGAAAGCTTCCGGGAAGCATGCCCAAGGCACGATCGCGTACACCACCAGCCCGGTGCACACCATCGACGCGTTTGTGGCGCAGGCTAAAGAGATGGAAGCGATGGGCTGTGATTCTGTCGCGATCAAAGACATGGCCGGTCTGCTGACCCCTTATGCCACGGGCGAGTTGGTCAAGGCGCTGAAGGCCGAGCAATCGCTGCCGGTGTTCATCCACTCCCACGACACGGCGGGTCTGGCCGCGATGTGCCAGCTCAAGGCCATCGAAAACGGTGCCGACCATATCGACACCGCGATCTCGAGCTTCGCTTGGGGCACCAGTCACCCCGGCACCGAATCGATGGTCGCGGCCCTGAAAGGCAGCGAATTCGACACCGGTCTGGACTTAGAGCTGCTGCAGGAAATCGGCCTGTATTTTTATGCCGTGCGTAAGAAGTATCACCAGTTCGAAAGCGAATTCACGGCGGTCGATACCCGCGTGCAGGTTAACCAAGTGCCGGGCGGCATGATCTCCAACCTCGCCAACCAGCTCAAAGAGCAGGGTGCGTTGAACCGCATGGGCGAAGTGCTGGCCGAGATTCCGCGGGTGCGCAAAGACTTGGGCTATCCGCCGTTGGTGACCCCGACTTCCCAGATCGTCGGCACCCAGGCGTTTTTCAACGTGCTGGCCGGCGAGCGGTACAAAACCATCACCAATGAAGTGAAGCTTTACCTGACGGGCGGCTACGGCAAGGCACCGGGGCAGGTGGACGAGACGCTGCGCCGTCAGGCCATCGGCAGTGAAGAGCTGATCGATGTGCGTCCGGCCGACCTGCTGAAGCCGGAAATGACCAAGCTGCGCGGCGAAATCGGCGCGTTGGCCACCACCGAAGAGGACGTGCTCACGTACGCGATGTTCCCGGACATCGGCCGCAAGTTTCTCGAAGAGCGTGCGGCGGGCACTCTGGCGCCAGAGCCTCTGCTGCCGATTCCAGAGCCGGGTGCAGTGGCGAAAGCAGGCGGCGAAGGCGTCCCGACCGAATTCGTGATCGATGTTCACGGTGAAAGCTACCGCGTCGATATCACCGGTGTAGGCGTCAAGGCCGAGGGCAAGCGTCACTTCTATCTGTCCATTGATGGCATGCCGGAAGAAGTGGTGTTTGAGCCGCTTAACGAGTTCGTCGGCAACGGCATCGGCAAGCGTGCACAGGCCAGCAAACCGGGCCACGTCAGCACTTCGATGCCGGGAAACATCGTCGACGTGCTGGTGAAAGAGGGCGATACCGTCCGCGCCGGTCAGGCGGTGCTGATCACCGAAGCAATGAAGATGGAGACCGAAGTTCAGGCGGCAGTCGCTGGCAAGATCGTGGCCATTCACGTTGCGAAGGGCGATCGCGTAAACCCGGGCGAGATTTTGATTGAAATCGAGGGCTGAAAGAGCCGCTGCACAGTTGGAAGCCTGCCGCGCACAGAGGCGGCAGGCTAATGGTTACCTCTGGGGGAGCTCTCGTGGCTCCTCTTTTTTTTGCCTGAAGCTGGGTGCCTCCGGGTGTTCGTTTCAACGCGCTCAGTTGCCGCGCAGTTGCTCCAGCGTTCTGATTTGCTGACCGTCCTTGAAGTTATCCACAGCCAGCCATGCTTCAAACGCTTGCTGTGCAGCCGGCCATTCGCTGTCGATCATCGAATACCAGGCGGTGTCGCGATTCTGCCCCTTGAACACCGAATGCTGGCGGAACGTGCCTTCGAAGCTGAACCCGAAGCGCTCGGCCGCGCGCTTGGAGCGGGCGTTGTTGGCGTTGCATTTCCATTCCAGGCGGCGATTGCCCAGCGAAAAAGATTCCTTCGCCAGGAGATAAACCGCCTCTGTGGCTTTTGGCGTGCGTTGCATCGAGGCGCCAAAGGTCACATGGCCAATTTCGATGCGCCCTGCGTTCGGGACGATGGACATCAAGCTCAGAAAGCCGTCGATGGCCCCGGTCTGTTGGTCGATGACCGTGTAAAACCACGGATCGGTCGAGTCTTCCAGGCCTGCGAGATAGTCATTGAATGCGCCGCGCTCTGGAAACGGGCCCACGAACAGGTAATCCCATAATTTGCGGTCTGCGGCCGGGCCTTCCAGTGCATCCCACAGCCCATCGCCATGGCGGGCGGCGTTCAATTTTTCCAGACGAATAAAGCGTCCTTGCAGTGTGCGGGTATCCGGCAGCTTGGCCGGTTGCCAGTTTTCAAGATTCGACATATCGAGAGTCCCTGTCTTACAACGGTTTGCGAAATTGAATATAGCCCGGGCGCTCAGCGATGCGCTCGTAGAGCTGAATGGCGGTTGCGTTGGTCTCGTGGGTGAGCCAGTGGACTTTGTCGGCGCCGTCCCGTTTGGCGGTCGCGTAGACGTATTCGATCAGTCGGCGGCCAACGCCCGTCCCGCGCTGTTCAGGCACCACCAACAAGTCCTGCAAATAGCAGGCATTGCTGATGCTCCAGTTGGAGCGGTGATAAATGAAATGCACCATGCCCACCGCCTTGCCGTCCTGCCAGGCGAGGGCTGCATTGGTGGGCTCGCTGCTGTCCAGAAACCGCTGCCAGGTGCTCTGTGAAACCGCATCGGCCAGCGTGGTTTTGTAGAAGGTCAGATAGGCGTGCCACAACGGCAACCAAGCGTCGTGATCTTCGGCGGTGACGGGGCGGATGTGGAGGTCAGACACGCGGTGCTCCCTGGCTAATCAACTGAGCGATTTTCTGATCGGATGGATCCTGGCTGAGTGCCAGGCCTTGGCTGACGCCGGCAATGTCTTCGGCGCTGCGGTTCTGGTTGAGCTTGCGTTTGCCTTCCAGCCGCTCGATGGGAATCGCGAAGCCGACGATGCCGTTGAGCATTTTTTCGATGTAATCGGCGGGTGCGTCGCTGACAGCCCAGGGCTCGGCGCGGCTGGCCTCGTGCTTGTCGGTCAGGCCGGTGACGATCCGCAACAGTCGCTCTGGATCAGTGAACACATCGGCACGGCCGTAGGCATGCACCGCCAGGTAATTCCACGTAGGCACCACTTTGCCGTGTTCGGCTTTGGCGGCGTAAAAAGAGGGGCTGATGTAGGCGTCCGCACCCTGGAAAATCAGCAGCGCTTGAGCGCCTGTCTCAAGGGCTTTCCACTGCGGATTGGCCTTGGCCAGATGCCCGTACAGCGTGCCTTGCGGACCCTGCGCCGGTTCGAGCAACAAGGGGATATGGCTCGCCTGCAAGCCGGTCTCGTCAAACGTAACCAGTGTCGCCAGGCGCGTGAATTCGATCTGCCGGTGCAGGCTGACGAGGTCTTCATCTCTGAAATAGCTGGGTGTGTACATGAGGTTTTCCTTGGCGGCTGAGCCAATCCTAGGCAGCCTATTGGTTCGTTGTAAGAGCCATTAATGGTTAATCTCATAGGGCCAATCCCATGCACGCACCCACACCAGCGTGGACTTTCGATTTCGCCGGCATCGAGTTGAACCGCCGCCATGGTCTTAGCCGCCAGCTCTATCAGATTTTGCGCGAACGCATCCTCGACGGTCGGTTGTCCGGTGGCACGCGCTTGCCGGCAAGCCGGGATCTGGCGCTGTCCCTCACCATCTCCCGCAACAGCGTGATGCGTGCGTATGACCAACTCTACGCCGAAGGCTTTACCGAGAGCCGCGTGGGAGATGGTACTTACGTGGCACTGTTGAGAGAGAAACCAGTACCCGTGAGAAAACTATCCACACACCTGTCCACAGGGTTATCACCAAGCTTATCAACAGGTTTATCCACAAAGCCCACTCTTTTGAATGCCGGGCTGTCCAACAATCTTATCCACAGCACAGCGATGCGTACGCTGGACCAGCATCATTTGCGGCCTCCGAAAAGCGGCCTGCCGAAGGCGTTTCGAACAGGGGTTCCGGCATTCGATTTGTTCCCTTTCGACACGTGGGGCAAGCTGCACGCGGCTTTCTGGCGTAAGCCGGGCCTGCAACATCTGGGTTATGGCGACCCGGCTGGCGAATGGCGGCTGCGGGAGCTCATCGCTGCTTATTTGAGGACGTCTCGCGACCTGCGCTGCGCGCCTGAGCAAATTGTGATCACCAATGGCGCGCAGCAGGCGATTACCCTTTGTGCACAGCTGCTGCTGGAGCAGGGCGACCTGGTGGCGATCGAAAATCCGGGCTACCGCGCGGCCGGTCATGCCTTCGGGGTGGCGGGGGCCAGGTTGCAGGGCATGGCGGTTGACGCCGAAGGCATGCGCAGCCCGGCTCTCGATGACTCAGGTTGCAAGCTGGCGTACGTGACGCCGTCTCATCAATACCCGCTGGGCGTGACGATGAGTCTGGCGCGGCGGCTGGAACTGCTCGCGTGGGCCGAGCGCAATCAGGGCTGGATCGTCGAAGACGACTATGACGGCGAGTATCGCTACAGCGGCGCACCGCTGGCTCCGCTGGCGGCGCTGGATCGTAGCGGTCGCGTGCTGTACGTCGGGACATTCGGCAAGGTCGCGTTTCCAGCGCTGCGTCTGGGTTATCTGGTGTTGCCGCGCAACCTGGTTGAGCCGTTCAGTCGACGCCGGGCCGTGGACATGCGTCATTCCGAGGTCGGCACGCAAATGGTCATGGCCGAGTTCATCGCGGCGGGCCACTTTCAGCGGCACATCCGTCGCATGCGCCGGGCGGCGTTGAGTCGACGCGACGCATTACTGGCCGGCTGGCCCCAGGCCGCCCTTGCGGGTTGCAGCCCGATGATCAAGCCCGTTGCAGGGCTCCATGTGACCGTTGCAGTGGACACGTTAGAGCGTGAAACGGAACTGGTCGCCAAGGCGGAAAGTGTCGGCGTCGAGATAGCGCCGTTGAGTGAGTACTGGCTGCCGGAGTCCGAGACGCCGGTGGATGATCGGGCAGGGCTGGTGCTGGGGTTTGCAGCGGTGCCTGAAACAGATATCGCCTCGGCGCTGGCGCGGTTACGGAGCGCCTGGCAGGTTTGAGGGTGCTGAAGCCGGTTGTGGTGTCGGCGCGTCATCCAGCGGGCGTCGGCGTATACTCGTGGCCATCGCAATCCATCTCCGAGATACGCCCATGAGTATTCCCCTCTCTGCGGCGCCGCAGCGCAAGCTCGGCGCGCCGCTGATCGCCTTCCTTTTGTTGGTGGTCGGCGCTCTGTTTCTGCAATCCGCCGTTGGCGGCAGGCAAGTGCTGTTGCTGATCGTTGGCGCCGCGCTGGGCCTAACGCTGTATCACGCCGCATTTGGCTTCACCTCGGCCTGGCGGGTATTCATCAACGAGCGACGCGGTGCCGGTTTGCGCGCGCAAATGGTGATGCTTGCCGTGGCGGTGGTCCTGTTCTTCCCCGCGCTGGGTGCCGGTACGCTGTTTGGCACGCCGGTCACCGGCCTCGTGGCCCCGGCAGGTGTGTCCGTCGTGTTCGGCGCCTTCATCTTCGGCATTGGCATGCAAATGGGCGGCGGCTGTGCGTCCGGCACGCTGTTCACCGTTGGCGGCGGCAACGCGCGGATGCTCGTCACTTTGCTGTTCTTCATCATTGGCTCGCTGATCGCCACCCATCACGTCGATTGGTGGTTCTCGCTGCCGTCCTTCCCAGCGACCTCGATTGTCAAAAGCTTTGGTGTGATTCCGGCGCTGCTGATGAGCCTGGCCCTGTTCGCAGTCATTGCCCTCGTCACCGTGAAGCTGGAAAAGCGCCGACACGGGGATCTGGAAGCGGCCGTCACCAGCGAACACGTTGGCCTGCGCCGTTTCCTCCGCGGCCCCTGGCCTTTGGTGTGGGGTGCGGTAGGCCTGGCGCTGCTCAACTACGCCACGCTGGCATTGGCCGGTCGCCCTTGGGGAATCACCTCGGCCTTCGCGCTGTGGGGCGCGAAAGTCGCCGGTGGTCTGGGTGTGGACGTGGGCAGCTGGCCGTTCTGGCAAATGCCAGCGAACGCCAAGGCGCTGGCCGCGCCAGTGTGGGAGGACATCACCACCGTCATGGACATCGGCATCATGTTGGGTGCGGCCGTGGCGGCGGGCCTTGCAGGGCGATTCGCCCCGAGCCTGAAAATCCCGACACGCTCGTTGATTGCCGCAGTGATTGGCGGGCTGTTGCTGGGTTACGGTTCGCGCCTGGCGTACGGCTGCAACATCGGCGCTTATTTCAGCGGCATCGCCTCAGGCAGCCTGCACGGCTGGCTCTGGCTGGTCGCTGCCTTTGCGGGCAACGCAGTGGGCGTGCGGATTCGGCCGTTCTTCTTTGAGGGTGAGCGTCGGCCCGCTGTATTGACCGGATGCTGAACGGGTGATCTGAAGGAAGGAGGGCGCTTGCCCGCAAGTTGCGGGCAAGCGCTCTTACACAGGATTAACCAGCGATTTGTTCCTTCGCCAGTTTGGCGATGTTTTCCGCCGTGAATCCGTATTTGGCCTGCAGTTTGTCAATGGGAGCCGATGCACCGAAGGTGTTCATCACGATCTTTGCGCCGGTCTGCCCGACATACCGATCCCAACCCACAGGCCCTGCCTGCTCCACCACCACCCGGGCTTTAACGTCCGGCGGCAGCACGCCGTCGCGATAGGCCTTGTCCTGATCCTCGAACAATTCCCAGCTCGGCATCGACACCACTCTCGCCGCAACCCCTTCGGCTTTGAGCTTCTCGAACGCTTCGACGGTCATGCCGACCTCGCTGCCAGTGGCGATCAAGATCACGTCCACTTTGCCTTCTACCGCATCGGCCAGCACGTACGCGCCTTTAGTCAGGCCCTCGGCGGCGGCGTATTTCGAGCGATCGAGGGTTGGCAACGGCTGGCGGGACAGCACCAGGCAGGACGGTCTGCTGGTTTGCGCCAGCGCTATTTTCCAGGCTTCGGCCGTTTCGTTGGCATCGCCCGGACGAATCGTCAGCACACCGGGTGTTGCCCGCAGCTGAGTCAGTTGCTCGATGGGCTGGTGGGTCGGGCCGTCCTCGCCGACGCCGATGGAGTCATGGGTAAAGACGAAGATAACCGGCAATTCCATGATCGACGCCAGACGAATCGGCGGCTTCATGTAATCGCTGAACACGAGGAAGGTCGAGGTGTACGGACGGATGTAGGACAGGGCCAAGCCATTCGCGATGGAACCCATGGCATGTTCACGGATACCAAAGTGCAGGTTTCGACCGCCGTAATTGCCTGCTTCGAAGCTGCCCGCCCCATCAAACGTCAGGTTGGTTTTGGTCGACGGCGAAAGGTCTGCCGAGCCGCCGATGAGCCACGGGATCTGCTCGGCAAACGCATTCAGCACCTTGCCACCGGAAGCGCGCGAGGCAATGCCTTTGGCGTCCGCTTCAAAATTCATCTGCTTGTCTTGCCAGCCTTCAGGCATCTCACCGGCACGCATGCGCTTGAGCTGATCGGCGAGCTCGGGCTGGTCCTTTTCGAACTGCTTAAGGGTCTCGAGCCAGGCGTCGTAATCGCTGCCGCTACGTTCCAGCAGTGCATCACGCAGGCAGTGACGGGCATCTTCCGGCACCAGGAAGGAACTGTTTTCATCCCAGCCGTAGGCCTTTTTCGTCAGCTTGATTTCGTCATCGCCCAGCGGTTCGCCGTGGGCGGCAGACGTATTGTGTTTGTTGGGCGAACCGAAGCCGATGACGCTGTCGACCACGATCAGGGTCGGCGCATCGCTGGTTTGCTGAAAGGTCTGCAGCGCCTTGGCCAGCGCACTGGCGTCGTTGGCGTCTTTGACGTGCAGGGTTTTCCAGCCGTAGCCTTCGAAACGCTTCTGCACATCATCGCTGTAAGCCAGTTCGGTGTGGCCCTCGATGCTGATGGTGTTGTTGTCGTAGATCCAGCACAGGTTCGACAGCTTGAGGTGCCCGGCGATTGAAGCCGCTTCGGCGGTCACGCCCTCCATCATGTCGCCGTCGCCGCACAGCACGTACACGTTGTAATCGAACAGCGTCGCGCCCGGCTTGTTGAAGTGCTCACCCAGCCAGCGCTCACCCATCGCCATGCCGACGCTATTGGCGCAACCCTGACCCAGCGGACCGGTAGTGGTCTCCACGCCGGTGGTCATGCGGTACTCAGGGTGGCCCGGGGTTTTGGAGTCCATCTGGCGAAACTGCTTGATGTCCTCGAGGCTCACCGCGGGTTTGCCCGATGGCTTGCCGTGCTCATCGATCTCGATCACACCGGCCAGGTGCAGCAGCGAATACAGCAGCATCGAAGCATGGCCGACCGATAGCACGAAACGGTCGCGGTTAGGCCAGTCAGGGTGTTCCGGGTGATAGCGCAGGAAATCTTTCCACAGCGTGTAGCCGACAGGTGCCAGCGCCATCGGCGTACCGGGGTGCCCGGAATTGGCTTTCTGCACGGCATCCATGGCCAGGGTGCGAATGGTATTGATGGTCAGTTGGTCGCGGTCAGTGTGCGGCGTAAACGGGCGCACTGCGCCTGATCGTTCGGTGGAGTGAGAGTTGGCAGACGAGCTCATTAACGTTCTCCTCGTGACGGGTAGCGGAAGCATCCAGATAGGTGTTGAGCGCGACGAGGGCGTTATCGTTCCATGAACAATCTGTCAGCCAGTCTTTTGGAGAAGCGATTCAGCTTCCATTGAGTATTTGGTTACATATAGCCTGTGAGCGTAACGAACGAAGTTGCCCAGACGTATTCGAAGCCTTGGGTCGAGCCCTTGCCGACTGATTCAACGTATTGCGCCGGAGGTGGCCTTTGCAGGAAATGATCGTCAAGAAGTACCGCGCCATGATCAGGACATTTACCTACATCGGCTGGTCCTTATTCTGGCTGCTGATATGGGACGTCGTCGTTACCGTCGACTTCATGCTGTTTCTGGATCGCAAGATCACCCTGCCATCGATGCCCCTGACCCTGTTGGGTTCTGCGCTGGTCGTGCTGACCAGCTTCCGCAACACCAGCGCGTATAACCGCTGGTGGGAGGCGCGCACGCTGTGGGGTGCGCTGGTCAATAACTCCCGCAGCTTTGCCCGGCAGGTGCTGACGTTCATTGATGACGAGGACGGGCTGAACCCGGTCAAGGCCACGCTGTTGCGCCGTCATGTGGCCTACGTTGAATGCCTGTCTGCCCATTTGAAGGGCAGCGATTGCGGCGAGCAGGTAACGGCGATGATTTCCCGGGAAGAATTCGAGCGCCGCACGCGCACCAACAACTTCCCCAACGCGATCCTCAATGAGTCCGCCGCGATCATCGCTCAGGAATACAAAGCCGGTCGGCTGGACAGCATTCGTCTTGAGCGGCTTGAAGCGACGCTGGTGGAAATCTCCAATAACCAGGGCGGCATGGAACGCATCGCCAATACCCCATTGCCTTACCCGTACGTGACGTTCCCGCGCCTGTTCATCACGCTGTTCTGCATCATCGTGCCGATCGGTCTGGTCGAAACACTGGGCTGGTTCACGCCACTGGCGTCGACTGTCGTGGGCTTCATGCTGCTGGCAATCGAGAAAATCGGCACCGACCTGCAAAGCCCGTTCAAGGCCTCCGAGCACGAGATTCAGATGAAAGCGCTGTGCGAAAACATCTCCGGCAATCTGAACTCGATGCTGCAGGACGCGATGGACAAGCGGCCGGTTGAGGTTGCTTATTCGTGATGAGGTCATGCCCTTGCTTGATGAGGGCATGATTGACGCCAGACGCATCCGGACGAAGAGGACGGTCCATCCGCGAGATATCCGTCGATGAAGAGGCCGCTTTCGCGAGCAAGCTTGCTCTCATCAAACACGAAACCACGCCGCCGATACACCAATTGTGGGAGCGAGCTTGCTCGCGAAGGGGTAGGACGTGCGCTGAATCTTCAGCGGCTGAAATGCCGTCTTCGTGAGCAAGCTCACTCCCACAGGGTTGTGTTTGCTGCGCGAGTATAGCGTCTGGACACCGGGCAATTTGCGGCCTGTTGTGGGTTATCGACCTTGCGAAATGTCTGGGCTCCTCGCCGGTAAACGCGTGCAGACAACTATCTAAGCGACGCTACTCGCTCAGCGCAACTCGCCACACACATCGAGCTCGACCAATCGCCGCACCTCATTGCCATCCAGTCCGGCCCCCAGCAGCGCATGCAGCTTGCCGAACGCCGCTTCGCGGGTCATGCCGCCGCCTGACAGCACGCCGACGCCTCGCAGACGACTGCCAGCCTCGTACACATCCAGCTCGACGCCGCCTTCGTGGCATTGGGTAATCGCCACCACAACCACGCCTTGCTGGTGAGCACGCTGCAGGCTGCCGAGGAAGTCGGCGTTATCGCTGGGCCCTGTGCCGCTGCCGAAGCATTCCAGCACAAGACCTTGAATACCGCTGTCGATCAAACCGTCGAGCTGGGCCGCGCCAATGCCGGGAAACAGGGGCAGTATCGCCACGTTCGCCAGTTGCTTGAACTGGCGATAATCCAGCGCCGCAGGCAACGTCGAGGCGGCTTCGCCGCCCTGGGCACGATTGAGCGCAGCGAACGGGTTGCGGCCAAAGCTGCGAATCTTTGCGCAACGCGTCGGTTGGAGAAGCTCGCCGTGGAAGTACAGATGCACTCCTGCGGCAAGCCCTTGACCCAATGCCTGCAAGGCGCCGTTGACGTTTTCCCAGGCATCGCTGTCGGGAACGCCCGCTGGCAACATCGAGCCGGTGAACACCACAGGGGTGTTCAGCCCCAACAGTTGAAAGCTCATGGCCGCTGCGCTGTAGGCCAGGGTGTCGGTGCCATGCAGGATCAGCACGGCATCGCAATGCTGAACCTCAATCGCGTCCACCACCCTCTCACGCAGGCGTTGCCAGTAGGCAGGCGTCATGTTGGCGCTGTCGATCAGGGGAGACATTTCGCGGAACGACCACTGCGGCACGACCATTTCAGGCAGCGCAGCCAGTTGCTCAGCCATGCGCGCTTCAAAGCCGGAAGCAGGTGCAAGCCCGTTTTCGCTGGCCTGCATGCCGATGGTTCCACCGGTATACAGCACCATCACCTGGCGGGCGGGTGCGTGGTTTTTGCGACTCATGCCTGTCTCCCTGGATTGAGGTTCAAATGATCAACGCGCGTCCGCGACCGGTTTGCCGCTGACCGCTGCCGTGTGCGCCGCAGGCTGAGCGGCATCAGGCTTTGGCCAGGCTTTCAAGTCCAGGTCCAGATCGGGGAACTGGCTGGAGTCGAAGACTGGCGTCTTGATCCCGGCTTTACGCTGGGCATCGTAGTCTTTCAGCACCCGCAGCGCGATTTTGAACAGCATCGCCAGCGCGATCAGGTTGACGAAAGCCAGCATCGTCATAGTGATGTCGGCGAAGGCGAACACCGTGCCCAGATCCTCGACCGCGCCCCACAGAATCAACGCGAGGACCAACACGCGGTAGCCGAAGATCGCCTTGCGGTTCTCACCCAGCAGGAAGCGCAGGCTGTTTTCGCCCAAGTAGTAGTTGTAGAGAATCGAAGTGAACACGAACAGCGCCAGCGCCACACTGATGAACAGCTTGCCCCAGTCACCGACGACGGCGGCGAGGGAGTTCTGCGTCAGGGCAATGCCATCGCCTTCGAAGCCCGGGGTGTAGAAACCGGACAGCAGGATCAGCAACGCGGTGCAGGTGCAGATGACGAACGTATCAAGGAACACGCTGAACGCCTGAACCACACCTTGTGCAACCGGGTGCTCGACCTGAGCCACCGCCGCTACGTTCGGCGCGCTGCCCAGGCCGGCTTCGTTGGCGAAGACGCCACGTTTGACGCCCATGACAATGGCGCTGCCGATCAGGCCACCAAACACTTCATCCATGCCGAACGCGCTTTTGACGATGGTCATCAGCATGTGCGGAACGTGTTCGAACTGCACGCCGATGACATACAGCGTGACGGCGATGTAGACCAGTGTCTTGATCGGCACCAGCAGGTCGGCGACCTTGGCGATGCGCTTGATCCCGCCGACGAACACCAGACCCAGCAGTATCGCCAGACCGACGCCGGCGTAGCTTGGCGAGATCTTGAACGCGTCGTTGAGCGAGTGGGTCACGGCGTGGGATTGCAGGCCATTGAAGGCAAAGCCGAAGGTCACCAGCAGCAACACCGCCATGATCATGCCCAGCCAGCGTTTGCCCAGGCCGTGCTGGATGTAATACGACGGACCGCCGCGGTATTGACCTTCGGCGTCGCAGCGTTTGTACAGCTGACCAAGGGAGCATTCGAAAAAGCTGCTCGCCATGCCGACCAGCGCAGTGACCCACATCCAGAACACCGCGCCCGGTCCGCCTAGGGTGACGGCGATGCCGACGCCGGCGATGTTACCGGCGCCGACGCGGCCGGCAAGGCTCAGCATCAGGGCCTGGAATGAACTCAACTGGCCGGCGCTGCTGCGCAAACTGTCGCGAAACACCGCGAACATGTGAAAGAAGTGACGGAACTGAACGAAACGCGAGCGAATCGTGAAATATCCACCGAGCCCAACAATGAGCACGATCAGTACTTTTCCCGAGAGGAAGTCGTTGATGACTTCAAGCATTGGTGTTTCCTCGCTTTCTTAGAGGGTGCGCACTATACCGGTGCGCGTTATTGGAGTCTTTATTCGGTTTGCTGCAAGCCGGCATAAAGCAGGCAAAAAAAAGGGCCTGGAAGCGTGTGCTTCCGGCCCTCAAAAGGGTGAGGGGTGTCTAGACCCTCAGCCTGGTGATCGTGTTGCAAGTGCTGGAGAGCCGGACGATCAAGCCTTCAAAGGCACGAGCCGCGGCGCAATCATGTTCTCTGGGCGCAGGATGTCTGCCAGCATGACGTCATCGAGCAAGCCCTCTTCACGCACCAGCTCCAGCACGCCACGGCCCGTTTCCAGTGCAACGCGGGCAATGCGGGTGGCGTTTTCGTAACCGATGTAAGGGTTCAGCGCAGTGACCAGGCCGATCGAGTGCTCGACCAGCTCACGGCAGCGCACTTCGTTGGCGGTGATGCCGACGATACAGTGCTCGCGCAGCATGTCCATGGCGCGCTGCAGCAGGCGAATCGAGTCGAAGATCTTGTAGGCGATCAACGGCTCCATCACGTTCAGCTGCAATTGACCGCCTTCGGCAGCGATGGTCAGTGCCAGGTCGTTGCCCATGATTTCGAAGGCGCACATGTTCACCGCCTCCGGAATCACCGGGTTGACCTTGCCCGGCATGATCGAGCTGCCTGGCTGACGTGCCGGAAGATTGATTTCGTTGATGCCGGTGCGCGGGCCGCTGGAGAGCAGGCGCAGGTCGTTGCAGATCTTCGACAGCTTGACTGCTGTGCGCTTGAGCATGCCGGAGAACAGGACGAAAGCACCCATGTCGGAGGTCGCTTCAATCAGGTCCGCCGCCGGCACCAGCGGCTGGCCGCTGATGGTCGCCAGACGCTGAACGGCCAGGTGCTGATAACCAGGGTCGGCGTTGATGCCGGTGCCGATGGCGGTGCCGCCGAGATTGACTTCGGTCAGCAGCTCAGGCGCCAGGCTGCGCAGGCGGTTGAGGTCTTCAGTCAAGGTGGTGGCGAAGGCGCGGAATTCCTGACCCAGGGTCATCGGCACCGCGTCTTGCAGTTGGGTACGGCCCATTTTCAACACGTGGTTGAACTCGTGACCTTTGGCCGCGAATGCCTGAATCAGGCTGTCGAGACTGGCGAGCAGCGAGTCGTGGCCCAACAGCAAACCCAGACGTATGGCCGTCGGGTACGCGTCGTTGGTGGACTGCGCCATGTTCACGTCGTTGTTGGGGTGCAGAAACGTGTATTCGCCCTTGGCATGGCCCATCGCTTCAAGCGCGATGTTGGCGATGACTTCGTTGGCGTTCATGTTGGTAGAGGTGCCGGCGCCGCCCTGGATCATGTCGACGACGAACTGATCGTGGAAATCACCGCGGATCAGTCGTGCGCAGGCTTCGCTGATGCCCGCATGCTTATCGGTGCTCAGGTGACCCAGCTGGTGGTTTGCATCCGCTGCAGCTTGTTTGACCATCGCCAGCGCTACAACCAGCTTCGGGTAGTGCGAAAGCGGAACACCCGAGAGGCGGAAGTTGTGCACAGCGCGCAGGGTCTGAATGCCGTAATACGCTTCAGCGGGTACTTCGAGAACGCCAAGCAGGTCTTTTTCGATGCGAAATGATGCAGCGGAGGACATGATAGAGAAAGTCTCAAGATGGGCACGGACTAAGCCGGAACGCCGCCGATACTAGGCTTGCAGGCGATTCTGGACCAATGCTGTAAAACGCTGCCCTATGCACAATCGGCATAATGGCGCTGTGACGCAGGGATTGTTGCGAACGTGTGAATCAGTGTATGACGCTCCGTCCGCACCTGCGAATGCGCCATTTCTAACGCTGGAGAAACGATGAACCTAGAAAGCAAATGGTTGGAAGATTTCAGTGCGCTGGCCGCGACCCGCAGTTTTTCCCAGGCAGCGGAGCGTCGATTTGTCACGCAACCGGCCTTCAGCCGGCGCATTCGCAGCCTTGAAGCGGCGCTTGGGCTGACGCTGGTCAATCGCTCGCGCACGCCGATCGAGCTGACGGCGGCAGGGCAATTATTCCTCGTCACTGCAAGGACGGTGGTCGACCAGCTCGGCGAAGTGCTGCGTCATTTGCACCACCTGGAGAGCGGGCAGGGTGAGGTCATGCAGATCGCTGCCGCTCACTCGCTGGCGCTGAGCTTCTTTCCGCGCTGGATCGCGCAGTTACGCAATGAAGGGCTGAACATTGCCACGCGCCTGGTCGCCACCAACGTCGGCGACGCGGTACACGCGCTGCGTGAAGGCGGTTGTGATCTGATGCTGGCGTTCTACGACCCCGATGCCGCGCTGCAGATGGACGCCGAGATCTTCCCCTCCCTGCATCTGGGCATGACCGAAATGCTGCCAGTCTGCTCGACAGACGAAGAGGGGCGGCCGCTGTTCGACCTGGAAGGGGAGCAAAGCGTGCCACTGCTGGCGTACAGCGCCGGTGCGTTTCTGGGGCGCTCGGTGAACCTGCTACTTCGCCAACGCAGCGTGCGCTTCACGACGATTTATGAAACGGCGATGGCCGACAGCCTCAAGGGCATGGCGCTACAAGGGCTGGGTATCGCGTGGGTGCCGCGGCTGAGCGTGACGGCGGAGCTCGAACGAGGCGAATTGGTTATCTGCGGCGGCACTCAGTGGCACGTCCCGCTGGAGATTAGGCTCTACCGCTGCGCGCTGGTTCGCAAGGCCAATGTCCGGCTGTTGTGGCGCAAGCTCGAAAGTGCGGCGGCACCAGATTCCCCATGACGAGGGCCGCTCCTGGGAATGCCGAAGAGCGACCCATGTTGCGTCAAGGAAACCTGTTCAGATGCTCAGCAATAATTTGCTTGTTCGCGTCGCTGTAGACATAGCAGTTGGAGCGTATTTTTTCGTGACTTTCGATGATATTCGTCTGGCACCACCATCCGCCTTTATAGAGAACCTCTGCGGCCTCATGAGTGCCACCGAGCATATGACCCAGTTCGTGCGCGGGTATTGCGAACGTTTCCAGTGATGCTATGCCCGTGTAGCTCTTGTCCTCACTCGCGCCCAGCGTATTCGAGTTGATCTTGTTCTGAGTTAACAACAGGTATTTGGTGGTCGCGTTGCGCTCCATGCCGTTGTTGATGACATGCCGATCCATCCTGTTCTTCCAGGCGTAATAGGTTTCGTCCACATCATCATTTTGATAAGCGAAGTCCGTGAGGCCCGGGACGTCCCGAATGAACGCCAGTCGCACATAACGATCGGTGAAACTTTCCAGATCCCTGATAAGCCAGGCGAAGTAATCCTGGCGCAATTCGTGGATGTTGTGATGTGAAAGGTCGTCGTGGAGAACCAGGTAGAGGGTTAACGGTTGTCTGGAGGGGTTATCGTTGGCCCACGCCTTGTGACTCAGCGCTAACGCGCAGAGCAGCAGCAGGCAACTTGTATATTTCTTGAGCATCGTACTCTTCCTTGAGTAGGTGGATTATTGTCGGGCCGTGTATAGCCCGACGCCGGATATCTAATAGCAACTGGCGTCGACAGGGAATCAGGATCGACGCCGATTGCAGTAGTCCTCGTTTGATTGGTATGAGGTACAAGTGCCGATCCTCTGCCGGACTTTTCCGTGCCGCCTGCCGCTATAAAAAACCTGGACGGTTGAACGTATGGGGGCTGTCATCCTGACGCTTTGCGGTATACTCCGCGGCCTTCGGCCGGTTCGACTGGTCATCATTTGTACGACAAGCCACGCCGGTTTTCCCGCGTGGCTTGTTGTTTTTAGCCGCGCCTGCGGGCGCCCGATGAGAGGCACGACGATGAGCGCACTGGTTGGCGTGATCATGGGCTCCAAGTCCGATTGGTCCACCCTTAGCCACACCGCCGACATGCTTGAAAAGCTCGGCATCCCGTACGAAGTCAAAGTGGTTTCGGCGCACCGCACGCCCGATCTGCTGTTCAAGTACGCCGAAGAAGCCGAAGGCCGTGGCATCGAGGTGATCATCGCCGGCGCTGGTGGCGCTGCTCATCTGCCTGGCATGTGCGCTGCCAAGACTCATCTGCCCGTTCTGGGTGTCCCGGTTCAGTCGTCCATGCTGTCGGGCGTCGACTCATTGCTCTCCATCGTGCAGATGCCTGCCGGTATTCCAGTTGCAACGCTGGCCATCGGCAAAGCAGGCGCGATCAACGCCGCGCTGTTGTCGGCCAGTATCCTGGGCGCCAAGCACCCACACTTCCACGCAGTGCTGAAGAAATTCCGTGCTGAGCAGACAGACAGCGTTCTGGACAATCCAGACCCACGCGAGGCCTGAGGTTTTCATGAAGATCGGCGTAATCGGTGGCGGCCAGTTGGGTCGCATGTTGGCACTGGCGGGCACCCCGCTGGGAATGAACTTCGCCTTCCTTGATCCCGCACCGGACGCCTGCGCCGCTGCGCTTGGCGAGCACCTGCTCGCCGATTACGGTGATCAGGAACACCTGCGCCAGCTGGCGAACGATGTTGATCTGGTCACCTTCGAGTTTGAGAGCGTACCGGCTGAAACCGTTGCCTTTCTGTCGCAGTTCGTGCCGGTTTACCCGAGTGCCGAAGCGCTGCGCATCGCCCGCGATCGCTGGTTTGAAAAAAGCATGTTCAAGGACCTCGGCATCCCGACGCCGGCGTTCGCCGACATCCAGTCCCAGGCGGATCTGGACGCTGCGGTGGCCAGCATCGGTCTGCCGGCCGTGCTGAAAACCCGTACGCTGGGTTACGACGGCAAGGGCCAGAAAGTCCTGCGCACCCCTGAAGACGTGAGCGACACCTTCGCCGAACTGGGCAGCGTGCCGTGCCTGCTGGAAGGCTTTGTGCCATTCACCGGCGAGGTTTCGTTGATCGCCGTGCGTGCCCGTGATGGCGAGACCCGCTTCTATCCGTTGGTACACAACACCCACGACAGCGGCATTCTGCGCCTGTCCATCGCCAGCACCGATCACCCGCTGCAGGCGCTGGCTGAAGATTACGCCGGGCGTGTGCTCAAGCAGCTGGATTACGTAGGCGTGCTGGCCTTTGAATTCTTCGAAGTCGATGGCGGCCTGAAAGCCAACGAGATCGCCCCGCGTGTCCACAACTCGGGCCATTGGACCACCGAAGGCGCCGAGTGCAGCCAGTTCGAGAACCATCTGCGCGCCGTTGCCGGGCTGCCGCTGGGTTCGACGGCCAAGGTTGGTGAGAGCGCGATGCTCAACTTCATCGGTGAAGTGCCGGCTGTGAGCGACGTGATCGCCATCGAAGACTGTCATCTGCATCACTACGGCAAGGCCTTCAAGGCCGGGCGCAAGGTCGGCCACGCCACGGTGCGCAGCAAAGACCGCACGACGCTGGATCGTCAGGTGAAGCAGGTCGAGGCATTGATCAAAAACTGATCACAGCGGTAGTCGGTCTTGACGGCCTCTGTGGGAGAGAGCTTGCTCGCGATAGGATTTTGTCCGCGACATCATGGCTGTCTGACCCAGCGAGATCGCGAGCTAGCTCGCTCCTGCAGTGTCCTTCATATCCTGTTGAACCATTTCGCCGGGCCGCCCCTCTCATAGCGTGTTGCCAATAGCTAGCTAGGTTATTGGCATATTCATTCAAACAGAGGGACATGGCATGGGAATCATCGGAACCATCTTCATCGGCTTGATCGTAGGTCTGCTGGCGCGCTTCCTGAAGCCAGGCGACGACAGCATGGGCTGGATCATGACCATCCTGCTCGGCATCTGCGGCTCGCTGGCCGCCACTTATGGTGGTCAGGCGCTGGGTATCTACCGCGCAGGCGAGGGTGCAGGTTTCCTCGGTGCACTTGTCGGCGCGATCATCCTGCTGGTGATCTACGGCATGATTAAAAAGCGTTAAGCACGCCTGGCCCTCTGCGCTATTGCTGCGCAGAGGGCTAGAATGCCCGGCACTCAACTCCTCCCGCCGAGCATCTCCAATGCGTCATCTCCTCTTCGTTTCACTGCTGCTGGTCTGCGGACTGGTACGCGCCGCTGAATTACCTGAAACCGACTGGCTAGAGCTAATGCCGAAGTCGGATCAGAAAGCCCTCGAAGCCATGCCCGAAATCGATCACAACTCGCCTGAAGGCCAGGGAACGTTCGACAGCAAGGGCGGTTTGAAGCAGAGCAAGGGCTTGCCTGCCGTCATGTACTCCACCAAAACCGTCGCGTCGATGAACGACAAAACCATTCGTCTGGGTGGTTATCCGGTGCCGCTGGAGACTGATGCGAAAGGCCACAGCACGCTGTTCTTCCTCGTCCCGTACCCGGGCGCCTGCATCCATGTGCCGCCACCGCCGCCGAATCAGCTGGTGCTGGTACGTTATCCGAAAGGCCTGAAGATCTCCGACATTTACACACCGTTGTGGGTCATCGGCACGTTGAAGGTCGAGAAGGTGAACAATGATCTCGCCGACGCCGCCTATGCGCTGGACGCGTCGAAAGTGCGTGTGGTGGTTGAGGCGGATTTGTAGTTCGCTGACATAGCGTGCAGATTCGATGGATCCGGCTCGATGCATTGTAGGACTGGCTTTAGCCGGGAAGGCGTCGGGTGTCACACCACAAAATCGAAGGTGCGCACGCAGGCCTCTTCCCGGCTGAAGCCGGTCCTACAAAATAGCGCAGTGTCGTCAGGCTTCTGCCAACGGCTCGGCCCAGATGCTGACGCTCAGCGCATGCATATCACCCGGTTTGAGCGTCACCACATCGGTCATGACGTTGGCTGTCTCAACACACACCATGCTTTTCCAGCCATCCGGCTGCATGTCATCGAAGGTTTTGGTCTTGTCGATCCACGGGTTCCAGACGATGGCCGATTGCGAACCCGTCGTCTGAATCTGAATCCGGCGTTCCCATTTTGGATCGACCACTGAGATCAGGTCGGGCGTGTCCTGATAAATACGGTCGGTCTCGCCGGTGAAGGTGATATCGCCCACCTGTACATTACGAGTTTCCCAACTTTCCAGAGTGTTCAGGTACTCCACGCCATCCAGCCCTTCGATGCTGATCTGGCTGACGTCACTGACCGCGAAATAGCTGTGCAGCGCCTGACTGAGCGTGACGTCTTCAGCGCCAGCGTTGAAGCTCACCAGGCTGACATTCAGCGCAGTATCCAGGCGGATGTGCAGCTTCAAGCCAACGGTGTGCGCCCACCCCGGCAAATGTCCTTCGGCCCGGGGCTGAATGAATTCGACAATCAACGCGTCGCCATCCTCACCCACGCCCATCAACTCCCAGTCGATCGCTCGAACTTCGCCGTGGGCCTTTGCCGACTCGTCGCTTGCACGCATGGCCTGCACGCTGGACGGATTACGCTGAAAATTGCCAAACCACGGCCAGCAGATCGGCATCCCGCCGCGAATAGGCTTGCCCGATTTGAACAGCGCGCCCGGGTTGGACCAAATCAGCGGCTCATCGCCGTCCACCTGGTAACTGATGATGTGCGCGCCTTGCTGGGCGATCACCAGTTCGGCCTGACCGTGGCGGATGCGCCAGCAATTAAGCTCACCGAGCTGGAAGGATTCGACGTTTGACGTAGGCATAGGGGTTCTCACTCGAAGGACAGTGACTGACTCAGACTGCGCCAAGCTTGATGAGTTTGTTGCGCAAAGCCAAGGGCGGGCACATCGGCCCCCCTTGGCTTACTGATCAGCGACGAGCCGGCACCGAGCGAGTACGGCCGCTGCCGTCGATGGCGACGAAAACGAACACGGCTTCGGTCACCTTGCGCCATTCGCTGGACAGGGGATCATCGCTCCACACTTCGACCATCATCTGAATCGAGCTGCGGCCGATTTCCAGGGTCTGGGTGTAGAACGACAACTGCGCCCCCACCGCGACGGGCACCAGGAACGCCATGCGGTCGATGGCAACCGTCGCCACACGGCCACCGGCCACCTTGCTCGCCATGGCAGTACCGGCAAGGTCCATCTGGGAAACCAGCCAGCCGCCGAAAATATCGCCGAAGCCGTTGGTTTCGCGGGGTAGGGCGGTAATCTGCAGGGCAAGATCGCCCTGCGGTATCGGATCTTCTTGTTCGAGCTCAATCATTATTGGGTCCCTCTGACCCATGACTCTACTAAGTCTTCATTTTGTTTAAAGGGAAACTCTGCGAAAACGACTTGGGCAAATGGTTTCGCACAACTTCCCTGAAGAGCCCGGTTGAGTCGCGGCCGGCGAGTATATCTGGCGCGCCGTCACGACACGACCGCCGCTTTTTCATGATGCCTTCGCGTCATTGCAATCCATGTGCATTTGTACGCAATTTGCTATCGTGCCGGACCGACCTGGCGCACTACGCCATTTTTGGCACGCAATTTTGATGCCCGATTAACTTTTCGAGTCGAGAAATCGCGTGTGAAGCCGTTACCCACGGTTGAGTCACCGTTGATTTTTCGCCCAAAGAGAGCCTCAAAAGAGAAGCCATTGTCATGTCCTCTGTGCCTTTAAGTGCTACGCAGCCTTCGCGCCCGCTGAACCGCAACGATTACAAAACCCTTTCACTGTCTGCCCTGGGCGGAGCGTTGGAGTTCTACGACTTCATCATCTTCGTGTTCTTCGCAGCAGTGGTAGGCAAGCTGTTTTTCCCCGTAGACATGCCCGAATGGCTGCGTTTGATGCAAACGTTTGGCATTTTTGCCGCCGGTTATCTGGCTCGTCCCCTTGGCGGCATCGTCATGGCGCACTTCGGCGATCTGCTGGGCCGCAAGAAAATGTTCACCCTGAGCATTTTTCTGATGGCCGTGCCGACGCTGATCATGGGCTTGCTGCCTACCTACGCGCAGATCGGCATCTGGGCTCCCATGTTGCTGCTGTTGATGCGCGTCATTCAGGGCGCCGCGATCGGTGGCGAAGTGCCTGGCGCGTGGGTATTCGTTTCCGAACACGTTCCCGCCCGTAACGTCGGTTACGCCTGCGGTACCCTCACGTCCGGTCTGACTGCCGGGATTCTGCTTGGCTCGCTGGTCGCCACCTGGATCAACAGCGTGTACTCGCCCGTTGAGGTATCGGACTACGCCTGGCGGATTCCTTTCCTGCTCGGTGGCGTCTTCGGTCTGATGTCGGTTTACCTGCGCCGCTGGCTGCACGAAACCCCGGTGTTCGCCGAGCTTCAATTGCGCAAGCAACTGGCTGAAGAAGTGCCGCTCAAAGCGGTATTGCGTGATCACCGTGGCGCCGTTGTGCTGTCGATGCTTCTGACCTGGCTGCTCTCCGCCGGTGTGGTGGTTGTCATTCTGATGACGCCGACCCTGCTGCAAAAGGCCTACGGTTTCGCACCCGCCGACACCCTGAAAGCCAACAGCCTCGCCATTGTTTTGCTGAGTCTGGGCTGTATCGGGGCGGGCGCGCTGGCGGATCGAGTCGGCGCGGGGCTGGTCTTCCTGTTCGGCTCGCTGGGCCTGCTGGTAAGTTCGTGGACCTTCTACCACATGATCGGCACGCACCCGGATCTGCTGTATCCGCTGTACGCGATTACCGGCTTGTTCGTCGGCACCATCGGCGCGGTGCCCTTCGTGATGGTCCAGGCCTTCCCGCCGGTTGTTCGCTTCTCCGGGCTGTCGTTTTCCTACAACCTGGCGTACGCCATCTTTGGCGGTCTAACGCCAATGGTCGTCAGCCTGATGTTCGCGGCCAACCCGATGGGGCCGGCGTGGTACGTGGCGATTTTGTGTGTGTTGGGAATGGGGATAGGTGTGTATTTGCTGAAGGCTAAACCGGGTATGCAGTCGTAGGCTGACAGATGTAGCCGCTGAATCAATCGCGGGCCAGATAATCTGGCCCGCGATGGTTATTACTCATCCTGCGGCGTCAGTCGTTACGGCTGCTTATTCCTCCTACGGTATTTCTACTGACCTGTGATACCCATCCTATTCTGGCCCTTCCTTGACGGCGAATATCGTCGCCGCAGATAACGACCTTCCCGCCACCAGGAATCTCTTCGGTGCGTCATTAATGAAGTTCTGATGACCATAAGAAAAATAGTCGCCAGCTTGCAATTGCGCGATCGGCTCATTTTCGACAAAGCTTCCATCGGAAGCTCCGACACGAGTGAACCGACCCAAAACTTGATAGCTATCACTCGAATTACCATACCAACCCAAGGTCTTGATCGTAAAAGGATCGCCTGCTAGCTCGTACGCGCTATACCAAATACGCTCAGGAAACAGTTTTGCAAAGTAAGACTCAACCGGTCTGCCTTCATTGAATTTTAGTTCCGGTTTACCACCAGTCGTAAAGTTTGCTAGCGTCGCATACGCCCTTGTCTCATCGTACGACTGCCCGCTGATAAAAAGATGCTTGCTTTTTTGAGTGAATGAACAGCTTGCTACCGCTTCTAGGTGACCTGACAAGTCGGCAAATCCGTCGCTGCCAAACGCTCTGTCTAGCCTACCATCGCTGTCGAAGCACACAATATAATGCGCTGCTGAGGGAGTTAAGAATGTTATGAATATTTTTTTATTACTGTTATCCAGCATGATGTCTATCGGATAGGCGCCATGACCATCCTTTTGTATTTCTACCATTTTAAAAGTTTCATCAAGCTTGCCCTCCGCTGTCAAACGCGCGAGGACAGAAGTCGGGTAGTCTTCTTTGTAGATTTGGGCCAACACTAAAGTTCGACCTTGGGCATCGACTCCGTAGAAGGCTCGCTCGGCAGGTTTGCTGATTGTCGTAACTAAGTCGACGATCCCATTGGTGCCGAAGCTTTTATCTACGGCCCCGTCGGGCATTAGTCTGATTATCATGGGTTGACGATAAGAACCTGCACCTTGTCGCTTAATAAGCTCACCGAAGACGATCAGCTTCCCATCCGAATGCTCATGCAAACAATCGAGCGCGGTGTAGTTTTTATCATCAAAAGCTACTTTAGCAAAACCCTCTGAACCAAAACTCGTATCCATCTCTCCTTTCTGATTAATACGTGCAATGGCTGCGTAATTGGGCGGCTCAGGCTCATCGAAAAATGTCTGCCAGGCAGTTACCCAGAATTTTGTCTGATCTTTGGCAGTAGGTACTATGCTGGTGGCGGTATTGAGCGTATTTCCTGGCGGCCTAAGTGTTAGCTTGCCATCGCCTTGCTTCGCAAAGGCCTCATCGTACTTAAGATATGGAATGGAGGGGTCCGGCCTGAACTCAGCTGAGTCAGCCAGATGTGGCGCTTCATCACGCATGCGTTGCGCTTCTAATCTCATCGCATTAATTAGATTATGGTCCATGAGTAAACCTCCTGAATGTGTGCAGTTTTACGGGGTGGCGAGTCTGCATTCTTAAGGCTAGGTGAGCGAATTTAATAGGCTATATTGAGTGGAAATAAGCTTCCTATTTTTATCGCGGATCCATAGGGATTTATGTTCAATTAATTAATTTTCTATGGCGTCGAATGCCCACGACCGGATAGGAATCCTCATACCTTCACTTTTTTGTCACAATTCAGTCATATCTTTAAGCCGCAGGCACGATTCCGCTGCAGCCAAACCGCAGGAGCAAGGCATGACCTTCAAACGTTTGATGACGGCGCTGACTTTCGTGGCGGCTGGCGTGGCTGTCGACAACGCGAGTGCCGCTGTCGACCCGGCGATCAAGCCCTACGTCAAAACCAGTGGCGTCTCCGGGAATCTGTCCAGTGTAGGGTCCGACACGCTCGCCAACCTGATGACGATGTGGGCCGAGGCCTACAAGAAAGAATACCCAAGCGTGAACATCCAGATTCAGGCCGCTGGCTCCTCGACAGCGCCACCTGCACTGACCGAGGGCACTGCGACGCTCGGGCCCATGAGCCGCAAGATGAAAGACGGCGAGTTGTCGGCCTTTGAGCAGAAGCGTGGCTACAAGCCTACGGCGATTCCGGTGGCGGTGGATGCGCTGGCGGTGTTCGTCCACAAGGACAACCCGATCAAGGGCCTGACGCTGCAGCAGGTTGACGCAATCTTCTCCGCGACCCGGCTTTGCGGTGCCAAGACCGATGCAAAAACCTGGGGCGATGTGGGCGTGACGGGTGATCTGGCCGGCAAGGCCATCCAGCTGTTCGGGCGTAATTCGGTTTCCGGCACTTACGGTTTCTTCAAGGAAGAGGCGCTGTGCAAGGGCGACTTCAAGCCCAACGTCAATGAACAGCCCGGCTCTGCGTCGGTGGTCAGCTCCATCAGCAACTCGCTAAACGGCATTGGTTACTCGGGCATTGGTTATAAAACGTCCAGCGTTCGCACTGTTCCCCTCGCAAAAAAGGAGGGCGGCGAGTATGTCGAAGACAACGAAGCCAACGCATTGAATGGCACCTACCCGCTGGCACGCTTCCTTTATGTGTACGTCAACAAGGCGCCGAACCAACCGTTGAATCCGCTCGAAGCCGAGTTCGTCAGATTGATCCTGTCAAAACAAGGTCAGGAAGTTGTCATGAAAGACGGGTACATTCCGTTACCAGCCAAGGTCGTCAGCAAAGCCTTGGCTGATCTGGGGCTACAAGAACGGTAGCGAGCACGCTGCCCAGACAACCCTGAAGCGGGGTGACAGGTTCGTCCCGCCACAAACGACAAAGGCCTTATGGAACGAGGCTCGCAGAACACTGAACAGTCCGTTGCCCCGATTCAGGAGCGGCGGGCTTTTTTGCGTCACCTCGCTGTCATGTATTTGTCATACAGAGTGGCTACGGTGTGCGCATGAATGATTTGGCCAATTCATCAATGACCGACAAACCCCGTCCCGAGCGCATCGATTTCAATGCGCCCGAGCTGCAACGCAAGCGCAGGATCCGTGCGTTCAAAGACCGCCTGACGCGTTGGTACGTGTTAGTGGGCGGTCTTGCCGTGTTGGCCGCCATCACCTTGATCTTCTTCTACCTGGCTTACGTCGTCGCGCCGTTGTTCCAGGGTGCGAAGCTGACGCGCAGCGATGCTCAAACGCCTGCCTGGCTGCAAGATGCCGGCGAGCCGATAGTGCTGGTCATCGAAGAGCAGAATCAGGTCGCCATGCGCGTGTCCGACAAAGGCGAAGCGCTGTTTTTCCATCTCAAGGACGGCGGCGAGATTTCCCGCGTGGCCCTGCCGATCCCCGCTGGCGCGAAAGTGACGTCGGTGGCCCAGGATCAGCCCGGCAAGCCTTTGATTGCGGTCGGCCTGTCCAACGGACAGGTGCTGGTGTTCAAGCACGCTTATCCGATCAGCTATCCCGACAACAAGAAAACCATCACCCCCACGATTACCTATCCCTACGGCGAGACGCCGCTGGTGCTGGACGAAGGCGGCCGGGCGCTTGAGCACGTCAATCTGAACGCCAGTGACACGACCCTGATTCTGGCCGGTGCAACCGGTACCCAACTGCACGTGCTGTCGCTGACCCAATCCGAAAACCTGATGACGGGCGACACCGATCGCGAGCAGAACCGCATCGATCTGCCGCAGCTGTCAGCAGCGGTCAAAGCCATTTATGTCGACCCGCGTCAGCAGTGGCTGTACGTGATCAATGGTCGCGCGCTGGTCGACGTGTTCGACCTGCGCGATCGCACACTGAACGGCCGCTACAAACTTCTTGAAGATGCCAATGCCGAAACCACTGCCAGCACGCAACTGGTCGGTGGCGTCTCTCTGGTGATCGGTAGCTCAAGAGGCAATATCGCGCAGTGGTTCATGGCCCGAGACGTCGATGGCGAGATGCGCCTGCAGCACATTCGTGATTTCAAAATGAGTGGCGCGCCGATCTCCCAGATCACCGCCGAGCAGCGCCGCAAAGGCTTCATTGCCATGGACACCTCCGGCAAGCTCGGCGTTTTTCACAGCACCGCCCACCGCACGCTGCTGATCGACCCGATAGCCAGCGGCCCGGCCGTCATGGGCCTGTCGCCGCGGGCGGATCGGATCATCGTTGAAGACAGCGGCAAGCTGCTGCCCATGAGCCTGAACAATCCGCATCCGGAGATCTCATGGAGCGCGTTGTGGGACAAGGTCTGGTACGAGAACTACGACGAACCCAAATACGTTTGGCAATCCACCGCATCCAGCAGTGATTTCGAGCCCAAGCTCAGCCTCGCGCCACTCACTTACGGCACCCTGAAGGCCGCGTTCTACGCCATGCTCCTGGCCGCTCCAATTGCTGTGGCTGCGGCGATCTACACCGCTTACTTCATGGCGCCGCGCATGCGCCGCAAGGTCAAGCCGATCATCGAACTGATGGAAGCGATGCCGACGGTGATTCTCGGATTCTTCGCCGGGCTGTTCCTGGCGCCCTATCTGGAAAGGCATCTGCCGGGCATCTTCAGCCTGCTGATCTTCACCCCCATCGGCATCTTGCTGGCAGGGTTTGGCTGGACGCGCTTGCCGGACTCGATTCGCCTGCGGGTACCCGACGGTTGGGAAAGCGCGATTCTGATTCCGGTCATTCTGCTGATTGGCTGGGTCTCACTGAGCATGAGCCCGCACCTCGAGAACTGGTGGTTCGGCGGCGACATGCGCTCGTGGATCACCAACGACCTGGGCATCACCTATGATCAGCGCAACGCATTGGTGGTCGGGATCGCGATGGGTTTTGCGGTCATCCCCAACATTTATTCCATCGCCGAGGACGCCGTGTTCAGCGTGCCGCGTGGCCTGACGCTCGGCTCACTGGCCCTCGGCGCCACGCCGTGGCAGACGCTGGTTCGTGTGGTGATTCTGACGGCCAGCCCAGGAATTTTCTCGGCGCTCATGATTGGGATGGGGCGCGCCGTCGGCGAAACCATGATCGTGCTCATGGCCACCGGCAACACGCCGATCATGGACATGAACCTGTTCGAAGGCATGCGCACGCTCGCGGCCAACGTGGCGGTGGAGATGCCGGAGTCGGAAGTGGGCGGCAGTCATTATCGTGTGCTGTTCCTTGCTGCCCTGGTGCTGCTGATGTTCACATTTGTCATGAATACCTTGGCAGAGCTGATTCGTCAGCGCCTGCGCAAGCAGTATTCGTCTCTTTAGGGCAGGTTGAAACCTATGAAGCAGACCTCCCTCAAGCGATGGTTCAACAGTGGCGGCCCCGGCGTCTGGTTAAGCGCGGGTGCGGTATCTATTGCCGTGATCATGACCATCGGTTTGCTGGCGGTGATCGCCGTGCGCGGGCTGGGGCATTTCTGGCCGGCCGATGTGATCTCCGCCCAGTACGACGTTCCCGGGCAGGAAAGCCACGTGCTGGTGGGCGAGCTGGTTCAGTCTGAACAAGTGCCGCGCGCCAGGCTCAAGGCCGCCGGGTTGCCGGTCCCTGATCAGGGGCCCGAGTTCATGACCCGCGATCTGTTCAAGGTCGGCAACCGGGACATCAGCCCAAGCGATTTCAACTGGATCATCGGCGAGTGGCTCAAGGATCATCGCAAGCCCGCGGAGTTGATGACGCTGGAGCGCCGCGAGTGGGGCAAATTCTACGGCTATCTGGTCAACGTCAAGGAAGACGGCAAAGTCGTCGCCGAAGGTGAAGCCGCATGGCCGCAACTGCAGGCGCGTATCGAACGGGTGCAGGGTATTTCCGATCAGTTGGACGACCTGGAGAAGGGCGAGATCGGCGCGATCAACCACGGCATCGAGCGGCTGCGTCTGCAGGCACGCAAGCTTGAGCTCAATGGCGAACTTGATGCAGCGGCTCAGGCCGACATGGCCACTGAGCGCGCTGAATATGACGCGCGTTACAAGGAAGTCGAATCGCGGCTGGGCGCGCTACACGCCGAATACAATCGTGACAGCCTGACGGCGCGTGACGCCAACGGCAAAGAAATCGAGATCAGCATCGGCAAGGTGGTCCATGCGTATCAACCCAACGCCATGGGCACGATGACCAAGCTGGGGTTCTACTTTCAGAAGCTTTGGGAGTTCCTCAGCGACGACCCGCGCGAGGCCAATACGGAGGGCGGGATTTTCCCGGCGATCTTCGGCACCGTGATGATGACGCTGATCATGGCCGTCATCGTGACGCCCTTTGGCGTGCTCGCCGCTGTGTATCTGCGTGAGTACGCGCGCCAGGGCGTGATGACGCGCTTGATCCGCATCGCGGTGAACAACCTTGCGGGCGTCCCTGCCATCGTCTACGGCGTGTTCGGGCTGGGCTTTTTCGTTTATGTGCTGGGCGGTTCTCTGGATCAGCTGTTCTTCCCCGAAGCCCTGCCTGCGCCGACGTTCGGCACACCGGGCTTGCTGTGGGCATCGTTGACCCTGGCGCTCCTCGCCGTGCCGGTGGTGATCGTTGCCACCGAAGAAGGCCTGGCGCGCATCCCGCTGACGTTGCGCGAAGGTTCACTGGCCCTGGGCGCGACCAAGGCCGAAACGCTGTGGAAGATCGTTTTGCCGATGGCCAGCCCGGCGATGATGACCGGCCTGATTCTGGCCGTGGCACGAGCGGCGGGTGAAGTGGCCCCGCTGATGCTGGTAGGTGTGGTCAAGATGGCGCCGTCGCTGCCGGTGGACGGCAATTACCCGTACCTGCACCTCGACCAGAAGATCATGCACTTGGGTTTTCATATCTACGACGTCGGTTTTCAAAGCCCCAACGTCGAGGCGGCGCGCCCGCTGGTGTACGCCACGGCGCTGCTGCTGGTGCTGGTGATTGCGCTGCTGAACCTGTCGGCGGTGACGATTCGCAACCGCCTGCGCGACAAGTACAAGGCTTTCGAAGACTGAGTCAGCGACACGCTTCAAGCGGCAAGCTGAGAGCCGCATACCGTATCAGCACCACACTTGCAGCTTGCGGCTTAAGGTTTGCAGCTACGATCGGAGTGAGACCATGCAACACGAACCCCACGCCCACGGCATCAACATGTCGGCCCTGGGTCGCAAGCGCCAGGTGCTGGATCTGGCGAACGAAGCCGTTGCGCTGGAAGTCCCGGGGCTGGATCTCTTCTATGGCGAGAAGCAGGCGCTGTTCGACATCCGCATGAACATCCCGAAACAGCGCGTCACCTCGTTCATCGGGCCGTCCGGGTGCGGCAAGTCCACCTTGCTGCGCACCTTCAACCGCATGAACGATCTGGTGGACGGCTGTCGCGTACAGGGCGAGATCAAGCTCTATGGCCACGACATCTACACCAAGGGCGAGGACGTCGCCGAGTTGCGTCGCCGGGTTGGCATGGTATTCCAGAAGCCCAACCCGTTCCCCAAGACCGTTTACGAGAACGTGGTCTACGGGCTGCGCATTCAAGGCGTGAACAAGAAGCGCGTGCTTGATGAAGCCGTCGAGTGGGCCTTGCGTGGCGCCGCCCTGTGGGACGAGGTCAAGGACCGCCTGCATGAGTCGGCGCTCGGACTTTCCGGTGGTCAGCAGCAGCGTCTGGTGATTGCCCGCACTATCGCCGTCGAACCCGAGGTGCTGCTGCTCGATGAGCCGTGCTCCGCGCTCGACCCGATTTCGACGCTGAAAGTCGAAGAGCTGATCTACGAACTGAAATCCAAATACACCATTGTGATCGTTACCCACAACATGCAGCAGGCGGCGCGCGTGTCGGATTACACCGCGTTTCTGCACATGGGCAAGGTGGTCGAATACGGGGACACCGATACGTTGTTCACCAATCCGACCAAAAAGCAGACTGAAGACTACATAACCGGTCGTTACGGCTAGCACGTGTTTCGTCAGCCTTGAACCACCGCGCAATCAATCGGACGGACACTCATGATCAAAGACAGCCATACACATCACATCTCCCAGCAGTTCAACGCTGAACTGGAAGAAGTTCGCAGCCACCTGCTGGAAATGGGTGGTCTGGTCGAGAAGCAGGTCAACGACGCGGTCACCGCGTTGATCGAAGCCGACTCGGGCCTGGCCCAGCGAGTGCGCGAGGTGGACGACCGGATCAACCAGATGGAGCGCAATATCGACGAAGAGTGCCTGCGCATTCTGGCCCGTCGTCAGCCTGCCGCCTCCGACCTGCGTCTGATCATCAGCATCTCCAAGTCGGTCATCGACCTTGAGCGTATTGGCGATGAGTCCACCAAGATCGCCCGCCGTGCGATTCAGTTGTGCGAAGAGGGTGAGTCCCCGCGCGGTTACGTCGAAGTGCGCCACATCAGCGATCAGGTCAGCAAGATGGTGCGCGATGCACTGGACTCGTTCGCCCGCTTCGATGCCGATCTGGCGTTGTCGGTGGCGCAGTACGATAAAAACATCGACCGCGAGTACAAGACCGCATTGCGTGAGCTGGTTACCTACATGATGGAAGATCCGCGCTCGATCTCCCGCGTGTTAAATGTGATCTGGGTCCTGCGTTCGCTGGAGCGCATCGGTGATCATGCGCGCAACATCTCCGAACTGGTGATCTACCTCGTGCGCGGTACCGATGTTCGCCACCTGGGCCTCAAGCGCATGCAGGAAGAAGTCAAAGGCCTGACCGCCGAAAGGATTAATGTTCTGGACAAGCCTGACGATAAATAAGATTGCCTGAGAAAAAACGCCTGGCGACCGCCGGGCGTTTTTGTTTCTCCGGTCTGCCCATATTTTTCAAGTCACCCGCGAATAAAAGTCCCGGTGTCGTCAAACAGTTTGGCAGCTGGCCACCCGCCAGCAAATGCTCGCCATTTACGGTGAACACGCCATCAGGAGCGTCGATGAGTAAAGTCAGTGTATTGGTGGTGGATGACGCACCGTTCATCCGCGATCTGGTCAAGAAAGGCCTGCGCAACGCCTTCCCGGGTATCGCTCTGGAAGACGCGGTCAACGGTCGCAAGGCGCAAGTGCTGCTCAGCCGTGAAGTGTTCGATCTGGTGCTGTGCGATTGGGAAATGCCCGAAATGTCCGGGCTTGAATTGCTGACCTGGTGCCGCCAGCAGGACAACCTGAAGACCATGCCTTTCATCATGGTCACCAGCCGTGGCGATAAGGAAAACGTGATTCAGGCGATCCAGGCTGGCGTATCGGACTTCATCGGCAAGCCGTTTACCAACGAGCAACTGCTGACCAAGGTCAAGAAGGCGCTGCACAAGGTCGGCAAGCTTGACGCGTTGATGTCCAGTGGCCCGGCCCGCGTCAATGCAGCGTTTGCCAATGACTCGCTCAGCGCCTTGACGGGTAACCGTCCCGAGGTCGTCAACACGGCACCTGCGGCTTCAACTGCATCGCAAACTGCTCAGTCTATGGTCCCGCCTGTGGCAAAAGCGGCTCCTTCCGCCGCACCTACCGGTCGTGGTCAGGGTCAGTTGCGTCTCCCAGGTGGAAACCAGCCCTGCGTGATCAAGGCGTTGACGCTCAAGGAAGCGTCGCTGCTGGTCCGCCGTGGCGAAGTCCTGCCGCAGATCCTTGAAAGCGCCGTGCTCGATCTGGAGCAAGGTGAAAACGCCGAGGTAGCGCGTCTCAATGGCTATCTGCACGCGATTGCCGCGTTCGAGCAGAAGCCGGACAGTGAGTGGCTGCAGGTCACTTTCCGCTTTGTCGACAAGGACACCCAGAAGCTTGATTACCTTTCGCGTCTGATTGCCCGTGGTACGGCGCAGAAGCACTTCGTGCCGGGTGCCTGATTCGCTGCGCACTCATGTGTGGGAGCGACCGGGTGGCGCTCCACCTTGCTCGCGATGAGACCGGTATCTCCGCTAAATGTGCAGCGGCCGGGCGTCCATCTTCGCGAGCAAGCTCGCTCCCGCGTTACCTAGCATAGAAATTGCAATTCCGATCGCGCCCTGTGCTGACGCGATTTCCTTGACGCTTCGTCTATTACCGATTGATTCGGATGAGTCCAATTGCGTCGGCATCGCTGTTAGGCTGGGCGCCAATCGTCCACTCACCAGGTCTTCCCGATGTTAGAGCGCATGCTGGTTGTCTGTGCCCTGCTGCTGGCCACGCAGAGCGCCGGGGCAGTCACGATCTATCGGTTCACCGATGCCAATGGCGTGGTGTCGTTTACCGACCAGCCCGTGCGCGGCGCGCAGGTGATGAAGCTTCGCGAGCGCATGGTCGAGCGCATCGACAGCCAGGTGCGTCTGAGCGTCAAAAAAGCCAACGGCAGCGACAGCCTGTATGTTCGCAATGATCTGTACGCGCCCGTGGAAGTCGAACTGCGTCTGGCCGGGGTGAAGAATGTGGTCGGCGTGTCGGATCAGGTCATTCGTCGTACCATTCCAGCGCGCAGCAACGAACGCCTCATCGCCCTCAGCCCGCAAGTCGCCAGCAAGGCCATGGCCTATAAGCCCAGCCTGCGATCAATCGTGGGTGACCCGCAGCGCGGTGTCTCAGCGAATGGATTTGCCTATCGCTATCCATTGCCGTGGGTGGGCGGGCCGTTTCGCATCAGTCAGGGTGCCAATGGGTCCTACAGCCACGTTGGCGCCAAGAGCCGCTATGCGATCGACATCGCCATGCCCGAAGGCACGCAGATCATTGCTGCGCGGGGCGGTACCGTGATCAAGACCGAAAATGCCCAGTCGGGCCGTGGCGCCAATCCGTCAGGCAACTTCGTGCGCATCCTGCACGACGACGGCACGATGGGCGTTTATCTGCATCTGCAGCAGGGATCGGTGAGCGTCAAGGAAGGCCAGCATGTGGCAGTGGGCGCGCCGCTCGGGCGGTCCGGCAACACCGGCAACAGCACCGGCCCGCATTTGCACTTCGTGGTGCAGCGCAATGTCGGGCTGGCGCTGGAGTCGATTCCGTACGAATTCTCGCAACCGGTCCAGAGCCTGCCCAACTTCGCGATTGGCGGGAATTGATCATCTGCTCTGACGGGCAGGTCAATCCAGCTTCAGCACCTTCGCCAGCACGATCTTCGGGCCTTTCATCTTTTTGATGATGATGCGCAGGCCTTCGACCTCCATGACTTCCTCTTCCTCAGGCACGCGCTTGAGGCTGTCGTAGATCAGGCCTGCCAGGGTTTCAGCTTCAACGTGGTCCAGATCGATGCCCAGCAGGCGCTCGACCTTGAACAGCGGGGTGTCTCCTCGAACCAGCAGCTTGCCAGGCTGATAGGCCAGAATCCCGCGCTCGGCCTTGCGGTGTTCGTCCTGAATGTCGCCCACCAGCACTTCCAGCACGTCCTCCATCGTCAGGTAGCCGATGATCTTGCCGTCGGCTTCTTCAACCAGCGCAAAGTGCGCGCCGCCTTGACGGAACTGCTCCAGCAGACGCGACAGTGGCATGTGCTTGGACACCCGCTCCAGCGGCCGCGTGAGCTCGGCGAGGTTGAAGGACTCGGGAAGATGGTCCAGCGCCGCCAGCTCTAGCAGCAGGTCCTTGATGTGCAGCAGACCCACAAACTCGTTGCGGTCCGAGTCGTACACTGGGTACCGGCTGAACTTGTGCCGACGGAACATCGCGAGGATTTCTTTGAGCGGGGCGTTGAATTCCAGCGAGACCATGTCTTCGCGGGAGTTTGCCCAGTCCACGACTTCCAGCTCGCCCATTTCCACGGCGGAGGCCAGCACGCGCATGCCTTGGTCACTCGGGTCCTGACCACGACTTGAGTGCAGGATCAGCTTGAGCTCTTCACGACTGTAGTGATGCTCGTGATGGGGGCCGGGCTCACCCTGGCCTGCGATGCGCAGAATGCCGTTGGCACTGGCGTTGAGGAGATAAATGGCCGGGTACATCGCCCAGTAGAAGAGGTACAGCGGCACCGCCGTCCACAGCGACAACAGTTCGGGTTTGCGAATGGCCCAGGATTTCGGCGCCAGTTCACCCACCACGATGTGCAGGTACGAAATCATGAAAAAGGCGCTGAAGAACGACACGCCTTTGACGACTTCCGGCGATTCCACGCCTACGGTCTCGAGCAACGGCGCCAGCAGGTGAGCAAATGCCGGCTCGCCAACCCAGCCCAGGCCCAGCGACGCCAGCGTAATACCCAGCTGGCAGGCCGACAGATAAGCATCGAGCTGACTGTGAACGGTGCGTAGGATGCGCCCGCGCCAGCCGTTTTTCTCGGCGATGGACTCGACGCGGGTCGAGCGCAGTTTGACCATGGCGAACTCGGCCGCAACGAAAAATCCGTTGAGCAGAACCAACACCATTGCGAAAAGAATCATGCCGAAATCGGCGAAGAGTGAAGCCAGGCTGATACCAGGGGAAGGGTCCATGATGGGGTTTTGCAGGTTCCGTTTTGAAGTGTGGAATGAAACAAGCCCTCACAATTGGAGGGCACAAGGGACGCAATTTAGCGGCTATCTACAGGCTTGCCTAGGCTTTGGTCATCTGCGCCGGGGCAAAGTTGCAGATAAACACACTGCCCTTGCCCGGGACGCTGTTGATTTCCAATGCTGCGCGGTGGCGCAACAGCACGTGCTTGACGATTGCCAGGCCCAGGCCTGTGCCGCCGGTGTTTGACGCGCGGCTGGAATCGACGCGGTAGAAGCGCTCGGTCAGGCGTGGAATGTGCTTGCTGTCGATGCCGATGCCGGAGTCTTGGACGCTTAAGTGTGCGCCACGGCCGTCACTCCACCAGCGGATGCGGATCTTGCCCTCGGCCGGCGTGTATTTGACCGCGTTGAAGATCAGATTGGAGAACGCGCTGCGCAGTTCGGCCTCGCTGCCCTTGAGTCTGTCGTCGCTTTCCAGATCCAGAGTGATCTGTTGATTCTTGCTCCCCGATAGCGCCTGAGCATCATTGGTAATGCTTTGCAGCAGCGACGACACGGCCACGGGCTGATTGTCCGACGGATAATCGGTGGCTTCCAGCTTTGCCAGCAGCAGCAGGTCGTTGAGCAGCGTCTGCATGCGCCCGCCTTGCTGATGCATCTGCTGCAACGCCCGGACCCAGCGCGGATTCACTTCCTCGACGTTATCCAGCAGCGTCTCGAGATAGCCGCAGATGACCGTCAACGGCGTGCGCAGTTCATGGGAAACGTTGGCGACGAAGTCTTTGCGCATTTGCTCCAGCTGATGCATGCGCGTCACGTCGCGCACCAGCATCAAATGCTCGTTGTTGCCGTATCGGGTGATCAGCATCTGAATGCGCAGGCGGTCATTGACCGGCGAAGGGATCTCCAGCGGCTCGGCGTAATTGGCGTGCTCGAAGTACTCTTTGAAGCGCGGATGGCGCACCAGATTGGTCACCGGCTGACCGCTGTCCTGGGGCGTCTTCAAGCCCAGCAACGTTTCGGCGGCGCGGTTCCACCATTCCAGGTTGCCGTCGCTGTCGAGCATGATCACGGCATCTTTCAGTGCGGCAGTGGATTCCTGCACACGGTCGATCACCGCTTGCAGACGGCCACGCACGCGCTGGTCGCGTCGTTGCAGATGGTAAATGCTGTCGAAGACTTCACCCCATAAGCCATAGCCATCGGGCGGCGGCTCGTCGGGTTTGTGATGGCGAAGCCAGTCGTGCAGGCGTAACAGCTGTTTGAGCGTCCAGGCCAGATAAAGCCCCAGACCGATTGCCAGACACCCCCCGTAATGCCCGCTGATCAATCCGGCCAGCAGCGAGGCTGTGACCAACATCAGCAAGTGGCGGATCAGGGTGCCATGCCAGTTGTGATTCAATTAACGCGTCCTTGTCTTCAGCGGTCTGAATCGCTGCCAAAGGCTTTTCAGCTTTTGGTGGAGAAACGGTAGCCAGTACCGCGGACGGTTTGTACCAGATTTTCGTAAGCCTCGCCGAGGGCTTTGCGCAGACGTCGGATGTGGACATCCACGGTGCGCTCTTCCACGTAGACGTTTCCGCCCCAGACCTGATCGAGCAACTGCCCGCGGGTATAGGCGCGTTCCTGATGGGTCATGAAGAATTGCAGCAGGCGGTATTCGGTCGGGCCCATCTCGGCAGGTGTGCCGTCGATGGTCACGCGGTGGCTGATCGGGTCGAGCAGCAGACCGCCTACTTCGATCGGTGACTCGCCATCGTTCGGGGCTGCCCGACGCAGCACGGCCTTGAGCCGGGCGACCAGCTCGCGAGGAGAGAATGGTTTGGTGATGTAGTCGTCAGCGCCGACTTCGAGGCCCTGGATCTTGTTGTCCTCTTCGCCTTTGGCCGTAAGCATGATGATCGGGATGTCGCCGGTCAGCTCGTCACGCTTGAGGCGGCGGGCCAGCTCGATGCCGGATGTGCCGGGCAGCATCCAGTCCAGCAGGATGAGGTCCGGCTTGCGGTCCACGATAACGGCGTGGGCCTGTTGCGAATTCTCAGCCTCAATGCAGTCATAGCCAGCCATTTCCAGTGCGACGGCAATCATTTCGCGTATGGGCGCTTCGTCGTCAACGATCAGAATGCTCCTGCCAACCATGCCTCGAACCTCATGTCATTTAACTGTCTTGGGGCGCATTAGATAACGGAATTATTGCAGTCGTGTGACAGGTTAGTTCGAGCTAGGCGTATTCGCCGGTCTAGCGCTAAGCTGGCGACTTGTCCTACAAGAAACGTCCATACAAAGACAAACAAGAAGAGGATTCATCCATGGCTAAAATTTCTTCCGCTCTGATGCGCCTTTTGGCGGCAGCCGCACTGGCGTCCTCCGGCATGGCATTCGCTGCCGCGCCTGCAATGACCAGCGACGGCATGCTCACCGACCACAAGGGCATGACGCTTTATACCTTTGACAAAGACACCTCTGCAGGCAAGTCCGTCTGCAACGATCAATGCGCAACCAACTGGCCGCCGCTGACCGCCACCGCCAGTGATAAGCCTGAAGGCGACTGGACCATCATCAAGCGCGATGACGGCGCCTCGCAGTGGGTTTACAAGGGCAAACCGCTGTACTTCTTCAAAAGCGATAAGGCCGCTGGCGAAAAAACCGGCGACGGCAAGGGCGACGTTTGGCACATCGCCAAGCCTTGATCTGAACCTTCGCGCTGCGTCGGCCCGGATCGGTCAGCGCAGCGCGTAGTCCGCCACGATACCGACAAAAATCGCCAGCCCCGCCCAGTGGTTATGCAGAAAGGCTCTGAAGCAGGCTTGCGGGTCTTTGTCCCGTGTCGACCAGAACTCCCAGGCGAAGCATCCCGCCGCGACCAGCAGGCCGATAAAGAAGTACTGGCCCAGCTCGAAGCGTGTTCCTGCCAGCATCAGGCAGAACAACGCCAGGCATTGCAGCGTCAGGATGATCACCCGATCCGCGTCACCGAATAGCACGGCGGTGGATTTCACACCGATTTTCAAGTCGTCCTCGCGATCGGTCATCGCGTAGTACGTGTCGTACCCCACCGTCCACAGCAGATTGGCGATGTACAGCAGCCACGCGGCAGCCGGCAGCTCGCCGGTCTCGGCGGTGAACGCCATCGGCATGCCCCACGAGAACGCCGCACCCAGCACCACTTGCGGGTAGTAGGTGTAGCGCTTCATGAAGGGGTAAGTCGCTGCGAGGGCCAGCCCGCCGAATGACAGCCAGATCGTCGTCGCGTTGGTGAACAGCACCAGCACAAAGCTCAGCGTCACTAGCACGGCGAATAGGATCAGCGCTTCTTTTGACGTCACCCTGCCGCTGACCAACGGCCGCTGCTCGGTGCGTTTGACGTGGCCGTCCACCTTGCGGTCGGCGAAGTCGTTGATCACGCAGCCCGCCGCGCGCATCAGGAACACTCCGACGACGAAAATCAGCAGCGTGCTAAGGGAGGGCGAACCTTTGCCGGCAATCCACACGGCCCACAGTGTGGGCCACAGCAACAGATAAATGCCGATGGGTTTGTCGATGCGCGTGAGCTGGATGAAGTCCCAGGCGCGCGGGTACAGACGGTTCAGGGATTTGAGCAGCGACAGGTACATCAGCGGCCCTCTTGGGCGTGCAGTGGAAGGTTGGCTTCGATCGCGCGCCATGCGGTGGGCAGAAACACTTCCGCCACCAGAATGCTCAAAGCCCCACGGCTGAAACAGGAGCGGCGGCCCCACAAGCCCTGCTGTGCATCAGTCGCAGGCAGCCATTTTGCAGGATAGCGGCAGACCTGCAGGGGGCCGCGGACGAAGGCTTTATCGCTGAACAGTAACTCCCCCAGCGATCGGGTACCGAGTTCGTCCATGTGCAGGCCGGCATGCTCCAGCGCAGTTCTCCCGGCAACACTGCGGGCAAACACCCAATTTTCATCATGGCCCAGCAGATAGACTTCCCGTACCCAGCCCTCGCTGCCTTCAGGTAACTGCAGCGCGGCGCATTCATCATCACGTAGACGCTGCCAGCCTTCGAACTGCGGACTGACACAGAAGCGATTGTCAGAGAGGCGGGTCAGGCGTCGGGTCAGGGAATCTTCGTGGAACAGCCACTCTAGTACGATCGGCGAAGGCGCTTCGATCAACTGATCGCGCGAAAGCCATTCAGGCGTTGGAAATGCTGGGGTTTGCTGGATCACGGGGGACAAACACAGGCGGCAATCGAGGCGGCGAGCTTAGCATGATTGCGATTTTTCACCGACGACCGGAGCGCCATTCCATGGTCGCAGTGAAGCTACTGACGCCTTCCCGGCTAAAGCCAGTCCTACAGATGCACGGCATTCGTAGGACCGGCTTCAGCCGGGAAGAGGCCGGTTTGGACGCTATCAATCTTGCGACATGACGACCGACGCCATCGCGCTTGAGCCAATCCTCTGAAAAGCGCGCGCTGTACACCAATGAAACTTGCGTCATGGCGCTGTGATCAGTAAAAGGCCTGACCCATTCGATAAATTTCGCGACCACAGTGAAACGTCTGGGACGTCTAGCCTGAAACCAAGAGAACCGAGCAATGAAAAAGTGGCAATGCATAGTCTGTGGCCTTATCTACAACGAAGCCGATGGTTGGCCGGATGACGGCATCGCGCCGGGCACGCTCTGGCAGGATGTGCCGGAAGACTGGCTGTGCCCCGACTGCGGCGTCGGCAAAATGGATTTTGAAATGATCGAAATCGGCTGATACGCCGACTTCCATGACCCTCTGGAGAAATGAATGAACGCACCTGTCGTGATCATCGGCACCGGGCTGGCCGGCTACAACCTTGCTCGCGAATTTCGCAAGCTGGATGGCGAAACCCCGCTCTTGCTGATCACCGCCGATGACGGCCGTTCGTACTCCAAACCCATGCTCTCCACCGGCTTTGGCAAAAACAAGGAAGCCGACGGACTGAGCATGGCCGAGCCGGGCGCCATGGCCGATCAGCTCAAGGCTGAAGTGCGCACGCACACCCGCGTCAGCGGCATCGATCCGGGGCACAAGCGGCTGTGGATCGGCGAAGAAGCGGTGCCTTACCGCGACCTGATTCTGGCGTGGGGCGCGGAAACCGTGCGCGTGCCGGTGGCGGGCGACGCTGCCGACGCCATATTCCCGATCAACGATCTGGAGGACTACGCGCGTTTCCGTGCCGCTGCCGCCGGCAAGAAACGGGTGTTGATCCTTGGGGCAGGCCTGATCGGCTGCGAGTTTGCCAATGACTTGGTCCTCGGAGGCTACGAAATCGACCTGGTTGCGCCGTGCGAGCAGGTCATGCCGACGCTGCTGCACCCTGCTGCCGCCGCAGCGGTACAGGCCGGGCTGGAGAGCCTGGGCGCGCGTTTTCACCTTGGCCCACTGCTGACACGGCTTGAGCGCACCGACGACGGGCTCGAAGCGCATCTGTCGGATGGCGAGGTGCTGCACTGCGATTTGGTGGTGTCGGCCATCGGCCTGCGTCCTCGCACTGATCTCGCCGCAGCGGCAGGCCTGGAAATCGGGCGGGGCGTTGTGGTCGACCGGCATTTGCAGACTTCCCACGCCAACATCTACGCACTGGGCGACTGCGCTGAAGTCGATGGGCTGAATCTGCTCTACGTCATGCCGCTGATGAACTGCGCCCGAGCATTGGCGCAAACTCTGGCTGGCACGCCCACACCCGTTAAATATGGCCCGATGCCGGTCACCGTGAAAACGCCGGTATGCCCGCTGGTGGTCTCCCCGCCGCCGAAGGGCCTGGAAGGTGTCTGGACCGTTGAAGGTGAGGGCGCCGACATCAAGGCGCTGTGCCGCGACAGCGACGGTAACCTGCTGGGCTACGCGCTAACAGGCGCTGCAGTGATGGAGAAGCTCGCGCTGAACAAGGCCTTGCCCCCGTTGTTGGCCTGATTAACAGTCGTTCTGTCGGATAAGCCATCTTTTAGTTGAAACAAACGTGTCCCACGTACTGGCGTGGGTCACGGTGGCGTGCCATTCTCATTCCGGTCTGCCGCAACGTAGAGCTGTTGCGGCACCTGCTCGCTGTCCGCAAGGGCTGCACGGGACATAAAAACAAAAAACCGTAAAAGAGGCTTCATATGCGTAAACCAGAACTCGCAGCGGCTATTGCCGAGAAAGCAGATCTCACCAAAGAACAAGCCAATCGCGTCCTCAACGCCGTGCTCGACGAAATCACCAACGCGCTGCACAAAAAGGACAGCGTCACGCTGGTCGGCTTCGGCACTTTCCTGCAACGCCATCGTGGCGCCCGTACCGGTAAGAACCCTCAGACCGGTGAGCCTGTCAAGATCAAGGCCAGCAACACGGTTGCATTCAAGCCGGGCAAGTTTCTCAAAGACAGCGTTAATCCGGACTCGGTAAAGCCAGCGAAATCAGCCAAGCCTGCTGCCGCCGCCCAAGATGCCAAGCCAGCCAAGGCAGCAGTCGCCAAGGCACCTGCAGCAAAGAAAAAGTAATTCGCTGAGCGCTCTGCGGAGGGCGAGCAGCATGGAGATGGGCATGCCGATCAGTCGGCATGTCCATTTTTTTATGCCCGACGAATCCACCTTGCGGACCTGCGCGTTACGTCTACTGCGCCACTTTGCGACTGAGCGGTTCTGCCTGCTCATCGGGCGATCAAGCTCGCTACACTGCGGCTGGTAACCCTGACCGCCGTCTATTCCATGAGGCCCACGCATGAAGTTTCGCTTTCTACTCTGGATGTTGGGCCTGTTGATGGCCCGCGCCAGTCGCAACAATCCCGCTTTTCAACAGCAACTCGCGGGGAAGGACCTCGCTTTCCAGTTGCAAACGGCTGACGGCAAGATTGCCCGGCATTTCATCGTGCACGAGCAACGCGTCAAGAGCCGCGCGGGCACCTTTGCCGCACCTGCTTTCGTGATCACTTTCAAGGATGCCGATTACGGCTTTGCCACCCTGCAGGCCCGGAACAAGCAGCTCGCGTTCATGCAGGGCATTCAGGACAAGAACATCGTGGTCACCGGCAATGCCGGCCTGGTGATGTGGTTTCAAGGGCTAACGAAGTATTTGAAGCCGAGGAAAAAGAAATAGTCTTCCCCGGCCAGTCCGAGATCAGCTGAACTGAGAGGCCAGTTCGCGCAACAGCACTTCGGCCTCCAGCACTTTTTTCACCACGTCCTGGGCTTTCTCGCGAGAGAGCTTCAGACGCTCTAGCAGCTCGTCCGGAATGCTTTCTAGAGGGCCTGAGCCGATGCCTTCCTTGCGCAGCAGGCTCACGGCCAGGCACACCAGATTCGCATATTTGTAATGCTCACCTGCGTAGTGCGGATCGTGCTGAAAGCGCAGTGCGATGACCAGTTCCTCCGGCATGTCCCAGTTGCGCATCAGCCAGGAGCCGATCTGCTCACGAGTGATGCCCAGCAGGTGCTGCTCGACGTAGCTGTGGTGCAAATGCGGATTGACTTCGATCTGGCGGCAGATCAGCGAAAAGTGCGGTGGAAACACATGCGCCAGCAGCAGGTAGCCGAAGTTGTGCAGCAAGCCGGCAAGGTACGTCAGGCCGCTTTCCGGGCGCTCGGCACGGGGCATGGCGCGGGTCAGCCCTTCGATGATCGCAGCCGTATAAATCGACTGCTGCCAGTACGGCGTTGCCTGCTGCGGATGATCCTTGGGCAGCGCCAGGGTTTTGCCCAACGCCAGACCGAGTGCAAGATTGATCACCAGATCAAAACCCAGCACGCGAACGATGGCATCTTCCACCGAGCGAATTTTGCCGGCCGAACCGTAATACGGGGAGGCCGCCCAGCTCACGACCTGTGCCGCCAATGCTGGATCGGTTTCGACTACACCGGTGATGTCATCGATGGTCGCGTCCGGGTCGACACGCAGCTTGATGATCTTCTGCGCCGTGTCGGCCAACGGCGGGATTTCCACCGTGGACTCCAGACGCTGCTGAATACGCCGGGCGGTGAAATTCTGTACGGCTTTGGTGATCTCCTCGCGGTCGTCATCGGGACGCGTGAGGTTGGGGGTGACCGACGCCACCGGTTCGCCGAAGCGGGCGGCGCTGGCCTTGGTCAGCAGCGTCTTGAAATCCTCGCTGCTGATTTCCAGCAACAGGCCCGGTTCGCCAGAGTCGATCAGAACAGCAGGGCCGGAGAGAATGCGTTCTTCGTACAGGCAAGGCGAGCTGGTCAGTGCAGGCAGGCCGGGCAACGTGCCGAGTTTATGCTTCTGCAGCATGAGTTCGAGCGACTCTTTCGGCACCGCCTTCAATTTGCGGCCGGTCAATTCAGTAATGCGATTGAGGTCGAGCAAATGGTTTTGCGGAAGCAGGATGAACAGCGCGCCGACGGAGTCATCGACCAGAATGGCCTGAACTTTCTGTTGGAGCGGGAGCGACTCGTCGTCGGTCACTTCACGAAAGTCGATTTTGCCTAGCAGCTGCCGAATGACGGAAGGGCAGTGTGGGGTTGCGTCGATGTGGGCAACTTCTGTCATGGCCTGTATCCAGATTCCTACAATCGCTGAAGTATAACCAGCTTAGTTGTTATAGAGGTGAGACACCCTGATATTGCGTTGACTGCTTCACACTTGGCCGTATTGCTGGCCATGGCGCAGCCAGCGTTCCAGCAGCGGACTGACGTGTTGCGGCCAGCGTTCGAGCAGCGCCTGGGCGGCGTCCCTGACCGCAGGCAGCAAATCTGCGTCGCGCATCAGGTCTGCAACCTTGAATTGCAGCAGCCCTGTCTGGCGGGTGCCGAGCATCTCGCCCGGCCCGCGCAGCTCAAGATCTTTTTCGGCAATCACGAAGCCATCGTTGGTCTCACGCATGATGCCCAGCCGCTGACGACCGATCTGAGAAAGCGGCGGGTGATACAGCAGCACGCAATGGCTGGCGGCGCTGCCTCGGCCGACCCGACCGCGCAATTGATGAAGCTGGGCCAGGCCCAGGCGTTCCGGGTTTTCGATAATCATCAGGCTGGCGTTGGGGACGTCCACGCCGACTTCGATCACCGTTGTTGCGATCAGCAGATTCAGGTTGCCCTGCTTGAATTCGCCCATGACGGCGGCTTTTTCGGCGGGCTTCATGCGCCCGTGAATCAAACCGACCTTGAGCTCACCCAGCGCGCTGGTGAGTTCCTCGAACGTGGTTTCAGCGGCCTGACACGTCAGCTCCTCGGACTCCTCGATCAGCGTGCACACCCAATACGCCTGCCGGCCTTCGGCGCACGCATTGCGCACGCGCTCGACGACTTCGATCCGTCGACTGTCGACAACCAGAACGGTGTTCACCGGCGTACGCCCGGGCGGCAGTTCGTCGAGGATCGACGTGTCGAGGTCGGCGTAGGCGCTCATCGCCAGCGTGCGCGGAATAGGCGTTGCGGTCATGATCAGCTGATGTGGACACATCGAGCCGCCGACGCCTTTCTTGCGCAGGGCCAGCCGTTGCTGAACACCGAAACGGTGCTGTTCGTCGATGATGACCAGCGCGAGGTTCTTGAACTGCACCTCGTCCTGGAACAGCGCGTGGGTGCCGACCACCATCGGTGTGCCGCCGGCAATCTGCGCCAGGGATGCCGCCCGCGCCTTGCCCTTGAGTTTGCCCGCGAGCCAGGCCGTCTCTATGCCGAGAGGCTCCAGCCAGCGGGTGAAGTTGATGAAGTGCTGTTCGGCAAGAATCTCGGTGGGCGCCATCAGTGCGACCTGATAGCCCGCCTCCAGCGCCTGAAGCGCCGCGAGTGCTGCGACGACCGTCTTGCCAGCGCCCACATCGCCCTGAATCAGCCGAAGCATCGGTTCCTGCTGACTGAGGTCGTAGGCGATCTCGTTGCCGACGCGCTGCTGCGCACCTGTGGGCGGGAATCCGAGGTTAGCGAGGAATTTCTTCGGCAGGCGTTTCGCCGGGGGCAGTGCAGGCGCGCGTTGCGAGCGCAGGCTTTCACGCAGGCGTTGCTGGGAAAGCTGGTGCGTCAGCAGCTCTTCGAATGCCAGTCGGTGCTGCGCCCAGTGATGGCCTAGCGCGAGTTCTTCAACGTCGGCATCGGCGGGCGGGTTGTGCAGGTAATGAATGGCGTCAGCCAGGGGCGCCAGTTGGTAGTCGCGCGCCAGCTCGTCCGGCAGCCAGTCAGGCAGGCTCTTCGGCCCAAGCATCGACAGGCTCTGCTGACACAGTTGCCGCAGGCGCTGCTGGGTGAGGCCTTCGGTCGTGGGATAGATCGGTGTCAGCGTCTGCTCCACAGCAACCGGCTCATCGCCAGTGATTGCGCGGTATTCCGGGTGGTAGATCTCAAGCCCCGAGGCGCCGGGACGAGCTTCACCGTAGCAGCGCACGTGTGTACCGCGCTTGAGGCCGTCCTTCTGCGCGTTGCTGAAGTGGTAAAAGCGCAGGCTCAACACCCCGGTGCCGTCGCCGATCCTGACCAGCAGACTGCGACGTTTGCCCATGACGACGTCGGCGCCGCTCACCACACCTTCGATCACGGCGTCCTGACCTGGGCGCAACTCACCGATGGGCACGACGCGAGTCCGGTCCTGATAACGCAACGGCAGGTGAAACAGCACGTCTTGAATGTTCTCAAGACCGACTTTCGCCAGCTTTTCAGCCATGGCCTCACCGACGCCTTTTAGCGCCGTGACCGAGACATGAGACAGCTCCGTCATACCGTCCCTTAACTCGCTTCAGCCTGAGCTTTAGGGCGAGCGACGGAACACAGACGAATCGAGTCTGCGAGGATTTCGATGGCTTTGGGACGCGGAAAGCTGGCACGCCAGGCGATTGCCACGGTGCGGAAGGGCACCGGCGGCGACAGCGGACGAACTTCGATCACGCCGGGTGCGTAGTGATGGCTGTCGACGGCGGACATCGGCAGGATGGAAATACCCAGCCCCGAAGCGACCATGTGCCGAATGGTTTCCAGCGAACTGGATTCCACCGTGGTGTGCTTGGCCGCATCGCCGCCCTTGACCAATGTCGGACAGGCTTCAAGCACCTGATCACGGAAGCAGTGACCTTCGCCCAGCAGCAGCAGGCTCTTGTCGTTCAGCGCCGAAGCATCGATGGTCTTTTTCTGAGTCCATGGATGATCGGCCGGCATCAGCACGTAAAACGGCTCGTCGTACAACGACAGCGTCAGGACATCGGCCTCGTTGAACGGCAAAGCGATGATGATCGCGTCGAGCTCGCCATTGCGCAGCTTGTCGCGCAGCACGTGAGTGAAGTTTTCCTCAATGTACAACGGCATCTGCGGGGCAACCCGGTGCAGTTGGGGAATCAGATGAGGAAACAGGTAGGGGCCGACGGTGTAGATCGCGCCGACTTTAAGCGGAGCGGTCAGTTGATTCTTGCCGGTCTGGGCCAGTTCACGAATGCCCTGAGCCTGTTCGAGGACTTTTTGCGCCTGAGCCACGATGCCCTCGCCAACCGGGGTTAGACGTACGGCACTCTTGCTGCGCTCGAAAATCAGCACGCCGAGTTCATCTTCCAGCTTCTTGACGCCCACCGACAAGGTCGGCTGGCTGACGTGGCAGCGTTCGGCGGCATGGCCGAAGTGCTGCTCTTGAGCGAGGGTAACGATGTAGCGCAATTCTGTAAGGGTCATAACGTGCGTCCATGAAGTTGCGGCCCCAGCATAGCGGGTGCAATCGATAGACGCACGTTATCAACCCGTCGCGGCTGACAAAATTCTGGTTTCAGCGTTTATCCAGCGAATAAACGAAGGGTGCGACCACTTCCAGCGAGCCGTTCTTCAGCAGTTCCGGCGGCGGTTTAGGCAGCGGCTGCGCGCGGCGGATCATTTCCAGCGTCGCTCTGTCCAGCGAGGCGCTTCCTGAACCTCCAGCCAGTTCGTAGGACAAAACGCGACCTTCGCCATCGACCACAAAGCGCAACTTACTGGTGCCCTGCATGCCGCGACGTCGGGCGTCTTCCGGATAACGCTTGAACTTGCTCAGGTGACTCAGCAGTTCGCCTTGCCAAGTGGGTAATGCATTGCTTGGCGGTGTGGGCGCAGCAGGTTGCGGCGACGCTGACTTCTCCGGCTTGGCATTGGACGGCGGTGCGTCCAGCGGCTTGTCGTCGGCTGGTTTTTCTTCCTTCGGCGGCTCGACCTTCTTCACAGGTTTTGGCGGCTGTGGTTTGGGTTTGGGCTTGACCGGCTTGGGTACAGCGATTTCGGCCTTGGGCGCCTCGGCGACTGGCGGAATCGGCAGTTGTTCTTCAGGCGCAGGCGGCTGCGGTGGTTGCACGACCTTCGGCGGTGGCGGCGGAGCGGGCTCGGGAGCGGGCGCCAGCTCAACCATCATCGCGGCCGGCGGCAGCTCGATGGCCTGCGAGGAGGGCCAGCGCAACGCGACGACAATCGCCACGGCATGGACCGCCAGCACCAACAAGAGACTACCGCTATAGCGCGTCAGCTTTTGGCGCGTATTGATCATTTCTTGCCGACCGTCTCAAGACCCACCAGGCCTACCTTCAGGTAGCCGGCGCCGCGCAGGGCGTTCATCACGTCCATCAGGTCGCCGTAGTCGACGCCCTTGTCGGCCTGGAAGAAGATCGTGGTGTCTTTCTTGCCTTTGGTCTTGGCATCCAGCACCTGACCGATCTGCTCGCGCGCGACCTTTTCATCGCCCAGGTACAAGCTCTGGTCGGCTTTCACGCTCAGGAAAATCGGCTTCTCGGGCCGAGGCACTGGCTTGGCTGTGGAGGCCGGTAGGTCAACCTTGATGTCCACGGTTGCCAGCGGTGCGGCAACCATGAAGATGATCAGCAGGACCAGCATGACGTCGATGAACGGCGTCACGTTGATTTCGTGGTTCTCGGCGAGATCGTCGTCGCCTTCCTTCAAATGCAGGCCCATGGTTTACCCCATCTTTACCATGTGCGGCGATTGACTGCGCTCGACCGCAGGCTGGTGATCCAGATCGCGGCTGACCAGCAACAGAACCTGCGCCGAAGCGTCGGACACTTGCGCCTTGTAACCGGCGATGGAGCGGGCGAAGACGTTGTAAATGACCACGGCCGGAATCGCTGCAACCAGACCCAGCGCGGTGGCCAGCAGGGCCTCGGCGATGCCCGGCGCCACAACGGCCAGGTTGGTCGTCTGGGTTTTCGCGATGCCGATGAAGCTGTTCATGATCCCCCAGACGGTGCCGAACAGGCCCACGAAGGGCGCGGTTGAACCGATGGTGGCCAGTACGCCGGTGCCCATGCTCATGTTGCGGCCGCAAGCGGCGACCAGGCGTTCAAGGCGGAAAGCGACGCGCTCCTTGATGCCTTCCCGTTCGCGTGTGTTAACCGACAGGCGCATCTCTTCCAGTGCGTCGTGCACCAGCAAATGGGAAAGGGTCCCTTCTTTCTTCGCCCCTGCGCTGGCTTCGTCCAGGTTGCGCGCGCGCTTCAGCGCAGCGATTTCGCTCCGCAGACGACGCTTGGCGCCCAGCAGTTCGAAGCCCTTGGCGATCCAGATGGTCCAGGTAATGACCGATGCAATGGCCAGACCGATCATCACGGCTTTGACGATGATGTCCGCGTTCTTGTACATGCCCCATGGCGAGAGGTCGTGGGACATGCCCAGGCTGTTATCTTCCGCGACGGCGTCGAGCGACTCAGTCGGAGCAGATGCCGGGGTCAGTTCTTGAACGCCTGGCGTAGTCGCAGGGTCAACCGGTGCGGCGGTTGGGGCCTCGGCCTGTATGGCGGGGTTTTGTGCGGGAGCGTTGGAGTCGGCGAGCGCTACGGGCGTCAACATCAGGCTGAACAGCAGCGCGGCAACGGCGCGTCCTGCGCGTGGCAGACCTCGATTGGCAATGGACGAAGCGGGGGTTTGAATAGATGTCATGCTGGCCCGACCTGATATGAAAATAGGTGTTCGTTCTGAGAGCGTCACGCTGGCGCGAGGCGAGCGGAGGAGAACAAAGGGCCGTCATTATTGCAAGTAATTCTTGTTAACAAAAGTAAGAGCGTCTCTTTTTTCATGAGAATGCTTCCCAACGGTCGGTTTTAAAGCCCGTTTTACAGGCTCAAATTCAATAAGTGATGTGGAGATTGGACATGTCAGCGCCATCCGTTTTGATTGCTGGATGTGGCGATATCGGGAGCCGACTGGCCTCCCAACTTATGCCTGATGACTGGACCGTGTACGGCCTGCGCCGCTCGGTAGAGAAACTGCCCAATGGCGTACTCGGCGTCAGCGGCGATCTTTTCGACCCCCGGATTCCCGCCCACTGGCCTGAAGGCCGGCTTGATTACCTGGTCTACTGCGCCACACCCACTGACCGTGATGAGGCGGGTTACAGAGCGGCTTATGTAGAAGGCCTTCGGCACGTGCTGGGCTGGAGCGAGCGCAGCGGACAGAGACCGAAGCGGATATTTTTCGTATCCAGCAGCAGCGTTTATGGTCAGCAGCACGGCGAATGGGTTGATGAAACGTCGCCCGTCGAAGCTACCGGGTATTCGGGCCAAGTCATGCGCGAGGCGGAGCAAGTGGCGCTGAACAGCGGGGTGCCAGCGACCATCGTCAGGTTGACCGGAATCTATGGTCCGGGACGCAGTGACCTGATGAATCGGGTGCGGCAGGGCTACAGCGTTGCGATCGATCCGCCGCTGTATGGCAATCGCATTCATGCCGACGATGCGGCCGGCCTGCTGGCGTTTTTACTACGGACGGCTGCGGACGAGCTAGCGCTGGAAGACTGCTATATCGGCGTCGACGATGCGCCCGCGCCGCTGGCCGAAGTGGTCGACTGGATGCGTAAGCGTCTGGGTGTTACAGAGTGGTCCGATGAAAACAACGTGCGCCGCGCCGGCAGCAAGCGCTGCAGCAATGCCCGCGCCAAGGCGCTGGGCTGGACGCCGCGTTATGCGACCTATAAAGAAGGCTATGAGGCGATGCTGGCAGATCAGCCGAACTAGCTCGCTTTGGCGCCGATTGGTAGGACCGGCTTTAGCCGGGAAGGCGTCAGGTTAACAACCGGAAAATCGAGGTTGTATGGACTGGCCTCTTCCCGGCTGAAGCAGGTGCTACCCTTCGTATGCGATAGTCAGTTCTTCTCAAGCACCCAGCGTTTCTCGCCCGGGCGCAGGTCAGGCATTTCAGTGGCCTGGGCGTTGTTGACCGCCTGGAACAACTCCAGCTGTTTGCCGTTACGGACGAAAATCCACGGGTTGCCGCGCTCGTTCTTCTCCAGCCACATGCTGTCGTATTCACCGCTCATGGCCGCGCAGTCGCCAGCGAGGCACAGTGCGTAGCGATCATTGCCCGGCAGGCCACTCACGCTGCCGTCTGGCAGAAACTCAACCGTGCTGCCCTGACCCTCGCCATTGACGATGGTCCATTTGCCGCCAAGGTAGGCGGTGTAAAGCGCGCGCTCAAAGCTGGTGCCGGGTTGGGCGCCAGCCGGAGGCGCTTCTTTCGGCGAGCGGAAATGCTGCTCGGGTCCGGTATCGCTGGCGCGCTGCACAAGCTCGTCGCCCTTGATGGTCAGTTCATCAGACGCATTGCCGTAGAAGTCGACGCGCAGCTTGCCGTCGGCACTACTGGCGATCTTGCCTTCACTCAGCTCGAAGCCGTTTGAAGCAGTGGCTTGTCCGGCCTTGGTGTTGATGTTCCATTCCAGATTGGGGCCGTAGGCCAGCAGCGCCTGACGCAGATTGCCGCCTTGGCCTGCAGCGTCAATGGCGGCCTGGTTGATCCAGGTGCCGTCCGGGCTTTTGTCGGAGTGGCTGGCGCAGCCGCTGAGCAGTGCGACCAGCAGCGAGAGGGCAAACGCAACGCGCATGGGTGGAGTCCTTCCTTTTCTGAGGAGGCGGAGCGTGCTTGAGCTCCGCACCGGGATTTACTCGACGACCAGAATGGCGTCCATTTCGACCTGCGCGCCACGCGGCAGCGCAGCAACGCCAATGGCGGCACGCGCCGGGTACGGCTGCTCGAAATACTGGCCCATGATCTCGTTGACCTTGGCGAAGTGGCTCAGGTCGGTGAGGAAGATATTCAGCTTGACGATGTCCTTGAACGAACCGCCTGCGGCTTCGGCCACAGCTTTCAGGTTTTCGAAGACCTGAACGGTCTGAGCCTCAAAGCCTTCGACCAGCTCCATGGTCTTCGGGTCCAGCGGAATCTGGCCCGACATGTACACGGTGTTGCCCGCCTTGATTGCCTGGGAATAGGTGCCGATGGCGGCGGGGGCTTTGTCGCTGGAGATGACGGTCTTGCTCATGAAAAACTCCTGTCTGCGGTTTGACTACGCGCGCATACGGGTGATGCGGATCACGCCGGCCAGGGCGCGCAGCTTCTTGATCACACGGGCCAGATGCACGCGGTCGTGCACGCTGACCACCAGTTGGACCACGCTGATACGACCATCGCGTTCATCCATACTGATTTTTTCGATGTTGCCGTCCGCGGCATTGACGCTGCTGGCGAGCAGAGCGATCAGGCCGCGCTGGTGCTCCAGTTCGACGCGCAATTCGACATTGAATTCGCCAGTAACGTCTTTGGCCCATGACAGCTGAATGCACTTCTCGGGGTTGTGGCGGATTTCCGCGATGTTCCGACAATTGTCCAGGTGCACGACCATGCCTTTGCCCGCCGACAGATGCCCGACGATCGGGTCCCCCGGAATGGGTGTGCAGCACTTGGCGTAACTGAGGACCAAGCCCTCGGTGCCACGAATGGCCAGAGGACCTTCGGCGTTCGGCAGTTGATCGCCTTCACTGGCCAGCAATCGGCGAGCAACCACATACGCCATGCGATTGCCCAGGCCGATGTCTTCGAGCAGGTCTTCGATGACCTCGACCCGGTATTCGGTGAGGATCAAACGCACGCGTTCGGCCGGAATCTTTTCCAGCGTGCTGTCGAAGCCGTTGAGAACCTTGTTCAACAAGCGTTCGCCGAGATTGATCGACTCCGACCGGCGTTGCAGTTTGAGCGCATGACGGATGTGCGTGCGGGCCTTGCCGGTCACGACAAAGTTGAGCCAGGCCGGATTAGGGCGTGCTCCCGGCGCACTGACAATCTCGACGGTCGAGCCGCTTTGCAGCGGTTCGGAAAGCGGAGCCAGTCGGCGATTGATCCGGCAGGCGATGCAGCTGTTGCCGACGTCAGTGTGGACGGCATATGCGAAGTCCACCGCCGTAGAGCCTTTCGGCAGCTCCATGATCCGGCCCTTGGGCGTGAACACGTAGACCTCGTCCGGGAACAGGTCAATCTTCACGCTTTCGATGAATTCCAGCGAATTGCCCGCACGCTGCTGCATTTCCAGCACGCCCTTGACCCACTGACGGGCCCGCGCGTGGGTGCTCTTGGGCTGTTCATCGCCAGACGACTTGTACAGCCAGTGCGCGGCGATGCCGTTGTTGGCCATCTCTTCCATTTCGCGGGTACGAATCTGGATCTCGATGGGCACGCCATGCATACCGAACAGAGTAGTGTGCAGCGATTGATAGCCGTTGGCTTTCGGGATCGCGATGTAATCCTTGAAGCGGCCGGGTAGTGGCTTGTACAAATTATGTACAGCGCCGAGCACGCGATAGCAGGTGTCGACCTTGTCGACGATGATCCTGAACGCGTAGACGTCCATGATCTCGTTGAAGGCCCGGCGCTTGCCGCGCATCTTTTTGTAGATGCCATACAAATGCTTTTGGCGGCCGCTGACTTCGCCTTCGATGCCATCGACGGCAAGGCAGTGGCTCAGCGATTCTTCGATCTTGTTGACCAGTTCCTTGCGGTTACCGCGCGCGCGCTTGACCGCCTGGCCGATGCGCGAAGAGCGCATCGGGTACATCGCCTTGAAACCGAGGTCCTCGAATTCGATGCGCACGCTATGCATGCCAAGGCGATTGGCGATAGGGGCGTAGATTTCGAGAGTTTCTTTGGCGATGCGGCGGCGCTTCTCTCCGGAAAGGACTTCAAGCGTGCGCATGTTATGCAGGCGGTCGGCGAGCTTGACCAGAATCACGCGGATGTCCCGCGCCATGGCCATCGCCATCTTCTGGAAGTTCTCGGCCTGAGCTTCGGCTTTGGTCTCGAAGTTCATCTGGGTCAGTTTGCTGACCCCATCGACGAGTTCGGCCACCGTTTCACCAAACTGTGCGCAGAGCGCTTCTTTGGCGATGCCGGTGTCTTCAATCACGTCATGCAGCATGGCAGCCATCAGGCTCTGATGGTCCATATGCATGTCGGCAAGGATGTTGGCCACCGCCAGCGGATGCGTGACGTAGGCTTCGCCGCTACGACGGCGTTGGCCGTCGTGGGCTTGTTCGGCGTAGAAGTACGCCCGGCGGACCAGGTTGACCTGGTCTGCGCCGAGGTAGGTCGAGAGGCGATCGGCGAGGGCGTCTATGCTCGGCAAGATAATTCTCCTTGCCGCAGGCTGTGACCCTGCGCCTTGCTACGTCGACCAGGCATAGGCTTAGACGGCCTCGCTGGACTCGTCCTCGAATGCGGCGAACAGTGGTTCATCTTCAACGATTTCGGCTTCTGCGATAACAGCGTAATCCATCAGGCCTGCAGCGATTTCACGCAGGGCCACTACGGTAGGCTTGTCGTTTTCCCATGCCAGCTTTGGCTCTTTGCCACCGGTCGCCAATTGACGCGAGCGCTTGGTGGCGAGCATGACCAGCTCAAAACGGTTATCTACATGTTCCAGGCAGTCTTCAACGGTCACGCGGGCCATGGGTATTCCTCGTAGCAAATGCGATATGCGCGGTGCCCGAATGGGCGAGCGGACTCGACAGTCTAAAAAATCACCAGCGTTTAGGGAAGCGCTGATTTTGAATGGGTCGGTTTTGCCTGATAAAACGGTCAGGCCAGCAATTGAGCCAACAACTCGGTGTGGCGCTGCTGCTGATGCTCCTGGCTCAGCAAGTTGGCGCGGAAGATTGCTTTCAGGTCTTCAAGCGCCGTGGCGAAATCGTCGTTGATCACAATGTAATCGTATTCGGCGTAGTGACTCATCTCGCTGACGGCTTCGCGCATACGGCCTTCGATGATCTCGTCACTGTCCTGACCTCGATTGGTCAGACGCTGGCGCAGCGCCTGCTGAGTCGGTGGCAGAATGAAGATCGAGCGTGCGCGGGGCATCAGTTTGCGAACCTGCTCCGCACCTTGCCAGTCGATCTCCAGAATCAGGTCATGACCTTCGTCCAGTGTCTGCTGCAAACGGCTCTGTGACGTCCCGTACATGTTGCCGAAGACTTCAGCCTGTTCGAGAAAGTCGCCGTGCTCGATCATGCGCACGAACTCGGCGCGGTCGACGAAGTGGTAGTTCACGCCGTCTGCTTCGCCCGGACGCATGGCCCGGGTGGTGTGTGACACCGACACGCGGATCTGCGGCTGAGCGTTGATCAGGGCGTTGACCAGGCTGGTCTTGCCTGCGCCCGATGGGGCGGAAATGATGTACAGGGTGCCGGTGCTGTGGGTCATGTCAGAGGTGGCCTTACTCAATGTTCTGCACTTGTTCGCGCATCTGCTCAATCAACACTTTGAGGTTGACGGCGGCTTGCGTGCTTCGAGGATCAAAGGCTTTGGAGCCCAGGGTGTTGGCTTCGCGGTTGAGCTCTTGCATCAAGAAGTCCAGCCGGCGCCCGGCCTGCCCGCCGGCTTTGAGTACGCGGCGTACTTCGGTGACGTGAGTGCTCAGGCGGTCGAGTTCTTCGGCGACGTCGCTTTTTTGCGCCAGCAGGACCATTTCCTGTTCCAGACGCTGCGGATCGAGCTCGGCCTTCATGTCGGCAAAGCGATCGAGCACCTTCTGGCGCTGGGCAGCGAGCATCTGCGGCACGAGCGTACGCAAGGTCGCGACTTCAGTTTTGATCGCGGTAAGCCGTTCGTCCAGAAGCCTGGCCAGGTCGGCGCCTTCGCGGGCGCGACCGGCCTTGAGCTCTTCGAGCGCTTCGTTGAACAAGGCCAGTGCGTCGTTGTTCAGCGCTTGCGGGTCGGCAGCGTCGGCCACCAGAACACCGGGCCAGGCCAGCACTTCAAGCGGGTTCAGCGCAGCAGGTTGCTTGATCAGGCTGGCAACCATCTCCGCTGCCGCGACCAGTTGCCCTGCGCGCTCGCGATCAACCTGCAGCGGTTTGCCTGCGGTTTCTTCAGTAAAACGCAGGGTGCATTCGATTTTGCCGCGGGACAGGCCTTGGCGCAGGGCCTCACGCACGGCGCCTTCCAGGTCACGGAATGACTCCGGCAGCCGCAGATGGGGTTCGAGGTAACGGTGATTGACCGAGCGCATTTCCCAGCTCAGCGTGCCTTGTGGGCCGGCTCGTTCAGCGCGGGCAAAAGCCGTCATGCTGTGCACCATGGGAAGTACCTCTATAAATTCAGGCGGTTGCGGATAGCCGGACCGGTATGAATCCCCGGCAACGTGTCGTGGGGAAACGACTGGCTATAAAGGCGCAGGATTGTAGCTCAGTGCAGGGTGTGCGCCCAAATGTGGCATTGTCGCAAGCGATGCGCGGCGTAGTAATCCTGCTGGCCGGCAGTGCAAATCTGCGGCGCCGGTCGTGAGCAATGCGTCATTAGATGTCCCAAGCCGTGTATGCACCTCTATAATGCAGGCCAGTTTTCCGTCTCCCAGTACAGGTATCCCAGATGAAACGTCCAAGTGGTCGCGCTGCCGATCAGCTTCGCCCGATCCGCATCACCCGCAACTACACCAAGCACGCCGAGGGTTCTGTGCTGGTCGAGTTCGGTGATACCAAGGTGATCTGCACAGTCAGCGTTGAAAACGGCGTTCCGCGTTTTCTCAAGGGCCAGGGCCAAGGCTGGTTGACGGCTGAATACGGCATGCTCCCTCGTGCAACCGGCGAGCGTAACCAGCGCGAAGCCAGCCGTGGCAAGCAGGGCGGCCGTACCCTCGAGATCCAGCGCCTGATCGGGCGCTCGCTGCGCGCGGCACTGGACATGTCCAAACTCGGTGAAATCACCCTGTACGTCGACTGCGACGTGATCCAGGCGGACGGCGGGACGCGCACTGCGTCGATCACCGGCTCCATGGTTGCGCTGATCGATGCACTCAAATCGATCAAGAAGCGTGGCGGCCTCAAGGGTGGCGATCCGTTGAAGCAGATGATCGCGGCCGTATCGGTGGGCATGTATCAGGGTGAGCCGGTCCTGGACCTGGATTATCTGGAAGACTCTGCGGCCGAGACCGACCTCAACGTGGTCATGACCAATGCGGGCGGTTTCATCGAAGTGCAGGGCACTGCCGAAGGCGCGCCATTCCAGCCTGAAGACCTGAACGCAATGTTGGCACTGGCTCAAAAAGGCATGAATGAAATCTTCGAGCTGCAGCAGGCGGCACTGGCCGACTGATCGATTTTCAATAAGTTAGAACACTACGTCAGAGCGCTGCATCAAAACAGGGAAAGCATGATGATCGAGAGTCAGTCGCCGTTGCCTACGCCGAGTAAAGAAGTTCGTCAGTGGGCGATGCTGTGCCACTTCGCTGCGTTTTTCGGCCTGATCTTTCCGTTCGGCAATTTGCTTGGGCCGCTCATCGTCTGGCAGCTCAAGAAAGAAGTCGACCCGTACATCGATGCCCAGGGCAAGGAAGCCCTTAATTTTCAGATCACCGTCGCCATCGCCGCGATGATCTGTTTTTTGCTGATGGTGGTGATCATCGGCTTTCCGCTATTGATGCTGGTGGGCGTCGGCGCGCTGGTGCTGACGATCATCGCGGGCGTCAAGGTCAATGACGGCATTGCCTACCGCTATCCGTTCACCTGGCGATTGATCAAATAAATGCTCAAGAAAATCAGGTGATTGCCTGATCTGCGGACAAACAAAAGCCGACTTCACGTCGGCTTTTTTTGAGCAACTGAACGTCAGATGGTGAGCGTCCAGTCGTAGTCCACGATCAGCGGCGCGTGTTGCGAGAAGCGCGGCTGGCGTGGCAGGCGCGCACTGCGTACGAAACGGCGCAGGCCCGGGGTCAGCAACTGATAATCGAAGCGCCAGCCCAGGTTGAGCATCTCGGCCTGTTCGTTATCCGGCCACCAGCTGTACTGATCGCCTTCACGGCTGACTTCGCGCAGGGCATCGACATAACCCATGTTGCCAACGATCTCGTCCATCCATGCACGCTCTGGTGCCAGGAAGCCTGGAGATTGCTGGCTGTCACGCCAGTTCTTGATGTCCAGCTTCTGTTGCGCCACGTACAGCGAGCCACAGTAAATGTACTCGCGACGTTTGCGCCGCTGCTTGTCGAGGTACTTGCCGAAATCGTCCATGAGCTTGAATTTCTGATTCAAGTCTTCATCGCCGTTCATCCCGGAAGGAAGCAGCAAGGTCGCGATACTGACTTTGTCGAAATCTGCCTGCAGGTAACGCCCGTAACGGTCAGCCGTCTCGAAACCAAGACCGTTGATAACCGCCTTCGGTTGCAGCCGCGAGTAAAGCGCCACGCCACCCTGGGCAGGGACTTCGGCTTCGCAGGCGTATAGGAAGTAGCCGTCCAGTTGGAAGGCTGGGTCGTCCAGTTCAAAGGCGGAGGCGCGGGTGTCCTGAAGGCAGATGACGTCGGCATTCTGGGCTTGCAGCCAACTGAGCAAACCACGCTCGACTGCAGCCTGAATACCATTAACGTTCACACTGATGATCCGCATAAATGGCCCCAAAAATCACGTGCGTGTATGATACCCGAGCTCTACCTAATTAGCTAAATCCGTGGTATTCGGGGCTTTTTTCATGCAGGCGTATCAACGCGATTTCATTCGTTTTGCCATCGATCGCGGAGTTTTGCGCTTCGGTGAGTTCACTTTGAAGTCTGGGCGCACCAGTCCTTACTTCTTCAATGCCGGTCTTTTCAACAGTGGTTCGGCCCTTGCCCAGCTGGGTAAGTTCTACGCCGCCGCCGTTGTTGAAAGCGGTATCTCCTTCGACGTTCTGTTCGGTCCGGCCTACAAGGGCATTCCCCTGGCGGCGGCGACCGCCGTGGCGCTTGCCGAGCATCACGGTCTCGACCTCCCTTGGTGCTTCAACCGCAAAGAGGCCAAGGCCCATGGCGAAGGCGGCAGCCTGGTGGGCGCGCCGTTGACCGGCAATGTGCTGATCATCGATGACGTAATAACTGCAGGCACCGCGATTCGCGAAGTCATGCAGATCATTCAGGCCCAGGGCGCGAACGCTGCCGGCGTGCTGATCGCGTTGAACCGCCAGGAGCGCGGCAATGGCGAGCTGTCTGCCATCCAGGAAGTCGAGCGCGATTTCGGCATTCCGGTGGTGAGCATCGTTTCGTTGAATCAGGTGCTGGAATTCCTGGCCGACGATCCGCAGCTCAAGCAGCACTTGCCTGCCGTCGAAGCGTACCGGGCTCAATACGGAATCTGAGCCTCCAAAAGGATGCGGTTTATGCTCAAGCTGGGCACGTTGGGTTTTTGTCTGTCGCTGGGTTTGGGTTGCATCGCAAGCGTTCAAGCGGACGACGCTCCGGGCATCGTGCTGTATCGCTACGTCGACAGTCGCGGCGTGACGGTACTCGATCGCCAGGGCGTGCCGCCAGAGTACGTCGGCAAGGGTTACGAAGTGCTCAATCAGCGTGGTCGCGTGGTGCAGACGATACCGCCTGCACCGTCCGCCGATGAACTGCGCGACGCCCAGGCCGCCAAGCTTCAGTCCGACGCCGATGCGCATTTGCTGCGGCTATACAGCAGCGTCGAAGACGTCGACCGTGCGAAGAATCGTCGACTCGCCGAGCTCGACGGCCTGATCGTCGTCGCGCAAGGCAATATTCAGAACCTCGTCGCGCAGCAAGGCGCGCTTCAGACGCAAGCGGCTGATCAGGAGCGGGCAGGGCGCCCAGTGCCGAAGACGTTGCTTGATCAGATGGACGATCTGCGTGATCAGCAGCAGAACCTGAAAGTCGACATCCTGCGTTACCAGACCGCTCGGACTCAGGCTGAGGCCGAGTTTGCGCAGGATCGCGCGCGTTTGCAGAAGCTTCTCGGTCGGTAAGGCAGCCGTTCAGGCGTTACTCCTGAACGATCAACACCGGGACGGTTTCAAGCTTCATCTCCCGCGCAACCGCCAACCGGTGATTGCCGTTCATTACGGGGTAAAACCCGCCCGCCATGGGGCTGACATGGATAGGCGGCAAATATTGCCCGTCCATAATTTCCGACTTGATCGCATCGAAACGTTCCTTGATCAGCTCCCTTCCATTGGTCGTCAGCAATTGCGGGTTAATCTGCCGGACGTTGGCCTGGAGCGCAGGGTCCACCCGCCACGTTTTCTCGACGGCGTGATCGTAGAATCCGGAGATGCTCACCCGATTGTTGGTAAAGGCGTCCAGATAAATATCGTCATACACATCACGCAACGCCAGACTTGCGGCGCCATCGCGGGTTGTGTAGACGAACAGTGGTGCACCGTCATCCATCGCTGTCTTTATCAAGCTGAGCTGCTCCGGGGTGGCGCTGATGTTATTGGCCTCGATGACCTCTTCCAGAGCTGTGAAGGATTTGACCTGAGCACCCAGCCTTGTGTGGACCGGCTTTGCGAGGGGGCTCCTTATCGCGCCCCGCCCCGACATCGGATACCCCACCCTGCCATTGACCCTTTGCAATGCGGCCGTGGTCGATTGCCGGACGATCAAGGGCGGGCCATACGCCATGCCGGATTCGATTAGATAATACCGGCCCAAGGTGCCAGACACGGCGTTGGATAGCTGGCGGACTGGCACGTTCTGGATTCCGCTGACTTCGGCCAGCGTGTCAAAGGCACCGGTGCCACGCCATTGCTCGGGCACGGTGATGGTGGGAATACCCGACACATGGCGCAAGCCCGCTGCCAGGTCGGAGGCCGGCACTGCGTAGCTGCGCAATCTGCTGGCCAGCGCGTGAAAGGCGTTTAGATCAAATGCTTTTGCCCCTGCAAGCCTGTTCACCGCGCCGGGCATAAACGTGCCCGCAGTCTTCATTGCACGTTGGAACTGAGTGGACCGCATGATGACCTCGGTCGACAGCGAGGCGAACCGTGGCAAGACCTTTGTGATGAGTAGCTTTCCTGCCCTGAATGCCAGCTGGATCGTACCCCGCAGAAGCTTGAGAGCAGGTATGCCAAATGTCAGTACCTCAAGTGCGCATACGACGGCTGGGGCTTCGCCTGTGATGATCGAATTAATACAACTGAGCCCCGGCACGATCAGCGCGAGCTCGCGCAAAGGCGTCGGGTAGTTGTTGGCGACTTCCTCAGAACCCGTTTCATGCCGGAGTCGCTGATAGGCGTCATGGGGGTAGAAAAACAGGTGGTGGCTGGCGACGGCGATCGAAATGGCGTTTAAACGAGGGGAGGTGAGCGGCGTGGGTATGTCGTTATCAGGCTCCCCGATAGGGGCGAGCTCAGTGATGACTTCGCTGATGACCAAAGACACTGCGCCGCTCACCGGTGCAGAAAGCGAGGCGTAGGCGTTCCAATCGACGCCGATCTCGCTGCCAGAGACGACTTCCAGAAATGAAGGCAGGGCAGACGGATGAGTGTGCTTGCGCTTGGTCGGTATCGCCATCCTGGCGTGCCGGATGGCTATGCCTTTCAACGGGAAGAGTTCGTAGAAGAACGAGGTGTTCTGGTAGCTACATTCAAGGATAAAGCCATACCGGCCTCGCGCGCGCTCCCTATCCTGAACGCTTTCCATGCCCGCGATTTTTCCCGTGAACGTTCGCAGCGTATGAATCCTCACCCTCCCGTAGTGCAACGCTCGTCGATCCTCTCCCGGTATTTGCGCCCACAGGCTGTCGATAATGAACGTGTAGGCCCGCCTGGACTGAGCCTCATAGAATCGGTAACTCCCTTCAAACATCAGCGGAATGTCGATGCCTTCGAGCTGATGAGCGATGCTTCCAAACGCCCGATTGACCAGCACTTGGTCATGGGGCGAGACGGGTTGGAATTTATCCATCCCATTTTTCATGTGCCCTGCTGCGAAGACGTCCAGCAGGTAAAACTGTGCGCCTGAGTACATGTCATCGCTGCGCAGGGAGTAGTCAAACCTGTCCGCAATATTGACGGGGTGCATGATCCGTTTTTTTATCTGCTCAGCGCTGTCCCCGAAAAGTTGGTGCAGCTTCTGCAGTGCCATCTGCACGCGATCAGGCGCCTCACGCGTCAGCCCTTCCGCCGCGCTTACGCCGTTCGCGATATGAGCATCCAGAGCGGATGCCGCCGTGGCCAGTTCCGATAACGAGTAGTCCGTGCGCGCCTTGCCGGATAACACCCCGTTGGCGATCGCCCACGTCAGACTCGGACCCACCCGGGTGGCGGCGATCAGCATCAGCTCTTCAGGGGCGGCTGCTTCGCTCAGCGTCATAGGCAAATGAATCAACGCCTCGAACGTAAGCGTCGCCGCTGCGGCCGGATCCAGCGCGTTGGCGAGGGATACACCGTGAATGAAATTCGCCCATGGCGCCGTGCCGTGGCGCAGGTCTCCGTCGATGCCCTGAACCATAAAATCGGGGAGGGCAGGCGTCAGGATGTGCAGCGCCAACTCTGGAAGTGAGGTTTTGGCCGAGAGTGCAACGAGCAGTTGCTCTCGACGCTGCGGGTAGGTCAAACCCCAGTTTTGCGGCCCCTCCAAGTCATAGCCCGCTATGTAGTCCCGCCGCTGTTGTCGTGGAGGGTTGAGCTCCAGCATCAGCGCTGCCCAAACCAAGTGCTGTCGGATGACTGGAGCCGTGGTTTCGCCCTCGTCACCTCCATACCACTTCAGCGCTGAAAGCAGTTGCCCGGCGAGCGTGTCGGCTTGAGCCGAGCTAATCATTTGTTCGAGGACGATGCTCAGTTGCTGCGCCCGTTTCGCGTTATCGTGGCTTAACGTCGATGGGGGTAAATGTGGCGCCGCAAGCAATAAAAGCAGTGTGTGCGTCCGTGCCGAGTGAGCGTCCTGCGACACTTGTGACTGCACGAAACCCTTCACTGTCTCGCTGATGGTCAGTAAGTCGTCGAACTTGAGGAGTGCGTCGACCCGCTGAGGCAGCGTCATCGAGCGGGCGGGTTGCTCTGCGTCATTCAAGCGCGCACCCGCGCTCAGCAACATCCACTTCTGACAGTCTTCAAGATACAGCGGGTGCCATTCGCGCAGTATCTGCTCCCGGTTTGTCGGCTCGCTGGCGCCTTCGTCACTTGCTTGAGCGGGGGCATTGGGCGACACAACGTTGAAGCGGAAGTTGTCCGAATCGAACTCCACTTCGTACGTGCGGCCATCAAGTTCGATGAACAGCAAGCCGTCGATGTTGTACACGCCATTGAAGGGCCCGACGTCCTCAAGTGCGACGTGCCCGGTCAGCGACTGCGCGCTGACGTAGGGCTCCAATAGACCTGCCGGGGGTGCCAGCGCTGCATCCAGCTGCTCGCCTGGCAAAAGGAGTTTCAATGAGGGTTCTAGTTGAACGGGTTGCGAGGTATTGCGATGCAGCGTGGACATAAAAGGTCTCGAAATAATGAGCGAGACCTACGGTGTTCAGAGCCTACGGGCGTGGCCGTCATCAAATGGCGATTTAGCAGGTCAGATAAATCTGAAACCTGTGTGGGCGCCACTGAAACCTGGCCGTAAAAAAGCCCCGCCGGGTAGTGAACCGGGCGGGGCTATTTGCAGTGGCAATCAGTGACGCTTGCGATTGCTGATCAGCGTGCCGACGCCGGTATCGGTGAAAATTTCCAGCAGCACGGCATTCGGCACACGGCCGTCGATGATGTGGGAAGTGTTCACGCCGCCCTGCACCGCTTCCAGTGCGCAGCGGATCTTCGGCAGCATCCCGCCGTAGATGGTGCCGTCGGCGATCAAGCCATTGACCTGCTCGGTGGTCAGGCCGGTCAGTACTTCGCCTTCCTTGTCCATCAAGCCGGCGATGTTGGTCAGCAGCATCAGCTTTTCAGCCTTCAGAGCTTCAGCGACTTTGCCTGCGACCAGATCGGCGTTGATGTTGTAGGACTCGCCATCAGCGCCTACTCCAATGGGCGCAATAACCGGAATGAAATCGCCCTTCACCAGCATGTTGAGCAGGTCGGTGTTAATGCCGACGACTTCACCCACATGGCCGATGTCGATGATTTCCGGCTTGAGCATGTCCGGGGTCTGGCGCGTGACGTTCATCTTTTTTGCACGAATCAGCTGCGCGTCCTTACCGGTCAGGCCTATGGCGCTGCCGCCGTGGCGGTTGATCAGGTTGACAATGTCCTTGTTGACCTTGCCACCCAACACCATCTCCACCACGTCCATGGTTTGCGCATCGGTGACGCGCATACCGTCGATGAAGTGGCTGTCGATGGACAGGCGCTTGAGCAGGTCACCAATCTGAGGGCCACCGCCGTGAACCACGACCGGGTTGATGCCCACCGCTTTCATCAGCACGATGTCGCGGGCGAAGCCGTTTTTCAGCTCATCGCTCTCCATGGCGTTGCCGCCGTACTTGATAACAAGCGTCTTGCCGACAAAGCGTCGGATGTAGGGCAACGCTTCGGAGAGGACCTTGGCGGCATTGGCTGCGGCATCATGTTCGAGGGTCATTTGGGCTCCACTCAAAATAGGGTCAAAAAGGAAGTTCTAGATCCGGTGCTACGTGTTTCAACTGGGTGTGGAAGACGTCTTTGATCCGCTGCAGCTCTTGCTCGGTTTCGGCCTCGAAGCGTAACACCAGCACTGGCGTGGTATTGGACGCGCGAATGAGACCCCAGCCTCTCGGATAATCGACCCGCACACCATCAATGCTGGTGAGGTTGGCGTTGCCCCACTGGGCGTCGCGCTCCAACGCTTCCATGATGCTGAACTTGCGGGTCTCGGTGACTTTGACGTTGATTTCCGGGGTCGAAAAATCGTTCGGAAAGGTCAGGAAAAGCTCCTCGGCGCTGAGTTTTTCCTGACTGAGGATTTCCAGCAGGCGCGCTGCGCTGTAGATGCCGTCGTCGAAACCGAACCAGCGCTCCTTGAAGAAGATGTGTCCGCTCATCTCGCCGGCCAGCAAGGCGCCGCTTTCTTTCATCTTCTTTTTGATCAACGAATGACCCGTCTTCCACATCACCGGGCGGCCGCCGTATTCGTGGATCAACGGTATCAGGCGGCGCGTGCATTTGACGTCGAAAATCACGTCAGCCCCGGGATTGCGCTTGACCACATCGCGGGCAAACAGCATCAGCAGGCGGTCGGGGTAGATGATAGTGCCGGCGTTTGTGACGACACCGACACGATCAGCATCACCGTCGAAGGCCAGGCCGAGATCGGCACCGGTTTCCCGGACCTTGGCGATCAGGTCCTGGAGGTTCTCCGGCTTGCCTGGATCAGGGTGATGGTTCGGGAAATTGCCGTCGACCTCGCAGTACAGCGGGATGACTTCGCAGTTGAGCGCTTCGATCAATTGCGGGGCGATCACGCCGCCTGCGCCGTTGCCGCAATCCACCACCACTTTCATGCGCCGCGCGAGCACGACATCGCCAATGATCTGGCTGGCATAACGGTCGAGGATATTGACCTTGATGATGCTGCCCTTGGCAGAAGGCAGGTCATTGGCCTTGATGCGTTCATGCAGCGCTTGAATCTGTTCGTCTGCCAGCGTGTCGCCGGCGATGACGATCTTGAAGCCGTTGTAATCCTTCGGGTTGTGGCTGCCCGTCAGCATGACACCCGTTCTGCCCGCCAGCACATGGGTGGCGTAATACAGCGCGGGGGTGGGCACTAACCCGATGTCGCTGACGTGGCAGCCGCTGTCATGCAGGCCCTTGATCAAGTCCGCGACCAGCGCAGGGCCCGATAGTCGGCCGTCGCGGCCCACAGCAACATGCGGCTCGCCCTGCGCCAAGCTTTCTGCACCGACGGCTCGGCCGATCCAGTAGGCGGTTTCGGTGCTCAGCGTATCGCCGACGATGCCGCGAATGTCGTAGGCGCGAAAAATCGTCTCCGGAAAAGGCGGGGCGATGGAGGCGGTGTTGCTCATGGCGTGGGATGGCTCCGACTTCGAGAAGTCCTGGGGTTCATCGATCAAGTCAAGGTCCAGAATATCGGTGTCCTGGAACAGCGGGTCGGTCAGGTGGTCGTCCTCCGACGCAACGGGAAGGAGCGGCGCGGCGCTGTGGGGCGGTGTCCCGGTTGGCTGACCCTGTTCTGTCGCTCCGGCTGCCGTTGGATTATTGCGCAGTGAGAACCGCGCCATGCTCTGGGCGAGCCCGTTCAACGCGGGCAGGCTCAAGCCGAAGGCTTTGACGGCCTTGCCTCCGGAGAGCTCTTGCAGCAGTTGCTCGAGTTGTCGCGCATCAGCCGCCACCCGGCGCTTGAGTGCACTCTCGTTCAGATACAACCCCAACAGCATCGCCCCGGCGGCAACCAGCAAGGCGAGCAGCAGCATCAGCCAAGGCGTCGAGCCTTGCAGTGCGGGGCCGGCGGCAAAGGTCAGTTTCCAGTTAGGGTAGCCGGTGGAGAATTCCTGGGGACGGCTGCCATCGTCCTCGCCACGGGTGAGAAAACTCTGTGCGGTGGCGTTACCGAACTGCTGGACGAGCACCACCTGACCCGCATCGGCAGGCGTTTCGGGGAGTGCGTTGATCAGGCGCTGCGGGTTGAACGCCAGCAACAGGGTCCCGGTGATCGGCGAGTCTGGCGCCGTGCGCAGGGGCGCTGCGCTGTAGATCAGCCATGTGTCGCCGACCTTGCGAGCTTCAGGGGCAGGGGTTTCACCCTTGCCAGCCTTGGCCAGCATGTCCAGCGTGGCGAAGCTGATCGGCAGCGCGCTTTGGGTGTCGACGCCGTTGAACCCTAAGGGGTTAAGCCGTGCGCCCACCACGCCGTCGCGATAACGCAGCTGCGTCTGCGCGCTTTCAATGACCGACGGATTGTTGCTCAACAGGGCCTGGCTCAGCGCGGCGTCCATTGCGGCGGCCTGGGTGTCGGCGTTGATCTGACGCAGCGCCTTGTTGACGGCCCCGGCCTGTGCGCTTCCCCAAGCCTGAACCAGTTGCTCCTGTTGCTGAGGCTGGCTTTGAATGGCGAGCCACACCAGCACCATTGCAGCCAGGAGGCCAATGAGCGAAGGAGTGACGCCGGGGGTCGATAAACTCAAATTGGCGTCTTTACTGGCCGCGTCAGTCGTTTCCGGCGTGGGGGTCGCTTTGGCCGTGCGTTTGATGCCTTTCAAACTAACTCTCCCTGCTGGGTCGTCCTGACGCGTTCTTGTTTTTACGCACCGCTCAAAGCCCGTCAGGCCAAAAGCAGTGCGCTAGCCAAAGTGAGTGTTTGTGGCCGGATCAATGGCTGCCGGAGTGACCGAAGCCGCCAGCGCCACGCTGACTTTCATCGAAATCTTCGACGATTTCGAAGTGCGCCTGCACCACCGGCACCAGTACAAGCTGCGCCAGACGCTCGCCGATGGAAATCTTGAAAGCAGTCTGGCCGCGGTTCCAGCAGGAGACCATCAGCTCGCCTTGATAATCGGAGTCGATCAGGCCCACCAGGTTACCCAGCACGATGCCGTGTTTATGGCCCAGGCCCGAGCGCGGCAAGATCAGCGCAGCCAGGCCAGGGTCTGCGATGTATATCGACAGCCCGGTAGGAATCAAGAGGGTCTGGCCGGGTTCGAGCAGGGTGTCTTCTTTCAGCATGGCGCGCAGGTCCAGGCCGGCCGAGCCTGAAGTGGCGTAAGCGGGAAGCGGGAATTCGCTGCCAATGCGAGGGTCGAGGATCTTGGCTTGTAGAGCGTGCATTCGTGATTAAACCTGGTTCATGCGATCGGCAATAAAAGTCACCAGCTGCCGTGCGATCTTGGCTTTGCTGGTCTGGGCGAAGAGCGTCGCTTGCAACGCTCGGTCGATCACGCTGCAGGCGTTTTCTTCGCTGTTGAAGCCAATAGTAGGATTGGCGACGTCATTGGCGACGATCAGGTCAAGGTTCTTGTCCTTGAGCTTGCGAGCGGCGTAATCAAGCAGGTGTTCGGTTTCGGCCGCGAAGCCGACGCTGAACGGGCGATCCGGGCGCTGGGCAATGGTGGCGAGAATGTCCGGGTTACGGACCATCTGCAGCAGAAGACCATCGCCGGTGGTGGGATCTTTCTTCAATTTCTGTGTGGCGACGACTTCCGGCCGGTAGTCCGCAACGGCTGCGGAGGCGATGAAGAGATCGCAAGGCATGGCGTCTTCGCAGGCGGCGAGCATGTCGCGGGCACTGACAACGTCGATGCGCGACACCCGGTCAGGCGTCTGCAGGTTCACCGGGCCGGTGATCAGAGTGACACGCGCACCCGCTTCGGCAGCGGCTTCGGCCAGGGCGAAACCCATTTTTCCGGAGCTGTGGTTGGTGATGTAGCGAACCGGATCGATGTTTTCCTGGGTCGGGCCGGCGGTGATCAACACGTGCTTGCCGGTCAGCGTCAGCCGCTGGAAGCAATCGGCGGCAGATTGCGCCAGATCATTGGGTTCGAGCATGCGCCCGTAGCCTACGTCGCCACAGGCCTGACTGCCGCTGGCCGGGCCAAACATGCGAAAGCCGCGCTGTTCGAGCAGATGCAGATTCGCCTGCACGGAGGGGTCGCGCCACATGGCCTGATTCATCGCGGGCGCGACGGCGACGATAGCGTCGGTCGCCAGCACCACGGTGGTCAGCAGATCGTTGGCAATGCCTTGGGCCAGACGGGCCATAAGGTCGGCGGTGCCCGGCGCGATGAGGATCATGTCGGCCCACTTGGCCAGCTCGATATGGCCCATGGCAGCTTCGGCTGCGGGGTCGAGCAAATCAAGGTGAACCGGGTGGCCGGACAAGGCCTGCATGGTCAGCGGGGTGATGAATTCAGCGCCGCCTTTGGTCATGACGACGCGGACTTCTGCACCGTGGTCGCGCAAACGGCGGACCAGTTCGGCGCTCTTGTAGGCCGCGATGCCACCGCCGACGCCGAGAACGATGCGTTTTCGATACAGCCGCTGCATAGGCCTGCCTTTAGGTCGGTTAACACGCGGCAATCATTACGCCTCCCCAGGCCTGACTGTCGCGCAAAAAAGAGCGGCTAAGATAGCACAGCGACCGCACGGGAACAGCGGCGCCACAGACAGGGAGCTGCTATGAGTATTCGCGATTGGCCGGCGGCAGAGCGTCCGCGGGAGAAGCTGCTGGAACGGGGGGCGTCGAGTCTGTCGGACGCTGAATTGCTGGCGATTTTCTTGCGCACGGGCGTCTCGGGCAGAAGTGCCGTGGACCTGGCCCGGCACCTTTTGCATCAGTTCGGCAGTCTGCGTGCATTGCTCGAAGCCAACCTGACGGCATTCAGCAGCGAGCTGGGCCTTGGACCCGCCAAGTTCGCGCAGTTGCAGGCGGTCATGGAAATGGCCCGGCGCAACATGGGCGAGGATTTGAAGCGCGATTCCGTCCTGGAAAACCCGACCCAGGTGCGGCGCTACCTCAAGGCGCTGTTACGGCACGAGCAGCATGAAGTCTTCGGCTGTTTGTTTCTCGACAGCAAGAATCGGGTTCAGACCTTCGAAGTGCTGTTTCACGGCTCGATCAACACGGCGCATGTCCATGCGCGGCAGGTGGTCAAGCGGGCACTGGCCCACAATTCAGCAGGATTGATCCTTTGCCACAACCATCCTTCCGGCGTCAAAGATGCCAGCGAAGCCGACATTGACCTGACGCGGCATCTGAAACAGGCGCTGGCGCTGGTGGACGTAGTGGTGCTGGATCACTTGATCATCGGCGACGGCGATCCGTTGTCGATGGTTGAGTATGGGTTGATGTAGCGGCATTAGGACTGGCTAATCACGGAGATTCTAGGGCTGGCCGCCGAACGAATGTAGGACCGGCTTTAGCCGGGAAGACGCTGGCGGTCACACCGCAAAACTATCGGTGTGCAAACCGGCCTCTTCCCGGCTAAAGCCGGTCCTACGGGGAACGTGCGCTTACTCCGGAGTCTTGGCGAATTACTTCACGGTCACCTTTGAGAAATCCTGACGACCAAACGGGCTGACGCTGTAGCCCTCGACATTCTTGCGGATCAGGGCATAGGCCGTTGGATGTGCGAGCGGCAGCCACAATGCCTGCTTCTGGATCTGCTCTTGAACCTGGTGATACAGCTTGCTGCGCTGCGCCTGATCGGTCACGGCCTTGCCTTTGCTGATCAGCTTGTCCAGCCCCTCGTCGCAATAGCGCGCGAAGTTGGTGCCGGATTTGACTGCGGCGCAGGAGAACTGCGGTGTCAGGAAGTTATCCGGATCGCCGTTATCACCCGACCACCCCATGAACAGCAGGTCATGCTCACCGGTTTTGGCGCGGCGAATCAGCTCACCCCATTCAATGACCTTGATCTCTGCCTTGATCCCTACCGCTGCCAGATCGCTCTGCAGTAACTGCGCGCCGGCGTTCGGGTTGGGATTAAGCAAGCTGCCCGACGGCCGAGTCCAGATCGTCGTCTTGAAGCCGTCTTTAAGACCGGCCTTGGCCAGCAGTTCCTTTGCCTTCGCCACATCATGCTTGTAGCCAGGCAGGTCACTGGCGTAGCCCCAGGTATTAGGTGGATACGGACCGTTGGCCGGGCGCGCCGATCCTTCGAACACCGCTTTCAGGTAAGTATCTTTGTCGAACGCCAGGTTGATTGCCTGACGCACTTCCGGCTTGTCCAGCGGAGGGTGCTGACTGTTGATCGCCAGGAAAGCGGTCATGAAGGCGTCGGTCTTTTCGACCCTCAAGTTTGAATCCTTCGCGGCCTCAGCGACATCCAGCGGCTTGGGAGACAGGGCAACCTGGCATTCATTGCGGCGAATGCGTTGCAGGCGAACGTTGGCGTCCGGGGTGATCGCGTAGACCAGCGTATCGACGGCGGGCTTGCCGGCGAAGTAATCCGGATTGGACTCGTAACGCACCACCGAGTCTTTCTGGAACCGCTTGAAGATAAACGGGCCGGTGCCAATCGGCTGGCTGTTGAGCTTCTCCGGCGTACCGGCCTTCAACAGCTGCGCGGTGTACTCTGCGGAATAAATAGAAGCGAAACCCATGCTGAGCGTCGCTAGAAAAGTCGCGTCCGGGTGATCCAGAGTGATGCGCACTGTGTTGGCGTCGGTCGCTTCGACTTTCTTGATCAGCGACGGCCATTGCATGGATTGCGCGTGGGGGAAGCCCTGCACAGCGACCTTATTCCACGGATTGGCCGGATCGAGCATGCGCTGAAAGCTGAACACCACGTCGTCAGCGTTGAGCTCACGCGTGGGGGTGAAATAGTCGGTGTGATGGAATTTCACGCCAGCGCGAAGTTTGAAGTCGTAGGTCAGCCCGTCAGGCGACACATTCCACCTCTGCGCCAGGCTCGGGACAAGCTTGGCGTCCTTGGCGTCATAGTCCACCAGGCGATTCATCAGCACGTCGGCCGACGCGTTCGTGGTGGTCAGCGAGTTGTACTGCACCACGTCGAAGCCTTCAGGGCTGGCTTCCGTGCAGACGCTCAGCGTCGTTGCCGCCTGGGCCAGTAATGGCGTGGACAGGGATGCGAGCAACAGGGGTAGAACGGCTAGGCGCATGGCGATTTTCCTTTCAGAGAGAGCCCATCTGCCGGCGCAGTCTGGAGAGTCAGTAACCCTAGACCATCGATTGGCGCAGAACAATCGCCGCTGCGCGACGAGTGGTATATTTCCCGCCGCGCCTAACGCCGCTGGCGTTACCGGGTTGAATGGCGCGGCTATCTGGCAGGCAATTCGTGGTTTGTGTTGTTGCACCTGGGGCTTTCTGGTATAAAGCAGCGCTCTTTTCTAGGGGCCCGCTGCCTTCACCGCAGGTGTGGCCGGTAAGACCCCTGAAGAAACGCGGCGCCTGGCGCCAAATGACTGAGAGATTAAGCGGCCAACCCATGCCGGGTTGGGCATGTGGTTTTAGAGGGCTGAGGCATGTCGAGAGTATGTCAAGTTACCGGTAAGGGTCCGGTAACCGGGAATAACATTTCCCACGCAAACAACAAAACCCGTCGTCGTTTCCTGCCAAACCTGCAGCATCACCGCTTCTGGGTTGAAGAAGAGAAACGCTTCGTACGTCTGCGCGTATCTGCTAAAGGCATGCGTATCATCGACAAGCGTGGTATCACGGTTGTTCTGGCCGAAATCCGCCGTGCTGGCGCGAAGGTCTAAGGGAGAAAATCATGCGTGAATTGATCCGTTTGGTGTCGACCGCTAACACCGGCCACTTCTACACCACCGACAAGAACAAGCGCACGACTCCGGACAAAATCGAAATTAAAAAATTCGATCCGGTTGTTCGTAAGCACGTGATCTACAAAGAAGCCAAAATCAAGTAATTGATTTTTGCGTCTTACAAAAAAGCCCGCAGCGATGCGGGCTTTTTTGTGGGCGATCATTCAGGCCTTCTGTTCGAACACCACATAGATCTTGCGGCATGCCTCCAGCACTTCCCACGTGCCTTTGAATCCTGCGGGAATCACAAATCGATCGCCCGCGCGCAGGGTTTTCGATTTGCCTTCTTCATCGCGAAGGACCGAGACGCCCTGCACGATTTCACAGTATTCATGCTCGGTGTAGTTCACTTTCCACTGACCGACTTCCCCCTCCCAGACGCCTGCATTCAGCTGCCCGCATGGGCTGTTGTAGTGGTTGTAAACCGTCTGGTTAGGCTCCCCTTTGAGAATCTTTTCAGCGGCAGGGGTGAAACGCTCCGCTGCGGTAGTGGCTTCGCTGAAGTCGACGATGCTTTCGATGCTCATATCTGATTCCTGAAGTGGGCGCTGCGTGATTGTTGCTCGCCGAGGGCCGGATGGAAAGCGCAGGCGAGCCCGGGCGGCTGTTGAATAAAATGCACGATCCGGTCAGGTTTCGCCCACTTATGTCCAATATATTGGAAATTCGCTTAATGCTGGTTTAGGGTGGCGAATGCCTTCGGCCGATCCGATGACGCGTCAGGCTCTGTCCTGAAGCCCGATTGGAGTGCGAAGACGCGCCTATTTCATTAGAGGAGGACGTTTCATGACCACCCTGACTCATGCTGACTGGGAACAACGCGCCCAGGATCTGAAAATCGAAGGCCGTGCTTTCATCAACGGTGAATACACAGACGCCGCATCCGGCTCGACGTTCGACTGCATCAGTCCGGTCGATGGCCGTTTCCTCGCCCATGTCGCCAGTTGTGACGCCGCCGATGCGCAACGCGCCGTCGAAAACGCCCGGGTTACGTTCAGTTCCGGCGTCTGGTCGCGATTGGCGCCGGCCAAGCGCAAGGCAGCCATGCTTCGTTTGGCCGAGCTGATCAATGAGAACGTCGAAGAGCTCGCGCTGCTCGAAACCCTCGACATGGGCAAGCCCATCAGCGACTCCTACGGCATCGACATTCCCGGCTCCGCTCAGGCGTTGAGCTGGAGCGGCGAGGCCATCGACAAGCTGTATGACGAAGTGGCGCCCACGCCGCACGATCAATTGGGCCTGGTGACTCGCGAGCCGATCGGTGTTGTAGCGGCCATCGTGCCGTGGAATTTCCCGCTGTTGATGGCTTCCTGGAAGCTGGGTCCTGCGCTGTCGAGCGGCAACTCGGTGATCCTCAAACCGTCGGAAAAATCCCCGCTGACAGCGATCCGCGTTGCTCAGCTCGCCATTGAGGCCGGTATTCCGGCCGGCGTGCTGAATGTGCTGCCGGGTTACGGCCACACCGTGGGTAAAGCGCTGGCGCTGCACATGGATGTCGACACCGCTGTGTTTACCGGTTCGACGAAGATCGCCAAGCAGTTGCTGATCTACTCGGGCGAATCGAACATGAAGCGCGTCTGGCTGGAAGCTGGCGGCAAAAGCCCGAATATCGTTTTCGCCGATGCGCCGGATCTGCAAGCGGCGGCGGAATCCGCGGCCAGCGCCATTGCTTTCAACCAGGGCGAGGTCTGCACGGCCGGCTCCCGCCTGTTGGTCGAGCGCTCGATCAAAGAGAAATTCCTGCCGATGGTGATCGATGCGCTGAAAGCCTGGAAGCCGGGCAATCCGCTTGATCCGTCGACAACCGTTGGCGCGCTGGTCGATACCCAGCAAATGAACACCGTCCTGTCTTACATCGAAGCCGGCCACACCGACGGCGCCAAGCTCGTCGTCGGCGGCAAGCGCATTCTTCAGGAAACCGGCGGCACCTACGTCGAGCCGACGATTTTTGACGGCGTGACCAACGCCATGAAGATCGCGCAGGAAGAGATCTTCGGGCCGGTGCTGTCTGTACTGACCTTTGATACCGCTGAAGAAGCCATTCAGATTGCCAACGACACGCCTTATGGCCTGGCTGCGGCGGTGTGGACGGCTGACTTGTCCAAGGCGCATCTGACCGCGAAGGCGTTGCGCGCGGGCAGCGTGTGGGTCAACCAGTACGATGGCGGCGACATGACCGCGCCGTTTGGTGGCTTCAAGCAGTCCGGCAACGGGCGCGACAAGTCGTTGCATGCGTTCGATAAATACACCGAGCTGAAGGCAACCTGGATCAAGCTGTAAAGAAAGGGCCGCACAACTTCACACTCAGTCGTTAGAAAACCAGAGCAGCCGGGCTTTCCTCACAGCCCGGCTGTTTTGTTTCGTTTCGTCCTTTTGAGCCACAGGAGCGTGGTGATGCGTTGGGGTACTTATTTCGCTGTGTTGGCCTCGGTGTTGAGCGTCGGCCTGGCGCTGGGCGTGAGCATGCCGCTGGTGTCGCTGCGGCTGGAAGCCTGGGGTTACGGCGCGTTTGCCATCGGCGTCATGGCCGCGATGCCCGCGATCGGCGTGTTGGTGGGCGCCAGTCTTGCCAGCCGACTCGCTTCAAACCTCGGCACCGCCAACCTGATGCGGCTGTGCCTGTGGGCCGGGTCGGTTTCCGTAGGTTTACTGGCGTTATTACCCAATTACTGGGTCTGGCTGGTTCTGCGACTGATGCTCGGCATGATCCTGACCATTGTGTTCGTGCTCGGCGAAAGCTGGATCAACCAGCTGGTCATCGAACGGCTGCGCGGCAAGCTGGTGGCGCTATATGGCAGTTCTTACGCGCTGAGTCAGTTGGGCGGGCCGGTGCTGCTGGGCTTCATTGGCACGGAAGCCGATTACGGGTTCTGGGTCGGGACCCTGTTGTTGGCGGTATCACCGCTGTTATTACTGGGCAGAACAGGCGCGCCGAGCGCGGAATCCAGCCATGTAACGCTGCGCGATCTCGGCGGCTTCTGTCGGAGTTTGCCAGCGATTGCATGGGCCATCGCGTTGTTCGCAGGATTTGAAGCGATGATTCTGACCTTGCTGCCGGTGTATTGCCTGCAGCAGGGGTATACGCCCGAAGTGGCCTTGGCGATGGTCAGCACCGTGGTAGTCGGTGATGCCCTTCTGCAACTGCCGATTGGCGCGCTGGCCGATAGGGTGTCGCGTCGGCGGCTGTTTTCCGGGTGTGCGCTGGTGCTGATGGTGTCGAGCCTGGCGATTCCGATGCTGGTCGACACCCTCGCCATCTGGCCGCTGTGGGTGCTGTTCGGCGCCAGCGCTGGCGGGCTGTTCACCCTCTCGCTGATTCTGATTGGCGAGCGCTACCGCGATGACGCCCTGGTGCGCGCCAATGCCCACGTCGCTCAGCTCTGGGGGATCGGTTGCCTGCTCGGCCCTTTGGCGGCTGGCGCTGGTAGTCAGTGGGTCAGCGGTCAGGCGCTGCCCTTGCTGATGGCGGCTGGCGCGCTGGGGCTGGTGATCCTGTCCCAGCGCCCCAAGGCTTTCGGGGTACAAGTGGTGTCGGCTTAAAGCATCTTTTCCAGGCCGATGGCCGTGCTGAACCAGGCGTTCATCCGGCGCCACCAGTCGCCGGGTTCCTTGGACAGCGTATGGATTTTGCCGTTGTCCTCTGTCACCCACACCAACCGGTCATTCTCGAGCTTGACCTGATAGCTGATGGCCGGCGCCATACCCTGAAGCGCCAGCTCGCGCAGGTATTCGGTCAGCTCGGGGCTGTCGACCAGCACGCCGACTTCGGTGTTCCACAGCACTGACCGTGGGTCGAAATTGAACGAACCCACGAACATCTTCTGTCGATCAAAGATCATCGCCTTGCTGTGCAGGCTCGATTCCGAGCCGCCCTTGATCAGGTTTGTGCGCAGAAAACTCGGGCCGCTGCCTTGAGCGTTGCTCGGGTCGCCTGGCTGCCGGCGCAGCTCGAACAGCTTCACGCCGTGTTCCAGCAGCGCGCGGCGGTAGGGCGCATAACCGCCGTGCACTGCGGGCACATCGGTAGCCTCCAGCGAATTCGTCAGCAGGTTCACCGACACGCCTTTATCGGAGAGCCCGGTCAGGTACACCAAGCCTTCCTGCCCGGGCACGAAGTAGGCCGAGATCAGCATCAGCTCTTTATGCACGTTGCCCAGATCAGGGCTCAGTTGGGTCGCCAGCAGCAGGTGCGGATCAGGCTCGCCCCGTGACAGCACCTTCGTGGGGGCGTCCCACAACGCCTGGTTGTGCGCCCAGATCAGCTCATTGAGCCAGGTCTTCATGCGCGGGTGAGTCCGATAGTCCATCAGCCGTTCATACAGGGCTTTCTTCTCAACGTGGGCCTGATCCAGCGACTCGGCCAGCAGTGCGCGCGCTTTGGTCAGGTCCTTACGGTCGGGCGGCCAGTAGAGAAAGTCGTTGATCGGCTTGCTGAGCGTGCTGTTCCAGTACTGATCGAAGCTGTGACCCAGCTGCTCGGCCACAGGCCCCACACTGAGCATGTCGATGTCGGTGAAATTCAGATTGGGCTCAGCGTCGAAATACTCGTCGCCCAGATTGCGTCCGCCGACGATGGCCACGGCGCCATCGGCCAGCCACAGCTTGTTATGCATGCGTCGATGCTGTTGGGACAGATTGAACAGCCGGCCCAGATTACGGGTGGCGCCCATGCTGCGGCCCAGATTGAGCGGATTGAACAGGCGAATCTGAATGTTTGGGTGTGCAGCGAGTGTGGCGATGACTTCATCCAGCCCGTCGCTGGTGGTGTCGTCCAGCAGAATGCGCACGCGAACGCCGCGATCGGCGGCTTTGAGCAATTCGTCAACCAGCGCCCGGGTGCTCAAGCCGTCGTGAACGATGTAGTACTGCAGGTCCAGGCTGGTTTTGGCGTTGCGAATCAGCTCGGCGCGGGCCATGAACGCTTCGGTGCTGTTGGGCAGCAGGCGGAAGCCCGAGCGCCCTTCGTGAGGTGCGGCCTGGGCCATGATCGAGCGGCCGAACGAGGACTGCGCCGCCGGCAACGCCTGACTCGGGCCATCGGGGGCGGGCGTGTGCGCACAACCGCTGAGGCCGAGGGCGAGAGCCAGAAGGAGGGGCACCGCCCGTAAGTTCGTCAACGCGGTCATCCGAAAATCAGTCATGGCGATATGACCGCGCTTTCTCCTAAAGGTTAAAAGCCCCAAAAGGTTAAAAGCTTCAAAAGGTTTAGCTGCAAAGGTCATGCAGGGTCGGTCCGCTGCATGAGCAACGCCGTGGCAGCCCCGACCTTGCGCACAGCATCTTCGATTTGCGCGGTTGGTTTGGCGGCGAAGTTCATGCGCAGGCAATTTCTGTATTTGCCTGACGCTGAAAAGATGCTGCCCACGGCAATCTGTACGCCTTGCCCCTGCAACGCGCGGTTCAGGCGCAACGAGTCGAAGTCCTCCGGCAATTCGATCCACAGCATGAAGCCGCCTTGGGGACGGCTCACACGAGTGCCCTCTGGGAAATAACGCGTGACCCAGCCGGTCATCAGGTCGCGACTGCGCTGGTATTGGCCACGCATCCGGCGCATATGCGGCTCGTAATGCCCGGCCTTGAGAAAATCGGAAATCGCCAGTTGCGGCTGGGTCGCGGTGGAGCCGGTGCTGATGTATTTCATGTGCAGGGCGCGATCGAGGTATCGCCCGGGGGCGACCCAGCCGACGCGCAATCCCGGCGCCAACGTCTTGGAAAACGAGCTGCAGAGCAGGACGCGGCCGTCTTCATCGAAGGATTTGATCGTGCGCGGGCGAGGGTAGGTGTAGGCCAGGTCGCCATACACATCGTCCTCGATGATCGCCACATCGAAGCGTTGTGCGAGAGTCAGCAGTGCGCGTTTGCGGTCCTCCGGCATGATGTAGCCCAGCGGGTTGTTGCAGCTCGGTGTCAGTTGAATGGCTTTGATCGGCCACTGTTCCAGCGCCAGCTCCAGTGCCTCGAGGCTGATGCCGGTGAGCGGGTCAGTCGGGATTTCCAGGGCTTTCATCCCCAGCCCTTTGAGCGCCTGCATGGCACCGTGAAAGCTCGGCGAGTCGACTGCAACGATATCGCCCGGTTGGCACACCGACCGGATGCAGATCGCCAGCGCTTCCTGAGCGCCGGTGGTGATCACCAGGTCGTCCGGGTCGATGTTGGTGCCGGAATCCAGCAGGAGGCGCGCGACTTGTTCCCTCAGGCAGCGCCGGCCGTGGATGTTGTCGTAATACAGCCCGGGCATGTCCGAGCGGCGGCTGATCCTGCCCAGCGCCTGGGTCAGTGGGCGCAAGGTCGGGCTGGTGACGTCGGGCATGCCGCGGCCCAGTTGAACCACGTCCGGGCTGGGAGCAGCCCTAGCCAGTTCCAGCACTTGATCCCACTGGGAGATTTCCACCGGGCGCTGCGCGGGCCGGCCGATCGCAGGCAGGGCGGGCGTCTTGCGGTCAGCCGGTACGAAATACCCGGACTTGGGGCGTGGCAGTGCAAGGCCGTTGTCTTCCAGCAATCGATACGCCTGTTGCACCGTGCTCAGGCTGACGCCGTGCTCAAGACTCAACGCACGCACCGAGGGCAGTCGGTCCCCAGGGCGATAAAAGCCGTTTTCGATGCGCGTGCCGAGTAAGTCGGCAAGGTTGACGTAGAGGGTCATGGCGTAATCCCACAATGCGGAACGATCGGTAACCGATACAGATGTGGGGAAAATACAGCATTCAGCCCGGTAAGAAACCAATCTGTATGCAAAGAATAATAATTCTTTGGATCTGTAATGGTTTTGCATACAGACACATCATTAATCCACTCGAAACCCACCATGAGGTGTCTGGAAATGAGCGGAATAAGTGATGTTCGGTTAACGCTGTATGCAGGCGAGCTGGTCCGTGAGCATGACGCAGGCTTGCGCATCAACGCGCCGGAAGGGCTGGGGATGTGGGGGCTGTTTCAGCATCGCCGAGCCAGTCGGCGCGCGTTACTGAAGCTGACTGACGAGCAGTTGAAGGATATTGGTTTGAGCAGCGAGCAGGCACGCCATGAAGGGCTCAAGCCGTTCTGGCGCGAATGAGGCCCTTAACGCAGTCGGCCTCACAGGGGCGGGTTTCGTTACACCAGTTCTTTGAAACGGTGCCACAACATACCCAGCGCCAGCAGCGGCGAGCGCAAATGTTTGCCACCGGGGAAGGTGATGTGAGGGACTTTGGCAAAGAGCTCGAACCCGCCGCTGTGTTGGCCGCTGATGGCTTCGGCGAGTAACTTCCCGGCCAGATGCGTTGCGTTCAGCCCGTGCCCCGCATACGCCTGGGCATAGAACACGTTCGGATGCGTGTGCAGTCGCCCGATCTGCGGCAAGCGGTTGGCGCCGATGCCGATCATTCCACCCCACTGAAAATCGATTTTCACGTCTTTGAGCTGAGGGAACACCTTGAGCATCTTCGGCTGCATGTATGCGGCAATGTCGCTCGGGTCCCGGCCTGAGTAGTGACAAGCGCCGCCGAACAGCAGGCGCCGATCAGCCGACAGCCGAAAATAATCGACCGCTACACGCTGATCGCACATCGCGGTATTGCGCGGAATCAGTTGGCTGGCGAGCTCTTCGCTCAGCGGCTCGGTGGCAATGACGTAACTGCCTGCGGGCAAGACCTTTCCGCTCAACTCTTCATCGAGCGCGTTGAGATAAGCGTTACAGCCCAGCACCAGCGTACTGGCGCGCACTAAACCCCGGGCTGTGTGAATATTGACCTCTGCCCCGTATTCCAGGCGCGTCGCTGCCGAGTGTTCGAACACCTGCACGCCCAGTGACTGGGCGATGGCGGCTTCTCCCAGCGCCAGGTTCAGCGGATGCAGATGGCCCGAGCCCATGTCCAGCATGGCGCCAGCATAGTTAGGTGAGCCGATGACGCTACTGAGGTTGCCCGCTTCAATCAATTCAAGCGGGTGTCGGTATCCCAGGCTGCGCAGCTCTTCGGCGTCTTTGGCAAAACCCTCGAATTCCCTGGGCTTGTTCGCCAGATCGCAGTAGCCCCAGGTCAGGTCGCAGTCGATCTGGTATTTGTTGACGCGCTCGCGGACGATTTCCACCGCTTCGAGGCCCATCAGCTTGAGCTGACGAACGCCGTCCTCGCCGATGATATTGCTGAACTGGTCTACATCGTGGCCGACGCCCCGGATCAGTTGCCCGCCGTTGCGCCCGCTCGCGCCCCAGCCGATCTTGTGTGCTTCCAGCAGCACCACCTTCAAGCCGCGTTCAGCCAGCTCGATCGCCGTGTTCAGCCCGGAAAACCCGCCGCCGATGATGCAGACGTCGGTTTTGATCTCGCCGTGCAGGGCAGGGTAGTCAGCCTGAGGATGGCGGGTGGTGGCGTAGTAAGAGGCCGCGTGATCAGACAATCCGGGCTGGGGAGACCGAGCATTCATGTTGAATATCCCGAGAGCACTGTTTGGAAAATTTTACGGAGGGTAGCGGGGTCAGGGTGCCCGGGCAAGAAAATGCCGGTGGATCATCAGCCGGGTGTCAGTCGCAGCGGCGCTGGGGCACAATCACCACCTTTAACAGGGAAAACTGCCGCTATGAGCTGCAACAGCGAGACAATCCGCGATCTGCGGCGGCAGATTCCGTCGTTCGAATGCGTGCCGGGTTGCCACGATTGCTGTGGGCCGGTGACCACGTCGTCAGAAGAGATGTCGCGATTGCCCCGCAAGACTCCGGCCGAGCAGGAAGCGGCGCTTAACGAGCTGAACTGCGTACACCTGGGGCCCCACGGCTGCACCGTCTACGACGAGCGGCCGCTGATTTGCCGCTTGTTCGGTACGACGAAAACCCTGCCATGCCCCAACGGCCGCCGCCCTGATGTGCTGATTCACCCTCGCGCCGAGAAACAGGTGCATGAGTTCATCGCCTCGACGCGGCAGGTGCTGGTGTAACGACCGCCCGATGCTATCAATTCACTGCCGGTATTCACTCCGGGATCGGCAGGCACAAACTCTCCTTCACCTCTTCCATCACGATGTAGCTCTTGGACTCCCGCACGTGGGGCAGCTTGAGCAGGATGTCGCCCAGCAGCTTGCGGTACGACGCCATCTCGGAAATCCGCGCTTTCACCAGATAGTCGAAATCCCCTGACACCAGATGGCATTCCAGCACATGGGGCAGTTTGAGCACCGCGCGGCGGAATTCTTCAAAGGTGTCGCCAGACTTGTAGTCCAGGCTGATCTCGACGAACACCAACAAACTGGCTTTAAGGTTCTGCGGATTGAGGCGGGCGTTGTAGCCCATGATGATGCCTTCACGCTCCAGACGCCGGACCCGCTCCGTACACGGCGTGGTAGACAGTCCGACCCGTTCGCCCAGTTCGGTGAAGGAGATCCGGCCGTCGTTTTGCAGGATGCGCAGGATGTTGCGGTCGATCTTGTCCAGCTCGCGTTTGGACTGGTGCTGGGTACGCATCGAAGAGCCCTCTGCCAAAGCGTCGGTTGCCGAGAAGAAATGCCGAATATAGGCGTTTATATAGTCAAAAGCACTGCTCAGGCCTTTTTATACTGCGCACATCCTTGCTTAAAACTTGAAAACGTCAGCGGATATCCGCGATGAGGAAATCAACATGCGCGTTCTGGTCCTTGGAAGTGGCGTAATCGGTACCACCAGTGCGTATTACCTGGCGCGTGCGGGCTTCGAGGTGACGGTCGTTGACCGTCAACCGGCCGCTGCCATGGAAACCAGTTTCGCTAACGCCGGGCAGGTGTCGCCGGGCTACGCTTCGCCATGGGCGGCGCCGGGTGTGCCGCTCAAGGCGCTTAAATGGTTGCTGCAGCGCCATGCGCCGCTGGCCATCAAAGCCACGGCGGATATTGATCAGTACCTGTGGATGGCGCAGATGCTGCGCAACTGCACCCAGAACCGCTACGCCGTGAACAAAGAGCGCATGGTTCGCCTCTCCGAATACAGCCGCGACTGCCTCGATGAGCTGCGTGCCGAGACCGGCATTGCCTACGAGGGCCGCAGCCTGGGCACGACTCAGTTGTTTCGCACTCAGGAACAGCTGGATAACGCCGCCAAGGACATCGCTGTTCTCGAACAGGCCGGCGTGCCCTATGAAGTGCTCGACCGCGAAGGCATTGCCCGGGTTGAACCGGCGTTGGCCAGCGTCAGCAACATCCTCAGCGGCGCGCTGCGCCTTCCGAACGATCAGACCGGTGACTGCCAGCTGTTCACCACGCGTCTGGCCGAGATGTGCGTGAAGCTGGGCGTTGAGTTCCGCTTCGGCCAGTCCATCGAGTCCATTGATTTCGCTGGCGACACCATCAATGGCGTGCGCATCAACGGCAAGCTCGAAACAGCCGACCGCTACGTGCTGGCCCTCGGCAGCTACTCGCCGCAATTGCTCAAGCCGCTTGGCATCAAGGCGCCGGTGTATCCGCTCAAGGGCTATTCGCTGACGGTGCCAATCACCGACCCGGCGATGGCGCCGACGTCGACCATCCTGGACGAGACCTACAAGGTCGCGATTACCCGCTTCGACAACCGCATTCGTGTGGGCGGAATGGCCGAGATCGCGGGCTTCGACCTGTCGCTCAATCCCCGTCGCCGCGAAACCCTGGAGATGATCGTCAACGACCTTTATCCTCACGGCGGCGACCTGCAGCAGGCCAGCTTCTGGACCGGCCTGCGCCCGACCACGCCGGACGGAACGCCCATCGTGGGCGCCACGCCCTATCGCAATCTGTTCCTCAACACCGGCCATGGCACGTTGGGTTGGACGATGGCCTGCGGATCAGGCAGATTGCTGGCTGACCTGATCGCGCGCAAAACACCGCAGATCAGTGCTGAAGGCCTCGATATTTCTCGTTATGGCAGTTCCAGGGAGATCGCAAAACATGTCCATTCAGCGCCAGCTCACCAATGAGCGCATGAGCCAGTTGGTCGTCCATAACGGCACCGTTTACCTTGCCGGGCAAGTGGCCGACGACATGGCAGGGGGTATCGAGCAACAGACCCGCGAGACGCTCCACAACATCGAGCGATTGCTGGACCTGGCCGGTACCGACAAGACCCGCATACTGTCGGTGACCATTTACCTGAAAGACATCGACGCGCACTTTGCCGGCATGAACAGTGTCTGGGACACATGGCTGCCAAGAGGCCTTGCGCCTGCACGTGCGACAGTTGAAGCGAAGCTGTGTGAGCCGGAGATTCTGGTTGAACTGTCGGTGGTTGCGGCGCTGCCATAGCTGACTCACCTATATCCATTTATTGACCAACAAGAAGCCCCACCATGCGTCCAGCCCGCGCCCTTATCGACCTTCAAGCCCTGCGCCACAACTACCAATTGGCGCGTGACACCGCTGGCGCGAGGGCTCTTGCCGTTATCAAAGCGGATGCCTACGGCCATGGTGCGGTGCGAGTTGCACAGGCACTGGAATTTGAAGCCGACGGCTTTGCCGTAGCCTGCATCGAAGAAGCGCTGGAGCTGCGTCAGGCCGGCATCAAAGCGCCCATTTTGCTGTTGGAAGGCTTCTTTGAAGCCGACGAACTGGCGCTGATGGTCGAGCATGATTTCTGGTGCGTGGTGCATTCCATCTGGCAACTCGACGTCATCGAGCAAACCGCCCTCGGCAAGCCGCTGAATGTATGGCTGAAGATGGATTCAGGCATGCATCGCGTCGGCATTCACCCGGCGGATTTTCAGGCGGCCCATCGGCGGCTGCTGAACAGCGGCAAGGCCGCGAAAATTGTCCTGATGACCCACTTCGCCCGCGCCGACGAACTCGACAGCGCGCGCACCGACGAGCAAGTGGCGATTTTCCAATCGGCGCGCGCCGGCCTGACCGCCGAAGTCAGCCTGCGCAATTCCCCCAGTGTTATGGGCTGGCCCAGCGTGCCGAGTGACTGGGTGCGTCCGGGCATCATGCTCTACGGCGCGACGCCGTTCGAGCAGCCGCAATCGGTCGCCGATCGTTTGCAGCCGGTCATGACCCTGGAGTCCCAGGTCATCTGCGTGCGCGATCTGCCTGTCGGCGAGCCAGTGGGCTACGGCGGTACATTCATCGCCGAACGAAATATGCGCATCGGTGTGGTCGCGATGGGCTATGCCGACGGCTATCCGCGCCAGGCGCCCACCGGCACTTCCGTGATGGTCGACGGCCATCGCAGCCAGTTGCTCGGGCGTGTGTCGATGGACATGCTCTGCGTGGACCTCACCGACGTGCCGGGCGCAGGGCTGGGCAGCCGCGTCGAACTGTGGGGGAAAAACATTCTCATCAGCGACCTTGCATCCAGCGCAGACATGATTCCTTATCAAATTCTTTGCAATCTCAAGCGCGTGCCCAGGTTCTATACCGGGGCCTGATCGCCATTCGCCAACTGTGTAAACCACCCATAGGCGGTCAGTCTTGGCCGCCAGTCCCTTTGCCGATCCGGCCATGGGCTCAAGTGTTGTAAATACTGAACGCTGTTGCCATGATGGCGGCCACTTGACTCAACTTGATTATCAGGAGGACTGCCGCATTGGACGTCGGTGAACGACTGCAATCCATTCGTAAACTCAAAGGTCTGTCCCAGCGTGAACTCGCCAAACGAGCGGGCGTGACCAACAGCACCATCTCCATGATCGAGAAGAACAGCGTCAGCCCTTCGATCAGCTCGTTGCGCAAGGTGCTGGGCGGCATACCGATGTCCATGGTGGAGTTCTTTTCCGAAGAGCTCGAACCCGAAAATCCGACCCAAGTGGTCTACAAAGCCAGTGAACTGATCGATATCTCGGACGGTGCCGTGACCATGAAACTGGTCGGCAAATCCCATCCGGGCCGGGCCATTGCGTTTCTTTCCGAGGTCTATCCGCCGGGCGCGGACACCGGCGTTGAGATGCTCGTTCACGAGGGCGAGGAGACCGGGATTCTGGTCGAAGGCCGTCTTGAGCTAGTGATCGGTCTGGACACCTACGTGCTCGAAGAGGGCGACAGTTACTACTTCGAGAGCTCCCGGCCGCATCGCTTTCGCAACCCGTACGACGTCCCTGCGCGACTCATCAGCGCGGCCACGCCGGCGAATTTCTGATCATCAATATGATTAACCGAAAACTGATCGTCCTCGGCCTGGCCGTCTTGCTCTTCGCCGATACTGCTGACGCGACCATGCGCTGCGGCACGGCGCTTATCAGTCTGGGCGACACCGCCGACGTGGTCCGTCAGAAGTGTGGAGCGCCTGACAGCAGTGTTGATCAAATGCCTGCGCTGCGAAGCAATGGCGTACCCAGGCTCGGCTTTGCGAAGGTTAGTTTGTGGGCGTATGGCCCTCGTAACGGTGCAAAACAACACCTGCGGTTTATCGAGGACAAGCTGGTAGAGATCGAGACAAAGCGGGATTGAGTCGCCGACTGGCAGTCGTGTTTAAGGGCGCAAGCGGCGCAATGCAGCAAATCCCCTGAAGGCCCGGTCCAACCGCTATCAAATAACAAAACCAGGAGAGGCCGGATGCCGCATTCCTGCTCGATCGAGCAAGCTGTCGATCACGTGCTGGCCGAGTTGCCGGCACACATCCATATGGGTATGCCGCTGGGTTTGGGCAAGCCCAATCGCTTCGCCAACGCGTTGTACACCCGAATCAAATCGCTGCCCGATCGGTATCTCACTATCTACACCGCGCTGTGCCTTGGGCGACCCGATGGCGGCGACGGCTTGCAGGGAAGGTTCCTGGAGCCCTTTCTGGAGCGCGTCTTCGACGACTACCCGGAGCTGGATTTCCTCACCGACCTGCGCAGGGACGACCTCCCACCCAACATTCACGTTCAGCAGTTCTTCATGCAACCCGGCAGCCTGTTGGGCAGCGTCGAAGCTCAGCAGGATTACGTCAGCAGCAACTACAGCCACGCTGCGCGGGATATCAATGCCAATGGTTTGAATCTGATCGCACAATTGATCGCCCGCGACCCGCAACGGCCCGATCACCTCAGCCTGAGCTGCAATCCCGACATCACTCTTGACCTGCTGCCCCTGGTGGAAAAACGCCGTGCGGCGGGCGAACGCATTCTGGTGCTGGGCCACGTCCACTCGGATCTGCCGTATATGCAGGGCGATGCCGAGGTCGGCCTCGACACCTTCGACCTCCTGATCGAGTACGAAGAACGCAGCACGCTGTTCTCGACGCCGAACATGCCGGTCGGCATTCAGGATCATTTCATTGGCTTGTACGCGAGCATGCTGGTGCGCGACGGCGGGACGTTGCAGATCGGCATCGGCTCGATGGGCGACGCCCTGACCGCCGCCTTGCTTGCGCGCCAGGCCGATAACGAAACCTATCGCGCATGCCTGGCCGAGCTGGACGGGATCTCTACCTGGAAGCCGTTGATCGAGGCGCAAGGCGGGGTGATGCCCTTCGCCACCGGGCTTTATGGCTGCAGCGAAATGCTGGTCAACGGTCTGCTGGTGCTGCTGGATGCGGGAATCATCCGGCGCAAGGTGTACGCCGACGTCGAGCTGCAGCAAATGGCCAACGACGGGGTTCTGGACGAATCGGTTTACAGCGACGGCGTGTTGATTCACGGCGGCTTTTTTCTCGGCCCGCGCAGCTTCTATGAGCGGCTGCGGGAATTCACCCCGGCGCAGATCGCGCAGATCAACATGACTGCGATCAGCTACATCAACGAGCTATACGGCAATGAGACGCTCAAGCGCCTGCAACGGCGGGATGCGCGATTCATCAACAGTTGTTTCACGGTCACGTTGCTGGGCGCAGCGGTTTCAGATCAGTTGGCTGATGGCCGGGTGGTCAGCGGTGTCGGCGGGCAGTACAACTTCGTCGCTCAGGGCCATGCGCTGGAAGGCGCGCGCTCCGTGCTGATCCTGCGCAGCTGGCGTGAATCGGGCGGGGAGGTCAGTTCCAACATCGTCTGGGACTATGCGCACACGACGATTCCCAGGCATCTGCGCGACATCGTCGTTACCGAATACGGAATTGCCGATCTGCGCGGCAGGACGGATGCCGCAGTGATCGAAGCGCTGCTCAATATCAGCGATTCACGCTTCCAGCCGGGCCTGATCGATCAGGCGCAAAAGGCCGGCAAGCTGCCGAAGGATTTCCGCCTTGATCCGCTGTTCAGCCAGAACACGCCCGAGCGGCTGAAGGACATCCGCGACCAGTTCCCGTCGCTGTTCATCGAGTACCCGTTGGGCAGCGATTTTACGGCTGAAGAGCGCGATCTGCTGCGCGCGCTGAACTGGCTGAAGAGCAAGTTCAAGCTCACAGAAATCATCGAGCTGGGCAAGGCCACGCTTGAGGCCCCTGACGCGAGCGCTTATCCCGAGCATCTGCAGCGCATGGGCCTTGATCATCCACAGGGACTGCGAGAAGAGCTGTATCAGCGGCTGGTGCTGGCGGGGTTGCAGGCTACGGCTTAGGTCCGTTGTCTTTTGGAGGCGTAGGAACGCGCTGGGGGGTGTCAGCCAACATCCATGTCACAGACCCACCGCCTTCGCGACCGTCGTAACCTCCGATTGCTCCTACAGTGGATTTGCGCCCGACGCAGATGTCGGCTACGCCACAAATTGTAGGAGTGAGCTTGCTCGCGATTGCGGTGGGTCAGCCGACATCCATGTCACAGATCCACCGACTTCGCGACCGTCGTAACCTCCGATTGCTCCTACAGTGGATTTGCGCCCGACGCAGATGTCGGCTACGCCACAAATTGTAGGAGTGAGCTTGCTCGCGATTGCGGTGTGTCAGCCGACATTCATGTCACAGACCCGCCGCGTTCGCGACCGTCGTAACCTCCGATTGCTCCTACAGTGGATTTGCGCCCGACGCAGATGTCGGCTACGCCACAAATTGTAGGAGTGAGCTTGCTCG